>NZ_JACCEZ010000014.1:0-137743 GCF_013416305.1 Rhizobium sp. WYCCWR 11128
GCCCCCCCCGGCCCTCGCCGCCCTGCATGCCGGCGGCGCGCGCGTCGCCTCCGGCCGGGCGCGGATCGAGCGCGGCGGCGGGCTGCTGGCGAGGATCGTCGCTGGGGTGATCGGCTTTCCCAAGGCGGGTGAGGATGTGCCGGTGACGGTGCGATTCGTGAGCGATGGAGACAGAGAGATCTGGACGCGCGATTTCGGCGGCACGGTCTTCCGCAGCTGGCAGGCCGAAGGCAAGGGCTGCGACCGGCATCTGCTCACCGAGATCTTCGGGCCGTTCCGGGTGCTGATGGCGCTGGTGCCGGATGGAGAGAAGCTGCGGCTCGTGGTGCGCGGCTGGCGGTTCTGCGGCATTCCGCTGCCGATGTTTCTGGCGCCTGGCGGGAATACTTATGAGGAGGAGCGGGATGGGCGGTTCCACTTTCACGTGGAGATCGGCGGGCGGCTGACCGGGCTGGTGGTGCGGTATACGGGGTGGTTGGTGGTGAAGTGAGGGCGAGATTCATCCGCTTTCTGACGGCAAATGCGCTGTTCGGTTTGCGCGAGTGGCTGCCCCTCACCCTAACCCTCTCCCCGCCCGCGGGGCGAGGGGACGTGCCCTGCGAGAGGTAGCGAGGGACAGAGAGGTTGCGGCGATTCCCCTTCGCCCCGCAAGCGGGGAGAAGGTGCCGGCAGGCGGATGAGGGGCAGGTCGGTGTGCCGTGGTACCCCCCTCTGCCCTGCCGGGCATCTCCCCCACAGGTGGGGAGATCACAAGTGGCTTGAACTTCGCGCCCCTCTACCGTTTCTCCGTGCTGGACGCTCATTGTTTGGGGAAGCCGGTGCGCCCAGCCAATCTCCCCACCTGTGGGGGGTCCGAAGGACGGGTCGAGACCCGTGGCTCGACCCCGGTCCCGGCAGGGCAGAGGGGGGTGCCACACGGCATGCCCTTCGCCGTCATTCCTGCCTCGGCGGGCTTGAATAAGGGGCCGCCGCCTGCGGCGGCAGCATAGGGGCGTCGAGTTTGCCGCACCGTATCCCGGCCCTTCGCTTGGGCTCAGGGCGTTCGCCGCTGCAATCGATTCACTGGATCGATTGCTGGCGCTTTGCGCCACCGCGGCTCACCCACCCGCAATCCCCAGCAGTTCGGCATCCAGCGCCTTCAGATAATCCCCGGCGATTGCGGCGCTGAAGCCGAGGTCGTGTTGGCCGTAGCGGGAGGCGACGCGGATGTCGACGAAGGTGGTTTCGGCCTCTTCGCGGAGCCTAATGATGATATCGAAGCGCAGGCCGAAGATCAGCGTGCGGGTGGTGCCCTGCAATGTCACGCCATTGGCGCCGCGGATCAGCTTGGCGACATCATCGTCATAGGGGCGCGGCGTCGGCACGGGGACGATATCGGGCGCATCGGCCACGGCTTCGTCGCTTGCCTGCGGCGGTTTGACTGGCGTGTCCTCGGGATTGCGGCCCGGCTCGGTGTCGCCGCTGCTCCTGGTGATGGTAATGCCGCTCATCTTGGCGACCTTGCGCACCGCCTCCAGCACGCGGTCGAGCGCGCCCTCATAACGCCGGCCGGTCAGTTCGGGATAGGCGGCGAGCTGCTTTTCGCGATCCTCCGGCGTCACTTGCACGTTGCGCTTCAGCCAGATCTGGTCGGAATAGGGCGGAGAAAGCCAGTCGGGTGCGGAGACCGGATCGGTGGAAACGTCGTAGATATCGGGCCGCGTCATGTAACGCTCGGTGGCATAGGCGCCGAGGCCGAGCGGAAAGGCGGCATAGATCAGCGCCGCCAGCGCCGCCAGCCCGCCCTCGGCCCCCGTCATCCAGAGGCTGCGCAGCCCAACTGCGGCGAGCATCGCCGCCAGAAGCGCGCCGCCGGCGGCGGCAATCAACAACAGCACGAGATAGGGTGTGGCGAGGCCGCCGAAGCGGTGGGCGATCATCACCGCCAGCGCCAGCACCAGGGAAAACGCCCCGAGCAGCCGCGAAAAGCGGGCGGCGTTGGAAACGGGGCGGTCGAAGCGGATGGCCATTAAACTTACCGGTTGCTCGTCAGCGCCCGCGCGTTCGACCACGCAAATCGCCTCAACCCTGTTTAGAGCATGATGCCGAAAAGTGTGAAGCGGTTTTCGGACGACATCATGCTCTATTCTTTGATTTAGATCCGGATTCAGATTTAGAGCCTTTCCGGGTTAGATTGCAGCATTCTGTTGGCTCAAACGGAGTCGGATGGTCGACCGGCCGGCGCGCGTCGTAGCCCGGTTCTACGGCCAAGCCGGCCGGTCGATCAGCCGGCCCGTTTCAGCCAACCCGAAGGGCCGGGCATCTTTGCGCCAGGATCAAAGGCGATCGGCTCGGACGTACCTAGGGGTATGCCCGTCGCCAATCGCCTTTGCCCTGACGAAAACCTGCTCCGGCAGAATGCTGCAATCTAACCCGGAAAGGCTCTAGGCCGGCCCGGCCTAAAATCATCCGGATCTGGGGCAAGATTCGGCTAAATTGAAACTATTGTCTGAGGCAATGCGTTGGAATCCACGGCGAAGGCCATGACGAAACGGCGGCTGTTTCATAAGCCCTTGCTGATATGTCAAAAAAAGGCCATTCTGCCGCGGTTTCATCTCCAGATGTAGAGGAGAGACGGGATGATTTCACCCGAGATTGCAGCAAGGCCGCAGGCGTCTGCGCTTGGCGGGATCGACCACCAGTCCGAGCCGATGCTGCCGATGGAGCTGCTCGAGCTCGAGCTTTCGCTCGAAGGTTATGCCGGCGGCGATGCCGGCTTCTGCGAGGCGGTGCGCCAGGCGGCGGCACGCTCCGGCGGCGAGCTGCTGTTCGACCTGCCGGCCGGCGGTCTCATCGACGATTGCCGGCGCATCGCCGTGCTGCGCATTCCTGGTGACGGCCAGGAGATGCGCGTCGTGCTGGCGCTGCTCGACCATAACGGCACGGAGATCCGCATGCAGGCGCCGGATGAAGAGACCGCCCCGCTGGTGCGTTTCGCCGATGCCTTCATCGAATTGCTGGAGCGGATCTGAATTCTAGATCAAGTTTTTAGCGGCGCTCGGCCGCAGCTTCCGCAACGCTGCGGAACGGGAACTTGCGTCCGCATTCGCACTTGATGACGAAGTTCTCCTGGTGGTTCGAAGGTCGCTGCACGCCAAAGCCGCGCGGCAGCTGATCGACCTTGAAATCCGGGTGCTTGCGCTTGGGATCATCGACTTCCGAGGCTTCGGCAAAGCCCTCATTGCCGCATTGCGGACAGTTCAGTTTTTTCGAAAATCGATCGCGAAGGGCCATGCTCGTTCCAGTTTTGCAAGCTTTCCTCATACATAGGAATGGCCCTCATGCATAGAAAGGTTGGCAAGCGAAAGTGGAACCAAGTGCCAAGCCTGCCGTTCCTTTTTCGAAAAGGAGGCGATCATGCCCAACAGAGACCCGATCCCGACACCCAATGCCGATACCCCGCGCGGCCCGACCCCTACCCCCGGCATTCCCGACCCGATCCAGCAAAAACCGCCGCTGACACCGGCGCAGGATCCAGCCGACACGAAGAATCCACAGGATCCGCCGCTCAATCCGGCACTGCTGCCGATTGGGGATCCGGCTGGGGCGGCGTGATTCTGTTTCTCGGTTTCGGACTGGTGGTTGCCCCTCACCCTAACCCTCTCCCCGTTCTGACGGGGAGAGGGGACGTGCCCTGCGAGAGGTTGGTGGGGAACGGAGAGGTCGCGGCATGGTCCCTTCGCCCCGCGAGCGGGGGTCCGAAGGACGGGTCGAGACCCGTGGCTCGACCCCGGTCAGTGGCGGCAGCCGGATGAGGGGCTGATCTCAACGATCTCCCTGGCAAAGGATGGCTTGACGCCCTCGCCCGAATGGCCTTTCCTCGGGGAAATGCATTCCAAGGACCAAACCAATGCGCATTCGTCTTCTCATCACCGTCATGGCCACCATCGTCGCCGGGCTCTCGGCCTGCCAGACGATGACGCCGGAGGAGCGGCGGGCGGCGGATGAGCAGCGGTGCATGAGCTATGGCTTCCGGCGCGGCACGGATGGGTTTGCCACCTGCCTGCAGCGCATCGATCTCGACCGGCGCGCCGAATCACGGGCGCAAAGTGCCGAGATGATGAACCGCATGGCCTGGGATCTGAACGGGCCTTATATCTACCGCGATCGTTGGCGGTATCGTTACTGAGGGCCCCGGGCGCCCTGCCCCACACTCCGCCGATATTTTACACGCTCGCCCGCAGGTCTTTCGGACCGCGGCGGATCTCTTCCAGACTGCCTGCAATCACCGCCTGCGCTGCCGCCAGCCTGGCGATCGGCACGCGGAACGGCGAGCAGGAGACATAATCGAGGCCGATCGTCTCGCAGAAGCGGATCGAGGCCGGGTCGCCGCCATGTTCGCCGCAGATGCCGAGCTTCATGTCCTTGCGGGTGCGCCTGCCGCGTTCGGCGGCGATGCTGATCAATTCGCCGACACCGTCGAAATCGAGCGAGATGAACGGATCGTGCTCGATGATGCCCTTGCGCTGATAGGTGGGGATGAAGGCCGAGGCGTCGTCGCGCGAGATGCCGAAGGTGGTCTGCGTCAGGTCGTTGGTGCCGAAGGAGAAGAATTCGGCGGCTTCGGCAATCACATGGGCGCGCAGGGCAGCACGCGGCAGCTCGATCATCGTACCGACGAGATAATCGATCTTCATGCCGGCTTCGTTCATCACGTCGCCGGCGACGGCATCGATGTGCGCCTTGACGTAATCGAGCTCGGTGCGGAGGCCAACGAGCGGCACCATGATCTCCGGTACGACGGCGGCCCCGGTCTCCTTAGCTGCGGCGACCGCCGCCTCGAAGATGGCGCGGGCCTGCATTTCGACGATTTCGGGATAGGAGATCGCCAGCCGGCAGCCGCGATGGCCGAGCATCGGGTTGAACTCGTGCAGCGCATCGACGCGCTGGCGAAGCACGGATGCCTCCATGCCCATGGCGAAGGCGACTTCGGCCACCTCGTCATCGGTCTTCGGCAGGAATTCGTGCAGCGGCGGATCGAGCAGGCGGATCGTTACCGGCAGGCCGTGCATGACGGTGAAGAGGCCGGTGAAATCCAGCCGCTGCATCGGCAGCAGCTTGTCGAGCGCCAGCCGCCTGCCCTTCTCATCGACGGCAAGGATCATCTCGCGCATGACATGGATGCGCTCACCCTCGAAGAACATATGCTCGGTGCGGCAAAGGCCGATGCCTTCGGCACCGAAGGAGCGGGCGGCCAGCGCATCGGCCGGCGTATCGGCATTGGTGCGCACCGTCATGCGCCGGGCGCGGTCGGCCCAGCCCATGATGCGGCCGAAATCGCCCGACAGCGCCGGCTGGATCATCGGCACCTCGCCCTTCAGCACCTGGCCGGCCGAGCCGTCGATGGTGATGATGTCGCCCTTCTTGAGCGTCACGCCGACGCCGAGCAGCCGCTCGTTGCGCACGTCGATGCGCATGGTGCCGGCGCCGACAACGCAGGGGATGCCCATGCCGCGGGCAACGACCGCCGCATGGCTGGTCATGCCGCCGCGGGTCGTGAGGATGCCTTCGGCGGCATGCATGCCGTGAATATCCTCGGGGCTGGTCTCGACCCTCAGCAGGATGACCTTGCGGCCTTCGGCTTCGGCCTCGACCGCCTCTTCCGCCGTGAAGACGATGGCGCCGGTGGCAGCCCCAGGCGAGGCCGGCAATCCGGTGCCGATCACCTGGCGGGTGACGCGCGGATCGATCGTCGGATGCAGCAGCTGGTCGAGGCTGGAGGGCTCGATGCGCAGCACCGCCTCGTCCTCGGTAATCACCCCCTCGTCGACCATGTCGACGGCGATCTTCATGGCCGCCCGGGTCGAGCGCTTTCCCGAACGGGTCTGCAGCATCCACAGCCTGCCGCGCTCGATGGTGAATTCGATATCCTGCATGTCGCGGTAATGGATCTCGAGCTCGGTGCAGATGCGGCAAAGCTCGCGAAACGCCTCCGGCATCAGCTTTTCCATCGAGGGTTTTTCGGAGCCGGAGGAAATCCGCCCCTCCTCGGTGATGCTTTGCGGCGTGCGGATGCCGGCCACGACATCCTCGCCCTGGGCATTGACCAGGAATTCGCCGTAAAGCGCGCTTTCGCCGGTCGAAGGGTTGCGGGTGAAGGCAACGCCGGTGGCCGACGCATTGCCGAGATTGCCGAAGACCATCGCCTGGATGTTGATCGCCGTGCCCCAGCCTTCCGGAATATTGTGGAGCTGGCGGTAGGTGACGGCGCGGGCGCTCATCCAGCTGGAAAAGACGGCGCCCACCGCGCCCCAGAGCTGGACTTCGGGATCCTGCGGGAATTCCTGCTCCAGCTCCTCCTCGATCAGCTTCTTATAGAGGGAGACGATATGCTGCCATTCCGAGGCGTTGAGTTCGGTATCGAATTCATGGCCGAGCTTGGCCTTCTCGTCTTCCAGGATCTCCTCGAAGGCGTCGTTGCCAAGGCCCATGACGACATCGGCATACATCTGGATGAAGCGGCGGTAGCTGTCCCAGGCAAAACGCGCATCGCCGGCATCATGGCCGAGCGCCTGCACCGTCTCGTCGTTGAGCCCGAGATTGAGCACGGTGTCCATCATGCCCGGCATGGAGACGCGGGCGCCGGAGCGCACCGAGAGCAGCAGCGGCTGGCTGACCGAACCGAAGCGGCGGCCGGTGATTGCCTCGATCGCCGATATGCCGGCGCGCACTTCCGCCTTCACCGCATTCTCGATGTGGCGGCCGTTCTTGTAATAGGTATTGCAGGCGTCGCTGACGATCGTCAGCCCCGGCGGCACCGGCAGTCCCAGCGCGCACATCTCCGCGAGATTGGCGCCCTTGCCGCCCAGAATCTCGTGATCGCGCGCCCGGCCCTCAGCCTGCCCGTCGCCGAACCTATAGACCCACTTGGTCATCTTCCCCCCAACACCAAATCAGGATTAGCTTAATCCGTTGGTGTTGAAATGAAAATCGACAAATGCGGCAGAATGTTGCGCTGCACAATAAATCTTCGGCGCAGCCGAGGTCGAAACGATTGAAACAGGGCTGAGATGAAAAAAGGCACAAAAAAAGCTTTGCGGGACTGCAACAATGTCCCGCAAAGCCTTGTTTCCGTCCAGCCAGGAAAACCGGACGGGGGGTCCCTCAACCCAGGAACGATTCAGCTTTTTCTCAAAACAGAACCGTTCTGACCTTCGTTCTACGCAATTCCTGGAAAATAGATCGCTACTTCCCTGGATTTGCTCCAACGGTTTCCGGTTCTTGCCCTCGCCCGGAAAACCGCACGCAAATTCGACAATACGCAGCGTTTGCTCACCCGCTTTTTCAGCAGAGTAATTAGGTTGCGTTGAAACAACTTCTAATGCAAGTCAGCGAAAAGAGCATCACCCAAATGGGGTACAAGCGACAAGAGAGCCGACCTTTTTTGGTGTTTATTGCTCGGCCCTTGATTTTACGCAATTTATGGACGCAAAACCGCGCCGCACCTTTGCTGAAATTGCGTCTGCGCTTGGCGTCTAAATGAATGCTCGGGTCAAGCCCACTGTTGTCCAGTTGGCGTTAACGACTGCCCCTCACCCTAACCCTCTCCCCGTTCTGACGGGGAGAGGGAACGTGCCATGCGAGACATCGGCGGGGAAAGGAGAGGCTGCGGCATATCCCCTTCGCCCCGTTTACGGGGAGAAGGTGGCGGCAGCCGGATGAGGGGCTGCTCTCGCCAATCTCCCCGACGCAGAAAACGCGTTCGTCGAAAACCTCAGGCAATCTCGCGCAGGCGCTCGGCCATTTGCAGGTCGACGGAGACGAGCTGGGAGACGCCCTGCTCGGCCATGGTGACGCCGAAGAGGCGGTTCATGCGGGCCATGGTGATCGGATTGTGGGTGATGATAACGAAGCGGGTTTCGGTGGAGGCCGCCATTTCATCCATCAGGTTGCAGTAGCGCTCGACATTGTGGTCGTCGAGCGGCGCGTCCACTTCGTCGAGCACGCAGATCGGCGCCGGATTGGTGAGGAAGACGGCGAAGATCAGCGCCATCGCCGTCAGCGCCTGCTCGCCGCCCGATAGCAGCGTCATGGTCTGCGGCTTCTTGCCGGGCGGACGGGCGAGGATTTCGAGGCCGGCTTCGAGCGGATCGTCGGATTCGATCAGCTGCAGTTCGGCGGTGCCGCCGCCGAAAAGATGGGTGAACAGCCGCTGGAACTGGGCGTTGACGATGTCGAAGGCGGCGATCAGCCGCTCGCGGCCCTCGCGGTTGAGGCTCTGGATGGCGCCGCGCAGCTTGCGGATCGCATCGATGACGTCGTCGCGTTCCTTGATCAGCGCTTCGAGCTTCTCGCTCAGTTCCTTCTGTTCCTCGTCGGCGCGCAGGTTGACGGCGCCGAGCCGTTCGCGCTCGATCCTCAGGCGTTCCAGCTCGCGCTCGACTTCGCGCGGATCGGGAAGCGCCTGCATGGTCGGGCGTCCGGTCAGCTGCAGCGCCTCGTGCGGCGCAACGTTCAGGACCTCGCGGATGCGGGCTTCGCTTTCCTGCCGTTTCTCGCGGGCGGAGACGAGACGCTCCTCGGCGCGGCCGCGGCGTTCACGGCATTCGGCAAGTTCCGACAGTGCCGTCGTCGCCTTCTGGTCGGCTTCGCGCTGGATGCGTTCGGCCTCGGCCAGGAGATCGCTCGCCTGGCGGCGCGCCTCCTCGGCCTTCTGCAATTCGCTGAGCAGAGCGCGACGCTTGTCGTCGAATTCATCCGGCGCCAGTTCGAGCTCGGCGGCCTCGTCCCGCGCCTCTTCCTCACGCTCGCGCAGCGTCGCAACATGATCTTCGGCGCTTGCCGCCCGCTGGCGCCAGGTCTCGCGCTCCTGGCCGATCGCCATGATGCGGCGCTGGCGGGCTTCGTTTTCCCTCGCCAGGCTTTCATGGCGGGCGCGGCTTTCGGCCAGCGCGCCGCGATCGGTCGCAACTTCCGCCTGCTGGAACCGCAGCCGCTCGTCGATCGCAGTCAGGTCGGGCGCGTCTTCCAGCTCGATGCGGGCGTTTTCTTCCTGGACGGCGATCTCTTCCAGCTGCGACCGCAACTGGCTGGCGGCCTCGCTGACGACATCGCGGCGGCGAATGAGATCGCCGGAGGCACGCTCGGCGGCGGCAAGCGCATCGCGCGCCTCAGTGAGATGACGCGCCGACAGACGGCTCATGTCGCGCGCCTCGGCAAGCCGGCGCTCCTCGGCGCGGATCGCTTCGGCGGCCGCTGCCTGCCGCTCTTCGGCTTCGGCAAGCACGTCGCGGGCAAGGGCTGCTTCGCTTTCGAGTTCGGCCAGCCGGTTCTTCTGGGCAAGGCGCAAGGCCGCTGCACTCGGGGCATCGGCACCGGTGACATGGCCGTCCCAGCGATAGACCGCACCCTCTTTCGTCACCAGCCGCTGGCCGGGTTTCAGCGCCGCCATCAGCCGCTCGGCATCGCCTTCCGCCACCAGGCCGATCTGGCGCAGGCGGCGGGTGAGTGCTGCCGGTGCGCCGACATGGGCAAGCAGCGGCGCAGCACCGGATGGAAGGGCTGGATCGGCAGCGCCATCGCCATTGTCCGACCAATGGGCCGGCGCCTCGGCATCGAGCGGCGATTCCAGATCGTCGCCGAGGGCGGCACCGAGGGCGGTTTCGAAGCCGCGGTCGACCTTCAGCTCATCGGCAACCGGCGCAAATTTGCCGGCGGCAGCACCGGCGGCGAGCATGCGGGAAATGGTGCGGGCCTCGGTCTCCAGCGCATTCAGGCTCGAACGGGCCTGATCGACCGGCGCGCGCGACAGCGCCTCGGTCTGGCGGGCGCTAGCCAGCGCCTGGTCGACCACCTGAACCGCCGCTTCCGCGTCGGCGACGGCGATCTCGCCGGCCTCGACGATGGCGCGTTTTTCGTCGGGATCCGGCAGGCCGGCGATCTTTTCGCCGACGGCTGACAGTTCCTGGTTTGCCTCGTCCATCTGGCGTTCGAGGCGCATCCGCCGGTCGGTGAGATCGCGGATGGCGCGTTCCAGCTGGTTGCGGCCGGCAGCGGCTTCGGCGCGCTCGGCCGTCAGCTGGGTGAAGATGCGCTCGCTGTCGGCCAGTTTTGCCGCCGCGCCCTCGAAGGCCTCGCGGGTCTCCTCGGCATAACGGCCGGAATCGGCGAGAATTTCTGAAATCTCCGCCTCTTCGGCATCGAGCCTTGCCAGGATGACGGCATTGTCGGCCACCAGCCGCTGCTCGCGGCTTATATCCTCGGCAAGCTGGGCGAGACGACGGGTCAGCTCGTCGCGGCGGCGCAGGATGCGGCCGGCATCTTCCTCCAGCTGGCTTCTGGCGATCTGCAGGCGCTGCAGGGCGGCGGCGGCACGCGCCTCGCCCTCGCGCAGCTCCGGCAGCTTCAGGCTGGCGATGCCCTGGTTCTTCGCCGCCTCCATCTGCATCTGCGCCTTTTCGGCGACGACGGAGGTCGCCTGGTTCAGCGCACTGTCGGCCTCGGCTTCGGCTTCCTTGGCCTGCACCCAGCGGATATGCAGCAGCATCGCTTCGCGGGCGCGGATATCGGCAGACAGGGTCTTGAAGCGGTTTGCCTGGCGGGCCTGGCGCTTCAGGCTCTCGATCTGGCTTTCGAGCTGCGAGGTCACGTCGTCGAGGCGCTCGAGATTGCCTTCGGCGGCGCGCAGCCGCAGCTCGGCCTCGTGGCGGCGGGAATGCAGGCCTGAAATGCCGGCCGCCTCTTCGAGCAGCTGGCGGCGGGCCTGCGGCTTGGCCTGGATCAGCTCGCCGATACGGCCCTGCCCGACCATCGAGGGCGAACGCGCGCCGGTGGAGGCGTCGGCAAACAGCAGCTGTACGTCCTTGGCGCGGCTTTCCTTGCCATTGATGCGATAGAGCGAGCCCTGCTCACGCTCGATGCGGCGGGTGACCTGGATCTCGTCGCTGTCGTTGAAGGCGGCAGGCGCGGTGCGCTCGCCATTGTCGAGATAGAGCGCCACTTCGGCAGTGTTGCGCGCCGGGCGGTTGCCGGAACCCGAAAAGATCACGTCGTCCATGCCGGAGGCGCGCATGTTCTTGTAGGAATTCTCGCCCATCACCCAGCGCAGCGCCTCGACGAGGTTCGACTTGCCGCAGCCGTTCGGGCCGACGACGCCGGTCAGCCCGCGTTCGATGATGAATTCCGTCGGCTCGACGAAGGATTTGAAGCCGACCAGGCGCAGCTTGTTGAACTTCATGCAGAAGCTCCGCAGCGCAGGGAGGGTGTGGCACCCACCTCTGCCCTGCCGGGCATCTCCCCCACAAGGGGGGAGATCGGCAAGTGGTTAGGGCTTCCCCAAACAAGGGAGCGCTTCCGCAGGGCAGTCATGAAGGTCGAGACATTCCTTCCAGCTGATCTCCCCCCTTGTGGGGGAGATGTCCGGCAGGACAGAGGGGGGTATTCCCCACGCAGCCACAAAAAAACGGGCGCACAGCTTTCGCCGTCGCCCGTTCTATCGAAACGATCCGGTTCAGAGCAGGCTGTCGATGAGCTTCGACAAAGTGTCAACCGGCATGTCTCCAGAGTAGCGCTTGCCATTGATCAGGAAAGTCGGGGTGGCGTTGACGCCGAAATCCTTGGAACCTCTTTCCCGCGTGGCATTCACTTCATCCAGAAGCTTCTGGTTCGTCAAGCATTTCGTGAAGCTATCCTCAGTAAATCCGGCAAGCTTCGACATCTGCAGCAGTGCGGCGCGGCCATCATCGGCGGCGGCCCAGACCTGCTGCTGCTTGAAGAGCATCGAAACCATCGGGAAATACTGTTCCGGCGTGCTCAACTGCTCCGGATTGGAAGAATTGCAGCGGGCGAGCATGAAGGCTGCGGCGGCGCGCGGGTCGAAGGGGAATTCGCGGATGATGAACTGCACCTTGCCGCTGTCGACATATTTCTGCTTGATCGTGTCGAAGACGGTGTTGTGGAAATGGGCGCAATGCGGGCAGGTCATCGACATGTATTCGACGATCTTGACCGGGGCATCGGCCTTGCCGAGCGCCATCTCCGGCAGCACGCCGGGCTTCAGCACCTCAGCCATGTCGACATCGCCGTCGGACTCCGGCATTTCGGTCGCCGAGGTGGCGGCCGTCTGCATGGTGTCGACATTGGTGCCATCAGCCATGGTCTTGCCGGAGGACGAAGCATCGGCAGCGTCCTTGCTGTCGTTGCAGGCGACAAGCGCTACGGCAGCGGCGGCGATGGCGATACCGCTGAGCAGGCGGCGTTTCGTCAGTTGCATTTCGGACATCTGCATGGATTCCCCATAACTAATGAGATTGACGGCATGACTGTGCGATATAACGGCTGGCGGCCACTCACAAGGCACGGTTCACCAACTTCCTTCAAAGAATTGTGACCGCGGGAAGACGACTAGACCAAAAATTGCGAGAATTCCTACCGCTCCGTCCCTTCATCCGAACAACGGCGGTTCGCAGTTCGAAACCACTGCCGTCCGGTTCGTGCCGATGGCTGCCCCTCACCCTAGCCCTCTCCCCGTAAACGGGGCGAGGGGACGTGCCCTGCGAGAGGTTGGTGAGGAACGGAGAGGTCGCAGCATGTCCCTTCGCCCCGTTTACGGGGAGAAGGTGCCGGCAGGCGGATGAGGGGCAAGCCTCGGCAATCTCCCTGGACCGAGGCCGACAGGGCTAAGCGCCACCGCCCTCAGCCTTCATTCGCTCGGCATGCAGACGTTCGAGCCGCTCGAAGGCCATATCGGCGATCGATATCCGAACCCGGATCATCGATCGCCTCGCGGGTCTTTCGACGCATGATTTCGTCGGTCGCACCTTCTTTCCGGGCGAACTGCGCGCGGATCGCCTGGCGACGTTCTTCGGCCGGCTGATCCGTGGTCTCGGCGAGGAGCTTGCGCATGCGCGAGCTAAGTACCAGGCCGTCAACCGCACTGATCTTTTCGGCGCTGGCTTGAGTCAGGCCGCCGGTCTTGGCGTTGCCGGTCAAGTTGGGCGTTTTGCTCATCAGCGTTGATTTCCCCGCTTCCCCATCACCGCGGTCCCTAAGCGCTGGATTGCCTGCCGCAGCTTGTCGTTCTCGATGCCCTCCATCATGCCTTCGAGCTTGCGCGCGGCTTCGCCTTTCAGTGGCGGCGGGGTGCGGGAGCGGCGGATGGCTTGTGAGACCGGCTTCTGGACGATGCGGATCTGGTGGACGGCGGCAAAGCCGAAGAAGCTGTTGATGCGTTGGATGAGTTCGCCCTGGGCATGGGTGAGGAAGAGCGCGCGTGCGCCTTCGCAGGCAATTGTCAGCACACCGGGGCGGAAGCCGCCGGTCTCATTGCCGCCGCGGGCCCAGGCGATCTTTTCCGGCCGGGTGCAATCGGCGAAATCCTCGCCGGCAATTTCACTCCACGAGCCGAGCAGAGCCGTGTTGATGCCGGCGCGCCTCGCAAGCACGGGATCGATCAGCCCGTTCGCCAGCTCGGAAATCTGCTTTGCACCTTTGCGTGGATAACTCATCGAAACCCTTCAGCGACGCCGCCAATTCGCATGCCAATTCGCACAGGCGACTTGATCGCGCGGCATTGCTTCGCCAAGTATAGGCACTTCCCCCCATCGCGGCAAATCATGACGATCACCACACTCGACACGCCCTCCGCCAAGCCCCTGCTCGACTGGTACGATCGCCACCACCGCGACCTGCCCTGGCGTGTGGCGCCCGGCATGGCGGCCCGCGGCGTCAAGGCCGATCCCTATCGCGTCTGGCTGTCCGAGGTGATGCTGCAGCAGACGACGGTGCAGGCGGTCAAACCCTATTTCGAGCGGTTTCTGCAGCGCTGGCCCGAGGTGACCGATCTTGCCGCAGCCGAGACCGACGCGGTGATGGCCGCCTGGGCGGGGCTTGGCTATTACGCACGGGCCCGCAACCTGAAGAAATGCGCCGAAGCGGTGGCGAACGAGCATGGCGGCGTCTTTCCCGATACCGAAGAAGGTCTCAGATCCCTGCCGGGCATCGGCGACTATACGGCAGCCGCCGTCGCAGCCATCGCCTTTGACCGCCAGGCGACTGTCATGGACGGCAATGTCGAGCGGGTGATCTCCAGGCTCTATGCGATCGCTACGCCGCTTCCAGCCGCCAAGCCCGCGATGAAGCAGAAGGTGGCGCTGTTAACGCCTGCCGATCGGCCCGGCGATTTCGCCCAGGCGATGATGGATCTCGGCGCCACGATCTGCACGCCGAAGCGGCCGGCCTGTTCACTCTGTCCGTTCCGGGGTGCCTGCGAGGCACTCAAACTTTCCGATCCCGAGCTCTTTCCGGTCAAGGCGGCGAAGAAGGAGAAGCCGGTCAGATACGGCGCGGCCTTCATCGCGGTAACAGGTGATGGCGAGATCCTATTGCGGCGGCGCATCGACAGCGGCCTGCTCGGCGGCATGACCGAGGTGCCGACGACCGCCTGGACGGCGCGCATCGACGGCGAGACCTCGGCTGCCGCCGCGCCCTTCGACGCAGCATGGCAGGCCTCTGGCACCGTCATCCATGTCTTCACCCATTTCGAGCTCAGGCTTTCGATCTGGCGTGCGGCCATCGCTGCCAAGGTCGCCATGGATGACGGCCCGAATGACGGATGGTGGGAGCCGGTTACAAATCTTGAAGCCCAGGCCTTACCAACCATCATGAAAAAAGCGATCGCAGCGGCTATTCCTCTCGCGTTTAAAACATCCAAGGGATGACCATGACCACCGACATAAGACATATCGTTTTCGATATCGGCAAAGTCCTTATTCATTACGATCCGCATCTTCCCTTCAGCCGCCTCATTCCTGACGAGACCGAGCGCAACTGGTTCTTCGCCAATATCTGCACCCATGACTGGAACATCGAGCAGGACCGCGGCCGCAGCTGGGCGGAGGCCGAAGCGCTGCTGATAAAACAGCACCCCGCCCGCGAAGAGCATATCCGCGCCTTCCGCAAATATTGGCACGAGATGGTGCCGCACGCTTATGATGACAGCGTCGCGATCATGGAAGGGCTGATTGCCGAAGGGCGCGACGTGACGATGCTGACCAACTTCGCCTCCGACACCTTCCGCGAGGCGCAGGCGCGCTTCCCCTTCCTCAACCTACCGCGCGGCGTCACCGTTTCCGGCGATGTTGGCCTGATCAAGCCCGATATCGCGATCTACGAGACGCATACGAAAAGCTTCGGCCTCGATCCCAATGCCACGATCTTCATCGACGACGCACCGGTCAATGTCGAAGGCGCCAAGGCCTACGGCTGGAATGCGGTGCTGTTTTCGGGTGCGGAAAAGCTGCGCAGCGATCTCGCCGGCTATGGGGTGAAGGTCTGAGACCCATGGCTTTCGACCCGGCAAAGCAAATCGAACTCTTCCACGCCGCGATCAACGCCCTCGATTTTCCGGCGATCGAGGCCTATTTCGCCGAGGATGCGACCTATGTCTCGAACGGCGTCGGCGATCTCACCGGACGGGCTGAGATCATGGCTGCCTTCCGGCGTTATTTCGACGACTATCCCGATCAGACGGCAGAAAATTCGCTGGTGGAAACGTTGACGCCGCTCTCCGGCCGATCGGTCTGGTCGGTGCGCGCCACCCACAGCAAGACGGGCAAGCCGCTGATCCGCGAGGGTGAGGAGACCATCACCTTCAACGCAGAAGGCCGCGTCACAAGGGTCGAGGTCACCGATTACCAGGAATTCTGATCAGGATTTCTTGTTTTACGCATTCCGGACGCAAAACCGCGGCACACTTTTGCTGGAATTGCTCTGAATAGAGGACGCCCGGGTTTGACCCCGGGCGCCTTGGTCTTCTTCCGCAACTGGAGGGAAATCGGAAGAAGGTGGTTTCGATCCGTCAGAGGCGCTGCTCACTACGCCTTTGCCAGATCACTGCGGATGACGGACCTGAGATCGTCGATCGGGCGCAGGGACTGCCCTTCTTCGAAATGCCAGAAGGTCCATCCGTTGCATGCATCGAGACCCTGCACCTTGGCGCCGAGACGATGAATAGAGCCGGCCTCGCCGCCGGAAGCGACCGTGCCGTCGGCGCGGACAATCGCGCTATAGCGGCGCTTGGCGTCGGTCAGCACCTGGCCGGGCTTGATCAGGCCGCTTTCAACCAGCACGTTGAAGGCGACGCGGACTTCGGCCTTCTTGCCGGTCATGACGGTCAGTTCCGCCTTGCCGAGCGGCTCGACGGCGGCGATGCGAGCCGAGGCCGCATCGATATAATCCTGTTCGCGCTCGATACCGACGAAGTGGCGGCCGAGACGCTTGGCGACGGCGCCCGTCGTTCCCGAGCCGAAGAAGGGATCGAGCACGATATCGCCGGGCTTGGTCGAGGCCATGATGACGCGGGCGAGCAGCGCTTCCGGCTTCTGCGTCGGATGCGCCTTCTTGCCGTCCTCGCCCTTCAGCCGTTCGCTGCCGTTGCAGATCGGGAACAGCCAGTCGGAGCGCATCTGCACGTCGTCATTGGCGGCCTTCAGCGCATCGTAATTGAAGGTATAGCCCTTGGCCTTGGCGCTGGGGCTTGCCCAGATCATCGTCTCATGGGCGTTCTGGAAACGGCGGCCCTTGAAATTCGGCATCGGGTTGGTCTTGCGCCAGATGATGTCGTTGAGGATCCAGAAATTCAGATCCTGCAGCGTGGCGCCGACGCGGAAGATATTGTGGTAGGAGCCGATCACCCAGATCGAGCCTGTCGGCTTCAGCACCCGCCGGCAGGCCAGCAGCCAGGCACGGGTGAAGGCGTCATAGGCCTCGAAGGAGGCAAACTGATCCCATTCGTCGTCGACGGCATCGACCAGCGACTGATCGGGACGATGCAGCGTTCCGCCGAGCTGGAGATTATACGGCGGATCGGCAAAAATGATATCGACGGAGTGGCTGGGCAAAGCTTCAAGGGCGCTGACGCAATCGCCCTTGATGATCGTGTCAACCCAAGAAGCCGGCCAGGAATCCGACCGGGATCCCGGCCGGGGATCAGACTTGACGGAAGCCTTGAGGTCGGCAAGCGGAAAAACTGATGCCATTCTGATACTCACTCATACGCTCTACGCTTAACTGTCCGTTATGGTTACGCAACTTAGTTACCAAAGCCTGAAGCGGTGGCCGATTTCGGGAATTTATTCGGGCGGCCGATGCGTGAGCGGCAGACTTTGCCGACGCCGGCCCGCTGCCGAGCGGCGGCAAGAATGCCGCCGCCGGCGATCAGGCGGCGTCGTGAACCCTGCGGCTGTCATCAGGTGCTTCGTAGCGTTCGAACATGCCGTAATCGCGGACGACACTGGCGATCCGCAGGCGATAATCGGCGAAGATGCCGCCGCGTCCGGCCTGCTGGGCTGCCCTGTGAGCCTCGAGATTGCGCCATTCCTTCACCGCCTCCTCGTCGCGGAAGAAGGAGAGCGACAGCAGCTTGCCGCGGGTTGTCAGGCTCTCGAAACGCTCGATCGAAATGAAGCCGTCGATCTTTTCGAGCTCGGTGCGCAACTCGCCGGCGAGATCCAGATATTTGTGGCGTTCGCCCATATAGGGCACGACTTCGAAGATGACGGCGATCATGGCAGCACCAGCTTTGCGTGAGGGGCGGAGACATTTTTGAGAAAGATGCGATCCTCCTTCAGGATGAAGCCTTCGCGTCTGGCAAATTCATAATTCTCGCGGCCGAGCGGGTCGGCAGCCAGCCTGGCGCGATAGGCTTCGTAGGCGGCGAGGCTCTCGATATTGTAGACGCCGTAAGCCGTCGTTGCCGATCCCTCGTGGGGACCGTAATAGCCGATCAAGTCGGCGCCATTTTTCGGAATCGCCTGGCCCCAATTGCGGGCATACTCGGCAAACGCCTCCTTCTTGAAGGGGTCGATCTGATAGCGGATGAAGCAGGTGATCATATCGTTTCTCCTTTGCTGTCGATCCTTTTTCGCACATTGCCTGACGGCGATGCTTCGGTTACGATCGAAGTATGAAGGAAGGTCCTGACATTGCGCAGATCGGCGCGCTGATCGGCGATCCGGCGCGTGCCAACATGCTGGCGGCGCTGACCGGCGGCCGGGCGCTGACCGCGACCGAGCTTGCCGGCGTCGGCGGCATCACCGTGCAGACGGCAAGCACGCATCTCGCCAAGCTCGAAGCCGGTGGGCTGCTTGCCCAGCGCAAGCAGGGGCGCCATCGCTATTTCACGTTGG
Organism: Rhizobium sp. WYCCWR 11128; assembly: GCF_013416305.1. NCBI lineage: Bacteria > Pseudomonadati > Pseudomonadota > Alphaproteobacteria > Hyphomicrobiales > Rhizobiaceae > Rhizobium > Rhizobium sp. WYCCWR 11128. The sequence goes on from NZ_JACCEZ010000014.1 coordinate 18,165, forward strand.
CCGACGAGGCCGTCGCCCGGTTGATCGAAAGCATGATGGGCTTTGCCGCCGGACGCGGGCATCTGCGCCATCAGCCGGGACCGAAGGAGCCGGCGCTGCGCAAGGCGCGCATCTGCTACGATCATCTGGCCGGCGATTACGGCGTGCGCATGCTCGACAGCCTGATTGCCTCCGGCTCGATCGACGCGGTCGGAGACGGCCTGGCGCTGACGGAAAAGGGCGAAAGCGATCTCGAATGCATCGGCATCGATGTCGGCGACCTCAGATCGTCGCGCCGCCCGCTCTGCCGCTCCTGCCTCGACTGGAGCGAAAGACGCGCCCACCTCGCCGGCAGCCTCGGCAAGGCCCTGCTTTCAAGCTTCCTCGACAAGGGCTGGGTGCGGCGAACGGCCGAAAGCCGCTCGATCCTGTTCTCTCCGGAAGGCGATCGGCAGTTCCTGAAGCTTTTTCCGGTCGATCCGTAGGTTATTGCGGATCTGCAAGAGGTTCCGAGGCAGTATTCAGCCTCTCACCACCTGCCCTCTTTTCATCTTCCTGCCGCACATGCGCCCGCAGCGCCGCCAGCGTCAGCGCCAGCGCCGCGTGATTGCTCTCGGCTTCACCGAGCACGCTTTCGTCCTCCCGGATCTTGCGCAGCTGCGCACCGTAAAGCGACTCGTCCGCTGCCTGGCGGCCGCGGGCAAGGTGCCAAACCGCATCCGGCCGGACTTCCCGGCACAGATCGATGGCGTGATTGACGTCGTGTGTGAAGGGCCGCGCCATCAGGAAGCCGTGCTCTGACTTGATGCTGCTCGGCATGTAGTCGTGAGGACCGTCGAAATCGTTGGGCTCGGCCGGCCGGAGTTGCTTCAACAGAAAGGCACAGGTGATGAAGGCGTCGATCCGGCTGTCGGGCATGTCAGTCTTTTCCAGGGTTTCGATGATGTCCTCGATCGTCATGCAGTCTTCCTCTTCATCCGTTCTTGGGCATGCCGCTTGTTCTCCTCCCGATAGCGGCGGTGACGTCCTCCTCGATCGCCATCTAGTGCATGAGAATGCCAAAGGTAGTCCCCGGGCCGCGGTTAGTCTGGCATGAGGCGGATTTGATGGATGTCGCGCCATCCTCAACGAAGGCGCATCTCTGCCGTCTCGGCAACAGGCTCACCTGCTGCCAGACCATGTTCTCCAGGTGCTCGCAAGCTATCGGCGGCTTACCTCTAGCAGCCTTTCTTCCTCATCTTCCTTTCGATCTTGGCTCTCTTGTCGGTGCCATCCCCGGCATGCTTTCCGCCGGTCAGGGCATTATCCTTCATCGCCTTCAGCTGCGCACAGCTTCGGTGCTTGCCCTTGGCGATGACGTCGGTGGATGTGAAGGCAAACAGCAGCACTACGGCTGCCGCCGGTCGGACGAAAGCTGAAAGCCTCATGGTCCCTCTCCTCTTGCACATGCATGGTACGCCCCGGACCGTGAAGCAGCAATGAGCCTCGACCCCACAGCTCAACTTTTCATCGAAAATGAAACATCCACTGCAACCTGTTGTTTTCACGCCACTAAGCGACTGGTGTTAAGAAAATAGTTAAGCATGTTCGACTACTCTCACGTTCTGAATTAACGAGAGAGTCCTGTCATGGCATCGATCCAGCATAAGATCATCATTGCGAGCATCGCGATTTTCGCCCTGGCGGGTGGCGCCACGGGTGTCGGCATCTGGTCCGCGTCGATCCTCTCCGAAAACAACGCCGAGGTTGCCCGGTCGTCCCAAATTCTGCGCAACCACATGCAGGCCGACATGATGCATGACGCGCTGCGCTCGGATGCGCTCGCATCATTGCTGGCGTCCAATCCGGCAGCAGCCATAGACGCTGCCGCGGTGAAGGCCGATCTGGCGGAGCATGAGGCGTCGTTCCGCGAGATGCTTGACGCCAACAAGGCTCTTGCCGCAGACGACAAGACGAAAACGATCCTTGCCGGCGTCGAACGTCCCCTGCTTGCCTATATCGCAAGTGCTACTCAGATCGTCGAACTTGCCGGTAAGGACCCCACGGCAGCTTTGAAGGCATTGCCGGAGTTCATGACGCAGTTCTCGACGCTGGAAGCGGCGATGGAACAGGCCGGCGATCAGATCAGTGCTGCATCCGAGGAAATTTCCAATCGCAGCTCTGATATAAAGGCGTCGGTCGATATTGTTCTGGAAGCCCTTTTGGCTTCGGCCGTGCTCTTCGCCTTTGGTCTCTATTTCCTCACCCGCAAGACCATCACCAAGCCGATCCTTTCGCTTTCCGGCGATATGCAAAGGCTCGCCGGCGGTGACACGGCGATTGCCTGCACCGGGATCGGCCGCACCGATGAAATCGGAACGATGGCATCGGCCGTCGAAGTCTTCCGCCAGGCGGCGATTGCCAACAAGCAACTCGAAAAAGATGCCGAGGCGGCTCGATTGCAGGGTGAAACAGAGCGGGTCACGGCCCGAAAGCAGGCTGACGAAGATGCCGCCGAACGGCTGCGGGCGGCGACATCCGGCCTCGCCGCAGGCCTGAAGAGGCTTGCATCCGGCGATCTCGCCTTCCAGATCGACGAACCCTTCGCCCCGGACTTTGAAAACCTCCGGCATGATTTCAACATGTCGATCCGGCAGCTCGACCAGACGCTCAGTGCGATCGCGGCCGCCATTGCCGCCATCGACGAAGGCACGCGGGAAATCGCATCCGGGGCCGACGATCTGTCGAAACGAACCGAACAGCAGGCGGCCTCGCTCGAAGAAACCGCCGCAGCGCTCGATCAGATCACCGCCAATGTCTCGAACTCGAGCAAGCGGACCGACGAGGCGCGCACTGAAGCGACCGATGCAAACCGCAATGCTGCCAAGTCTTCCGAGGTCGTTTCGCATGCCGAAGAAGCCATGCGCCGTATCGAGGCCTCGTCGCAGCAGATCTCCAGCATTATCGGCGTGATCGACGAGATCGCCTTCCAGACCAATCTGCTGGCGCTGAACGCCGGTGTCGAAGCGGCGCGCGCCGGCGACGCGGGCAAGGGCTTTGCGGTGGTCGCCCAGGAAGTCCGCGAACTCGCCCAGAGATCGGCTCAGGCGGCAAAGGAAATCAAAGGCCACATCCAGAAATCGTCGGTGGAGGTGGAAAGCGGCGTCAAGCTGGTTCTCGACACCAGCCAGGTTCTGAAGGCGATCAGCGAACAGATTGCCCGGATCAATCAGCACATGGATGCTATCGCCGTATCGGCCAGAGAGCAGTCGACCGGCCTTGCCGAAGTCAACACCGCCGTCAATTCCATGGACCAGGTGACCCAGCAGAACGCGGCGATGGTGGAGCAATCCACCGCGGCATCCGGCCAGCTTGCCGAGGAAGCTGCCAAGCTGCGCGAACTCGTTTCCCGGTTCAGGCTTAGGGCGACAGCTTCGCAATCTGCAACTGGACGCCGGGGTGGGCAGCTGGCGGCCTGACGGCTTCTATCTGCTCGCCATTGTTATTCCCAAGTCAACCCGACACGACCGATCCGGCAGCGACGCCGGAGCCGGTCGCTTGCCGCATCGCAGCCATGCTTGAGATCTGGTTGAGCTTTGGCCGGGCATCGTGTAAAGCCGCAGCATTCCCGGACAAGACCCAGACTTTCAGCAAGGCGTGAACATATGGACGGCTTCGACCTCATCATCTTCGACTGCGACGGCGTTCTCGTCGATTCGGAAATCATCGCGGCGGAAGTCGAATCCGCGCTTCTGACAGAGGCCGGATATCCGATCGACGCCGAGGAAATGGGCGAGCGCTTCGCCGGCATGACGTGGCGCAACATCCTGCTGCAGATCGAGCGCGAGGCAAGCATCCCGTTTTCGGCCTCCCTGCTCGACAAGTCGGAGCATATGCTCGACCTCAGGCTGGCGCAGGACGTCCAGGCCATCCCAGGCGTTGAATTCGCCGTCTCCAGGCTGCCGATCAAGCGCTGCATCTGCTCGAATTCGAGCACCAAGCGGCTCGACATGATGCTGACCAAGGTGGGGCTGAAGCCGCTGTTTGCGCCGAACATCTTTTCCGCCAAGGATCTTGGCCCCGACCGCGTCAAGCCGAAGCCCGACATCTTCCTGCATGGCGCAAGCCAGATGGGCGTTTCGCCTGACAAGGTTGTCGTGGTCGAGGATTCCGTCCATGGCGTACACGCGGCACGCGCCGCCGGCATGCGCGTCATCGGCTTTACCGGCGCTTCGCACAGCTATCCCGCCCATGCCGACAAATTGACGGATGCCGGCGCCGAAACGGCAATCTCCCGCATGAACGACCTGCCGGGCGTCGTCGCCGCATTGGCGGCCTGGGACAACGTTCTCTGAAGCGCTTCAGGCCAAATCCGCGGGCTATGGACTGACACCACGCTTTGACTCTGCCGGGCCCACGCAGAATGGTAGCGATCAAGCCGGAATGCCGTGTCAGGCGAGCACGCCCTCTCCTTCCTCATCCCTGTGCTCGTCACAGGGATCCAGTGCGCCCAAGTCCTTGGGCGCAAGAGAAAGGCTTCGTCGATGAGAGTCAATCACGGCGCGGACGCGCCGTGGCTGGATTCCTGTGACGAGCACAGGAATGAGGGAAGGTCGTGCATCCGGATTTCGGTAGCAGTCGCCGAATTGCCCTAGCTGCTCTTCTTGGTCTTCGCCGGCTGGGTGTCGAAGCCGATATTGACGCGCACCAGAGCGCCGGAGCCGACCGGCATCGTTATGCCGTCCTTGCGGAAGATGACCTGTGTGCCCGGCGCGCCCGGCGGGATTTCGGTCGGGAATTTGGTGACCTCGGAATAGAGCACGGTCTCGCCGTCGACGACGGAGATGCGGATCGGCAGCGTCACAGGGCCTGGCGTGCCGGCCGGGCCGGTGATCAGGCGCAGTTGGGCAACCACCGTCATCGTCAGGTTCGTGTCGTTCAGCGTGCACTGGCGGGTGTAATCGCCGAAGGAGGCCTGGAAGACGATCTGCTGCGGATCGTCCTTCTTGCCCTTGGCATAAGTGCGGAAGATCGCATCCTGGTCACGCATGAAGATCTGCGGGCAGGCGCCTTGGACGACGGGAGCGACCGTGCCCTGCGCCGTCGTGGCGGTCCCGATCGAAGGATTGTTCGAGGACGGGTTGGCCGGCGCCAGCGGCATGATCTGGGCGGTTCCGTTCGGCTGGGTCGCCGGCGCCGCCGGCTTGCTGTCGCCACCTATGCCGAGCGAGTTGCAACCGGTAAGCAGGGCAAGAAAAGATGCGGAGACGATGAGACGCGAGACCTTGCCGAGCACCATATTCCATCCCTTGTATAAGCGCTTCTTGGAGGCCCCATGTCTTTTCCGCGGGGCCTTTCACGACGGTTTGCGATGGTCTATATCAGCGGCGCAAACAAAAATCGATTGGGTAAGCGCCGTTTTGATGCACTTTTCGACGCCGGATGCGGGCAACTTCAACAAGATACCTGAAATGGCACGCCGGCAGGACGGCCCCTTCACGCTTTCCGGCGAATCTCGCCACCACCGCACCCAGCCAGACTTCCTCCAGCAATAAGATCAAAGGATGACGAACGTGGATTATATCTCGACCCGCGGCGAGGCCCCTGCCCTCGGCTTTTGCGAGGCCCTTTTGACCGGGCTGGCGCGCGACGGCGGGCTCTATGTTCCGCGCAAATGGCCGAGCTTTTCCAAGAAGGAGATCCGGGCGCTCAGGGGCAAGACCTATCAGGAGGTCGCCTTCACCATCCTGTCGCCCTTTACCAATGGCGAGATCCCCGACGACACGTTCCGGGCGATGATCGACGAGGCCTACGGCACCTTCCGCCATCCGGCGATCGCGCCGCTCGTCCAGACCGGGCCGAACAGCTTCGTCATGGAGCTCTTCCACGGCACGACGCTCGCCTTCAAGGATGTGGCGATGCAACTGCTCGCCCGGCTGATGGACTATGCGCTGGAAAAACGCGGCGAGCGGGCGACGATCGTCGGCGCCACCTCGGGCGACACCGGCGGGGCAGCGATCGACGCCTTTGCCGGCCGGGAGCGTACCGACATCTTCATCCTCTTCCCGCATGGCAAGGTCTCGCCGGTGCAACAGCGGCAGATGACGACCTCGTCGTCACCAAACGTGCATGCGCTTGCCGTCGAGGGCAATTTCGACGATTGCCAGAACCTCGTGAAAGCGATGTTCAACGACGTGGCGTTCCGCGACAAGGTCCGACTTTCCGGCGTCAACTCGATCAACTGGGCCCGTATCATGGCCCAGATCGTCTATTATTTCACGGCGGCGGTGGCGCTCGGCGGACCGGACCGGAAGATCTCGTTCACGGTGCCCACCGGCAATTTCGGCGATATCTTCGCCGGCTACTGCGCCAAGCGCATGGGCCTACCGATCGACCGCCTGGTGATCGCCACCAACGAGAACGACATCCTGGCGCGGACGCTGAAGACCGGCCGCTACGACATGAAGGCGGTCAAGGCGACGAGTTCGCCGTCGATGGACATCCAGATCTCGTCGAACTTCGAACGGCTGCTCTTCGAAGCCTATGATCGCGACGCCTCGAAGGTGCGCGCGGCGATGGAAAGCCTCAAGCAATCCAACGGCTTCGAGATCGGCAGCCAAGCGCTGAAGGCGATCCGCCGCGACTTCCGCTCCGGGCGCGCCAGCGAGAAGCAGGTCGCCGAGACGATCCGCAAGACCCATGCCGAGACCGGCTATCTGCTGGATCCGCATTCGGCGATCGGCGTCTTCGTCGCTGCCAAGAAAGAAAAACCGAATACGCCGATGGTGACGCTTTCGACCGCGCATCCGGCGAAATTCCCCGTCGCCGTAAAATCCGCCTGCGGTATTGACCCGGCGCTTCCGACGTGGCTTGCTGATCTGATGCAAAGGGAGGAGCGTTTCCAGATCATCAAACCGGAGCTGAAAGCCGTTGAAACCTTTATCGGCAAGCACGCCCGCGGCGAGACGACAGCAGGCGCAGAAAGATAGCCAATGACAGTTGAGTGCACCCGGCTGAAATCCGGGCTGACAGTAGTCACAGAGACCATGCCGCATCTTGAAAGCGTTGCGCTCGGAGTCTGGATCAAATCGGGATCGCGTAACGAGACGGACAACGAGCACGGCATCGCTCACCTGCTCGAACACATGGCCTTCAAGGGCACGGCGCGCCGCACGGCCCGCCAGATTGCCGAGGAAATCGAGGATGTCGGCGGCGAAGTCAATGCCGCCACCTCGACCGAGACGACCTCCTATTATGCCCGCGTGCTCAAGGACTACGTGCCGCTCGCCGTCGACATCCTCGCCGACATCCTGACTGAATCGGCCTTCGAAGAGGAGGAGCTGGAGCGCGAGAAGCAGGTGATCCTGCAGGAGATCAACGCCGCCAACGACACGCCCGACGACGTGGTGTTCGACCGGTTCTCCGAGGTCGCCTATCGCGACCAGACGCTCGGCCGGGCGATACTCGGCACGCCGGAGACCGTCGTCTCCTTCACGCCGCAGCAGATCCGTAGCTATCTCGGCCGCAACTACACGACCGACCGCATGTTCGTGGTCGCCACCGGCGCCGTCGAGCATGAAGAATTCCTGCGCATGGTCGAGGATCGTTTCGCCAGCCTGCCGACGGCTCCTTCCGCGCCGCCCGTCATGGAACCGGCGCGTTATATCGGCGGCAGCGTGCGCGAACCGCGCGACCTGATGGACGCGCAGATCCTGCTCGGCTTCGAAGGCAAGCCCTACCACGCCCGCGATTTCTACTGCTCGCAGATCCTCGCCAATATCCTTGGCGGCGGCATGTCGTCCAGGCTCTTCCAGGAGGTGCGCGAGTTCCGCGGCCTCTGTTATTCGGTCTATGCCTTCCACTGGGGATTTTCCGACACCGGCATCTTCGGCATTCATGCCGCAACCGGCGGTGAAAACCTGCCGGAGCTGGTGCCCGTCATCATCGACGAGCTGCACAAGTCGGCCGATCAGATCCACCAGAAGGAAATCGAGCGCGCCCGCGCCCAGATCCGCGCCCAGCTGTTGATGGGTGCGGAAAGCCCGGCTGCCCGCGCCGGTCAGATCGCCAGGCAGATGATGCTTTACGGCCGGCCGATCTCCAATCCGGAGATGATGGAGCGGCTGGAAGGCATCACCATCGAGCGGCTGACCGACCTCGCCGGCCGGCTGTTCTATGACACTGTGCCGACGCTTTCGGCGATCGGTCCGTTGGAACAGCTCGCGCCGATGGAAGACATCACCGCCTCGCTTTCGGTCCCGGCGTCGAAGACGCTGCAGGCAAGCCGCTGAGCCGACGTCCGTCCTGCCGGGAGTGATCGATGCCAAAATCGGTTTTTCGGTTTCTGCACCGGCAGCCGGAAGCGGTGGAGCTGGAGAGCGACAGATATTTCCTGCGCCTGCCGCGCTACCAGGATTTCAACCAGTGGCACCGGCTGCGCGCCGAAAGCCGCAAGTTCCTGGAACCCTGGGAGCCGACCTGGCGGCGCGACGAGCTGACGGAGGGCGCCTACCGCGCCCGCGTCGTCCGCGGCAAGCAGGAATATGCCTCGGGCCAGGCGGTGCCGCTGTTCATTTTCCTGAAAGGCGACATGACGCTCGTCGGCGGCGTCACCATCGGCTACATCCGAAGGGGCGCGGCACAAAGCTGCATGATCGGCTACTGGATGGGCGAACGCCATGCCGGACAGGGGCATATGTTCGCCGCCCTGCAATTGGTTATTCCTTACATCTTCGCCGGGCTTGAGTTGCACCGTATCGAAGCAGCCTGTATTCCAGATAACGCGCGCAGCATCCGTCTGCTTGAAAAAGCCGGGTTTCAACAGGAAGGCTATCTGCGCGGATATTTAAAGATCAACGGTCAGTGGCATGACCATGTGATGTTTTCACGTCTCGCCACCGATACGGATAAAGGCAGGAAAACCGACAGCCGATGACAAGAGACCGCATGCTGCCCAAGTCACCGTCCGGACGAGTGATCGCGGTGATCGCAGCCCTTTTCCTAGCGGCCTTCGCCTTCGCGGCGGGTGCTGCCCGGGCGGCCGAACCGGTAAAAATTTCCCGTGACGATACCGCGCTCGATCTGACGGCAACGACCGAGATCTACGCCAACCAGGGCGAAGCCTTCCAGGTTTCGACGGCGGCCGGCGCCGACGGCATCCGCCGCCGCATCGAGGTCAGGGCAAGCTCGGAGAACCATCAGGGCGACTGGGCGGTGTTTGCGCTCGCCAACGTCTCGGAAGAACAGCTCGAGCGCGTCATCGTCGCCCCGCATTTCCGTCTGGTCAATTCCAAGCTGTTCTGGCCGGATCTCGGCTCGCAGCGCATCAGCGCGATCACGCCGAGCGAAGGCTTCGCGCTCGATCGGCAGCCGAGCGACGAGGCCGACGTCTTCCGCATCACGCTGAACCCCGGCGCCGTCATCACTTTCGTTGCCGAGCTGTCGACGCCGGAGCTGCCGCAGATCTATCTCTGGGAACCGAACGCCTACAAGGATACGATCAACGCCTTCACGCTCTATCGCGGCATCGTGCTCGGCATTGCCGGCCTGCTCGCCGTGTTCCTGACCATCCTCTTCGTCGTCAAGGGCACCTCGATGCTGCCGGCGACGGCAGCACTCGCCTGGGCGGTGCTCGGTTATATCTGCGTCGATTTCGGTTTTCTCGGCAAGCTGATCAGCGTCGCCTCGGCCGACCAGCGAATATGGCGCGCCTGCGCCGAGGTGGCGCTGGCGTCGAGTTTCGTCATCTTCCTCTTCACCTATCTGAACCTCAACCGCTGGCATGCGCATCTCGGCTACGCCACGCTTGCCTGGGTGCTCGGCCTTGCCCTGCTCTTCGGTGTGGCGATCTACGATCCGTCGATCGCCGCCGGCATCGCCAGGCTTTCCTTCGCGCTGACGGCGACGATGGGGCTGCTTTTGATCATCTATCTCGGCTTCAACCGCTACGACCGCGCCATCCTTTTGGTGCCGGCCTGGGCGCTGATCCTGGTCTGGCTGTTCGGGGCGTGGCTGACGGTCACCGGACGGCTCGACAACGACATCATCCAGCCCGCGCTCGGCGGCGGCCTGGTGCTGATCGTGCTGTTGATCGGCTTCACCGTCATGCAGCATGCTTTTGCCGGCGGCGCCTACCAGCAGGGGCTGTTTTCCGATCTCGAGCGGCAATCGCTGGCGCTGACCGGCTCCGGCGACATGGTGTGGGATTGGGACGTGGCGCGCGACCGCGTCGTCACCATTCCCGACGTCTCGATCAAGCTCGGCCTGTCGCCGGGCGCCATGCATGGGGCGGCGCGCAACTGGCTGCCGCGGCTGCATCCCGACGACCGCGACCGCTTCCGCGCCACGCTCGACGTGCTTCTCGAACACCGGCGCGGACGGCTGAACCACGAATTCCGCATCCGCGCCGAGGACGGGCATTTCCACTGGCTGCTGATCCGCGCCCGGCCGGTGCTCGGCTCGAACGGCGAAATCATCCGCTGCGTCGGCACGATCGTCGACGTGACCGAGCAGAAGAATTCCGTCGAGCGGCTGCTGCACGATGCGCTGCACGACAATCTGACCGGCCTGCCGAACCGGCAGGTCTTCCTCGACCGGCTGCAGTCGGTGCTGGCGCTGGCGCCGGGCGGCGATACGCTCAGGCCGACGGTGATGGTGATCGATATCGACCGCTACAAGCTGGTCAATGATTCGCTCGGCGTTGCCGCCGGCGACAACATCCTCATCGCGCTGACCCGGCGCCTGCGCCGGCTGTTGAAACCGCAGGACACGCTGGCGCGGCTTGCCGGCGACCAGTTCGGTCTCATCCTGGTTTCCGAGCACAATCCGGCCAAGGTCGCCGATTTTGCCGATGCGATCAGCAAGGCGATCATGGTGCCGATCAACTTCGCCAATCGCGAGATCATCCTGACGGCCTCGGTCGGCCTTGCCTCCTGGGTCGACCGGCAGGAGAGCGCCACCGGCCTGCTCAGCGATGCGGAGCTTGCGATGTACCGGGCAAAACGGGCCGGCGGCAACCGCGTCGAACCGTTCCAGCCGGCCTTCCGCGACTTCGGCACCGACCGGCTGCAGCTGGAAACGGATCTGCGCCGCGCCATCGAGCGCAAGGAATTGTCGATGGTCTACCAGCCGATCGCAAGGCTGGAGGATGTCGAGGTCGCCGGTTTCGAGGCGCTGATGCGCTGGGAACATCCCAAACGCGGCAATATCCCGCCCTCCGAATTCATCCCGATCGCCGAGGCCTCCGATATCATCGGCGCGCTCGGCATGTTCGCACTGGAACAGGCGACCAACGATCTGATGAGCTGGCAGCATCAGACCGGCGAATTGCCGATCTTCGTCTCGATCAACCTGTCGAGCGTGCAGCTGCTCAACAACGAGCTCTATGACGACGTGCGTTCGGTTCTCGCCAAGACGCATTGCCAGCCCTCGCGCCTCAAGCTCGAGCTGACGGAATCCATGGTGATGGAAAATCCGGAACAGGCCCGCCTCGTGCTGCAGAAGCTGAAGGAAGCCGGCATCGGCCTGGCGCTCGACGATTTCGGCACCGGTTATTCGTCGCTCGCCTATCTCACCCGCTTCCCCTTCGACACGATCAAGCTCGACAAGGCCCTGGTGCGTGACAGCAGCGACAAGAAGGCGACCGTGCTCCGGTCGGTGATCGCGATGGCGCGCGAGCTCGACATGAAGGTGGTGGCAGAGGGGATCGAATCCAACGAGGATGCGATCGAGCTCGCCAAGATGGGCTGCAATTACGGCCAGAGCTACCTTTTCGGTCCGCCGATCCCTTCGGAATCGGTGCTGCGGCTGCTGCGGGACCGCTTTCCGCTGACGAAACGGGCCTGAGCGGAGCGGCCATTCCCGCAAGTTCTATGTGCGTTACGCCCGACTCGCCCGAACGCTCAGCCACTGATCATGGGGTTTTCCGACGCACCGACGTACCTCGCTGACGATCCAGCCGGCGTCTGTGAGTGCGGACCGCAGGGCAGGCTCGCGCCAGTACGTCTCGACGTAGCGCCGGGGCGCTGCAGCACTGCCGTGTGTGGACACATCCTCGCCTTCGCCCTCTCTTACCGAGGCGTGCAATCGGCCACCGGTCCGGGTTGTCTCGGCAAGCCGTCCAAGCACCGTGCCGAAATCCTCGCGCGCGACATGAATCAGGCAGGCACAGGCCCAGATCCCGTCGTACGGCGTGCCGGGACGCTGCGGGTCGGCCAAGTCTTCGGTCAGCGGGTCCAACAGGTCGGCTTCGAAGCCACTTTCGCGAAGCAGTTCGACGAAACCCTTTGCAATGTCGGTGCGCCGGACGCTCATTCCCCGCTTCTCAAGCTCAAGTGCATCTCGCCCGCCACCGCTTCCGATCTCCAGCACCCTGCCCGAGCCGCCCAGCTCGGTCACGAACGCATCGATCTCTGTCGCGACCCATTCGGGCATCGCCGCGGCCTCGGCAGCGTACTCCGCCGCGACCGTATCATAGGACCGCACGGTATCCAGGTCGGTGCTCATCCTAGCACTCCTCCTTCAAGACAAGAGGCCTGATGAGCGAGAGGCCCATCAGCCCGTTGCGCCCTTCACACTTCGGCAGTTGGTGACATCGCGGGCGATTTGCTTCCGAGCTTTAGCAGAAATGCGGTCAGAGACACCACCGACCGAGCCAATGCTGCCGGGCGGCAATGCGCCCTCGAAATCGCCGTTGCAGAGATATGAGCAACGTCCTAGAAGCGGACACTTGGCGGCGTCATGCCTTTTATAACGGCTGGCGTTTGGTGGACGTAAGTTGCGGGCACCACAACGCACCCTATAATCTCAGATTGCATGGAGGAAGACTACAACGACGATTATTGAGACACGATCTCAGGATTCTAGCTGATCGTCGTCGTCGCTTAAATTGATCTTCCTGCGTGGTACATCGTACGGCAGCGGTATCTGCGCGGCCGCCATCGGGATCTGTAAGTTGCCGATACCTACCGTCCGTAGACTTCTGGCATAGGCGAGTTTCGCGAGGTTGCCGTCGTCGGTGTAAATCACTTTGACACCGGCCACCTGTGCGATCGCCACTATCTGCCGATCGAACTTGACCTTTGCCCAAGGTCCCTGGACACCGCCGCGCTTGTCACCGCCGTCAATCGCTCGTTTTTCCATATCCGCCAACTCAACGGCGGCGCGTTCGTCGAAGGGCTCGATCCTGAACGCGGCGGATCGCCGGAAATGCTCGACCATAGCGCTGCGATCGCCCGGGGTCGACCTGACCAGCACCTCGCTCAAGACCGGCGTGGGGATAACGATCTTGATCTTGTCCTTGCCGAGCTGCTGCACCAGCCCGTCCACCCGATCCTTGGCGTGACTGATCTGATTACCCTGCGCATCCTTAGCGACCATGACATCCGGGCGCACGAGCATGAGCAGCATGTTGGTGTCGAAAACTACCATCAGTTCGCATCATCTCCCTCACCGCGCAACTCACGGATTTCATCCCAAGCATCGCCACCTTCACCCCATGTGCCGGGAGACCGCCTGAGGGCCTCGACCAACTCCGCCAGGGGAGTGTCGTCCAACTCGATGAAGTCGGAGATTATGAAGTGTGCGAGTGTCCAGCCGCCGCTTTCGGGGCGTTGCCATTCACCGGTGCCGATGAAGCGGAGCTCACCACCGAAAATGTGCTGCCCGAGAGAGCGCGCCACTTCACGTGTCGTGGTGCACCGATAGCTCTTCTCGCCATCCTGGACGGTCACGGGTACCGTCTTGTCCTTGCCACCGAGTTTGATGACCACCCCGTCAATCGTGCCGGCTTGGGTTACAACCTCCGGCTTCGGCGGGGCAGGCATGTACTTGCCTGGGAACTTCAATAGCTGCGCCCCGCCGCGCTGAAAGCTTAGCTCACCCGTTGCATCATCCGCCTTCAATAGTTCGTTAACTACCTTAAAGGCATTCAAGTGAACGATTTCAGCGTCACCCCGGGCGACGCGAGCAATCCGCTCTTCAACCTGCGGGGCGACTTTTTCCTCTATACGGTGCACGATGCATGTGCTGCCGGGTTCCAGCTTTTCGAAGTGGACCTCGGTTCGCTCGCCGAGCATGGCCGCGAGCGCGACGAGGTACTCCCCCAAACGATCCATAGGGATCGTTTGGGGGCTGTACGCATCAATTTTAAAGCGCAGCTCAAGGTCGCTCACAGAATTCCCCGTTCATTTGCGTCACGATATCATGCAGATGGTGCTTGCGGAACTGGTAACCGCCTACCATCGACAATGAGCTTGAAGAGCCTGAGGATTTCGTCGACTGGCTCGGACCATCGCTACCAATGCTTCTCATAAAACTTGTCAACGATAGTGTTGGGCGCTCGATATCCTCCAGAGCACTTCATGCGGTGGCTTCGTTTTCCAGGCGTACTGTCGCTTGTAGAGCGGAATCAAATAGCGCCTGTTGCGCTTCGATGATCGACCATTGTACATGGCTTCATGGATAAAAACGTTTCAGCAGGATCGAGGGGAAACAGTAGGTGTGATCAAGGCGTTGCAGCGGAAGATTCTGGAAGGAGCGCACTATCCACAGGTTGTTGAGATATTCGAAACCCAAACTTGCACTTTTGCTTCGCGCCTAAATATAGTGATGTGGGCGAAGCAAGCAGAGCATGCAGGGGCAGTCACTTGGATTACAAACCGCAGAAGTTAGTTGCGACCGCGACGCAGGCCATCAGTTATTACACAACGAAAACATTCGACCGTTCCCTGTACAAGGCGATCCGCGACGGCGGACAAATTCGCAAGAAGGCGGACAAGGTACGAATCGTCCTCGGAAGTCTGCGGGATCTTGATCCATTCGCTGGTATTTCACCCACCAACCACGGTGAAACTCGGATTTCGAACGCCGTCAAATATGATCTTGGTGACGGATGGCGATTGGTAACTCAGCAGCACGAGAAGGCATGCATCTTCTTGTTCGTCGGAGATCACGAGGATGTCGACAAATGGCTTGATGGCCAAAAGGGGCTTCAGTTTGCGGTTCGTGACGCGCGGGCTGTAGTGGTTCCCGGAGCAGGCGAGGAGATATCGCACCGGGGGTGGCATCGGGCAGATCACCACGACAAGCCTCTCGCGGATCGGCTGGATCAAGAAGCCATGGATCATGTCCTTCGAGACGTTACTCGTAGCGTGGCTCGTCGGCTTGAAGCGTTGGACGCCCGTTCTTCTACTAAAGAGCTTGAAGCGATCCTATCCGATGTCCCCGAGCCCACTCGGCAATTCGTCTATAGCGTATTCAACCTGTTGCTCGCGGGAAATTACGACGGCGCTCAAGATCAGGTCGATCTGAGCCTTGGTCGGATCAGTTCGCTGGAAAAAGTTGATGAAAGCGAACTTCTTGAAGTCAAAGACGGGGAGGATATCCGACGCCTTCGTCTCGGGTCGAAGGAATACGAAGACTGGCTAACGTCCTTCGAGAAGCGCTCGTCCTGGCAAGAATGGTTTCTGTATCTTCACCCGGAACAGGAGAAGGTTGTTCAGGCCAACTATCCGGGTGTTTCCCAGTTGTCCGGCGTTTCCGGAGCGGGAAAGACCTGCGTGGCCGTCCGCCGAGCCCTACGACTGGCCGAAGGCGAAGGCTCTCGCGTTCTATTGCTGACCTTGAACCGCAGCTTGGCCGGTCTTTTGACGCAGTTGGTAGAATCCTCGTGTATCAACGAAGACGTCCGTGGCCGTATCGAGGTGACGTCGTTCTTTGAGTTGGCGCAGCGTCTACTGCATGAGTTCGAGCCGGATAATGATCTTCTGTATTCTGATGTCACTTGGAAGCATGATGAACACGTCGATCTGATTTTCCGTGAATACTATCGACAGTGGCTAAACAATTCGACCGCGAAGGTCCTGCTGCCGCTCCATAAGTCGCTGACCGCGCGAGGAGTCAACAGCGAGACTTACGTCCGTGAAGAGTTCGATTGGATCCGCAGCGCCGTCGCTCCGGACGCTCGCAAGACCTACCTCGACATGGAGCGAAAGGGCCGAAAGTTCGGGATTCTATCAGAACGAAGGGCCGATATACTTCAAGGGTTGGCTGGTTGGGAAGGGAAGATGCGCGATATCGGCGTCGTCGACTACCTTGGGCTCACGGCTGCCCTTTCGAAGCATCTGCCATCTATTAAGGCACGCTATACCCATATTCTCGTAGACGAGGCCCAGGACTTCGGAACCACCGAGCTGAGCATCGTCCGGCAGTTGGTTCCTGTCGCACCGAATGATATCTTCCTGTGTGGCGACATCGCGCAAACCATTCTCCCGAAACATCGCAACCTGGTGGAGGCCGGGATCACTGCCGTTAGTCGCGAGCGGATCCAGAAAAATTATCGGAACAGTCGCGAGATATTGAAGGCGGCGTACGAGGTCTTAAGTAGGAACCTCAGCGAGGACATGCTCGACAGCGAGGATCTCGAAATCCTAGATCCCAAGTTCGCGAATTTCAGCGGGCATGTACCAATGGCCCTTGCGGCTGAGACACTAGAGGAGGAGATTGCATATGCGCGCGCCTACGCGCAAACCTCCCTTCTGGGGGGAGCGCGAACTGTCTGCATCGCTTTCGCTGGCTTTTCTGCGAGGGATGTCAAGGCGTTCGCCGCCAGATGTGGTGTCACAGCATTAGACGGTGCCTACGATCCCAGCAGCGATCCGCTAGTATTCTGCGACTTGGAGCAGACAAAGGGATATGAGTTTGATGTTCTCATAATTCTCAACTGCCGCGACGGCGTGCTTCCTCCTCACGATGCTCCCGAGGAGGAGGCCTATCGAGCGTCTTGTAAGCTCTATGTCGCAATGACCCGCGCCAAACGAGAGCTTGTGCTTTCGTTCCACGATAAGGCCAGCCCATGGATCGAAGAGGTCAGCGATACAATTGGTGCTGACTTCTGGAAGGAGGTTGAGGTTCTGCCGGAGGGGATCGACCAACTAGTTCCGGAATGCCTGCCGGAGATAGAACCCGATAAGGAGTACGATGATTTAGGGAAATCGACCGGCCTCCAGTTTGTCTACTCCAACGCAGCCCTGAAGCTCTCGCTCGAAGCACAAGACAAGCTGATAGAATTGGTGGATGGAAAGGGGCTGCGTTCCGCCGGGACAGGTATGGGCGGCAGACGCTTGCGCTGGCAGAACATACAGACAGCCTTAGCGGATTTGCGCGAAAGCAGGCGCAGTGACAACCAATTTGGTCCAGTGGTGGCGACGGAGATACGAGCCTTGGCGGCACGACTTGTCATATCTTACGAAGCCGGTCGCCCAATTTTGTCATTGCCATCTTGAGCCACGCGTTCCTCGCAGAACAACGAGGAACGTCGCTTGGCATCATCGCAGATTGCCTTGTAACTGGATGGCGTCTGCGCTGATTAGCCAATCGGTCGTACCCGAGACGTCAAAGATCTATGAGTTCGACTTCTGCTCCGTTAGGCGATGAGAGCGCGCTTCTGGCGTCAGAGCCAACTACACTTGACGCGAAGCTGGCCCCGGCGCCATGACGACCAAGGAAGCTTTAAACTCGCCGCTCCTGCCGAATCGAGGACGAGGAACTGCGGCTATAGAGCACCGAAGAGTACAGGCGTGGTGGCGCGCCGGATGAGATTCCGAATCGCACTGGGAGTAGTGTCTACGGAGTGTCTGCTTTGCTGCGCTCCTCGCCAGAAGTGACCACTCCCCTCCCGGCCCCGTAGCGGTCGTCTATCCAAGCCGAGCCGATGTCCGTTGTTGGTGCAATCCGGTCGAAGACGCGCGGCGCTGTAGAGATGCCGCCTTTGCACTGATCTACTTCCCGCCCGCGGAAGGGTTGCCCGTTGTCGGCCACTTGTTGAGGTCTTGAAGTCAGCGATCTCATGCCGGAAAATATCGGGAACGTTGAGGAGCAGGCATGACGAAGCATCGTATCTGTCGCGAGCGTCTATCCCCACTATGTCGCCAAGGCAGAGAAGAAGGGGCGCACGAAGGCAGAGGTCGATGACATCATCTGTTGGCTGACGGGGCATAGCCAGCAGAGCCTGGACGATCAGTTGGCTGAGAAGACCAACTTCGAGGATTTCTTTGCGCAAGCGCCTCAGATGAATCCCTCCCGATCGTCGATTACAGGCGTGATCTGCGGCGTGCGTGTGGAAGACATCCAAGAAAAGACGATGCGGGAAATCCGTTATCTGGACAAATTGATCGATGAACTCGCGAAGGGGAAAGCGATGGAAAAAATCCTGCGGAAATAGCCGGGAAACCGTGTCGCTGCGTACCCGCGATCACCCACGGCACGCGCGCAGAATCCGGCGCCGTCTCGTCCAGGAATGACGAATATTCACTGGCGCGGAGCAAGACCATCAAGCAGGAAGTCGAGGCCCTTCCTGAAAGCGCCGTCCCAATCATTATCCAGCAGCAGACGCGAGCGTTCGATCGTCGGATAGTGCTCGCTGAGCCCTGTCAGGCGCTGCTGCGCGGCCGCCCTGTCGTCTTCCGAGAGATCGAAGTTCGCCCGGGTGATGGTCGCGCCGATCACATAGTTCCAGAGCGACCAGATCGCGACGTTCAAATCCGCATCAGTGACACCGGCTCCGGACAAAGTCTTGCTCAGCAGCTCCAGGCGAATGAGGATGTTCGGGCCGAGTGCCCGGCGCGGCAGCAGCGATGCCGACCAGGGATGGCGCAGCATGCTGGCGCGCCAGTCTTCGAGCATATGAACGGCGTCCCCGCGCCAGTCTCGAGACTCGACGATGTCAGACGGTCCGCGATATTCGAGCACCGAATCCAGCGCCAGATCGAAGACCTCCTCCTTGTTGCCGACGTGCCAATAGAGGCTCATCGCGCCCGCGCCGAGACGATCGGCCAGCCGGCGCATCTTCAATCCGTCGACGCCCTCGGCGTCCAGCAGGTCCACTGCGGTCGCTACGATTCGCTCCAGCGAGAGAGGCGGCTCACTGCGCGGCTCCTGCCCGGACTGAGGTGACGCACCTCTCCGCCCAGACCCTTTGCTCTCAGCACCGCTGCGTTTGGCTGCCATTCGTCTTCCTTTAGTCATCAGAACGTCGATCTAAGCCGACAATGCTGGGAATGTCGATGCTGACCGATTGACTCGTACGGTGTACGATGCAATTTAATCGTACGCCGTACGAGTCGTATCATATGGCGATAAGGTTCCATCCTGCAGGCCGCGAGAAGCCGTCGCTCGCCGTCCTGACAAGCCGAGAGAAAATCATGTCAATCAAACATCTCATTATCGGAGGACTCATCATCATGACCATCAGCCTTCCCACTGCGGCGACAGCCAATGACGACGATCTCAAGCTGACCATCGTCAATCCGAAAAACCTCTACGACCCCTCGCCGAATGGCTACAGCACGGCGGTGATCGTGCCGCGCCAAGGCCGGCTGGCCTACATCTCGGGACAGGGCGGCCAGGACGGCACGGGGGCCTTGTCGCCCAACTTCGCCGTCCAGGTGAAGCAGGCCTACGCAAATTTGCGCACCGCCCTCGATGCGCTCGGTGCAAGGCCGGATCAGGTCGCCAAGCTGACGGTCTTCGTGGTCGATCACGACATGTCGAAGCTCGAGGTGCTGACCAGCAACGTCAAGGACATGTTCGGCGAAGCATTGCCGGCGCAGACGCTGATTCCCGTTCCCAAGCTTGCCATCGACCCCATGCTCTTCGAGGTCGAAGCCGTCGTCATTCTGGAATAGGAGCGGCGCCGGATCGACACAATTTCGGATTTTCCCGGTGGCGCGCCGACATCTGCTTGGCGCGCCACCCTTCCCTTTTGTGAGTGGCCATTGACCAACGGCCTGCGATGTGCGTCTCTCATTGCTTGCACAAGGAAAATCCCATGCTCAAGTTTCTGCTCGCCCTCTCGATGGGTGTTTTTTGCGTCTCGCCGCTTCAGGCCGGCGACGTCACTCCCGTTACCCAGAGCTGCCAGCCGGGGGCAAAAAAGGCGCAATGCGAGCGATGGGTCACGGATATCAAGAAAGCCGTCGAGCTGGCCTATAAAGGCGACCACGGGGCGCAGAGAACCATTGCCTTCTGCCTCTCCACCGGTTGCCATGGTGCTGTCGCCATCGACAAGGTCGCCTCCTGCAGCTGGCATCTCGTCATCGCCAATTCCGGTTCTACGACAGTGCTCGATAGTTCGAACACCAGGAACACCTGCCGGCCGATGACGGCGGCTGAGAAAGACGAAGCCCGCGCGCTGGCGAGCGATCTCGTCCAGAAGATCTACAAGCGGCCCATGGTCAAGACCGACCAGATGTAATCTGGCCGGCTTACGGCGCAACGCCTGCGTGAAAATAAATCTCATTGCTCTCCCGGCTTTCGCCGCTATTCTCCAGCCAAAGAAAATCGGGAGGACCACTGATGATCCTGCACTGCGTATTCCTGCGGCTGAAGACCGCGATGACGGCCGAAGACAAGCAGTCGCTGTTTGCGGCGATCGTTGCCCTGAAACAGCTCATCCCCGGCATACTGGATATCAAATACGGGCCGAATGTTTCGCCCGAGGGTTTGCATGGCGGCTTCGTCGACGGGTTTGCCGTGACCTTTGAAAGCCCCGAGGCCCGGGATGCCTATCTCATCCATCCCGAGCACGTGACTGTGGGCGAGCGCATCGTCTCGTCGACGGATGGAGGCCTTGCCGGCATCCTGGTCTTCGACCTTAATTTGTGAGCGCCGCGGGCGAACCCGCGGCAGCCCTCAATTAATCAGCTCGATTTCGCCATGGCGGCGGCGAGCTGGTCGACATTGTACTTGAACATCTTCTCGTAGGTCGGCGCCGGTCCCTTGGTGTCCGAGAGGGATTCGACGTAGAGCTCGCCGCCGGGCTCGGCACCGGTTGCCTTGGCGACCTGCTTGACCAGGCGCGGATCGTTGGAATTCTCGAAGAAATAGGCCTTCACATGCTCGCCCTTGATCTGCTCGATCAGCTTGGCGACGTCGGCGGCCGAGGCCTCGCTTTCTGTGGACAGACCAAGTGGCGCCAGGAAGCTGACATTATATTCGCGGCCGAAATAACCGAAGGCATCATGGCTGGTCAGCACTTTGCGGCGATCGTCGGCCACCTTGTCGAATTTCGCATGGGCATAGGCGTTTAGTTCGTCCAGCGTCCTGGTGTATTTCTCGGCATTGGCCTTGAAGGCGGCAGCATCAGCGGGATCGGCCGATGACAGCGCCTTTTCGATATTGGCGACCCAGACCTTGACGTTGACGGGGCTGTTCCAGACATGCGGATCGGTGATTTTCTCGCCGTCCTCTTCCATGGTGCGGGTGTTGATGCCTTCGGAAACGGTGACCGGCTTGCCCTTATAACCCGAGGCGGTGATCAGCCGGTCCATCCAGCCTTCCAGCCCCTCGCCGCTGACGAAGGTCACTTCCGCCGCGTTCAAATTCTTCGCATCGGCCGGCGATGGCTCGAATTCATGGGGGTCGCCGTTCGGCCCGACGAGGCTCGTCACCTTGACGTGCTCGCCGCCGACCTGTTTCACAACATCGGCAAGCACGGTGAAGGACGCCACAACCTTTAGCGTTTCGGCCGACGCGGGCACGGCCGACAGCGCCATCAAAGCGGGGATTGCTGCGGAGAGAAGCAGTCTTTTCGGGTTCATCGAAGTCTCCTTGGGATCAGCCCTTTAGATGCGGGCGGGGAAAGAAGCGCCGGGCCAGGCCGGAAGGTGCGAAAAAGATGGAGAAGGCGTAGAAGATCGCCGCCGTCATGATGATCGTCGGGCCGGAGGCGAGTTCGAGATGGTAGGAGGCGATCAGACCGAGATAGCCGGAGGCGGCGGCACTGGCGGCTGCTATCGCCATCATCACAGGCAGACTGCGCGACCAGAGCTGGGCGACGGCTGCCGGCAGCATCATCAGGCCGACTGCCATCAGCGTGCCGAGCGCCTGGAAGCTGGCGACGAGGTTCAGCACCACGAGCAGCAGGAAGAGCACATGATAGATCGGCCCGCGCCCGCCGACGGCACGCATAAAACCCGGATCGAAACATTCGGCCACCAAAGGCCGATAGATGAAGGCGAGGATGACCAGCGTCAGCGAAGTGATCGCGCCGATCAGATAAAGGGCGGGCGCATCGATCGCCAGGATGGTGCCGAAGAGCACATGCAGGAGATCGATATTCGAGCCGCGCAGGGAGACGATCAGCACGCCGAGCGCCAGCGAGGCGAGATAGAAGCTGGCAAAGCTCGCATCCTCCTGCAGCACGGTCATGCGGCTGACGGCGCCTGATAGTAGCGCCACCGACAGGCCGGCGATCAGACCGCCGAGCCCCATCGCCGTCAGCGACAGCGAGCCGGCGACGAGATAACCGATCGCAGCCCCCGGCAGCACGGCATGGCTCATGGCATCACCCATCAGGCTCATGCGCCGCAGCATCAGGAAAACGCCGATCGGGCCGGAACCGAGCCCGAGGCAAAGGCAGGCGACGAGCGCGCGGCGCATGAAACCGTAATCGGCAAAGGGCGCGAGGAAGAGATCGTAAGCCGTCATGCTGCCGGCGCCTGTTCAGGGTCGCAGGCAGCGGCATCCTCATCCCAGCGCTCGGCCATGGCGCGCGCCTTCAGGAGATTGACGGAGGACATGACCTCTGCGGTCGCACCCCAGCCGACCAGTTCGCGGGCAAGCAGCAGGGTTTGCGGGAAGTGGGCGCGAACGAGCTCGAAATCGTGCAGCACGGCGATCACCGTGCGGCCCTCGCCATGCCAGCGGGTGACGATATCGACGAGGTCCCTGGTGGTGCGGGCATCGATTGCCGTAAACGGCTCGTCGAGCAGGATGATGCCGGCATCCTGCAGCAGCAGCCGGGCAAAGAGCACGCGCTGGAACTGTCCGGCCGACAGCGACCCGACATGGCGCCGGCCGAAGCCTTCAAGCCCGACGGCCGAGAGCGCCTCGCCTGCCCTCTTCACCTCGTCCGGCGCGATGCGGCCGAAGGCGCCCGTCTTCTTCCAGGCGCCGAGCATGACGGTGTCGATGACCGAGATCGGAAAGCGCCGGTCGATCTCGGCCGCCTGCGGCAGGTAGCCGAATTCCGCCCGCCCCAGCCGATGCTCGACCCTGCCTTCGGCCGGGCGAAGCTCCCCCATGATCGCCTTCAGCAGCGTCGACTTGCCCGCCCCATTCGGCCCGGCGATTGCCGTCAGGCTGCCTGAGGCGAAGGCGCCGGAGACATGATGGATGGCGGGGTGCCTGTTATAGGCGACGGTCAGATTCTCGAGACGGATCAGCCGCGTCATGGCAAGAGAACCGCCCAGTGGATCGCCAGCCAGAGCACGGCAATGACCAGCGCCATGCCGATCACCCTTGAAAAAGCCGACTGTCCCAGCAGGCTGACGGAGGGGCGGTCGGGGCTCGGGGGCATGGTGCATTCCTACAATGTAATAACATTACGGTTATGTTATAACGATTGCGGCGAGATTGAGGCGAGGCCCGGCAGTTGCTCACACAATTGAAAAGCGCGACAAACGGCCGCTCTTTATCTGTCAGGATGCTCGCAGATGCAGCGCTCCGCTGTCCTTGCTCCAGAAGCCACCCCACCCTCCGTCTTCCTCGGGCTTGACCCGAGGATCCACTCTCGTTTCCATCGGGACCGGGCATGGATCCCAGGCTCAAGGCCTGGGATGACGGAGGCTGGGGGCACGTTTCCGCCAAACTCCCCCGCCGGCGCAGCGGATGCTCACGTCGCGCCCAAGCGGAAGTCGTCGCTGGACGACAAATGGCATGATGTGTCAAAAGAAGCCCGCCGCATGTCAGCGTGGAGACAATCTTGGGACTTCGGGAAGATAAGAAGGATCGCACGCGAGCGCAGCTGCTCGAGGCGGCGTTGGACCTGATCCACAAGCGCGGATTCGAAGAAACGACCGTCGCCGATATCGCTGCCGCCGTCAGCGTTTCGCCCCGCACCCTGCTTCGCTATTTCCCGACAAAGGAGGATGTGATCGTCAGCTGGGTGCAGGATGGCATGACGATCATCCGTGCTGAACTGACGGAGCGGCTCGCCTCGGAGCCGCCGGTTGTCGCACTTCTTGCTGCCGCGCGGGCGATGCTTACGGCTTTCGATGAAAGGTCGCGTTTCTTTCTCGCCATCGAGACGGCAATCCGCTCCAACAGGAACATTTCTGCGCGAAAAGAACAGATGATCGCCGAACTGATCGACGAAATCGCCCATATTCTCGCCTCGCCGGACAGGCGGTCTCCGCTCCCTGACGTTGTCGCCTATACGGTCGCGGGGACGGTTTTCGCGCTCATCCGGGCATCGATAAACAGTTGGGTGGACGGCGGAGCGGCCATGTCACTTACCGATCTCTTCGATCGCGCCGCCGGTATCGTTCACTTCGAACAAAATGTCACTTAGTGTCATTTGTCGTTGACAGACATAATTTCCCATGCAATTTCACAATGCGTTGCTGAGTAACGTCATTGCAAACAGCCTCGCCCTGCGAGCGCGCCTGCTTGGGAGATAGAATGTCCACACATCAAAAGATCGCGCTCGTCACCGGCGCCACCCGCGGCCTTGGCTTTGAAACGGCTCGCCAGCTCGGCCGGGAGGGCGTCTTCGTCCTTCTCGGCGCACGCGATCTTGCAACCGGGCAGGCAAAGGCCGAAGCATTGCGTGCGGAGGGGTTGGCGGTCGAGGCGATCGAGATCGATCTCAATCGCCCTGATACGATCGACGCTGCCGCATCGTCGATCGGCGAGCGGTTCGGCAGGCTCGACATCCTGATCAACAATGCGGGAATCCTGCTGCTCGACACCGACGATTTCCCCAGCGTGGCCTCCGTCGAAACCCTGCGCGAATCCTATGAGGTCAATTTCATCGGAATGGTGATCGTGACCCAGAAACTGTTGCCGCTGATCCGCAAGGCGGTCAGCGGGCGCATCGTCAACCTTTCCAGCAGCGTGGGTTCGCTTTGGTGGACGGGTGATGCGAACAATCCCTCCCCCGATGTCAAATGGCTTGGCTATGCCGCCTCCAAGGCAGCGGTCAACATGCTGACCGTGCAGCTTGCCCTTGAGTTGAAAGATACGCCGATCAAGGTCAACGCTGTCTGCCCCGGCTATGTCATGACCGAATTGAACAGAGGCGGCGGCTACATCACCATCGAAGACGGCGTTCGCGCCCCGGTCAAATATGCTTTGCTTGACGATGCCGGACCGACCGGCCAGTTTTTCAACACAGACGGCCCGATCAACTGGTGATGGCCCTCGGCCTGACGCCTGGACAGTCCGGCGTGCGCAGGACCGTTCAGCGATACCGAATCTTGCACCCCACTCCCTTTCAAGGACCATGAAAAATGAAACCAACGGCGGATGACATCGTCGAGATCAACCAGATCCTCTCGCTCTGGGCACACCTCGTCGACAATCATGCGTGGGACAGGTTCGGTGACGTCTTTACCGAGGATGCGCATTTCGACTCGAGCGTTTTCGGGTTTGCTCCGGTCACGGGCATCGCAGCGATCTGCCATATGGCCAGCCAGGACGGCCATGCGAAGGCCCATCACACGACGAATGTCTACGTTCAGGAAGGCGCGGGCAACGAACTCGTCGCCGTCTCGAAGGGGCTCGGCCTGTTGTCGAACGGGGCAGTGGCGAGCGTGACCTATACCGACCGGCTGCGGCGGACGCCGGAGGGCTGGCGTCTGGCGAGCCGCATTCTCGCGCTGCAAGCGCCATCACATTGAGGTCACGCCCTATGTCTCTCGTCAACCTGTCCCTAGCAAACGTCATTGCCTGGCTGCTTGCAGCTTTCTTCTTCGTCGGCGCCTATGGCAACACCTTCGTCAGCCCGGAAATTGCCGCGGACTACGCCCGGTGGGGCTATCCGGAAAGCTTCCACTATCTGACCGCCCTCTGCGAATTCACCGCAGCGGTCATGCTCATCTTCAAACCACTCCGCCTCTACGGTTCAGTGCTTGGAAGTGCGGTAATGCTGGCGGCTGTGGGTACGGTTCTGTTCCATGGCGAATATACGCACGCAATTCCGCCCTTGGTGGTCCTCGGCCTTTGTGGGCTCGTCGCTCTTCTGACGGTTCGGCGGAGAGGATCGCAGTCGCTTCCATCCTAGCTTCGAATGGAGTCTCGACCATCCGAGTCCGCTTGTGGCGCATTTCACGAGCTGCTCACGCCGAGGCTCTGGCGAGCATGCAATGCGGGATCGGAGGCGAGCTTCACGATCAGGTCCGACAGGCTGTTTAGCGAGACGTCGTGTCCCTTGAAGGGCTCGCCCTTTCTGGTGAGCTGATAGTTGATCTCAGCGTCGTGCGTGAACCAACCCGGCCGCAGGATGGTATAGTCGAGGTCCGACTGTTCGATCAGTGCCGCAGAATCCCGATAGGGATCGAGGATGCTGCGATATTTCTCGCCGGGGACTTCGCCGTAGATGCCCATCGAACTGATGAAGATCAGCCGCTTCAGCCCCGCCGCGTGCATGGTGTCGACGATCGACCGGGCCTGGCGAGCCATATCGCCGGAAAGGTTGGCATAGACGACGTCCTGCTTTGCCATCGCCAACCGGAGCGCCGCGGTGTCGAGAACGTCGCCGTCGACGATCCTCACTCTTTCGGGCGCCGGGTTGGTGAGACGGCTCGCCCGCCGCAGATAGAGGGTGAGATTGGCGTCCGTCCTGTCGAGGAGCATCCGCGTCGTGTTGCGCGCCAACTGCCCGTTGGCGCCGAGTATAAGGATGTTGGTCATGCTGATTTCCCTCAGTAGGTCGAGGTGAGAAGCTCCACGAGCCTCCACCCGGCGGGTTTGCGGACATAGACTTCGGTGAAAGCCAGACGATATTGTCCTCGGTGTCCCCCCATGGTCACCGTGAAAACGGCCTTGCCTCGGAGCGTGGCTCGATCGCCCTCGACCGCAACCGAAGCGCCCCGCGGCTCGATGCGGTTGTAGACAAATCGGCCCGATCGCAGCTCTTCGATCCAGTCTCGCTTCGAAGACACATGCCCGGTGATGTGGACGAAGTGCAGATCGTCGTCGAAAAGCGCCTCGACCAGATCGATACGGCCGGATGTCTTCCAACGGAATTTGTCCAGCGAGAGGGCGATGATCTCTTCCTCGGCGCTTCGTGCTGCGTGGTTCATCGAGAACAGCCTTTCTGGTCGAGATGTGCCTGGGCACTGCCTGCCCCATCATCTAGCCCATGGGCGAAAAGACGATTAGGCTGCAAAATCCGCATTCGGTATTGAGCAGAATTCAAAAATGTCCCGAGACAGCATCAACGACCTCACTGTCTTTTTGGCAGTCGCCAGAGAACAGAGCTTCACGAGAGCGGCGGCAAAGCTTGGCGTCTCGCCTTCGGCGCTCAGCCATTCGATGCGGCTGCTCGAGGAGCGGCTCGGCGTTCGGTTGCTGACAAGAACGACCCGGCGCGTCTCCGTGACCGATGCCGGGGAGCGGTTGCTGCACTCGATCGAGCCGCACTTCGACGGCATCGATACCGCGCTGGCGGCTCTGACAGAACTCCGCGACAAACCAGCGGGGACGGTTCGGATCACCGCCGGCGAGCATCCCACGACATCGATCCTCTGGCCGGCGATAGAGCGACTTCTTCCGGAATATCCAGATATCAAGTTTGAAATCACGGTGGACGGGGCGCTCACGGATATCGTCGCGGAGCGCTACGATGCGGGAATTCGGCTCGGCGAGCAGCTGAACGGCGATATGATCGCCGTGCGGATCGGACCTGAGATGAGAATGGTGGTCGTTGGTTCGCCAGACTATTTCGCGCGCCACCCAAAACCGTCGACGCCGCAGGACCTGACTGCCCATGCCTGCATCAACATCAGACTGCCGACCTATGGAGGCTATCTGGTTTGGGAGTTCGAAAAGGACGGGCGGGAGGTTCGTGTCCGTGTCGATGGCCCGTTGGCTTTCAACACCACGCAGATGGTGATGAGAGCGGCGCTCGGGGGCGTCGGACTTGCTTACTTGTTCGAGGATCATGCACGAGATGAAATCGAGAGCGGGCGGCTTGTCACCGTTCTCGACGAGTGGAACCCGCTGTTCGATGGTTATTTCCTCTACTATCCGAGCCGCCGTCAGATGTCTCCGGCCTTCAGCGTGCTGGTCGACGCGCTGCGATACCGACCATCACGTTCCGATCATTGATGAGAATTCCTCAAAAGCGCATGCAGGAATAGCAATCTAATCGGCAGAATAGGCGGGTGCTATCTCTCGGGACATCGGCGGCAATCGCCGCAATGACGGTTCCGGAGAGCGCCATGAGATCACCCCCACAGGCCAGCCGGCCCTCCAGCCGAGCGGAAAAACCTTTATCGCACGCGGTCAACAAGACAGCGATCCTGACCATCATCCTCACCAGCTACGTGATGCTCGTGCTCGACACGTCGATCGTGCTGACGGGGCTTCCGAGCATCCATCGTGAACTTGGCTTTTCCGACCCTGAGCTCGCCTGGGTGCAAAGCGCCTATACCCTCACCTTCGGAGGGTTCCTGCTTCTAGGTGCAAGAGCGGGCGACATTCTCGGCCGCAAGCGCATGCTCACCATTGGCCTCACTCTCTTCACCGCGTCTTCGCTCGCTATCGGTCTTGCCGAAACGCCGGCCTGGATGATCGGCGCGCGTGCCGTTCAGGGGATTGGCGGCGCTATTCTTGCGCCGGCCACACTGGCCTTGCTGCAGACGACCTTCGCCGAAGGGACCGAGCGCACACGCGCGGTTTCCTATTACAGCGCCGTCGCCGGCATTGCGGCCAGCGTCGGCCTCGTGCTCGGCGGCATATTGGCCGAGTGGCTGTCATGGCGTGTGGGCTTCTTCATCAATCTGCCGATTGGCCTCAGCATGATCCTTGCCGCCATCCGCTTCGTTCCCGAGACGGGACGGCAGTCGGGGCGGCTCGATATTGCCGGAGGCCTGACCTCGACGATCGGCATGGTGGCGCTTGTCTATGGCCTGATCCGTTCGGCGACGCATGGCTGGCATGATAGCCTGACCATCGGGCTTATCGCGGCCTCCCTATTGCTGCTGGTGGCCTTTGTTGCCATCGAACGGAATGCTCGGCAACCGATCATGCCGTTGCGTCTCTTCGCCAGTCGCGAACGCGTCGGGGCCTATTCTGCGCGAATGCTCTTCCTCGGCGGAATGATCGGCTTCTTTTTCTTCACGACGCAGTTCTTGCAGAGCGTTCTTGGATACAGCGCTGCCGCCACCGGATTGGCTTTCCTGCCCGCGACACTCGTGAACTTTGCATCGGCAATGGCCGTGCCGCAGCTGACGAAGCGGTTCGGCAACGCCCGCCTGCTAGCCACGGGTTTTGTCCTCACCCTTATCGGCATGACCTGGCTCAGCCGCGTCTCCGCCGATGCGGACTATCTGAGTGACATCGCCTTGCCGATGGTCCTGATCGGCTGGGGCCAGGGTTTCGTCCTGAGCCCCCTGACAGCCTCGGGCATATCAGGCGTCTCCGGGGCCGATGCCGGCGCCGCCTCAGGTGTGGTCAACGTCGCCCACCAGCTCGGCAATTCCCTTGGCCTTGCGATCCTGGTCGCCGTCACGGCTTTCGGCACCAGCGGCCTGGAAGGCATCCCACTTCTTGCCCATCGCGTGACGATGGCGTTGACGGGCTCAGCCGCGATGATGGCGCTCGCGCTTGTTCTCGTCCTCGCCCTGATCGTCCGGCAGCGCCACCCCGCCTCAGCCATCGTCCCGGTCGCCGAAGAGTCGGTCGACGTCGCCTGAAACGCAATCCGCCAATCCGTCCCAACTCAAGGAGATTTCCATGCAGAACAACGCTCTGGAACAACGCATCCAGACCCTCGAAGACAAGGTCGCCCTCAAAGCACTCGTCGACACTTTCGCCAATCTCGCCGACCAGAAGGATTTGGCCACTCAATCGCTGCTGTTTGCCGAAGACGCGGTTGTCGACACCTACTTCGAAGGACAGCTTTTTGCGTCGCTTAGAGGCCGCAAGGAGATTCAGGAGACCTTTACCGGCTTCATGGCCAATTTCGAGACGGCCTACCATATCAATGGTCAGCATACCGCGGAAATTGACGGAGACCGCGCAACAGCAGTGCACTATTGCCTGGTTGTCCTCGTCAATACGGTCGATGGCAAAAAGATGAGGAATACCAACGGTGTTTATTACAATGACGAATATGTGCGCCAGGGCGGTCGGTGGCTGATCTCGAAGCGCACGTCGCATTTCACATGGCGTGACACGATGGAGATGGCGGCCGGCTGACCGAGACCGCGGGTGCCGACGCGCGACCTGCGACCGCTTGAGCTCTAGCAAGCGTAATGACCGTCGGCGCGTGCCCCTCATCCGGCTGCCGCCACCTTCTCCCCGCCTGCGGGGCGAAGGGGATATGCCGCGACCTCTCCGTCTCCCACCAAGCTCTCGCAGGGCACGTCCCCTCGCCCCGTTTTTTACGGGGAGAGGGTTAGGGTGAGGGGCAGATCTTGTTCGAAGCTCAGAGCTGTTCCAGCATCGCGGCGGCACCTGATACGGTGGCCTGGCCGGGGCTTTCCTCGACGTTGAGAGCTTTCACCACCCCGTCTTCCACCAGCATCGAATAACGCTTGGAGCGGAGGCCGAGGCCGCCGGCGGAGAGGTCGGCGTCGAGGCCGACGGCCTTGGTGAAGCCGGCATCCCAATCGGCGAGGAAGTGGATCTTGCCCATGCCGCCTGACGATTGCGCCCAGGCGCCCATCACGTGCCAGTCGTTGACGGCGACGACGGCGATGTCGTCGACGCCCTTGCCAAGGATGGTGTCGCGGTTTTCGAGATAACCCGGCAGGTGGTTCAGCGAGCAGGTGGGCGTAAACGCGCCCGGCACGGCAAAGAGCACGACGCGCTTGCCGGCGAAGAGCTGATCGGTGGTGATTTCGACCGGGCCGTCAGCTGTCTTTTCCTTGAAAGTGGCGGCAGGAAGCTTGTCGCCGATCGCGATGGTCATGGTCTTCTCCTTGAGTTCTGGATTGGGGGTTCTGGCTTTGGGGATTCCGGCTTGGCGGTGGCGGGCGCCGTAGGGGATCTGCGGCGACTATAGGAGCCCATCATTGAAAGGCAAGGCCGGTCATTCGAAGGCAAGCGTCGTCTCCATCGCCCGTTCACCGTCGATGACGAGCACGCTCCATTGCTTGCCTACTATGTCGTAATCCTTCGGCAGCTTGCCGATTGATATATCGACCTTGAAGGTGGCGCCGTCGCGTTTGCCGCCGATCTGCTTGGTGAAGGCATAACCGCTCGGGCCGGTGACGATGATATCCGGCGCGCCCTTCCCCTCACCCGGCCCCCCGGCCGGCAGAGCGAGCGTCAGCGACAGCGTCTTCCTGTCGGGCGACATCGCATGCGCCGTCACGCCGAAATCCACCGATGGCGGCTTCGGCAGGCTCGCATCGGCGGCCTGAAGGATCGCCTCCTCCTGCGGGTGCGACTGGATGGCGGGGCCAAGCTTCAGCTGCAAATTCGCCTGGAAGGGAATGCAGATATCCTTGCAGATGCCGATGAAGGCGGCAGCATCGATCGTAACCGGGCCTTTGCCGGCCGCCGTCAGCGACAGCGGCAGCGTCACCGGCGCGTCATAGGCAATATCCTCGATCGCGCCGTTGAAAAAATGCTTCGGAACGGGATAGGCGATGGCATCGAGCGTGACGCCGCTTGCCGCCGCGATGGTGATTTGCGGCGGAATGCCGCTGTTGCCGGGCTCTTTCCAATAGGTGATCCAGCCGGGCTTCGGCTCGATCTGAAGGGCAGCGCGGATTTTGCCGCGGGCATCGGGCGCGAGCGCCACGAGGCGCATGCGGCCGCCTTCGTTGTCCGCCCAGGCGCTCATTTCCGCATGGGCGGAATAAAACGGCACAAGGGCTGCGACCACCGACACAACCGCGATTAAAAGC
This sequence comes from Rhizobium sp. WYCCWR 11128, assembly GCF_013416305.1. Classification (NCBI taxonomy): domain Bacteria; kingdom Pseudomonadati; phylum Pseudomonadota; class Alphaproteobacteria; order Hyphomicrobiales; family Rhizobiaceae; genus Rhizobium; species Rhizobium sp. WYCCWR 11128. The sequence goes on from NZ_JACCEZ010000014.1 coordinate 49,985, forward strand.
CTGCGCGGGCCTGAGGAAATAATCATCATGGAACAAAGGTTTACCGAATGTGCTGTTTGGCCGCCAGAAGTCGCGGCGATTTAAATCTTCATTTTCAGTTGATTGATGTGTGACATTGGCCCATGTTTCTTTTGTCGAGGCCTTGGTGCGGTCTAGCAGCAGGAGGAACGATGTCCTTATTGACGCTGAAGAACAGACGGGAACGTGGCTTCTTCGATGGCCAATTCCTCATCGCCATGCCGGGCATGGAAGACCGCAATTTTGCGCGCACAGTGATCTACATTTGCGCGCATTCGGATGCCGGCGCCATGGGCTTCGTCATCAACCGTCCGCAGAGCCTCACCTTCACCGATGTGCTGCTGCATCTCGACATGATCAAGCAGGAAGATTCGATCGTGCTGCCGAAGCGGGCGCGCGAATTCCCGATCCAGACCGGCGGGCCGGTGGAAAGCGGCCGCGGCTTCGTGCTGCATTCGGACGATTATTCCAGCGACTCCAGCATTCCCGTCAGCGACGATATCTGCCTGACGGCGACGCTCGATATCGTGCGCGCCATCTCCAAGGGCGATGGGCCGACGCGGGCGACGATGCTGCTCGGCTATTCCTCCTGGTCGGCCGGCCAGCTCGAAAGCGAGGTCGTCAACAATGGCTGGCTCACCTGCCCGGCCAATGAGGAATTGATCTTCGACCGCAGCCTCGACGACAAATACGAGCGGGCGCTCGCCGGCATGGGCGTGACCGCTGCCATGCTTTCGGCCGAAGCCGGCCATGCCTGAGGGGCTGGCCTGACAGCAGCTGACCTGACGGCAGCGGGAACGAATAGCTGCGAGTGACGTTTCATTTCGGCAAGCATGGACAAAAGGCCCATGCTGACCAAGGAGACATCACATAATGGGTAGCACCAGCGACAAGATTTCCGGTAAGGCAAACGAAATTGCCGGCAAGACCAAGCAGTCCGTCGGTAAGGCGACGGACGATCGCGAAATGCAGGCCAAGGGCGCCGTCCAGGAAGCCAAGGGCAAGGGACAGGTCGCAACCGGCAAGGTCAAGGACAAGCTCAAGGGCGCCGTCGACCGGCTCTGAGCAATAGTGCATCCTTCAAGAACCATGCCTGCTGCGCCCCTCGCGCGGCAGGCATTTTTAATCCCCCACCCTCATGCTTTGCAGAGATAGACAAGATGAAGCTTTTTGCCTGCGACAATTGCGATCAGGTCGTCCACTTCGACAACCGTCGATGCGTGCGTTGCAACCATCGCCTCGGCTTCCTGCCAGGCGACCTCGCCATGCATGCGCTGGAGCCGCGCGACGAGACGCTCTGGCAGCTCGTTTCCAATCCCGATCGCGATGTCCGCTTCTGCGCCAATGCCAGCCTCGACATCTGCAACTGGCTGGTGGACGATGATGGCGAGAGCGAATTCTGCGTTGCCTGCCGCCATAACCGGCTGGTTCCGAACACCGATACCCAGGACGGCATCGATCGCTGGCGGCGCATCAGCCAGGCGCAGCGTCATCTGTTTTATTCGCTGCTGCGCTGGAAGCTGCCGCATCCCGATCGGGCGCAAGACCCGCAAGGCGGCCTGGTCTTCGATTTCCTCGAGGATTCGATAGAGAGCAACGGCTTTATCGTGCCGGCCATGACCGGCCACGAGGAAGGCCTGATCACCATCCGCGCCGCGGAGGCCGACGATGCGACGCGCGAACAGGCGCGCAGCTCGATGAACGAACCCTATCGCACGCTGCTCGGCCATTTCCGCCACGAGGCCGGCCATTTCATCTGGAACAAGCTGGTGCGCGACCGCAACGCCGTAGAAGATTTCCGCACGGTCTTCGGCGACGAACGGCAGGATTATACGACAGCCCTCCAGACCCATTATGCCGGCGGCGCCCCCTTGGGATGGCAGGACAATTTCATCAGCGCCTATGCGGCATCACACCCCTGGGAGGATTTCGCCGAATGCTTCGCGCATTACCTCCATATCGTCGACACGCTCGAAACCGCTCGCGCCTTCGGCATCGCCATCGATCCGCGCGGCCATGAAGAAATCGCCGGCGAGGTGGATTTCATCCCCTACAGGGCAAGAAGCGCCGAACAGCTGGTCAGCGCCTGGGTGCCGCTCAGCATCGCGATCAACGCCATCCAGCGCAGCATGGGTCAGCCTGACTCCTATCCCTTCGTGCTCTCCTCGCCTGTTGTGGCAAAACTCGAATATCTGCACCGGCTGATCCAGGGCGCGGCGACGGCACCGCAGCAGCGGGCGGCTTAAGGTACTGAGGCCCGCCACGTCGTTGCCGCTATCCCACTGCGCCGGCGAGTTTGGCTGGAATGACCGCATCGTGATCTGATCAGCGAAGAGCTTGTGTCTTTATTCAACCCAGCCAGCTCCTCACCTGTTCCATCGTCCGGCGTTCCTGGTCCGCTTCCAAGGAGAACGGCGGCTCGATCGTAGCACGCGGCGCCAGGGACCTGATCACTTCAAGGCTGCTTCCAAGGCCGTAACCGCCATGAGTGATGAAGGGCCGGATGATCTTGCCCGAAAGATCATGAGACCGCAGAAATGAGCGGATAACAGGCGGTGCCGTTGTTCCCCAAATCGGGAAGCCCAGGAATATCTCCCGATACTGCTCGAGATTGGCAACCAATTGAGCCAGGGGCGGGAGGAAGCCTTGTTCGGTTTCCCGGCGAGCCTGGGCAACAGTTTCCTCATAGTCTTCCGGATAGGGCTCGGCCGGCTGGATTTCAATCAGCGCGGCCTGGCGTGCCCGGCGGACCTGCAGGGCAATGACCCGTGTATTGCCTGTCCGGGTAAAGTACGCGACCAGCGTGTTCGCGGACGGAGTTTGCTGAGCCTCAGTGCCGGCGGAGGTCATAGCCAGCCCGATGGCCGCAAGGGGCAGCGACGTGAGAAAATGCCGGCGTGCGCTCGATTTCTGCATGCGCTTTTCCTCGCAGCTTGTCGGTCAATTATTCAGCTTCGCGACCCTGGCGATAGTCCTCAGTCGCGACTTTCTCCATCCAGGTCACGCTGTTGCCGTCGAGTGCTTCCGATACCGCAAAATGCACCATCGCTTCATCAGCCGACGCACCGTGCCAGTGTTTTACCATCGGGGGAATCCAGACGACATCACCCGGTTCCATGACCTGGACCGTGCCGCCTTCCTTCTGGACCCAGCCTCGGCCGGAAACGACAAACAGCGTCTGACCGAGCGGGTGCGAATGCCAGGCCGTATGGGCGCCAGGTTCGAAGGCAACCGTGGCACCGCCAATGCGGGCAGCGCCATCACCCTTGTAAGCGGCCGATACCTGGACCTCGCCGGTGAAACGCTCGGCCGGACCGCTTACCGGTTGGCTGCCGCGTTTGACCACCTTGATATCTGCTTCCGCCGGGTTGCTCGAGGCGGACGCTTCACGGCTTGCGAAGACCGTTTTGAGAACCGGCACTGCTGATATGGCGCGAGGCCAGCCGGCATAGAACCCGACATGGGTAACAGCTTCAGCTGCCTCTTCGCGGCTGAGACCATTATCCATGGCGCGGGTGAGATGGAACGTCAGTTGGTCAGACTGCCCCATCGCCACGAGAGCGGCCACCGTAACGAGGCTGCGATCGCGGGCCGACAGATCCGGGCGCTGCCACAGATCACCGAACAATGCCCGGTTTGTCAGGTCGGCAAGGGCCGGCGCGGTAGGTGCCACCTCGGCGTCCACGGACGCGCTGCGGGCGGCTTCCGTTGCGGCATCGAACTGAATGCGTGGGTCACCGCTGTCCGCCACGGGCGCGATCTTCAGCTCGTCAAAGGCCTTCTTGGTCTCCGTCACGGCCGATATCGCATTGGGCCAGCCGGAATAAAATGCAAGATGAGTGACGACCTCGCCCACTTCCCTGGGCTCGACACCATTTTCTAGGGCGCGCTTTACATGGTTGGCAAGGACGTGCCCTTTGCCGGTTGAGATCAGTACCGAAATGGTGACCAGGCTGCGATCGCGCGGGGTCAGATCCCCGCGCTTCCAAAACTCGCCGAACAGAACGTCATCCGTGAAGTGGCCAAGGCCCGGGGCGACGTCATAGACGGCCGGCGGAGCCACGCGGGGGTTCTGCTGCGCTTCGGCGCCTGCGGCTGCGAATGCCGAGATGGCAAGGCTTGCGGCGATGGTTTTCACGGTGATCTCCTTATTGACTGTCCGCTCCGACATAGGATCGGAGGACGGGCCCGATTAGGCATCGGATTCCGAAAGGGGCTATATCCGCCATTCATGAAAGGGGCGGCCTCTAGGACGCCGCTCCGCTGGGCAGTTGGTCAGCGGGCCTTTGTCCCTGGCGGATCTATAGACCGCCGGCTATCGAGGAGAATTTACTCCTGGCCGATTACTCCGACTAGATGCTAGGATCAAAATAGACTTATATTGAGGATTCATGAATGAGGCGCGATGAACTGGGTGACCTGGCAGCCTTCCTGACGGTCGCTGAAGAACGAAGTTTCACACGTGCGGCCGCGCTGCTGGGGACCTCGCAGTCGTCCCTCAGCCATACAGTGCGCCGACTGGAAGATCGCATGGGCCTCCGGCTCCTGACGCGGACGACCCGCAACGTTGTTCCAACCGAGGCCGGAGAGCAGCTGGCCGAAACGCTGCGACCTGCGTTCAATGATATCCGCAGCCGGCTGGATGCACTTGGCGCCATGCGTCATGCGCCGGGAGGCACGATACGCATCACTTCGATCCGGCATGCCGCAGAAACGATCCTCATGCCTGCCGTAAAGGGATTGATGCAGTCCTACCCGGATATCAACATCGAGATCTCTGTCGACAATCGGCTGATCGATCTTGTGAACGAGCGCTTCGACGCCGGGGTCCGGCTTGGGGAGCATATCGAAAAAGATATGATCGCGCTCAAGATCGGACCGGAAATGCGCATGCTGGTCGTTGCCTCTCCGGATTATTTCGCACGGCATCCGAAACCGGCCACTCCGCATGACCTGACGCAGCACCACTGCATCAATCTCAGGCTTGCAACTGTTGGCGGCTTGTACGCCTGGGAGTTCGAAAAAGACGGCAAGCCGCTGAATGTTCGTGTGGAAGGTCAGTTCATCTGCAATGACGTCCAGATGATCGTCGATGCGGCGCTGGGCGGTTTTGGTCTGGCATGCCTGCCAGACGATTACCTGCTGCCGCTGATCCGTGAAGGAAAACTGGTGCCCGTGCTGGAGGACTGGTCACCGCCATTTTCTGGATATCACCTTTACTATCCGAGCAGACGGCTTGCTTCCCCCGCATTCTCGCTTCTGGTGAATGCATTGCGTTATCGCAGTTGATTTCGCCCGGGACGGAAAGGACGCACGGCGCTCAATGTCGCCGAGACGCGCAAAGGCAAATGTGCGGGACTTAAAACGAAACCGCCTTGCCCTTCTTGAAAGGCTCCATGCCCCGGCGGGCGAGTTCGTCGGCGCGTTCGTTTTCCGGGTGGCCGGCATGGCCCTTCACCCAGTGCAGCGTCACCTTGTGGCGGTCACGGGCCGCCTCCAGCGCCTGCCAGAGTTCGGCATTCTTCACCGGCTTCTTGTCGGCGGTTTTCCAGCCGTTTTTCTTCCAGCCGAAAATCCACTTGGAGATGCCGTCCTTGACATAGGCGCTGTCGGTATAGAGATCGACCTCGCAAGGGCTCTTCAAGGCCGATAGCGCCGAGATCGCCGCCAGCAGCTCCATGCGATTGTTGGTCGTATCCGCCTCGCCGCCGCAAAGCTCCTTTTCGACATCGCCATAACGCAGCACGGCGCCCCAGCCACCCGGGCCGGGATTGCCGGAGCATGCGCCGTCGGTGAAGATATCGACGTGTTTCATAGGCTCAATCCGTATTCGGCCGGCGTTTTGATCTGGCGGTGGAACCGCAGCTTGCGGAGATATTCGAGCGGGTCCTTCTTGGTGACCATGGCACCTTCCGGCGTCGTCAGCCAGTCATAGAGCCGGGTCAGGAAGAAGCGCAGCGCGGATCCGCGCGACAGCACCGGCAAGGCCGCGATTTCCGCATCGCTCAACGGCCTGACGCTCTGGTACCCCTCGAGCATCGCCGTGCCCTTGGTGATGTTGTAGGCGCCGTCCTTCTCGAAGCACCAGGCATTCAGGCAGATCGAGACGTCATAGGCGAGCAGGTCGTTGCAGGCGAAATAGAAGTCGATCAGGCCGGAGAGCTGGTCGCCGAGGAAGAAGACGTTGTCGGGGAAGAGGTCGGCGTGGATGACGCCGGCCGGCAGGCCACTCGGCCAGGCGGTGGAGAGGAAGTCAAGTTCGTTGCGGATTTCGGTCTGCAGGCCGGGCTCGACCTCGCCGGCGCGCGCTTCGGATTTTTCCCACAGCCCCCGCCAGCCGTCGATCGACAGGGCATTCGGCCGCTTCAGCTCAAACCCGTCACCGGCCACATGCATCTCGGCCAGCGCCCTGCCGACCTCGCGGCAATGTTTCGCCTCCGGCTTTCTCAGCCACATGCCTTCGAGGAAGGAGATCAGCGCCGCCGGACGGCCGGACAGCGAGCCGAGTAGCGCGCCATCGCGGCGCGGCAGCGGCAGCGGGCAGGACAGACCGCGGGCGGAAAGATGCTGCATCAGGCCGAGGAAGAAAGGCAGGTCGCTCTTTTCCACCCGCTTCTCATAGAGCGTCAGGATCAGCGGATCCTTGGAGGTGTGAAGCAGGAAGTTGGAATTTTCGACGCCTTCGGCAATGCCCTTGTAGGAGAGCAGCGTGCCTGCGTCATATTCCGTCAGGAACCACTTCAGATCGTCTTCGGCGATATCGGTATAGACTGCCAAGTGAGGTCTCGCCCTTCATGCCTTGTTGATATTGGATTTGCCGGAGTGGACGCCAGGCCGAAAGGCCGATCTAGCCGTTGACGAAGGCCATGTCGGCCGCCGTCAGCTCGATATTGCGCAGTTCGCGGTTGACGAGGAAGTTTTCAGTTTCCTGCACCGTTTCGGCCAGCTCGACGCGAGCGTCGAAGCGGGCGCGGAAGGCCTCGATGATCTCGTTGACGATGACCTCGGGGGCCGAGGCGCCGGCGGAAAGGCCGAGCGTCGAAATCGCGCCGATCTCGTCCCAGTCGAGCTCGGCGGCGCGCTGCACGAGGATCGATTTCTTCGCCCCTGCCCTGAGCGCCACTTCGACGAGACGCTTGGAATTGGACGAATTCGGCGCGCCGACGATGATGAAGAGATCGCAGCCGGGGGCTGCCTGCTTCACCACTTCCTGGCGGTTGGTCGTCGCATAACAGATCGAGTCCGCTGCCGGCGCCGTCAGGTTCGGGAAGCGCTCGTGCAGGCGGGTGATGACGCCGGCCGTATCGTCGACCGACAGCGTCGTCTGGGTGACATAGCCGAGATTGTCGGGATCGACGGGGACATAAGCGTCGGCATCCTCGATCGTCTCGATCAGCGAGACCGAACCCTCCGGCAGCTGACCCATCGTGCCGATCACCTCAGGATGGCCGGCATGGCCGATAAGGACGACATGGCGGCCGAGGCGATTGTGGCGCATCGCCTGCTTGTGGACCTTTGAGACCAGCGGGCAGGTGGCGTCGAGATAGAAGAGGTTGCGGCTTGCCGCATCCTCCGGCACGGATTTCGGCACGCCGTGAGCGGAAAAAACCACCGGCTGGGCGCGATGTTCGGCCGGGATCTCGTCCAGTTCCTCGACGAAGACGGCGCCCTTGGCTTCCAGCCCTTCGACGACATAGCGATTATGGACAATCTCGTGGCGCACATAGACCGGCGCGCCATAGGATTTCAGCGCCAGCACGACGATCTGGATGGCGCGGTCGACGCCGGCACAGAAGCCGCGCGGGCCGCAGAGCCTGATCGTCAAAGGAGGTTTCGCCGCAATATTCATGTCTGTTCCGGGTTGAGAGATTTAGGGACCTCTAGCCCAATATGGTCGAGAATTGAAGCGATACTATTGCTGAGGTGCCTTGCGGAACCAGGAGATCGCCACCACGACGATAAGCACGGCGGCAAGCCCGTACCAGGTAAAGGCATATTGCAGATGGTTGTTCGGCAGGTCCATCTGGGTGACGCCGCCGATCGGCAGGCCGGCCGGATTGGGGGTGGAATCGGCATCGACGAAAAAGGGAATGACGCTCGCTTTCTCCAGCCCGACGCTCTCGGCCATGACGTCGAGATCCTTCCAGTAGAAGATGTTCTTGGCGACGTCGTTGTCGGGCACCACCCAGGAGGGCTTGCCGGGAAGCTTTTCGCGCGCCAGGCCGGTGACGGTCTGCTGATCCGTCAGCTGGCCCTGCATGCGCATTTCCGGCTCCTTATTGTCAAAGGGAACGAAGCCGCGATTGACGAAGAGAAGGCGCCCGTCGGCAACCTCCAGCGGGGTATAGATGTAATAGCCGGTCTGGCCGCGCCAGGTGGCGAAGAAGTGCCGCTCCTTGTTATTGATGTAGCGGCCGGTGGCGGTCACCTTGCGGTATTCGATGTCCCCGCCCGTCGCCGCCATCGCCTCGATGTCGGCGAGCGGCACGGGGCTTGCTGCCTGCCGCGCGGCGATATCGGCGATCAGGCCCTCCTTCCAGTGCAGGCGCTCCACCTGCCAGGTGCCGAGCGAAATCAGGATGGCAAGAGCGATCAGCACCAGGATGCCGGTGAAAACCGGCAGCCGGCGGCGCGGCGCGGCATGGTCGATATCAGTCACTCAGGCGTCCTTCGCGGGCATTATGGCGGTATTGCATGGCGATCAGGATGCCTTTGAACCAGCGCAGCGTCAGCAGCGACAGGATAATCGTCAACGGAGCGAAGAGCAGGATATGCACCCAGATCGGCGGCCCGTAATTCACCTGCAGCCACAGCACCATGCCGATGACGATGAAGCCGACGATGAGGATGACGAAGACGGCCGGGCCGTCACCGGAATCGGCAAAGGAATAATCGAGGCCGCAGGCGGCGCAACGCGGCTTTACGCCGAGCAGGCCATCGAACAGTTTGCCTTGGCCGCAGCGTGGGCAGCAGCCCTTGATGCCGGTTTTCACCGGATTGACGGGCGGAAAATGGGCGTTGTCCTCGTTCATTCCACTCCTTCTGGCCACTCCTTCTGGCCATTCCTTCCGGCAGCCTTGGTGGTCGCGGCGCGATGCCGCCTTAACTCTCCCATAAAGTATTCGCAGGACGAAGGGAAATGCCTGCGTGATTTCGTCCCGCCGATAGTTCCTCACATCGGAATCGATGTGAGGAACTATCGGCAATTCAAAGTGTTACAGCGTTCTTGCCACGTCTGAAAAGTCGCGCGGCGCTGGTGTGATTCGCGCCAACAGAAGAAGAAGACTGATGACCAACGATAGCCATTCCGTGCAGATCATTATCCTGAACGGCGCGCCGCGGAGCGGCAAATCAAGCATCGCGCGCGCGGTACAGGAACACTTCGAGGGGCCGTGGATCAACCTCGGCGTCGACAGCTACAATGCCATGACACCGAAACGCTACCTTCCGGGCATCGGATTGCGGCCGGGCGGCGAACGGCCGGACCTGGAGGAACTGGTGCCGTTCTTTTATGCGGCGCTCTACGAATCGATCGCCATCCATGCCAGCCTGGGGCTTAATGTCATCGCCGATCTCGGCCACCATGACAGTTATTCGCAGCCGCTCGGCATCCTCGCCGATTGCGCCCGGCGACTGGAAGACTTTCCCGTGCTGTTCGTCGGCGTGCGCTGTCCGATCGAGACGATCATGCAGCGGCGCGACATTGTCCAAGAAGGGCGCGAGACGCTTTATCTCAGCGCCACGGAGGACGTGCCCATTCCAGAACCGGTGCAGCGCTGGCAGGACGAGGTGCATCGTCCCGGCATCTACGACATGGAGGTCGATACGTCAGTGCTGACACCACTCGAATGCGCCGAGGCGATCCGCCATCAGTTGGATCTCGGCATTCCCGAACCTTCGGCCTTCGAACGGATCGCCGGGGCGCGCTGAGGCGATGAAAAGCGGGTATGAGGCCACCTCGGCCCCGGAGATTGCCGCACCTGCCCCTCATCCGGCTGCCGCCACCAACCGGGGTCGAGCCACGGGTCTCGACCCGTCCTTCGGACCCCCGAAAACGGGACGAAGGGACATGCCGCGACCTCTCCGTCCCTCTCTCGCGTCTCGTATGGCACGTCCCCTCTCCCCGTTTTTACGGGGAGAGGGTTAGGGTGAGGGGCGGCTGTCTGCGCAAACCGGACATCAGTGGCACGAGGCCAAGCAAAACGAGATTTACCAACAAAAAAGGCGGGCACGAGGCCCGCCTTTTCTCAAATTTTGTTCCGATCAGCCGGCTGCGACGGGTGCGCCCCAGCCGCCCCAGACGTAGATGCAGAAGAACAGGAACAGCCAGACGACGTCGACGAAGTGCCAGTACCAGGCGGCCGCCTCGAAACCGAAATGCTGCTTCGGGGTGAAGTCGCCGCGCAGCGCACGGATCAGGCAGACAGCCAGGAAGATCGTGCCGACGAGGACGTGGAAGCCGTGGAAGCCGGTCGCCATGAAGAAGGTCGCGCCGTAAATCGAGCTCTTGAAGGCGAACGGGGCGTGAGCATATTCGTAGGCCTGAACGGCAGAGAAGAACATGCCGAGCAGCACGGTCAGCGTCAGGCCTTGGATCAGGCCCTTGCGGTCGTTATGCAGCAGCGCATGGTGCGCCCAGGTGACCGTGGTGCCGGACAGGAGCAGGATGACGGTGTTGTAGATCGGCAGGTGCCAGGGGTCGAGAACCTCGATACCCTTCGGCGGCCAGGTGCCGCCGGTATAGAGCACGCGCGAGGCCTGAATCGCTTCGTTCGGATAGAGGCTAACGTCGAAATAGGCCCAGAACCAGGCGACGAAGAACATCACTTCCGAAGCAATGAACATGATCATGCCGTAGCGCAGGTGCAGCGAGACGACACGGGTGTGGGCGCCCTCATGGGCTTCCTTCACCGTATCGGCCCACCAGCCATACATGACGTAGAGCACCAGCGCGAAGCCGATATAGAAAACCCAGGGATTGGCAAGCTCGAAGCCGGCGACCTTGAAGGAGCCGCCATTGATATAACGCATGTAGCAGACGCCGCCGAGCGCCATGATGAAGGCGCCGAGCGAGGCTAGAATCGGCCAGGGGCTCGGATCGATGATGTGATAGTCGTGATTCTTCTGGTGAGCATCGGCCATGTCGTTATCCCCGGATGTCTTCCTTCACTCCGCTCCCGGCATAGCCGGAAACGAGCCTTGATCAAAGTTTCTTTTCAATCTTCTCCGCTCCACCCTCATTCGAAGCCACCGGCTTCGGACCCTCTTTCGGGTAGAACGTATATGACAGCGTGATCGTATGGATATTCTTCGATTCCACCGCCTTGACGATTTCAGGATCGATGTAGAACACGACAGGCATGTCGAGCTTCTCGCCCGGCTTCAGGTCCGTTTCCGTAAAGCAGAAACATTGCACCTTGTTGAAATAGACGCCGGCTTCGCCCGGCGTGACGTTGAAAACCGCCTGGCCGCGCTGGGTCTCGTTCGAACGATTCTCGGCGGTGAAATTGACCTGGATGGTCTCGCCGATCTTCGGGTTGACCTCGCGCTCGACCGGCTTGAAGTCCCACTGCAGGCCGGGGGCGACATTGGCGTCGAAGGTGACGCGCATCGTGCGGTCGAGCACGACGCTCGACACCTGGTCGACGCGCTGCGTCGTGCCGTTATAGCCGGTCACCTGGCAGAAGATGCGGTAGAGCGGCACGGCGGCATAGCTCATCGCGCCCATGCCGAAGACGAAGCTCAGGCACATCATGACGACGGCGCCGTTGTTGCGGCCGGGCTTTTTCGGTGCGGCGGGGTTATCGCTCATCCGGCCGTTCCCCCGCCGATCTTCACGATTGCCATCACGTAGAAGAGAACGACGAGGCCGGCAAGCACCAGCCCCAGCGCGATGTTGCGGTTGCGGCGCGACTTGAGCTGCTTTTCCGTGAGCTTGACCAATTCCATCAGAACCAACCTCCCGCATGCGAGACCAGCACCGACGCCAGCCGGTCGATCATCAAGGCGGAGAACACGGCGAAGAGATAAAAGATCGAGAAGCCGAAAAGCTTCTTCGCCGGGATCATCTTCAAATCGCCGTCGGGCATGCGCCAGACGGCGATGGAACAGTATATGAAGATCGCGCCGAGGGCGGCAGCGACGAGGCCATAGCCGAGGCTTGCGAAACCGAGGAAGGACGGCAATACCGCGCAGACGGCGGTCAGCACCGCATAGGCGACGATCTGATGCTTGGTCACCCGTTCGCCGGCAACGTTCGGCAGCATCGGCACCCCGACGGCCTCGTAGTCGCGCATCTTGAAGAGGGCAAGCGCCCAGAAATGCGCCGGCGTCCACAGGAAGATGATGAGGAAGAGAACGGTGCTCTCGATCGTCACGCTGTTGGTCACGCAGGCCCAGCCGATCATCGGCGGGAAGGCGCCGGCAGCACCGCCGATGACGATGTTCTGCGGCGTCGAGCGCTTCAGCCACATGGTGTAGACGACGGCATAGAAGAAAATGGTGAAGGCGAGGATGCCGGCCGACAGCCAATTGACGGCCAGGCCGAGAATCACCACCGAAAAGCCCGACAGTACCAGGCCGAAGGCGAGAGCCTCCGACGGCGCGATGCGGCCGGCCGGGATCGGACGGTTGGCGGTGCGGGTCATGATGGCGTCGATATCGGCGTCATACCACATGTTCAGCGCGCCGGAGGCGCCGGCGCCGACGGCGATGCAGAGGATGGCGATCATGCCGAGGACCGGATGGATATGGCCCGGCGCCAGCACGAGACCGGCAAAGGCAGTGAAGACCACGAGCGACATGACCCGTGGCTTCAGCAATTCGAAATAATCGCGCGCACTCGCTTCCGACAATTCGCCGTCCTTTGCAAGCACCTCGTGATTGTCGATAACCGTCATCATTCCGTCCTGAATGTCTTACCATCAGGACGCCGTATCGAGTGCGGCGTCCTGATGCCCGCGCAATTTACTTGATGCGCGGAAGCTGTTCCCACTGGTGATAGGGCGGCGGCGAAGGCAGCTGCCATTCGAGCGTCGTTGCACCCTCACCCCACGGATTGTCGCCGGCGACACGCTTCCTGGCGAAGGCTTCGAAGACGCCGTAGAGGAAGATCAGCACACCGAAGGCCGAGATGTAGGAGCCGATCGAGGAAACATAGTTCCAGCCGGCAAAGGCATCCGGATAATCGATGTAGCGGCGCGGCATGCCGGCGAGGCCGAGGAAGTGCTGCGGGAAGAACACCAGGTTGACGCCGATGAACATGATCCAGAAATGCAGCTTGCCGACCAACTCGTTGTACATGTAGCCGGTCATTTTCGGGAACCAGTAGTACCAGCCGGCGAAGATCGCAAAGACGGCGCCGAGCGACAGAACGTAGTGGAAGTGGGCCACGACGTAATAGGTGTCATGCAGCGAGCGGTCGAGACCGGCATTGGCGAGCTGGACGCCGGTGACGCCGCCGACCGTGAACAGGAAGATGAAGCCGATCGCCCAGAGCATCGGCGTGCGGAACGAGATCGAGCCGCCCCACATCGTCGCGATCCAGGAGAAGATCTTCACGCCCGTCGGAACGGCGATGACCATCGTCGCGAAGACGAAGTAGCGCTGCGCGTCGAGCGACAGGCCGACCGTGTACATGTGGTGGGCCCAGACGACGAAGCCGACGGCGCCGATCGCGACCATGGCGTAGGCCATGCCGAGGTAACCGAAGATCGGCTTCTTCGAGAAGGTCGAGATGATGTGGCTGACCATGCCGAAGCCCGGCAGGATGAGGATGTAGACCTCGGGGTGACCGAAGAACCAGAACAGGTGCTGGTAGAGGATCGGATCGCCGCCGCCTTCCGGAGAGAAGAACGCAGTGCCGAAGTTGCGGTCGGTGAGCAGCATGGTGATGCCGCCTGCCAGAACCGGCAGCGACAGCAGCAGCAGGAAGGCGGTGATCAGCACGGACCATGCAAATAGCGGCATCTTGTGCAGCGTCATGCCGGGAGCGCGCATGTTGAGGATCGTCGTGATGAAGTTGATCGCACCGAGGATCGACGAGGCGCCGGCAATGTGGAGCGCGAAGATCGCAAGGTCGACCGCCGGTCCCGGCGTGCCGCTTGTCGCCAGCGGCGGATACATCGTCCAGCCGCCACCCGTGCCATAGGCGCCTGCCGGGCCTTCGACGAACATCGACAGCAGCAGCAGCGCGAAGGCCGGAACGATCAGCCAGAAGGAGATGTTGTTGAGGCGCGGGAAGGCCATGTCCGGCGCGCCGATCATGATCGGCACCATCCAGTTGGCGAAACCGCCGATCATCGCCGGCATGACCATGAAGAAGATCATGATCAGCGCGTGCGCTGTCGTGAACATGTTGAACATCTGCTTGGCGCCGTCGATCGCGGCATCGCCCTCATAGCCGTAGACCATCGAGGCCAGGCCGTGGAAGATCTGGATCCCAGGCTCCTGCAACTCCATGCGCATGGCAACCGACAGCGCGCCGCCGATGATGCCGGCAATGATCGCGAAGATCAGGTAGAGCGTGCCGATGTCCTTGTGGTTGGTAGAGAACAGCCAGCGATTGGCAAAGCTCGGCTTGTGCCCGTGATCGTGATCGTCATGCGCGTGGTCATGATGGGCGGCGTGATCATGAGAATGATCGTCGTGAGCGGAAGGTCCAGCCATTGTCCCGATCCCCTTTATTACTGTGCTTCGGCGACGTTGACGGTCTTTGCGGGACCATCGGTTGCGGCCATGAGTGACTTGTAGGCGCCGGGCAGGTCGCTGGCGGCTGCGGTCAGCCACTGCTTATACTTGTCCTCGGAGACGACGCGGATGGCGATCGGCATGAACGCATGGTCCTTGCCGCAGAGCTCGGAACACTGGCCGTAGAACAGGCCTTCGCGCTCGGCCTTGAACCAGGTCTCGTTCAGGCGACCCGGCACGGCATCGATCTTAACGCCGAAGGACGGCATGGCGAAAGCGTGGATGACGTCGGTCGGCGCGGAGGTCACGAGAACGCGGACCGTCTTGTTGACCGGCAGGACCAGTTCGTTATCGACGGCGAGAAGACGCGGATAGATCGACTTGTCTTCCTTGCCGGCGGCCGCGCGGTCCTGATCTTTCAGCAGGAAGGAATCGAAAGCGAGCGGGCTTTCGCCCGAACCTTCATATTCGTAGTTCCACTGCCACTGGGTGGCGGTCGCCTTGATCGTGACGTCGGGGTTTTCGGGCAGCGTCAGCTGCGCCGTCAGCAGGTTGAACGAAGGAATGGCGAGAAGAAGAAGCACCAGGACCGGCCCCACGGTCCAGGCAATCTCGATCAGCGTGTTATGGCTCGTCTTCGAGGGAACCGGGTTCGCGCTGGCGCGGAACTTGAAACAGACGACGATGAGCAGGACCAGCACGAAGAGCGTGATCGGAACGATAAACCACAGGGTATATTGTTCGAACCAGTGGATTTCCCGCATGATCGGCGTTGCCGCCGGCTGCAGCGTCGCCTGCCACGGCGTGGGCTGGTCGGCATATGTGCCGGAAGCAAAAAGCAGACAGACCAGCGTGGTCAGGGCTGCATAAGCCTTCTTCATCACCTTATTATCTCCCTCGAGCGCTTGACCTGCAAAATACAACGCAGAATCCTTGCCATCTTCAGCGCTTCAAACCACAGTTTGGCATTCGCCGCAACAGGTCAGAGCAATTGTCTATGCGGCATTTTTGCTCAAAGCATAGGCAGGTCAGAACGGCAAAACATCCCAAGTTTTTCATCAGCATATGAAAAATCGGCTTTCCGGCCAATCCGCGCGCGACACATTATTTCACAAAGGTCCAATTTCCGCCGCAGTCCCCCGGTTTTCACGGGGTGGGGCTTTTCATTTTTGGTGGGCAGCTTCAACAATAGCCGCAATGATTCGATATCCAGAGGTTTCCATGGGTTTCCGTTCCCTCGCGCAGTCGCTTCTCCTGACTGCCAGCATCGCGGCCGCAGCGACGACGCCCGTTTTCGCACAGCAGCAACCCGCCCCCTCGCAGGCCAAGCCTCCGGCTGCCGCACCGGCACCTGCTCCCGCCCCGGCGCAGCAACAGCCGAGTGCCGCCAAACCGAATGTCGAACCGGTGACACCTGGCCAGACGCAGCCGCCGGCGCCGGGCACGGTAAAGTCCAATCATGGCGCATGGTCCGTCGTCTGCGACAAGCCGGCCGGTGCTTCGACCGAACAATGCGCGCTGATGCAGAATGTCATCGCCGAGGATCGGCCGGAAGTCGGGCTTTCCGTGGTCGTGTTGAAAACGGCCGACCGCAAGTCGAAGATCCTGCGCGTGCTGGCACCACTTGGCGTGCTGCTGCCGAACGGCCTCGGGCTCAATGTCGACGGCAAGGATATCGGCCGCGCCTATTTCGTCCGCTGCTTCGCCGACGGCTGTTACGCAGAAGTCGTGCTCGAGGATGAACTGCTCAAGACCTTCCGCAGCGGCGCCCAGGCAACCTTCATCGTCTTCCAAACGCCGGAAGAAGGCATCGGCATCCCCGTCGACCTCAAGGGCTTCGCTGAAGGTTTTGACGCTCTGCCGTGAGTGCAGCCGTCTGCCGTGTGTCTGCCCCTCATCCGCCTGCCGGCACCTTCTCCCCGCTCGCGGGGCGAAGGGGGGATAGCCGCGACCTCTCCATTCCCACCTCGCTCTCGCAAGGCACGTCCCCTCGCCCCGTTTTTACGGGGAGAGGGTTAGGGTGAGGGGCAGCCACTTGCTCGTCATTTCGAACAAATCAGCCGCCAAACTGATTATGTAAAAGCGTCTCGCGACCACCCAGAGCAAGACGGTAGAAAAGCTTACATCTCCTTCGAGAAGAATAATTCGAAGACAGGGCTTCACTCCTTATAAGGTAGAGTCCTATCTAGGGAGTAAGTGCACTCCTGAACGCATGCCCATTGGAGCCATATCATGACCACCGATCTCCTGACGCTTTTCGATGCCGACGAAGCGACGATGCGCAAGCACGTGGCCGAGGCGCTGTCCGGGGCCGATGACGGCGAACTGTTCATCGAGCATGCGCAGGCAGAAGCGCTGACCTTCGACAATGGCCGGCTGAAGGGCGGCAGCTTCAACACCGAACAGGGTTTCGGCCTGCGCGCCGTTGCCGGCGAAGCGGTCGGTTATGCCCATGCCGGCGATCTCTCGGTGGCGGCGCTGAAGCGGGCGGCCGATGCCGTCGGCGCGGTGACGCGCGGCTATTCCGGCTCCTATGCGGCCGCACCCCAGGGCACCAACAAGAAATTCTACAGCGACGAGAACCCGATCGGCCAGCCGAGCTTCGAGGAGAAGGTCAAGGTCCTGCAGGACATCGACGCCTATCTCAGAGGCAAGGATGACAAGGTGCGCCAGGTGACGGCCTCGGTCGCCGCAAGCTGGCAGGTCGTCGATATCCTGCGCGCCGACGGACACCGTGTGCGCGACATCAGGCCGATGACGCGCATCAACATTTCGGTGATGGTCGGCGAAGGCGATCGGCAGGAGAGCGGCTCCTATGGCCACGGCGGGCGCATCGGCTTCGGCGATTTCATCGCCGAGGGCAGCTGGCAATACGGCGCCGACGAGGCGCTGCGCCAGGCGCTCGTCAATCTCGAGGCGATCGATGCGCCGGCGGGCACGATGGACGTGGTGCTCGGCTCCGGCTGGCCGGGCGTGATGCTGCACGAGGCTGTTGGTCACGGGCTGGAAGGCGATTTCAACCGCAAGAAAACCTCGGCCTTTTCAGGCCTTCTCGGCCAGATGGTCGCCGCTCCCGGCGTCACCGTCGTCGACGACGGCACGATCGACAATCGCCGCGGCTCGATCACCATCGATGACGAGGGCACGCCGTCCGCCTACAACGTGCTGATCGAAAACGGCAAGCTCGTCGGCTATATGCAGGATCGGCAGAATGCCCGGCTGATGGGCATGGCGCCGACCGGCAACGGCCGCCGCCAGGGCTATTCCCATGTGCCGATGCCGCGCATGACCAACACCTACATGCTCGGCGGCGACAAGACGCCCGAGGAGATTATCGCCTCGGTGAAGAAGGGCATCTATGCCGTCTCCTTCGGCGGCGGCCAGGTGGACATCACCTCCGGCAAGTTCGTCTTCGGCTGCACCGAGGCCTATCTGATCGAGAACGGCAAGGTCGGCGCGCCGATCAAGGGCGCGATGCTGATCGGCAACGGCCCGGATGCGATGAAGCGGGTGTCGATGATCGGCAACGACATGAAGCTCGATACCGGCATCGGCAATTGCGGCAAGGCCGGCCAATGGGTTCCAGTCGGCGTCGGCCAACCGCATCTGCGCATGGATCAGGTGACGGTCGGCGGCACGCAGACCTGAGGCGAAAGGACCCGTCATGGCGGACGTCGAAATCAGAACCTTCACCGCCGATGACGCCGATGCCGTGCTTTCGGTGATCCTGCCGATCCAGCGAGAGGAATTCGGCATCGATATCACCGTGGATGCGCAACCGGATCTCCGGGTCATCCCGGATTTCTATCAGTCCGGCAAGGGGCAGTTCTGGGTCGCCGTCAAAGACGGCGCCATCGTCGGCACGGTCGGGCTCAAGGATATCGGCAACAACCAGGCGGCGCTGCGCAAGATGTTCGTTGCCGCTGCGGTTCGCGGCTCCGAGCATGGCGTGGCAGCGCTGCTTCTCGATCGGCTGTTTGCCCATGCCAGGGATGCCGGCCTCACCGATATCTTCCTCGGCACAACCGACAAGTTCGTCGCCGCGCATCGCTTCTACGAGAAGAATGGCTTTACCGAGATTGCCAAGAGCGCGCTGCCCCGCCCCTTCCCGCTGATGGCTGTGGACAGCAAATTCTACCGTTATAAGGTTGACTGACTTAATCGGCCGACATGCATCAGCTCTTCGGCACCTCCGCCGGCCGAAACAGCCACTTCCGTTCGATCGCGGCAGCAAGATCGAGATCGTTGTGACGGGCAAACAGCAGAAGATGACCGAGAACGTCGGCGGTCTCGTCGGCGAGATCGCGCTGCATGTCTTCAGGCGAGCGGCCCTTCGCACGGCCGCGGCCGGTCAGCCGGTTCCATGCCTGGGTCAGTTCACCCATTTCCTCCTGCAGCTTCAGCAGGAACCAGTCGGCATCACGCTCGATGTTGTTGGCAGCGACGTGAACAGAGGATGAGATTTCGAACTGGTCGGCAAGACGACGCAACATGGGCGTTCTCCTTTTGTTTATGGAGGAGACGCTGATTCCCGATGCTTGTCCAGAGTGAATTGCCGCAGTGCCGGGGCGGCGATCAGCCGTGGTCCGGCAGCAACATGCAGTCATAGGAGCGCTGCTTCAGCGCATCGCAGGCCGAGACAGCGTCATCCCTGCTGGCGAAACCGATGAAGCGGGCGCGATAGATCTTGTTGGCCCCCTGCCCGACCGCCTCGGTATAGGGCGAGGCGGACACCAGCGGTGCGCCGCCTTCCGACTTCGCCTGGGCGAGAAGTGCACGCGCCGCATCGGCACTCGGTGCGGCCGAGATCTGGATCTGCCAGTCGCCATTAGTCTTCTCTGCCGATGTCTTCGGCGTCTTGCCGGCGTTGAGGATCTCGTCCATCGCGACGGGACGCTCCAGCGGCACGACGGCGTCATCGGCATAGGCAAGGCTCTTTGCTGCGAGATCGTCGACTTGCCGCCGTGCGTTGAGCGGCACCGGAACATCGGAAGCCTCGGCGGCGGACGCGACTTCGACGGGTTCCCTCGCGCCGACGCTCGCCACCAGCTTTGCGCCGCCGGAAGACGAGGCGCGGCCGAGATAACGGTCGAGCAAACCAGCCATCTTGGCGTCGCGGCTGCGGGCGGTGCGGCCACCGAGCACGACGCCGACCACGCGGCGGTTGCCGTCTCTGACCGCGCTGACGAGGTTGAAGCCGGAAGCGTTGGTATAACCGGTCTTGATGCCGTCCATGCCCTGGTAGCGGTACATGAGATTGTTGTGGCCGCGCACCGTTCGGCCGCGGAAATTGAAACTGGCCGTCGAAAACAGCCGGTATTCGTTCGGATAATTCTTCATCAGCGCGATGGCGAGCGTCGACATGTCACGCGCCGTCGTGACCTGACGGCCGTCCGGCAGGCCGGAGGCGTTGACGAAGACGGTGCGGCTCATGCCGAGCTGGCGGGCTTTGGCCGTCATCACCCGGGCAAAGCCGCTTTCCGAGCCGGCGAGCTTCTCGCCCATGGCGGAGGCGGCATCATTGGCGGATTTGACGATCATGCCATAGACCGCCTCGCGCACGGTGATCGTGCCGCCCGCCTTGACGCCAAGCTTGGTCGGCGGCCGTGCAGCGGCGTATTTCGACATCTTGATCGGGGTGTCCCAGGTTATCTTGCCGCGCTTCAATGCCTCGAAGGTGAGATAGAGGGTCATCATCTTCGTCAGCGAGGCCGGATGGTTCAGCGTATCGGCGTTTTCGGCGGCGAGAACCTTGCCGGTCCGGGCATCGAGGATCAGCGAAGCGCTGCCGGCAAGGGCCGCAAGCGGCGCCGAAACGGCAAGCGTTACGGTCAAAACAGCCGCCAAAAGCTTTCTCATGCACTTTCCCCTCATACCCTGGCCCCTCATACGCTGGCCCCTGATGCGCAGCCCTTGATGCGGGCTGTCGGTCAGACCGGCATTTGTGCCGTAATGTGACAGAAGCCGCAAGTTTGGCGCGACTTTGAGGCAACGCCTATCATTTTTCTAGTCTTTTCATCGTCTTGGTAAACAGGAAATGAAAGACCCGTGCCGGATCGGGATTCAGCAAGGCTTAAGTCGCACTTGCTAGTTTCCGGAAAAGGCAAGGGAAAAGCGCCGCATGACGGGACAATTCAAGCGATTGGGCAAGCGACTGGCGATCGGCGCCGGGCTCGAATTTTCCTGGCTGCTCGCGTCTGTCGGACTGATGCGGCAAGCACGCGGGCGCGGCGTCGTCTTCACGCTGCATCATGTCCGTCCGCACGTGGCCGAAGCCTTCGAGCCGAATGCGCATCTCGAAATCACCCCCCGTTTTCTCGACGCGGCGCTGCGGCGGCTGCGGCGGGAGGGCTACCGCTTCGTGCCGCTCGATCAGGTGCCGGCGCTGCTGGCGGAGCCGGAAGGCGCAAAGCCCTTCGCGGCCTTCACGCTCGACGACGGATACAGCAACAATCTGGAACATGCGCTGCCGGTGTTCGAGCGGCATCAGGCGCCGTTCACGGTATTCGTCGCCAAGGGTTTTGCCGAAGGCTCTCACAGCATCTGGTGGGAAACGCTCGCCATTCTCCTGCGCCGACCAAGCGAAATCTACTTCGATTTCGGCCGCGGCAGGGAGCGGCTGGTGCTCGACAGCCCGCAGCAGCAATGGCATGCCTTTGACCGCTTTGCCGCCTACATCCACGGCTCCGACGAGGCGCGCGCCGTTGCCGCCATTGATCTGCTGGCGCGCGAAAACGGCATCGAGCCGACGGATATCGTCCGCGAGCTGGTGATGGGGCCTGGCGAATTGCAATGGCTGGCGGCACATCCGCTCGCAACGCTCGGCGCCCATACGATCAGCCATCGGGCGCTCGCCCGGCTGCCGGAAGCCGAAGCGCGAATCGAAATGCAGGCTTCGGCGGATTACCTCGTGGCGGTGACCGGCATCCGTCCCGAGACGATCGCCTATCCCTATGGCACACCTGCGGCCGCGACCGCCCGCGAGGCGCGCATCGCTCGCAATCTCGGCTTTACCCTCGCCGTCACCACGCAGCCCGGGCTGCCGTCAGCGCAATTGACCGGCTATCTCCCACGCATTTCGCTTAACGGCTTTTACCAGAAGCGACGCTACGTCTCGGCGCTTGCCTCCGGCATACCGCTGAAGCTGATGGGCAGGTAAAGCCCGTTACGGATACATCCGCACCTTGTCCCATTCGCCTTCCGGTGACGGGCGGCGGAATTCGACCCGATCATGCAGGCGGAATTTCTGGTCCTTCCAGAATTCGATAGAGGTCGGCCGGATGCGGAAGCCCGACCAGTGGGCGGGGCGCGGAATCTCGCCGATGGCATAGCGCGCGGTATATTCGGCCACCGCCTTTTCCAGCGCGAAACGGCTTTCGAGCGGACGGGATTGTCTGGAGGCCCAGGCTCCGATACGGCTGCCGCGCGCCCGCGTCTTGAAATAGTCGTCCGCTTCGGCATCGGTGACGATCTCGACGGGGCCGCGCAGCCTTACCTGACGACGCAGGCTTTTCCAGTGAAAGCACATGGCCGCCTTTTTCTGGCCCAGAATTTCGCGGCCTTTCTGGCTCTCGAAATTGGTGTAAAAGACGAAACCGTCGTCGTCGAATCCCTTCAGGAGAACCATGCGGACATTGGGAAGACCATCCTCATCGACCGTTGCCAGCGCCACCGCATTGGGGTCGTTGGGCTCGGAAACCTCGGCTTCTTTCAGCCATTCGGCAAAGAGCTTGAAGGGCTCGCCACTTTCGGTAAAGTCACCGCTTGTTAACTCGTTTGCCGACATATTGGTTCAAATGCCCCGGATTATTCAAAACTCGCCCAGCTTTTGATAACTGGACAGGATGCAGGGTGGAAGTCATAGCAAAGTCATCTCGCCATACAAAGGGCCTGCGGCGACGCAGCCGCGCGTTCTTCGTCATCGGCGTCGCGATGTTGTCGCTCTCCGGCTGCGTCGGCGGCGGCATGGATTTCCTGAGTGAAGCCAAGGTCGACCGGTCGGTGGCAACCGGCACCGTGCCGCAGACGCCGCCGAGCACCGACACGCTTTCCGACGAAATGACCGTGCGCAACGCCGTGACCTCGGCCGATGTGCAAAGGCTCGAGGGCCAGCCGCTTCCCTGGGCGAACGCATCGACCGGCAGTGCCGGCGTCATCGATACGATCGTCGAGAATAACGAGTCCGGCCAGGTCTGCCGCCAGTTCCGCACGACCCGGCATTCCTATGTCGGCATCGCCAAATTCTTCGGCAAGACCTGCCTCGTCGGCGGCGGCAACTGGCAGCTTCTGAGCTTCCAGCCGGAAAGCTGATCCAGTGGGAAAGCTGAGCCTCCTGAGCTGAACTCAAAGTATACAGCGTCCCTTTGCGCGTTCGAAAAGACGCGGGGCCGTCGCCAACAGGTTAATGTGCGACGGCTTTCTGCCCAATGATTAGCGAAGAGCTAACCATTCGCCGCGAAACACCCCACATCTCTCCACAGAAATAACAAGTGATTAGCAACTCCGCCGCAGGATCGGCGTTGAGAGTGGTTCTTCCTGCCTTCGTGGCGGGTGGCGCACACACGTTTTATTAGACGGGGATGCCGGGCAAGGACGAGGCTTGCCGCATCGCAACACCGGCGGTTTTGACATGCGCGATCCTTATAAAATTCTGGGCGTCAAGCGCGACGCGGCAGTAGACGAGATCAAGGCGGCTTGGCGCAACATGGCCAAATCAGCCCATCCCGACCACAATCAGGACGATCCGACAGCGACGGCTCGGTTCGCCGAGATCGGCCGCGCCTATGAAACGCTGAAGGATCCGCGCAAACGCAGCCTGTTCGACAATGCCCTGCGGATGGCCGAAGCCAAGAAGCACGAACAGACGATCATGCAGCAGCGCCAGGCCGCCCGCGAGGCGGCCGTGCGCGCCAAGGCGGCGCAGGCCAATGCCGAGCGCGTGATGGAAGAGCTGGCGCGCGCCGCCCAGAAGGCTGCCGCCGACGGCTCCAGGCAACAGACAGGCTCCGCTGAGGCCGCCGACGAGATGGTGGATCGCATTTTTGGCGCCCAGGCGCGCGCGGCCGGCGGCGGCCAGGCGCAGGGTCGCGCCCAGCAGGCGCAATATCAGCAGGCACAAAACGCACAGGGCGACGCCGGCAGGCGCATGGATGGCGATGCCGCCGAGCCCGACACCAAGGGCGACGAAGAAGCGGGCGAAGCTGGGCAAAATGCCGCCAACCTGTCGCTGCCGCTCAGCATCCTGACAAACCTGGTGCGCCGCTTCACCGGCGCCAAGGATACCGGCCTCGATAAAGCACCGGACGAGGTGACGACGGCGACGGTCACGATCGACGACGTGTTGAAGAGCGGCTGGATCACCGCGTCGTTGCCGGAGGGCCGCGAAATCGGCTTCGCCTTGCCCGCAGGCACAACCGACGGTCACGAGATCAGGCTCAAGGGACAGGGCTTCAAGCTGCCTGGCATGCAGCGCGGCGACGCTGTCATCAACATTCGCATCGCACCCGATCCGCGCTTCACGGTCGATGGTTTCGATCTGCACGCCGTGCTGCCGCTCAGCATCGAAAATGCCGTGCTCGGCACCGAGGCGCGTATCGAAGGACCGAGCGGGCCGCTGAACGTGACGATCCCCGCATGGTCCGGCTCGGACAAGACGATTAGGATTCCCGGCCAGGGATTGCCCCGCGAAGAGGGCGGCAGAGGCGATCTGGTCGTCGAATTGCGCATTATCCTGTGGGAAAAACCCGACGACAAAATCACCGATCTCATGCGGAGCATGCGCGAAGGCCTGTTCCTGTGAAATTTTTATGACATTCGCACCCTTTATTACGATCCCTAACAGTTGATGATCCAGGCCAAGCTTGAACCGATTAACGGCCTATGCCATAGGCAGGATCGATTAGAATCCTAGGGAGCGAAATATGGCTCAAGCATCCGGCCTCATGGCAGGCAAACGCGGCGTCATCATGGGTGTCGCCAACAATCGTTCGATTGCGTGGGGTATTGCCAAGGCCATTCATGCGCAGGGCGGAGAAGTTGCGTTCACCTATCAGGGCGATGCGCTGAAGAAGCGCGTCGAGCCGCTCGCCGCCGAAATCGGCGCGACGCTCGTCGGCCACTGTGACGTCGCCGACGAAGCCACCATCGATGAGGTTTTCGGGAACGTCGAAAAGCTGTGGGGCAAGATCGATTTCCTCGTGCATGCGATCGGCTTTTCCGACAAGGACGAGCTGACCGGCCGCTACGTCGATACCTCGGCCGACAATTTCACCAAGACGATGCAGATCTCCGTCTATTCCTTCACCTCGGTCGCACGCCGCGCCGAGAAGCTGATGACGGATGGCGGCGCCATGCTGACGCTGACCTATTACGGCGCCGAAAAGGTGATGCCGAACTATAACGTCATGGGCGTCGCCAAGGCCGCGCTCGAAGCGAGCGTCAAGTATCTGGCCGTCGACCTCGGGCCGCAGAACATCCGCGTCAACGCGGTTTCGGCCGGACCGATCAAGACGCTTGCCGCCTCCGGCATCGGCGATTTCCGCTACATTCTGAAGTGGAACGAATATAACGCGCCGCTGCGCCGCACCGTCACCATCGAAGAGGTCGGCGATGTCGGCCTCTATCTCCTGTCGGATCTGTCGCGCTCCGTCACCGGCGAAGTGCACCATGCCGACAGCGGCTATCATGTCATCGGCATGAAGGCGGTCGACGCGCCCGACATTTCCGTCGTCAAGGACTGATTTCTCCATAGGGATGCGAGACCGTGCTTATCTACGTGATCAGACACGGCCAGACTGACTGGAATGCGGAGCGCCGTCTGCAGGGTCAGAAGGATATCCCGATGAATGCCACGGGCCTGGAACAGGCCCGGCAGAACGGCGTCGCGCTGGCGGAGATTCTCGGCGACACGGTCGACGAATTCGATTTTGTCGCAAGCCCGCTCCAGCGCACGCGCGCGACGATGGAAATCATGCGCACCGCCATGGGCCTGCCGCCGCTTGCCTATCGCACCGATCCGAGGCTGGTGGAAATTTCCTTCGGCGACTGGGAGGGTTCGACGATCAAGGAGTTGAAGGCGACGCAGCGCGAGCGGGTGGCGGAACGCAACGCTTCGAAATGGGATTTCATCCCGCCCGGCGATGACGCGGAAAGCTACGAAATCCTCTCCTGGCGCACCGGCTCATGGCTAAACTCCGTCGATCGTCCGACGGTCTGCGTGACCCATGGCGGCGTCATCCGCACATTGTTCCAGACGATCGCCGACCTGCCGAAAAGCACTGCTGCGGAAGGTGCGATCCCGCAGGACCGGATTATCCGGATCGAAACCACTGAGCGGACGATCGCCTGGCTGTAGGGATTGCCAAGCCCGCCCCTCATCCGCCTGCCGGCACCTTTGCCTGGGTCGAGACGAGTGGCTCGACCCCGGTAAGGTGAGAGGCAGCCATCTGCTGCCTATTTGACGATATCGAGATCGTTGATGACGCGCTTGCCGTCGACCTCGGTATAGAAGACGATCACCTTCACGCCGGCTTCGAGGCCGTCGAAATTGAATTCCTCGGGTGCCTGATAGGTCTTGCCGTCGTCGAGCGTCAGGACAAGGTTGGCCGTGTCGACCTTCTTGATCGTCGCTTCGACATCGGCGCTCTCGGCAAAACCGCTCATCGGTGACAGGAAGCTTGCTGTTGCCAAAAGCGTGGCGACGACGAAACGCATGGCGACAATCCTTTTAAGACGCTGCACGAGAACATGACTGGCCACAGATAAGCTCCTGAATATGGCGAAAATTGCCCGTAAGAATGGCTTTTCCCGCCCAATTGATGAATAGGATTTTAAATATAATCAAGATGGTGCGTTTATCCGCGGTTTTTCCCTTCCCGCGATCTTTCGGCATCGCCGGCGGGCAATCGTAAATTAACCCGCGCGCCCTACAGTTGCTCGTCAACATGGGGGTTTCATTTTGTTATCCAGGCTCAGCGACAGCAAGCAGTTGCGGCGCGTGTTGAAGAATAGCCGCGTCTCGTTTCTGGTTTCGTCGCTTGTCGCCCTCGTCGTCATCATGGTCGGCTTCGGGCTCGACCAGGCCAATACTGCGTCTCATGTGCGCGAACTTCATATCCGCACCGAAAACGAGACCAACCTCATCCGTGCCCGCGTCATGGCCGAGATCAATATGGACCTCAGCGTCGTGCGCGACCTGACGAACCTGATCTCCGTCAGCGCGGCAAACGGAAAGGAGATGGA
This sequence comes from Rhizobium sp. WYCCWR 11128, assembly GCF_013416305.1. NCBI lineage: Bacteria > Pseudomonadati > Pseudomonadota > Alphaproteobacteria > Hyphomicrobiales > Rhizobiaceae > Rhizobium > Rhizobium sp. WYCCWR 11128. The sequence goes on from NZ_JACCEZ010000014.1 coordinate 76,931, forward strand.
GCGCCAGATCAACTGGCTGCTGATCCAGAACCCGTCTTTCATTCATATCGCCGTCGCGCCTGATTTCATCATCCGTGACATCCACCCGGCGCAATCCGGCAATGAGCGGATCGGCCGCGACGTGCGCGAGGCTCTCTTCTTTCGCCAGGCGATGACCGGCGCAACCGGCAATCAGTCGGCGCGCTTCTACGGCCCGATCAGCACCGAAGGCCGGGACGCCTTTGCCATCTTCTTCCCGGTTTACGTCAAGGAGAATGGCCAGCGGCGGATCTGGGGGGCGGTCGAAGTCGCCATCGACCAGACGATGTTCTACCAGGCGACCGGGCTGATGCCGGCGCGCGACCGCGAAAACCAGGAGCGCTATCCGCATCTCGGCCATCTTTCGATCGCCATTCGCGATATCGGCTCGCCGGCCGCCGCCAAAGCTCCTCCCCCGGCGCCGTTCTTCGGGTCCTCCGATATCGACGGCAAGGATCCGATGCGCCAGAAGATCGGTTTTGCCGGCGGCAAGTGGGAGCTTTCCGCCGTGCCGAACAGCGGCTGGAACGCGATACCCGAAAACCGCACCGAGCTGCGCCTGATCATCGTTGCCGCCGGCTTCATCATCATCGTGCCGATCTTCTTCGCGACCCTGCTGCTCGGCGAGCGCAATCGCAACATCACCGCGCTGGAGACGCGCGAGGCAAAACTGCTGGAACTGTCGCAGCGGCTGAACCTGGCGCTAGAATCTTCGAATATCGGCATCTGGGAGCTGCAGGATGATTCGAGCAGCCTGCTCTGGGACGCACGCGCCGCGGCCCTGCACGGCAAGCCGGCGCAGGAAGGCAGCCGGGCGCTCGACGAATGGCTGGCGGCGGTCCTGCCCGAGGATCGTGAAACCGCCGAAGTGCATTTCTTCAGCTGCAGCATTGCGGGTGCCGCCTGCACGGCGCAGTACCGGATCCTGCTTGGCGACGGCCGCATCCGTCACCTGCGCTCGGTCGGCGCCTTCTATACGGATGCCGGCGGCGTCAGCAAGACGATCGGCATCGTCTGGGACGTGACCGCCGATGCGGAGACCACCGACACGCTGCGCAAGGCCAAGGATACGAGCGAGGTCAAGAATGCCGAGCTGGAGCTGGCGCTTGAAGAGCTGTCGAGCCGCGAGGGGCAGCTCGCCGAACTTTCCAGCCGGCTCGACCTGGCGCTCAATTCCTATCAGTGCGGCATATGGGAGGCGCGGCCGGGCCGAGGCGGCTCGATCTGGAACGAGCGGATGCACGAGCTCTATGGCCTTGCGCCGCGCAACGGCTTCATGACCGAAGAGACCTGGCTTGGCTGCATCCACCCCGAGGATCGGGCCTTAGCGCTCGAAAGCGCGCGCCACTTCAAGCGCAATGGCGACACGCACACCCTCGTCTGCCGGGTGATCGTCGACGACGGCTCGGTGCGCTATGTGCGCTCGGTCGGCAAGGTCCACCAGACGGGGACCGGCGAGATGAAGATCATGGGCATCGCCTTCGACGCCACCGAAGACGTGCTGATGACGATCCGGCTGAAGGCGGCCAAGGACGAGGCAGTCGCCAAGAATATCGAGCTCGAGCTTGTCAAGAACAGGATCGAGCACAATTCGCTGCATGACCCGCTGACCGCACTCGCCAACCGCCGCAAGCTCGACATCGCGCTTGAAAAGCTCACCCAGGACGGCCGTCAGCAGCGGCAGAAATTCTCGATCCTGCATATCGATCTCGACCGCTTCAAGGACATCAACGACACGCTCGGCCATGCCGCCGGCGATGCGATGCTGGTGCACGCCTCGAAGGTGCTCGCCAAGAACGTCCGCGGCAGCGACATCGTCGCCCGCATCGGCGGCGACGAATTCGTCATCCTCGCCCTCGACGTCGGCGACAAGGAGATGGCGCAGCTTTCGACGCGGATCATCGAGGAGATGCGCCAGCCGATCGATTTCCAGGGCTTCTCCTGCCGCTGCGGCGTGTCGATCGGTATCGCGCTCGCCAATGGCATCCATGTCGATGCGCGCAAGGTGCTGATCAATGCCGACATCGCGCTCTACCGCGCCAAGAGCACCGGCCGCAACCGCTTCGAATTCTTCAATCACAATCTCCAGGCCGATATTATCAACACCAAGCGCACCGCCGACGAGATCCTCGCCGGCATCGACAATGGCGAATTCACCGCCTGGTATCAGCCGCAATTCTGCGCCCGGACGATGGAGCTGACCGGTGTCGAGGCGCTGGTCCGCTGGCAGCACCCGTCCAAGGGGCTGCTCACCCCCGACAAGTTCCTGCGCATCGCCGACGAGATCAATGTCGTGCAGATGCTCGATCGGATCGTGCTTGAAACGGCGCTGCGCGACAAGATGCGCTGGACGGCGCGCGGCATTGCCGTGCCCAAGGTCTCGGTCAATGTATCGGCGCGGCGGCTGCATGACGGCAGCCTGTTGGAATCGCTCGCCGACCTGCATATCCGTCCGGGTGAGATTTCCTTCGAACTGGTGGAATCGATCTTCCTCGACGAGAGTGAGGACGTTGTCTCGCAGAATCTCGAACGCATCAAGGCGCTCGGCATCGACATCGAGATCGACGATTTCGGCACCGGCCATACCTCGATCGTCAGCCTGCTGAAGCTGAAGCCGAAGCGGCTGAAGATCGACCGCCAGCTGGTGCAGCCGATCGTCAATGCCTCGCAGGAGCGGGCGCTCGTCAGCTCGATCATCGAGATCGCCCGCTCGCTCGGCGTCGAGACGGTGGCCGAAGGGGTGGAGACGGCGGCGCATGCCGCACTGCTGCGTGATCTCGGCTGCGACATCCTGCAGGGCTACGCCTTCTCGCGGCCGCTCTCCTTCGACGATTTCACCAACGAGGCGACCGGGACGGGGTGGCGGCTGGCGTCCTGATCGCCGCCTGCCGATCGGCCTCGCCCTCACCCCTCCCCGCCTGCGCAGAGAGAATGGCGGCAAGATGTGCGTCCATCCCTGGCAACGAACGGAAACAGCATTTCCTGAGCTGCCGGTTTGGCGCAAAGAAAGGCTTTTGCCTCGGCGGTTTTTTGGCCTATGAGTGTCGCGCCTTTTCAAGCAATGGCGCGGCCGGCAGCGATCGGCTTTGGCGCGCCACCGGTCGGAACACATGTCGCACAATACATTCGGTCACCTTTTCCGCGTAACCACCTGGGGCGAAAGCCATGGTCCAGCGCTCGGCTGCGTCGTCGACGGCTGCCCTCCGGGGCTCAGCTTCAAGCTCGAGGACCTGCAGGTCTGGCTCGACAAGCGCAAACCCGGGCAATCCCGCTTCGTGACGCAGCGGCGCGAGGACGATCTGGTGAAGGTACTGTCAGGCGTCATGCTCGACGCCGACGGCGAGACGATGACGACCACCGGCACGCCGATCTCCATGCTGATCGAAAACACCGACCAGCGCTCCAAGGATTATGGCGAGATCGCCAAGCAATACCGCCCCGGCCATGCCGATTACACCTATGACCTCAAATACGGCATTCGCGACTATCGCGGTGGCGGCCGCTCCTCGGCGCGCGAAACCGCCGCCCGGGTTGCCGCCGGCGGCATCGCCCGCCTTGTCGTGCCTGGCGTCACCGTGCGCGGCGCGCTGGTGCAGATCGGCAAACACAAGATCGACCGCCGCAACTGGGACTGGGACCAGGTCGGGCAGAACCCGTTCTTCTCGCCCGATGCCGCAATCGTGCCGGTCTGGGAGGAGTATCTCGACGGCATCCGCAAGAACGGCTCCTCGATCGGCGCGGTCATCGAAGTGATCGCCGAAGGTGTGCCGGCCGGCCTCGGCGCGCCGATCTATGCCAAGCTCGACCAGGACATCGCCTCGCTGCTGATGTCGATCAACGCCGTCAAGGGCGTCGAGATCGGCAATGGTTTTGCCGCCGCCGAAACGTCAGGCGAAGACAATGCCGACGAGATGCGCATGGGCAATGACGGCACGCCGATCTTCCTTTCCAACAATGCCGGCGGTATTCTCGGCGGCATCTCCACCGGGCAGCCGGTGGTGGCGCGTTTCGCCGTCAAGCCGACCTCGTCGATCCTGACCGAGCGCCAGTCGATCGATGCGGAGGGCAAGAATGTCGATATCCGCACCAAGGGCCGGCACGACCCCTGCGTCGGCATCCGCGCCGTGCCGATCGGCGAGGCGATGGTCGCCTGCGTCGTCGCCGACCATTATCTTCGCGACCGCGGCCAGACCGGCCGTCTGAAATAGGAGCGCTCGCCCATGTCTTATGACCAGAAGCGCGTCGTCGACGCCATCCGGGCCTTCGAGGCCGGCGAGATCGTCGTCGTCATGGACGATAATGACCGTGAGAACGAAGGCGACCTGATCGTCGCCGCCGTGCATTGCACACCGGAGAAGATGGCCTTCATCGTGCGCCATACCTCCGGCATCGTCTGCGCACCGATGCCGAAGGAAGAGGCCAAGCGCCTCAACCTCAACGCCATGGTGGCAGAAAACGATTCGGCCCATACGACGGCCTTCACGGTCTCGGTCGATTTCAAGCACGGCACGTCGACCGGCATCTCCGCAGACGACCGGACGCTGACAGTGCGCAACCTCGCCAATCCGAATGTCGGCGCTTCCGATTTCGTCCGTCCCGGCCACATCTTCCCGCTGGTTTCCCGCGAAGGCGGGGTGCTGATGCGCTCGGGCCATACGGAAGCCGCCGTCGACCTCTGCAAGCTTGCCGGCCTGCCGCTGATCGGCGTCATCTCCGAGCTGGTCAACGATGACGGTACCGTCACGCGCGGACCGCAGGTGGTCGACTTTGCCGAACAGCACGGGCTGAAGCTCGTCTCCGTCGCCGATCTCATCGCCTACCGCCAGCGCAAGGAAACGCTGATCGAACTCGGCGCCAGCTTCGACATCGACACGCCGTTCGGCAAGGCCAAGGCTCATACCTATTCCCTGCCCTGGGACCCGATGCAGCATCTCGCCGTCGTCTTCGGCGACATCCGCGACGGCGTCGACATCCCGGTGCGCCTGCATCCGGAGAATGTCGCCGAGGATCTCTTCGGCAAGAACAGCCCGGTCGATTTCTACATGCAGAAGATTGCCGAGCAAGGCCGCGGCGTCATCGTCTATCTGCGCGAAGGCTCCGTCGGCGTCGGACATCACGACAACGGCCGCAAGGCCCGCAACCAGGGCCGCGAAGCCCATGCCGAAGCCCAGACCCGCGACAGCGAATGGCTGGAAATCGGCCTCGGCGCACAGATCCTCAAGGATCTCGGCGTCAGCTCGATCAAGCTGCTGACCAGCCGCGAGCGCCACTATGTCGGCCTCGAAGGTTTCGGCATCAAGATCAGCACGACGGAGATCTGCTGAGGGCTCCTCCTCTTCTCCCCAGCGGGGAGAAGGTGGCCCGAAGGGTCGGATGAGGGGGCCACACGGCACATCCTTCATGCTGCCCTTCGCTTGCGCTCAGCGCATTCGCGGCTTTGCCGCTCACCCCCTCATCTGCCTGCCGGCATCTTCTCCCCGCTGGGGAGAAGGGATACGTGGCAACGTCTCGGTCCCTTTCTCTTCGGTAGGAGCAGGATATATCGGACGAAGTTCGACTACCCTCTCCACCCCTCCAGAAACACGACCTTCTCCACGCCGGCAAACCGAGCGACCCGGTCCAGCTCGGCTTCCAGCCTCTCCAGCCGCCCGGCCGAAGGTTTCACACCCGGCTCCAGCCACAGCCGCTTGACATCGAGCGTCGACCTCTTCCGATCCGCCTTCATGTCGATGCGGCCGATCAGCCGGTCGCCTTCGAGCAGCGGGAAGACATAATAGCCATATTCACGCTTCGGCTCGGGCACGAAGATCTCGATGCGGTAGAAGAAGCCGAACAGGCGTTCGGTGCGGTTGCGGTCGCGGATCATCGGGTCGAAGGGGCTGAGCACGCGGATGCGCGGCGGAGCACCGGGGTAAGTATCGAGCGTCGAGAGGAAATCGGCAAAAGCCCAGGATGGGCGCGCCTTGCCACCGAGCGCCGGTTCGATCAGCACTTCGATCAGTTCGTCGCGATGGGCTGAAACCCAGGCCTTGGCTTCGTCGGGCGAGACCAGGTTCCAGAAGGCCGATATCTCGCCATGGGTGGCGAAGCCGAGCCGGGTAAGCGCGCTGCGGCAGGCCCAATCGACGAATTCCTCGCGGCTCACCTCCGGCTCGCGGAATTCGGCCGGGATGACGCGTTCCGCCAGATCATAGATCTTCTGGAAGTTCGAGCGGCCGGCGATGGCGAACTTGCCGGTGTGCCAAAAATATTCGAGCGCCGTCTTGTTCGGATGCCAGTTCCACCAGCCGCCGGAAACGTGTCCATCGGCCTTGATATCGCGCGCCAGGATCGCGCCGTCGCGCTCAACGCGCTCATAGGTCTCCTCGAATGCCGCCTCGAAGCCCTCGCCCCGCCATTTGCGCCAGCGTTCGACGATCACCTTCTCCTGATGGCGGAACTTGTGTTTCCAATAGACGAAGAAGGCGCTCGGCAGGATGGAAGCGTCGTGCGTCCAGTGCTCGAAAAGCGCGCCGTCCTTTTCGAGCAGCGCCGTCAGATGCTCGCGCCTGTAGGTCTGGTTGCGGGAAAACAGGATCTGATGATGCGCCCGCTCCACCGTCTGGATGCTGTCCACCTGGACGAAACCCAGTTCATGGATGAGCTGCAGCAGGCCGGCCTTGGTCAAGGCGCGGTTTGGCGGGGCGCTGAGGCCCTGCTTGGCAAGAAAGACACGGCGGGCGTCGGAATTGGAAAGCAGATTCGTCATGACCACATCATAATCCGGAAAATCTTCCTAGCCACCCGATATCGACAGCGCAATTTGCTCTTTCATCACCCTCGATTACCCGTATAGAAGCGGGATCGCATGGATGCGAGGGATTGGTTTGGATATTCGTTTCGAAGGCGCCGGGGTTAGTTTCGGGGCACGGGTGGCGCTGCAGCCGCTGACGCTTGGCATCAGCGGAAAACGCATCGGCGTCATCGGGCTGAACGGTTCGGGCAAGACGACTTTCGCGCGGTTGATCAATGGATTGGCCAAACCGTCGGTCGGCCGCGTTACCGTCAACGGCCGCGACACGAGCGACGAAAAGACGGCTGTGGCCGATGTCGGTTTCATCTTCCAGTCGCCGCAGAACCAGATCATCCTGCCGATCGTCAAGGACGACATCGCCTTCGGGCTGAAGCGGCGCGGCTTCACCAAGGCGGAGATCGAGGCGAAGGTCGAGGGCGTGCTGGCCCGCTTCGGCGCCGAGGCACTGGCCGATCGCCGCGCGCACGAGCTTTCCGGCGGCGAATTGCAGGTGGCGGCCCTCTGCTCGGTGCTGGCGACGGGGCCGGGCATTCTCATTCTCGACGAACCGACCAACCAGCTCGACCTCAAGAACCGGGCGCTGGTCGAAGGGATTATCGCCGGACTGCCGGAAAGCGCCATCATCATCACGCATGATCTGGAGCTGATCGCCGATTTCGAGCGGGTGCTGCTGTTTCATGAAGGGCGGCTTGCCGCCGATGCGCCGGCTGCCGAAGCGATCGCCCGCTACAAGGAGATCGCCGCCTGATGCAGTCGCTCTATGTCGAAGGCAACAGCGTGATGCACCGGCTTTCGCCGCGGCTAAAACTGTTGTCGCTGACGATCTTCGGCGTGGTGCTGTTCATCAGCGGGAACCTGATCCTGCTGTCGATCGCCGTGCTGCTGACGGCGGTTCTCTACCGGATGGTCGGCCTGCCGTTTGCCGATGGGCTCAGGCGGCTGCGGCCGATCTTCCTGACGATCGCGGTCGTCGCACTCTTCAACCTCATCTTCAATCCCTGGCAGGAGGCGCTCGTGCCCCTGCTGCGGCTGACGGCGCTGATGCTGCTGGCCGCCACCGTGACGGCGACGACGTCGATCACCGAGTTCATCGACGAGGTGACGGCGCTTGCCCGCCCGCTCGAACGCACCGGCTGGGTGCAGGCCGACGATATCGGCCTGGCGCTCGGGCTGGTGCTGCGTTTCGTGCCGGAGATCGTCGGGCGTTATCAGGCGATCCGCGAGGCGCATAAGGCACGCGGGCTGAAGGTGCGGCCGACGACGCTACTTGCGCCGCTGATCATCCTGACCCTTAAGGATGCGGATAATATCGCCGCGGCGATTGACGCGCGCGGCATTCGGCGGCATGTGAGTTAACGATTGATAAACACGGAATTCATGATGAGCACTCGCGACCTCGTTCTTACCGCCCTCTTTGCCGCGATCATCGTGGCGCTTGGCCTGCTGCCGCCGATCTCGCTCGGCTTCATTCCGGTGCCGATCACCGCCCAATCCCTCGGCGTCATGATGGCCGGCGTCGTGCTCGGCGCGCGGCGCGGCGCGATTGCCGTGTTGATCGTGCTGGTGCTGGTCGCGATCGGCCTGCCGGTGCTTTCCGGCGGCCGCGGCGGGCTTGCCATCTTCGCGTCGCCGACGGCCGGCTTCCTGATCGGCTGGATCTTTGCCGCCTTCGTCACCGGCTATCTCAGCGAGCGGCTGGTCAACCATCAGCAATCCGGCCTGGTGCAGACGGTGAGCTTCTTCCTCACCGCCATGGCCGGCGGCATCGTCGTGCTCTACGCCTTCGGCATCACCTATCTCGCCACCGTCGCCGGCCTCGGCTTCACGAAGGCCTTCGTCGGCTCGATGGCCTTCATTCCCGGCGATGTGATCAAGGCTTTCGTCGCAGCCCTGCTTGGCCGCGCCGTCATGGTCGGCTATCCCCTGCTGCCGTCGCGCGCCTGACGCATAGGCCGGTCTTGTCTGGCGAATACCCCAACGGCCCCTTCGGGGGCCGTTGCGCTTCCGACCGGTCCGCATGAACGGGAACTTTCCAAACCTTCTTTTCATTTTTCCGCAATGAACGTCCTTGAAGGAGAAACCATGCGAGGCGACCAGCAGGAGGAGATGGCTGCCTGGTTCCGCTCGCTGGAGCCCGTCCAGCCGAAGGACATGGTCGGCCTTTGGAGCGGCGTCGGTATTCCGTCGGGCCATCCACTAGACGGCGTGCTCGAGAATCTCAACTGGTTTGGCAAGCGCTTCCATTCCGACATGCGGGCGGACGCCCTGCTCTTCAACTGGAGACCGGGCCGGCTCGTGGCGATCGAGCCAAATTTCTTACCCATTGGGCTGGCGATCAAGATGGCGCCCCTTGGCCGGACGTTCGTCGCCCGCCACGGGTTCTCGTACCTGCAGAAGGTGCTTCGAGCGAGAGGCACGACCGCTTCGTTGCGGCTTCAGGCGCTCGACGGCATCGAAACGGCTGCGATGATCTACGACAAACAGCCGATCGTGGACTACTTCCGGAGGATTGACGATGACGGGATTGCCGGGATGATGTGCGTGCGCGACGATCCTCGGCGATTCTTCTTCGAGCTCCGGAAAGTGATGGACTAGGCATGCCGCAAATGGCCGGGCGGCGGCCTCGGGAACATCGCGGCATAGAGCCATCGAACCGTTGCCGGGCTGATCTTTCCCCGATCCAAAACAGGCGGAACATGTTATGAAAGCAGGGAAGAGGGCGAGATGACCGTCATCGATCGAAATCATGTTCAAGTCCGGGGCGATGGCCAGCGTGCGATGATCTTTTCGCATGGATTTGGCTGCGACCAGAATATGTGGCGTTTCGTGGCGCCGGCTTTTGAAGGCGACTTCAAGACGGTGCTGTTCGATCACGTCGGCGCGGGGCGATCCGATCTCACGGCCTATGATGCCCGGAAATATGCATCATTAGCGGGCTATGCGGATGACCTCGTGGAAATTTGCCGCGCGCTCGGCCTGACGCAAACGGTGTTCGTTGGGCACTCCGTCAGCGCAATGATCGGCGTCATCGCCTCGCTGCAGGCACCGGAACTGTTTGACAGCCTGATCCTTGTCGGGCCGTCGCCGCGCTATATCAATGACGATGACTATATCGGCGGGTTCAGCGCGGCAGACATAGACGAACTGCTGACGTCGTTGGACGACAACCACATGGGGTGGTCTGCCGCTATGGCGCCCGTCATCATGGGCAATCCCGATCGACCAGAACTTAGCGAAGAGCTGACCAATAGCTTCTGCCGCACCGATCCTGAGATCGCCAAGGCGTTTGCACGGGTGACATTCACCTCAGACAATCGCAGCGACCTTCCGAACGTCACCGCCAGAACGCTGATCCTTCAATGCCGCGATGATATCATCGCCTCTGAAGAGGTCGGCGAATTCGTCCATCAGCAGGTCCCGAATAGTCAATTGGTCGTGCTGAACGCGAGTGGCCACTGCCCTAACCTCAGCGCTCCCGACGAGGTCATATCTGCAATCCGGCGGTTCGTCCGATGACCGGTAGCGACACGCAGATCTTCATGCCGGCGGAAGACCTTGAGGACTTGTACGAAAACGCGCCATGCGGCTATCTTTCGCTGCGGCCGGACGGGCGCATCGTCAAGGTCAACAGAACGCTGTCGACCTGGATCGGCATCCCTGTCGAGCAGCTCCTCGGCAAACGACTTCACGACCTGCTCAACACGTCGGGCCGTATATTCTACGAAACCCATTTTGCGCCTCTGCTGCGCATGCAAGGGTTTTTCAATGAGGTTGCCCTCGATCTCGTGACGGCGGACGGCAGAAAACTGCCTGTGCTCGCCAATGCCATGGAAAGACGTGCAGAAGACGGTGCCCTGCTTTTCACCCGCGTGACGATGTTTCAGGCTGCCGAGCGTCGCCGTTATGAACGGGAGCTGGTCGACGCGCGCACAGCCGCCGATGCTGCCGGCGCCACGATCAAATCCAAACTCGCCTTCGAACAGCAAACCGCCGAGTTGCGGGAAGAGTTCATTGCTGTTCTCGGCCACGACCTGCGCAACCCGCTTGCCTCGATTGCAGCCGCGGCGCGCATGCTCCGAAAAGAGAAGCAGACCGATCGCGCGATTAAAGTTCTCGATTTGATGCAGGGCAGCGTCGTTCGCATGTCTGCCCTGATCGACAACGTCCTCGACTTCGCGCGCGGACGATTGGGTGGCGGCATTACGCTCGAGAGGCGGGCGGAGCATCTCGAGCCGCTCTTGCGGCAGGTCATCGAAGAACTCCGCTTCAGTCATCTCGACCGCGCAATTGAGGTGACGATCGAATTCGATGGGCCGATAAACTGCGACAGCGGCCGGATCGGCCAGCTGGTGTCCAATCTTCTGGCGAATGCCCTGACCCATGGGACACCGGACGAACCGGTGCGGCTATCGGCGGCAACTGTCGACGGAAGGTTGGAGCTTTGGATCGCCAACGGCGGCGCTCCGATTTCCAGCGACGCGATGACACGGCTTTTTCAGCCTTTCTTCACAGGCGAAGCCGGCACAGGTCAAAGAGGATTGGGGCTGGGTCTGCACATCGCCTCGGAAATTGCCCGCGCCCATGGCGGGACGATCACGGTCAGTTCCGATGACAAGGAGACGCGCTTCACCTTTGTGATGCCGTTGGATTGATCGGGAACGCAGCCGCGCCGGTATGGGCCGACTGTCCGGTTGATTGCCGCCTCGGCAGCCGGGCAGCCAGGAATCCGGGCAACAAAAAACCGCCTTGAGGCGGTCGGGCATTCTATCGATTTCAGTTTGATTTAGTCTCCTCCTCCACCATCTCCGCCACCGCCGTCACAGTCGCCTGAGGCGTCGAACCAGCCTCCACCTCCATCGCCGGAGCTTCCTGAACTGCCCGACCTGCGCTTGGTGTTTGCGGTGGTCTGGGCAGTGCGCCCTCGTGCTGCCCCGGTGATCATGGCAAACAGGACAAAGCCTGCGATGAGCATGATAGTTATAAGAAATATACTCAATCAGTCTCCTTCGTTTGTTTCAGGAAATCTTGTTTCCTGATTAAAATAGTAGATTATTTTCCCGCTCCCGAAAATAGCCTGAATATGAAACTTTCATGACATACTGGATCACGTCAAAACTCTGCGCTGCCTAAGGTGCAGCACAGAGGATCTCGGGCTGGTTCCCCTTCAAGCTGCCGTGCGTTGCGGAAAGAGGACGGCTTGCGGGGCGGTTTTGACTCCGCCCACGATCAAGGGGTCCCGATAGAGGCGAGGAGACGGTATTCCCAGCCTCGAATGGAGCTTTGCGGCCGAACTTGGCAGGAACGGCAGGAGGCAGCGGGCAATGATCGCAAGGCCGTAGACCTGCTCGGCCAGGCAAGCGCCAAGGCGAGCAGTGGTCGCCTGCCGATCCTCCGGCGTGAGATCGGCAAGCAGGGCTTTCGCATCCGCCCACGGCGCGCATTTTGTAAACCGCCTGTTCGCCTCGCCGATAAACACAAAAATATCGGCGAGGCCGAGATGGAGCTCGTAGGCATCAAAGGCTTCAGCCACCTTCCCCGGAAGGCGGGCAGCCTGGTCCACGAACGCGCTGTCCGGCACGGGCGGAACGATGCCGCCGAATGACGTGGACAGAAGCGCAAGCACCCGGTTGGCGAGATTTCCGAGCTGCCCGGCGAGCTCGCCCGACCACGCGGCTTCGAGACGTTCGCCGGAGAAGTCGCCATCGTCTCCCGAGCGTATATGCCGGAGCAGGTAATATCGCAGTGCGTCCGGCGTTGCGTAGGATTGGATGATGCGTTCCGGATCGATGCCGTTGCCGGCCGACTTGCCGATCTTCCGGCCGTCTACCGTGACGTAGCCGTGCACGAGGATCGACGATGGCGGCGGCAGACCTGCGGACAAGAGGATGGCCGGCCAGTAGATGGCGTGGAACTTGGAGATGCCCTTGCCGACGACATGGATGCGTTGGCCGCCGTTCCAATAGTGCTGCAGCAGGGTCGGATCGGACCCGTGGCCGAGACCAGTGAGATAGTTCGCCAGGGCATCGAACCAGACATAGACGACCTCATCCCCATCGGGCACGGGAACGCCCCAGCCTCGCGCCCGCTCCGCACTGCGCGACACGCTGATGTCGGTCAGGCCACGCCGAAGCAGGGCAAGGATTTCATTTCGCCGATGAGCCGGGACGATCCGAAGCTCGCCGGTCTCGACGAGCTCAAGCAGCCGGTCGCCATATCGCGAGAGACGGAAGAACCAGTTCTCCTCGCGGATGGTCTCAAGGGCAAGCCCATGTTCCGGGCAGCGCCCATCATCGAGTTCCGACGGCTCGTAGAATTGCTCGCAACCGACGCAATAGAGACCCTCATATGCCTTGCGATAGAGTTCGCCATTGCCGGCGCATGCCCTCCACAAGGCATGGACGCAGGCGATATGCCTTGGATCGCGGGAGGTGCGGACGAATTCCTCGTTGGAGATATCGAGCAGGCCGCCGAGGCGCTCGAACCTGTCGGCGTTCGCGTTCACGAAGTCCTTGACCTGCACTCCCGCGGCTTCCGCCGACCGGACATTCTTCAGGCTGTTGTCGTCGGTTCCGCACTGGAACCTGATGTCGTGGCCGAGAAGGCGGAAATGGCGAGCATAGGCATCGGCCTGGACCAGTTCGAGGGCAAAGCCCACATGCGGCGCGGCATTCACATAGGGGATCGAGGTGGTGATGTAGATCTTGTTCATCGGTATTTCCTTTCGAAGGCTGTTATTGCCCGCGAGACGGATCGACCCATGAAAAGACCGCCTCGAGGGCGGTCTCTGGTGCATTATGGACGCACGAAACCCGCCACGCTATGAGCGCGGCATCATCATCACGACAGTGCTGATCACGGTGTTGTCCATACAAATTTCTTACCATCAAGGGCGGCTTCGAACAAGCGCGCTCGTTGCCAGCCCGTCACACCAGCCCGGGCACGACGAACACCAACCAGGCGACGATCGGGCCGATGATCGCGATCAGGGCGCTGTAGATCAGCAACTGTCGCAGCACCTGCTCCCGCCTGTCGTCCGGTGCATTGGCGACGACAAGCGCGCCGTTGGTGGAAAATGGGCTGGTATCGACGATCGTCGTCGAGATCGCGATCGCCGAGACCACACCGATGGCGCTGACATGTCCTTGCAGGAGGAATGGGACGGCGAGCGGGATGATCGCGCCGAGCAGCGCGGTCGAGGATGCAAAGGCCGAGACGATAGCGCCGGTAAAGCAAAGCAGGAGTGCTACCAGGAGCGGCATGCCGAGACTGGATATACCGTTCGCCACGTAGTCGACCGTCCCGGCCTTCTCCATGACGCCGACATAGGTGATGATGCCTGATATCAGCAGCACGGTCGACCAGCTGACCTTGTCGATTGCCGCCTTCTGAGTTTTCGGTGACAGCAGCGCCAGGGCGACAGCCACGGTCATGGCGACGAGGCCAACGTTGAACTTGAAGACCAGGGCGCCGATACCGAGCGCCGTCAGGCCGATCAAGGTGGTAATTCTCTCATTGTTCAGGCGCAACGTCGTCGCGGTATCGGCCGCCGTGCCATAGGCATGCTCCCTGATCGGTTTTGCCGGCGTGCCGCCGTGACCTCTGATCGACTCCGATACGCCCTCGGGATGGAGTTCGGGCAAGGGGCCAAATGATGTGGGTTCCTGCTTCATCACCCTGGCGCCGCCGAAAACGAAGAAGACCAGCACCGCGATCGCCAGGTTGAAGAAGAAGCTGGAGAGAAACAGCGAGGTCGGCGCGAAAGGCAGGCCGGCCTTCGCAACGATCTGGTTGGTGATACCGCCATAGATGCTGATCGGCGAAAAGCCGCCCGCCTGCGCGCCGTGGATCACCATCAGGCCCATCATGACCGGGTGAATGCGGTACTGCACGGCAAAGCTCAAGGCGACAGGTGCGAGAATGGCGACGGCAGCAGGCCCAAGTGCACCGAAACCGGTAATGATGGCGGCGACCAGGAACATCACCCAGGGAATCAAGCCGATCCGCCCGCGCACCAGGCGGACGGCACATTCGACGAGCCAGTCGATCGTGCCGTTGATCTGCGCTATGGCGAAGAGGTAGGTGACGGCGACGAGCGTCAGGAACAGGTCACTCGGAAAGCCGGCGAAAATGTCGGTGGTTTTCATCCCGATGACCATCGAGCCGAGCACGAAGGCGCCGGCAAAGGCGAGCGCACCCATGTTGATCGGCTGGATCGTCGCAATGATGAACATCGCGACAAGCAGGCCTATGGCCAGTAATTCAATACCCATGATTCCCCTCCCTCCGACGCCTCCAGCGCCGTAGTTGTTGTGTTCAAGATTGATGCGGGATGTCGACGCACCCTCCTCCCAGAGGGCGCAGCCGTCTTACTTCCTGGTATAAAGATCGGCGTATTGCTGCCGCAGAATGTTTTTCTGAACCTTGCCCATCGTGTTGCGTGGCAGGTCGTCGGCGAAGATGACCCGTTTGGGCTGTTTGTAGCGCGCGAGACGTTGCTGGAGGGCGCTGACGATGGTCTTTTCATCGAGGACGGCGCCGGGTTTGCGCACGACGACAGCCGTTACGCCTTCTCCGAAATCGGGATGCGGCACGCCGATCACAGCACTCTCAACCACACCCTCGATCTGGTCGATCTCGCCTTCGACCTCTTTCGGATAGATGTTGTATCCGCCCGAAATCACCAGGTCCTTGCCGCGTCCGACGATGTGGATGTAGCCGTCCCGGTCGATCTTGCCGAGATCGCCGCTGATGAAGAATCCATCTGCCGTGAACTCCGCCGCCGTCTTTTCCGGCATGCGCCAATAGCCCTTGAAGACGTTCGGCCCCTTGATCTCGATCATCCCCGTTTCTTCAGGCGGCAGCACGAGCCCGGTGGCGGGGTCGGTGACGCGCACCGTCACATCAGGCAGCGGGAAGCCGACGGTTCCGGCAATGCGTTTGCCCTCATAGGGGTTGGACGTGTTCATATTGGTTTCCGTCATGCCGTAGCGCTCGAGAATGGCGTGACCGGTACGCGCGTGGAACTCGGTATGGGTTTCGGCAAGCAGCGGAGCCGAACCGGAAATGAACAGGCGGATGCTGGCTACCGCTTGCTCGTCGAGGCGCGGACTTTGCAGCAGGCGCACGTAGAAGGTCGGCACGCCCATCAGCATCGTTGCCTGCGGCATCAGCGAAACGACCTCGTCGGCGTCGAATTTCGACAGCAGAAACATCGAGGCGCCGGCGAGCAGCGTGACATTCGTGGCGACGAACAGCCCATGCGTGTGGAAGATCGGCAAGGCATGGATCAGCCGGTCGCCTGATGTGACGCGCCAATAATCCCGCAAGGTCAGGGCGTTCGAGAGCAGGTTCCCATGTGTGAGCATCGCCCCCTTGGAACGTCCCGTCGTTCCCGACGTGTAGAGGATCGCAGCCAGATCATCGGCGGAACGCGAGGCGTCGACAAAGTCGGCCGGCTCATCGCGCGCGAGATCCAGCAACGAGCCGCTGCCGTCGGCATCGAGCGTTTCGACGATGGCGCCCTGGGGCTTGGCGATCGTCTCCACACCGCCTCGAGCGGCCGACGCAACCACCACCAAACGCGGCTCCGCATCGCCGATAAAGTAATCGAGCTCAGCCAGCGTATAGGCGGTGTTGAGCGGCAGGTAGACCGCGCCGGTTCGAAGACAGGCGAGATAGAGGATCACTGCCTCGGCGCTTTTCTCGACTTGCACCGCCACCCGGTCGCCGGGGCGAATGCCGAGCGCGTCCATCGCGCTGGCAATGCGGCCGGAAAGAGCGAAGGCATCGTCATAAGTCCATGTGCGGGTGTCATCGATCCGGATGAACGGTGCGTCACCGGGCGCAGCCGCCCGCATGGCGTCGAAAAGATGGTTACTCACTTTCGCCCTCCTCCAAGCGTTGAGTTCACTATTTGTTGGAATGGCCGGGAGCCTTGCTGGCCATTGCCGCCGCGGCGGCTTTCGTCGTTCTGGCTGAGCAGGCTTTTGACGGCAGGCGAGGCAATCACTTCGCCGCGCTGCGCTAAGGCCTCGTGGTTGGCCACGATATCGTCGAGCTTGTAGAGGTAGTTGACCATCAGGCCATGGGCCTGCTGCATCGCCTTGGCCGAGCGGTCACCGAGAAAATTCAGTCTTTCCAGTCGAGCGCCGTTGCCGAGATGGAAGCGGGCGACAGGATCGACGGGGCGGCTCTCCGGTGTCCGTTCGGTCAGGAAATAGCGCGCCGCAAGCGGTAGCAACACACGCTCCACTTCCGTCGCCGTCTTCTCGTCGTCGGGCCAGTTCGGATCGTCCAGCGCCGTCAGCGTTTCGCGGGCCGCTTCCGGCAGCAACCGGTCGGTGGCCGAGGCACGCGCCTTGGCAAGCCAACGGGCAAAACCTGGAACGGGCGACAGCGTAACGAAATTCTTGAGGCCAGGCAGGTCTCTGCGCAGGTCTTCCACGACCTGCTTGATCAGGAAGTTGCCGAACGAAATTCCGCGCAAGCCATCCTGGCAGTTGGAGATCGAATAGAAGACGGCCGTCGTCGCCTCGTCGGCATTGATCTGCTCCCTGCCCTCGACGAGCACATCGCCGATCGCACTGGGCACGGATCGTGTCAGCGCCACCTCGACGAACACCAGCGGCTCGTCAGCCAGTCGGGGGTGGAAGAAGGCAAAGCATCGGCGGTCGGCCGGTGCCAAACGACGGCGCAACTCCTCCCAGCCGGCGATCTCGTGCACGGCCTCGTATTTGATAATCTTTTCAAGGATGTAGGCCGGCGTCGACCAATCGATGGGCCGCAGCGTCAGAAAGCCGCGATTGAACCAGGAGCCGAACAGATGCGTGAAGTCGGCGTCAAGCGCGTGATAACCTTCGGATTGGTCTTTGGAAGCCAGCAGCTGCTCACGCATCCGGACGAGCTTGGCGGTGCCGTTCGGCGCGTGATTCAATCGGCGCAGAAGCTCCTGTCGCCGCGGCTCGGCTGCCTGGTGGAGGGCAATGACCGCGGCAGAGCTTTTATCGGTGCGGTAGTTTTCGATTGCCTGGTCGAGCCTCACCGTGTCGGGCCCGAACTTTTCATGCAGCATATCGAGGAATGCCTGCGCGCCCTCGCTGTCGAGCGCGCCCCAGCGATCGAGGATCTCGGCGGCAAGCGCCATGCCCGAGGCTTCGCCCCGGCTCGATAGCAGCATTTCACAGAGTGTCTGGAGATCGGCCTTGGCTGCGACCTGCGTGGCGCGCGCGCCGGAAAACAGAAGCTGGCGTCCGCGATCCGTGATGCTCTGCAGCATGTCGGTGAAGAAGGAAGCCTCAGACATGCCATTCTCCTCTCTTTCGCTGGTCTCTTCTGTTGGGCCGGCTGGTTTCGCGGGCTGCTTTGACGGCTGCTTCCCATTGTCGGGTTTCACCGGTAGTATGTAGAATGCCATTCTTCGTACACGAGGTCAATGATCGTGTATACAAGAATTGCGTTTATGTATGAGGGAAGTGAGACGAATGTCCGAGAATGTCGGTCGATGGCTTCGTGATGAGATTGAAAACTCAATTCTTTCCAACGAGTTCTCCCCCGGTGAGCGGCTCGACGAAACGGTGCTTGCGACGCGTTTCGGGGTCTCCCGCACACCGGTGCGCGAGGCGCTGATGCAGCTCGATGCGATCGGCCTCATCGAAATCCGACCGCGCAGAGGCGCCATCGTCATCGATCCAGGGCCACACCGTGTCTATGAAATGTTCGAGGTGATGGCCGAATTGGAGGGCTTGGCCGGGTCGCTCGCCGCCCGACGGCTGGACGAGGCCTCCCGGGAAGCGATCACGGCCACCCACGGCCGCTGTGAGAAATCTGCCGCGGCCGGTGACAGCGACGCCTATTATTACGACAATGAGGAATTCCATAAGGCCATCTACGCAGCCGGCCGAAGCGAATTCCTGGAGGAGCAATGTCTGCAATTGCACCGCCGCCTGCGGCCCTATCGCCGCCTCCAGCTGCGCGTGCGCAACCGCCTGTCGACCTCCTTCTCAGAACATTGCGCCATCGTCGACGCGATCTTTGCCGGAGACGGCGACGAAGCCCGCCGCCTGCTGCGGACGCATGTCGGCATTCAGGGAGAGAGGTTCAGCGATCTGGTCGCCAGCATGGCGGCTAGGTGATTGGATTGCGGGAGTAACCTCAGGAGAAAGGTCGCTGCGCTATTCTTGGGGTTGATCGCCACGATGCGGAGAGATCGGAGGCTTTTGCTTGTCGGGCCACGCCGAACGAAGTGTTTTCCAGAAATCCCGGAGCGCCAGAAGAAGCGCGCCGTTGTATTTTCCGTACATGAACGTCACCGCGTCATCGGTCTCCCACTGCCCTTTCTCTCGCTCGTTTTTCACTAAAAACTCCACGGTATCGGCAGGAAAGGGATCTCTGCCCGTCTATTGTAAAGGTCGCATCCAACCGCGTCACGCGGGAGTAACAGATTCACCTGTCCTCGATAAGATGAAGGCGGCGCGTTCTCTCACGGAAGGATTGGGATCAGCTCTCAGCCTCAACGCGAGCTCCTCAGCTTCGCGGCTTCCACGCCACTGCTGAATAACTGCCGTCAGTGCGGCGCGTCGGACGATTGCAGATGTATCTGACGCGGCAGCTCTGATGACAGCCGCTTTATCGAAGGAGATTTGGACGTCACGGAAGTCGAACTTAGGCTCTCGCGCCCGTTTTCCCATAGATTTGTCTATCCACTTCCACTCCCAGCCAACTTGCCAGCCAGCACGCTCGTCCGCAATGGCTTTGACCGCCATGGCTCGAATCCATGGTTGTTTCGCGCTTGCCGCCAGTCGAGACAAATGAGGATCTATCGAACTATTCTTCAGCACGAGACGAAAAGTCCGTGAAGTAGGCCCGGTTTGCGCTTCACAGAGGATTCCGCTGAGCTGTTCAGCCACATCAGGCCTTGCAAGCGTCGTCTCCATAGCCTCGCGTTCGACGCCCCATCTTCCCCAACTTTCTTGGTGCAGAAGCAGGGAGGTCACGGCATTGGCGATTACCTCAGCCGAGGTGAGCGGGAAGCACCGCTTCGCACAATCAAACGCAGCAGCGCGGACTGGCTCCGCCCAGTCATTCAGACGTATGGCGATTGCCGCGAACAGAAAAGAACTTTGCAGCCCGCCGGTTATCCTCTTGAGGGCAACTTCCCTCATCCGTCCATTGCAATGAAACAGGAAGAGATAACGAAGGTCGGGAAATTTCAATAACTGCTGCTTATCAGAAAGATGAGGCCGGAACAGTCTGCCAGGCCACGCGGGCTCCGGACGCCAGCGATATAGCTTTGCTGCTGTTGCAATCGCCGGGGCAGATTGGCTGATCGTTGTAGCCGGGAGAGCGGATATGCCAGCTACAGCGGAAGGCAGCTGCGCTTCGACACTTTGGCCGCTATTCAGGCGCTCCCCAATGGCAACCAGCAGTTCCTGTAGATCGGGGGGTAAAACATCGGATTTTGTCATTGAGCGATTTTGGATTGCTGACATCTGCAGATCAATGGGGCGGCAGGAAAACAAAAGCGCATCCCGCCGTCCGCACGGCATCCTAATCCAAAAACCGATAAAGCCAGTCGCGCGTTTCCTCCGGCAGCGAGGCCGGCGACTGGTCCTCGCGGGTGCGGGCCTGCCAGATGATCTCGACCTCGGCGGCACGCTCCTCCCCGGTGTCGATCGAAATGAGGAAGCCGATGGAATGCATGCCGATCTTGTCGATGGTGGCGGTGAAGGTTGCCGGCTCGTCATAGTGCAGCGGACGGTGGAGCATGCAGGAAACCTTGCTGGGGCTATAGACGGGTTCGTCATCGACATCGGGCCGTGACGACCAGAAGCCTGCCAGGACGGACTCGGCATAGGAAATATAGGAGGCCAGAAACATCTGGCCGTTCATATCGACATCGCGAAACGGCACGCGTATTTCCGCCACATCCGGGCGTTTCGACTGACTCATCAACAGATCTGCCCTACTGAGTTCCCCATGACAACATTACCGCATAATTGCTTATACCGGAACCGGCTTAAGGATAAAATTACGCAATAGTTCAAAGTGTTACAGTATCCTTTGTACGTCTTAAAAGATGCGGCGCCGCTGCAATGGACCGGCTCGACGGAAACGGCGAAATGAAGCAGTGTAGTAGGCCAACGGTCGGAAGGCGCGCGGCAAGAGCACTTGTTGAAATCGTCAGGCGATGCCCCATCTGCTGTGGCACATGACATAAGCGACCGATAGAGTGTCTTCATGAGCACCCGTCTTTATGAACACCCGATCTTCCTGGAACATGTGACCCCCGCCGGCCATCCGGAGCGATCGGACAGGATCCGCGCCATCAATGTCGCGCTGGAACATCCGAATTTCGAGCGACTGGAGCGCCGGCAGGCGCCGCAGGCGAACGAGGATGCGGTGCTGCTTGCCCATCCGGAGGAGCATCTGACCGCCGTCATGCGGGAGATCCCCGAGGAAGAGGGGGAGATCAATCAGATCGAAGCCGATACCTATGCCAGCAGCAAAAGCCTGCAGGCGGCGCTGACCGGCATTGGCGGGGCGATGGCGGCGGTGGACGACGTCTTTACCGGCCGGGCCGACAATGTCTTCGTCGCAGCCCGGCCGCCGGGGCACCATGCCGAGAAGATGACGGCGATGGGCTTCTGTTTCTTCAACAATGCGGCGATCGCCGCCCGCCATGCGCAGAAGACGCACGGCGCCGAGCGCATCGCCATCGTCGACTGGGACGTGCATCACGGCAACGGCACGCAGGATATCTTCTGGGACGATCCTTCGGTGCTGTTCTGCTCGACGCATCAGATGCCGCTCTATCCCGGCACCGGGGCCAAGGATGAAAAGGGCAAGCACAACACCATCGTCAATGCGCCGCTGTCGCCGAATGTCGGCAGCGACCATTTCCGCGAGGCGTTCAAATCGCGCGTCCTGCCCGCCCTTGACGATTTCCGGCCGGATCTCATCATCATCTCCGCCGGCTTCGACGCGCATCACCGCGATCCCTTAGCGCAGATCAATCTGACGGGTGAGGATTTCGACTGGGCGACCGGGCGTGTGCTGGAACTCGCGGACCGGCACGCGAAGAACCGGGTCGTCAGCCTGCTCGAAGGCGGTTATGATCTCGAGGGACTCGCCGAATCGGCGGGCATGCATATTCTGAGAATGATGAAGGGTTGAGAATGACTGACAGCGCCAAGCCGGAGGTGTCCGGCCTTTCCTTCGAAAAGGCGGTTGCCGAACTCGAAAGCATCGTCGCCCGGCTGGAACGCGGCGATGTGGCGTTGGATGAATCGATCGAGATCTACGAGCGCGGCGAAGCGCTGAAGAAACATTGCGAGACGCTGCTTTCGGCTGCCGAAAACCGCATCGAGAAGATCCGGCTCGACCGCGCCGGCAAGCCGCAGGGCGTCGAGCCGCTGGACGGCGCCTGAGACAGCAAACTCCCTTTCGAAGACGCTTGGCTATCGGCTTCAGACCGATCTATGATCCCCATCCAAAACGATGAGGGGACAAGGAAATGTCGGACAGATTGAAGGGCAAGGTCGCCATTATCTCGGGCGGCGCGACCGGCATGGGCGGTGCCGCCTCGAAGCTTTTTGCGGCGGAAGGCGCGCGTGTTGCGATCATCGACCGCAATGGCGATGCAGCCGCCGAGACTGTGAAGCAGATCCGTGATACCGGCGGCGAGGCCGACTGCTGGACGGCCGATGTCTCGGACGAAGCCGCCGTCAATGCCGCCGTTGCAGGCGTCGAAGAACGCTACGGCGCAGTCACCGTGCTCTTCAATCATGCCGGCACGATCGTCATCAAACCTTTTCTCGAAACGACCGTCGAGGAATGGGACTGGCTGCACGCCGTCAATGTGCGCTCGATGTTCCTGATGACCAAGGCGGTGCTGCCGAAGATGATCGCGAGCGGCGGCGGGTCGATCGTCTGCACCTCGTCGATCTCGGCGGTCGCCGCCACGCCGATGGAAGTGCTTTACGACACGACCAAGGGGGCGGTGCATATGTTTGCCCGCGCCATCGCAGTGGAATTCCGCGATCGCAACATCCGCTGCAACGCCGTCTGCCCGGGTTTCATCCGCACGCCGCACGGTCTGCGCGAGGTGGCCGACCTGCAGGCGCTCGGCGTCGATGTTTCGGATGCCGCCATTGCCGCGCAGCAGGGACGGATCGGCGAGCCCGAAGACGTTGCGCGGGCCGCGCTTTACCTCGCCAGCGACGAATCGAGCTTCGTCAATGGCGCCCATCTCTTCGTCGACAATGGTTTTACCGCAATCTGAGCCCCGACGCGTGTCCGATTGGACGCACGGCGAACTTTCAGGGCTGAGCGTCCTTACGCGTCTGATTGGACGCGCGGCGCGCTTTCAAGTGTTGGAGCGTCCTTAGCGCGTCCGATTGGACGCGCGGCGCTCCAGGCGCTATCTGTGGGCGATGACGCTCGGCACTGTAGCGATCGGAGATCCCAATGTCCTTCTTTCCCGGTAAAGACCCCCTGCCCGGCGATGCCTTCGCCTGCGATGCGATCGAGAACCTGATCATCCCGCGCACCAGCGATATCGGCGGTTTCCAGGTGCGCCGCGCGCTGCCCAGCCGGCAGCGGCGGCTGGTCGGGCCGTTCATCTTCTTCGACCGCATGGGGCCGGCGATCCTGAAGCCGGACGAGGCGCTCGACGTCAAGCCGCATCCACATATCGGATTGTCGACGGTCACCTATCTCTTCGACGGCGAGATCCGCCATCGCGACAGCCTCGGCACCGAAAAGGTCATCCGTCCCGGCGATATCAACCTGATGACGGCCGGCCGCGGCATCGTCCATTCCGAACGCACGCCCGACAATCTGCGCGGCCATCCGCTGCTGATGTCGGGGCTGCAAACCTGGCTGGCGCTGCCTGACGACAAGGAGGAGATCGATCCTTCCTTCGCCCATACGGAAAAATCCGCCATGCCGCTGATCGAGACGAGCGGCGTGCGCGGGCGGGTGGTCATCGGCTCGTTCGAAGGCATGACATCGCCGGTCGGTGTTTTCTCTGACACGCTCTATGTCGATCTCGACCTGCAGGCGGGCGCCAAATTTCCCTTCGGCGCGGGCCATGAAGAGCGCGCCGTCTATGTGCTGTCGGGCGAGGTCGTCATATCAGGCGACCGTTTTGCCGCCGACCAGCTGCTGGTCTTCCGGCCAGGCGATGCGATCACGCTGGAAGCCGGCCGCGATGGCTGCCACCTGATGCTCTTCGGAGGGGCGGCGCTCAATTCGAAACGTTATATCTGGTGGAATTTCGTCTCCTCCTCGAAGGAGCGGATCGAACAGGCCAAGGAGGAATGGCGCACCGGCCGCTTCGATATCGTTCCGGGCGATGAAGAGGAATTCGTGCCGTTGCCGGAAGGCTAAACTGAAGAAATAGAGGGTGATATCCGCCGAAAACCGCTCACACTTTTCGGCATCATGCTTTAATAGTGGGAGCATGATGTTGCCCGAAAACCGCTCACACTTTTCGGCATCATGCTCTAAGGTGAAAACCTTCGGTTCCTGAAATGCACTTGTTTTGCCGCAATCTAATCGAATAAAGCGGAACAAGGAAAAGCAAGAAAGAGCGCCCGCCCGTGACACAACTGCCGAAGACCCCCCTGCTCGACCAGGTCATCTATCCCGCCGACCTGCGCAAGCTCGAGGATCGCGACCTGCCGCAGCTTGCCCGCGAAGTCCGGGACGAAATGATCGATGCGGTGTCGCGCACCGGCGGCCATCTCGGCGCCGGTCTCGGCGTCGTCGAGTTGACGATCGCCATCCACAGCGTCTTCGACACACCTGATGATCGGCTGATCTTCGACGTCGGCCATCAATGTTATCCGCACAAGATTCTCACCGGCCGGCGCGACCGCATCCGGACGCTGCGCCAGGAAGACGGGCTGTCCGGCTTCACCCGCCGGGCGGAGAGCGAATACGATCCCTTTGGTGCAGCGCATTCCTCGACCTCGATCTCGGCCGGCCTCGGCATGGCGATTGCCGCCGACCTCGACAAATCAGACCGCCGCGTCATCGCCGTCATCGGCGACGGGGCGATGTCGGCCGGCATGGCCTATGAGGCGCTGAACAATGCCGGCGCACTCGATGCGCGCCTCATCGTCATCCTCAACGACAACGATATGTCGATCGCGCCGCCGACGGGCGCCATGAGCGCCTATCTCGCGCGCCTTGCCTCGGGTCGCACCTATATGGGCTTCCGTGACTTCGGCAAGAAGCTGACGGCCTATCTCGGCAAGAACATCGACCGGGCGATCACTCGCGCCGTCGAGCATGCGCGCGGCTATGTCACCGGCGGCACGATGTTCGAGGAGATGGGCTTCTATCATATCGGGCCGATCGACGGGCACTCCTTCGACCACCTGCTGCCCGTGTTGCGCAACGTGCGCGACAATGGACGCGGTCCGGTGCTGATCCATGTCGTCACGCAGAAGGGCAAGGGCTATCCGCCGGCGGAAGCCGCAGCCGACAAATATCACGGCGTCAACAAGTTCGACGTCATCACCGGGGCCCAGGCAAGGGTCAAGCCGAATGCGCCGAGCTATACCAGCGTCTTTGCCGAAGCGCTGGTGCAGGAAGCCACACTCGACGACAAGATCGTCGGCATCACCGCCGCCATGCCGAATGGTACCGGCCTCGACAAGCTCGCCGAAGCCTTTCCGTCGCGCTGCTTCGACGTCGGTATTGCCGAACAGCATGCCGTGACCTTCGCCGCCGGCCTGGCAGCGGAAGGCTACAAGCCGTTCGCCGCCCTCTATTCCACCTTCCTGCAGCGCGCCTACGACCAGGTCGTGCACGACGTGGCGATCCAGGGACTGCCGGTGCGTTTCCCGATCGACCGTGCCGGCTTCGTCGGCGCCGACGGGCCGACGCATGCCGGCTCCTTCGACACGGCCTTCCTCACCACCCTGCCCGGCTTCGTGGTGATGGCGGCGGCCGACGAGGCCGAACTCAAGCACATGGTGCGCACGGCTGTCGCCTATGATGGCGGGCCGATCTCGTTCCGCTATCCGCGCGGCGAAGGTGTCGGCGTCGACATGCCGGCGCGCGGCGAAATCCTGCAGATCGGCAAGGGCCGCATCGTCAAGGAAGGCACCAAGGTTGCCCTGCTCTCGTTCGGCACCCGGCTTGCCGATTGTCTGCTGGCCGCCGAGGATCTCGATGCCGCGGGGCTTTCGACGACAGTCGCCGATGCGCGTTTCGCCAAGCCGCTCGACCGCGACCTGATCCGCCAGCTTGCCCGCCACCATGAGATCGTGATCACCGTCGAGGAAGGCTCGATCGGCGGCTTCGGCAGCCATGTGATGCACTTCCTCGCCAGCGAAGGCCTGCTCGACAACGGTCTGAAGCTGCGCTCGCTGGTGATGCCCGACATCTGGATGGAGCAAGCCAAACCCGAAGCGATGAACGCCCATGCCGGGCTCGACCGCGCCGGCATCGTCTCGACGGTGTTCAGGGCGCTGGGACGTGGTGTTGCGGTTGGGGTTGCGGGATAAGTGATTTGGGTGAGGGCATGCCGTGTGGCCCCCTCATCCGCCCTACGGGCACCTTCTCCCCGAGGGGGAGAAGAGGGAATCGAAACGTCGCCGCAAATCTCTTCTCCCCCCGGGGAGAAGGTGCCGGCAGGCGGATGAGGGGGCTGCCCGGCAGGTCCTCTCAATAAAAAAGGCGGCGCATCACTGCACCGCCCTCTTCATTTAACGTCCCTTCCCTAGGAAAGGCGTACTCTCAGAACTCCGTCCAGTCTTCCTTCACCGCCGCAGCACTCGCCTGTCTTCCGCCGAAAGCCTTGGCGACGGTGCGGGTCAAAGCGTGGGCCGGGGAGGCGACCGGGCGGGCGTTGGTGCCGGCAACGCTTGCGCGCGGCGCCGGGGCCACCTGGCCGAGCTTGAACTGGCGCAGCAGTTCTTCGAGGGCGTTTGCCTCCTGGGCGAGCGCATGGCTGGCCGCGGTCTGCTCCTCGACCATGGCAGCGTTCTGCTGCGTGCCCTGGTCCATGTTGTTGACGGCGGTGTTGATCTCCTGCAGGCCGATCGACTGTTCGCGCGTGGCGGTGACGATGGCGCTGACGTGGTGGTTGATCTCCTGCACCTCGGAGACGATGACCTCCAGCGCCTTGCCGGTCTCGCCGACGAGGCCGACGCCGGCAACGACTTGTTCGCCCGAGGTGGTGATCAGCGCCTTGATCTCCTTGGCCGCCTTGGCCGAGCGTTGGGCGAGCTCGCGCACTTCCTGGGCGACGACCGCAAAGCCCTTGCCGGCATCGCCGGCGCGGGCGGCTTCGACGCCGGCGTTCAGAGCCAAGAGATTGGTCTGGAAGGCGATGTCGTCGATGACGCCGATGATGTTGGAGATTTCACCCGAGGACTTCTCGATCTGCTGCATGGCGGAGACGGCCTTGCGGACGACTTCGCCTGACTTTTCGGCGCCGAGGCGAGCTCGCTCGACGAGATTGCCGACATCCTCGGCGCGCTTGGCGCTGTCGCGGACGGTGGTCGTCACTTCTTCAAGCGCTGCTGCGGTCTGTTCGACGGCGGCAGCCTGCTGCTCGGTGCGGTGGGCAAGATCGTCGGCGGCCGAGCGGATTTCGCCAGCGCCGGCATTGATCGCCGAGGCGTTGCGGCCGACCGATTGCAGTGCCGCCTGCAGCTTTTCGACGGCATGGTTGAAGTCGTTGCGCAGGCTGTCATATTGCGAGGCGAACGGCGTCTGGATACGACCGGCCATATCGCCGTTGGCAAGCTCGGCAAGGCCGCCTGCCAAGGCGTCGATGGCATAGCGGATCTCGCCTTCCTCGCGCGCCTTCTGCTCGTCGCCTGCCCGGCGCTGGCGCTCGGCGTCGTCGCGCATGCGGTCTGTTTCGCCGGCAAGGCGCAGCTTCTCGATCGCCGCCTGCTTGAAGACCAGGACGGACTGAGCCATGCGGCCGATTTCGTCGCCGCGGTCGGTCGCCGGAACCTCGATATCGTTCTGACCGCCGGCGAGGCGATCCATGGCGCTCGTCATGCCGACGACCGGGCGGACGATCGTGCGCGACATAAGCCAAGCAAGCATGGCGGCGGCAAGCGAGGCGACGATGCCGCCGGCAAGCAGCGTCGTCTTCAGATGGCTGTTGGCATCGGCGCGGATCGCGGCCAGCGCTTCCGACTTTTCACGCGCGGTGGCCTTGATCTTGGCCGAGGCCTGGCGGAACCCGTCGAGCTGGCCCTTGGTGGCGTTGACGCCGATCTTGACGACCTCTTCGATCGGCATGTCGGTTTCCTTGCGCGCCTTGGTCTGCGGCTCGGCAAGTTCATGGAAATAGAGATCGGCAGCCTTCTGCATGCCGTCGATCATCTCGACCAGCTGCGGCTCGCCGGCCGCCGTCTGCTTGGCGGCGGCAATCGCCTTCAGCATGCGCTCGCGGTTGGCGAAGACATCGCCATAGGTGCTGTCGCTGCGGAAGAGGATGAAGCCGCGCAGGTTGACGGCCTGCTCGAGCATCGCCTGCAGCGCATCGTCGATCTGGTTGACGAGCAGCTCGGACTTTTCCTGCTCGGCAGACGCGGCCGCAGACGCCGTCGCCTTGGAATAGACGAAAGCGGAAACGGCGACGAAAATGAGAATGAGGGCTGCGAACGTGGCCGCAAGCTTACCGTTCAAGGATATGTTTTTGGCGGACATCGGTGATTTCTCCTGACGACAGTCGACGCGGCGAGGCAGGTCGCACGAGACGCAACCGCCGGGATGTTTGAAGCTGAGAACATGATCGGCGTGGAAACGCTTGCGCCGTCATGGCGCCGAGCGGCTTGGATGAACCGCTACAATCACGCCGAACCTATCCGGCCAGGCTTTAAATTTGTTTAAATTTGTGCGGCGCAACAGCGGCCAAGCCTGAGGATTATTGTGCCGTTTCTGGAGGATTGAGGATCAGGATGTCGAAATCCTTCGCAGGATCGAAATCCTCGGCCGTCATCCGGAAGGTCGTAGGACCGATCTTCTGAACATTGCTGCCGCAGAAGCTGATGAGGCTGCCGGGCTTGCCCTTGTCGATCGTCAGCTGGAAGCGCTTGATCGGTCCCGCCCAGTTGGCGCCGGTCGACAGCACATAGGAGATCCAGCTTTCGGTATAGTTGGCGCCTCCGGCCTCGGCTTCCCGCGCACGCTGCTGGGCAACCCTGACGAAATCTCCGTCGAGGCAGTATTTGCGGGAATATTCCTCGAAGCGCTCACCCTTCGGCTCACCACCTTCGAGAAAGCTGATGGCGACGGTGCCTCCGACGGCCGGCTTGTAACGATGCTCGACGCTGACCTTTTTCTTCGCCGGGAAGGTGGTGCGCCACCAATAGGTCGAGCGCAGCGTCCAGAGCGGCACGAGATCGACCTTGGCATCGCCGGCGCCCATGGGATAGACGAGGCCGCGGGCGATCCAGTCCTTGCGGACGGTTTCGGGAAGTTTGGCGAGCGCCTCAGTCGTCTTCTGGCTGTAGGGCAAGACGGGAATGCCCTGCTTGGCGAACTCGTCGGTCACGTCGATGCCGAGCGAGACGACGCGCTGCTGCAGCTTGGCGGTGATCGGCCTTCCATCCTGCACGGTGGAGAAATGCAGGAAATTATCGCTGTCATAATCGGAGATGGCGGAATTGTTGTCGACCTGGCCTGATATGTCAGGCATCGGAAAGGCGACCAGGCTTTCGACATCCTTGTCGGAGCTGTTCTCGAAGACGTAGTCGACACGCACTTCCGAAGCGGAGATGAAAAGATCCTCTTCCGCCATGCTGACATCGTCGGATTGGGCAAAGATCAGCCCGCCGGTCTTGACCTCGGCCATAGTGTCGTTCGCGAGCGCGGGCGACGCGATCACTGCCGCGACAATCAGAGTGAAGAGCTTCAGCATAGAACACCCCCGTGTCTGCGGCACGCCCCGCGATCGCCGCGGCAGGATTATCGCCGAAAGCTTTTGAGGGTCAATGACGGTCTTGGGAACAAAATGCTTGCAACCGGCGGCTTTGCCGGTCATGCACAGCCGATGTCAGATCAAAACACCCAACGCCTCGACCAGCTTCTCGTCTCCCTCGGCCTCTTTGCCAGCCGTTCACGCGCCCGCGACGCCGTGCAGCGCGGCACCGTCAGGATCGGCGGCCAGGTGGTCACGAAGGCCGGCGCGCTGTTTGGCGCAGACGCGGAAATCGAGATCGACGATCCGGCGCAAGACTATGTCTCGCGCGCCGCGCTGAAGCTTGCCGCAGCACTTGAGCATTTCCGGCTCGATCCCGCCGGCCATCACTGTCTTGATGTCGGCGCTTCCACCGGCGGCTTCACCGAGGTGCTGCTGCAGCGCGGTGCCGCGCATGTCACTGCGATCGATGTCGGCCATGGGCAGATGCATCCGCGCATATCAGGCGATCCGCGGGTGACCAACAGGGAGGGCCTCAACGCCCGTAACCTGACGGCAGACGATATCGACCATCCCGCCACCTTCATCGTTTCCGACGTCTCCTTCATCACGCTGAAGCTGGCGCTCGCGCCGGCCCTTGAGATCGCCGAACCCGGCGCTGTCGCCGTGCTGCTGGTCAAGCCGCAGTTCGAGGCCGGGCGCGATGCGATCGGCAAGGGCGGGATGCTGAAGGACCCCTCGTCTGCTCCCGCCGTTGCTGCAGAACTGGCGCGCTGGTTCGTCGAGGACATGGGCTGGAAAAGCCTTGGCCTCATCCCCTCCCCGATTTCCGGCGGCGACGGCAATCAGGAATTCCTTCTGGCAGGATTGAAGCCGTGAGCACCGAAACCGTCACGATCGAGAAGCTCGGCGCCCAGGGCGACGGCATCGCCAGCAGCGCCGGCGGGCCTGTCTATGTGCCCTTTTCCCTGCCCGGCGAAACCGTGGCGATTGCCCGCGTCAAGAGCCAGGGCACGATCATGTCGATCACGACACCCTCGCCCGACCGGCAGGAGCCGCCCTGCCGGCATTTCGGCCCGGATGGCGTCAACGGCACCTGCGGCGGCTGCACGCTGCAGCATATGGCAGATGCGCCCTACCGCGCCTTCAAGCGCCAGCTGGTCATCGACGCGCTGAAATCCAAGGGGCTGACGCCGGAGGTCGGCGAGATCGTTCCGGCCCGGCCGGGCGAACGCCGGCGTGTCGTCTTTGCGGCACGCAAGACCGAGAAGGACATGCTGATCGGTTTCAACCAGGCCGAAAGCCACCATATCGTCGCCATCGAGGAATGTCCGATCTCGTCGGCAGGGATCATTGCCCGGCTGCCGGCGATCAGGGCGATTGCTGCTTCGCTGGCGACCAGCGCCGAACCCTTCCGCGTCGCCGTCCTCGAAACGCTTTCCGGCCTCGACATCTCCGTCGACGACGTGAAGAAACTCTCCGACCCGCAGCGGCGCAAGGCAATCGAGACCGCGCTCAGCCTGCGCGGCATCGCCCGTGTTTCGCTGAACGGCGAAATCCTCGTCGAGCCGTCTAAGCCGATGGTCGAATTCGGCGGCGTCCAGGTTTCACCACCGCCGGGCGGCTTTACCCAGGCGACGAAGCCGGCGGAAGAGGCGATGGCGGAGCTGGTCACGGCTCATGCCGGCAAGTCGAAGCGGATCGCCGATCTCTTTGCCGGCTCCGGCACGTTTTCGCTGCGGCTGGCGCGGATCGGCCGCGTGCACGCCGTCGAAGCCGAAGCAAAGGCGCTCGCAGCTCTCGATCATGCCGCCCGCAACACACAGGGGCTGAAACCGGTCACCGTCGAAAAGCGCGATCTCTTCCGCCGCCCGCTGATGACGCAGGAGTTCAAGCCCTATGACGTCGTCGTCTTCGATCCGCCGCGCGCCGGTGCCGAGTTCCAGTGCCAGGAGCTTGCCCGCTCAGGTGTGAAGAAGATCGTGGCCGTTAGCTGCAATCCGCTGACGCTGGCGCGGGATCTCGCGATCCTCGTCGAGGGCGGCTACCGGATCACGCAAGTGACGCCGATCGACCAGTTCCTCTGGACCTCGCATGTCGAGGTGGTGGCGACGCTGGAGAAATAGGCGTGCCTGTCGGAAAGACGAAAAGACGCAACCCATACTATAACGGCCCAGTGTCCGATCACTTCGACGGCACACATTTCTTCAATCCCGAAGGTATTGAGCCCCTTGGCTTCCGCGATCTGCTGCGGTGGCAATTCGGCGGTGGCCGTGAGCGCTGGCCTCAGTCGGTCCCAAGTCCATACCCGGCGGCCAAGCCGGATCCATGCGTCGACGGCGAGGATCTGAGGGTGACCATGGTTGGTCATGCAACAATGCTCGTGCAGGTCGCTGGGCTCAATATCCTCACCGACCCGGTATGGTCAGAGCGCGCGAGTCCCCTCGCTTTTGCCGGACCCAGGCGCGTCGTCCCACCGGGTATCGCGTTCGATGAT
This sequence comes from Rhizobium sp. WYCCWR 11128, assembly GCF_013416305.1. Taxonomy (NCBI): domain Bacteria; kingdom Pseudomonadati; phylum Pseudomonadota; class Alphaproteobacteria; order Hyphomicrobiales; family Rhizobiaceae; genus Rhizobium; species Rhizobium sp. WYCCWR 11128. Next base: position 109,136 of record NZ_JACCEZ010000014.1, read on the forward strand.
TTGCCCCCGATTGATCTCGTGCTGGTGTCGCACAATCATTATGATCATCTCGATATCGCAACGCTCAGGCGGTTGGGTGCGAAGCATCGGCCGCGTGTCGTGACGCCACTCGGCAATGACACGATCATTCGCCGTGCCGTGCCCGATATACAGACGACATCGATGGACTGGGGCCAGCACATTTCGCACGCCGGAATAAGCATTGATGCGGAGCCTGCACACCATTGGTCCGCCCGCGGAACCGCCGATCGCCGGATGGCGCTCTGGGCGTCGTTCGTTTTGTCGACTCCAGCCGGAAAAATTTATCACGTCGGAGATACGGGCTTTCACAACGGCATCAATTACAAAGCGGCACAGCAGAAGCATGGCGGCTTTCGCTTGGCCATTTTACCCTTCGGCGCCTATGAGCCGCGCTGGTTCATGAAAGGGCAGCACCAGAATCCACAGGAAGCGGTGATCGGGATGAAGTTGGCAAATGCGGCCTATGTGGCCGGGCATCACTTCGCCACGTTCCAACTGACAAATGAAGCGGTCGACGCGCCGGCAAGAGCGTTGCAAGACGCAATGAGCGAGCATGATATTCCCCCGGAACGGTTCCGGCCGCTCAGGGCCGGCGAGGTATTTAATGTGCCAGCTGTCTAATCGCTATCCGTTTGCTCCCGGTGTTGGTGTCGATCGCCGCGAAGCGATGCCAGGCGGCGCTCAGCGACGCATGAAGGCTTCGAAGGCCGCCCGCGCCTCGGCACTTTTCAGCCGCGCGGAGAAATAGCGGGCCTCCTCGTCGATGCGGGCGATGATCTCGCCACGATCGCCGCGAATGAGGTCGCGGGCGATGCGTAGCGCTTCCGGCGGCTTGGCCGCGAGCTTTGCCGCGACGCCAAGCGTCAGTGAATCGACCTCGCCTGGCTCGACGACCTTCCAGACCAGACCGGCTTCCCTCGCTTCCTCGGCCGAGAATGCTTCGCCGGCCGCCAGCAGGGCGAAGGCGCGCTGATGCCCCATCAGGCGCGGCGCGACGAGGCTGGAGCCGGCCTCCGGGACCAGCGCCAGATCGACGAAGGGTGTGCGGAACTGGCTGCGGCTAGAGGCGATGGTCAGGTCGCAATGGAGATGGATCGTCGTGCCGATGCCGACCGCCAGACCGTCGACGCCGGAGACAACGGGTTTTTCGGCATTCACCAGCGCATAGAGGAAATCGAGGATCTCCTGCTCCAGGCCGCGGCCGCCCATTGCGGCAGCCAGAAAATCGTTCAGGTCGTTGCCGGCCGAGAAGCAGCCTTCGGTGCCGAGCAAAGCGGTGGCGCGGATGCCGGGATTTGTGTTGGCCGCATTCAGCGCATCGGCCATGGTGCGATACATGGCGCGGGTGATGGCGTTCTTCTTCTCCGGCCGATTGAAGCGGATAGACTGGACGCCGGGATGGGCGGAAGGCTGCTCGACGATGATGTGATCGGTCATAAGGTCTCCTCAGGCAAGCAGGATACGGGCGGCGGCAAGGCTTGCCGCACCATTGACGACCCGGTCGCGCAGGGCTGCGGTCTCGGCGAGCAGGTTCTCGGCGGTGAAGCGGCAGAGCGCGATGCGGTTTTCGGCCACACCATCGGCACTCTCGGCGAGACCGCCCTTGGCAAGATAACAGCCGGTGAGCACCAGCCCGAACAGGCGCTGATAGGGGGTGGCACCGGAGAGCGCTTCGGCGGTCTTGTCATCGGCAAGCGTCTTTATCAGCCAGGCGGTCGCCTGCTCGAGATCGGCGATACCAGCGTCGAGCCTCACAGCGGTCTCGCCGAAACCATTAAGATTGGAGCGGCGGACGTCGTCGGCGATCTCTCTGAGCTCGGCGATGAAACCTTTCACCTGATCGCCGCCGGAGAGCGGCAGTTTGCGGGTGACGAGGTCGATCGCCTGGATGCCGTTGGTGCCCTCGTAGATCGGGGCGATGCGGGCATCGCGAAGATAACGCGCCGCACCCGTCTCCTCGATGAAACCCATGCCGCCATGCACCTGAATGCCGAGCGAGGCGACGTCGACGCCGGCATCGGTCGAAAAGGATTTGGCAATCGGCGTCAGCAAAGCGGCGCGCTCCTGCCAGTGGCGACTGGTCTCCCCTGCCCGGTGCGACATGTCGATCGCATGGGCGCAGGCATAGGAGATGGCGCGCGCGCCTTGAGTCAGCGCCTTCATGGTGAGGAGCATGCGGGCGACATCGGGATGTTCGACGATCGGGCTCATACCGGCGCCGCTTGCGCCCGGCGCCCTGCCCTGCGTGCGTTCCCTGGCATAGGCGAGCGCCTTCTGGGTGGCGGCTTCCGCGATCGCCACGCCCTGCATGCCGACGGCAAGGCGGGCATTGTTCATCATCGTGAACATGCAGGCCAGTCCCTTGTTCTCCTCGCCGACCAGCCATCCCACGGCGCCCTTTTCACCACCGAATTTTCCGTCGCCGTAGATCATCGTGCAGGTCGGCGAACCATGGATGCCGAGCTTGTGCTCCAGCGAATGGCAGAACAGATCGTTGCGGGGCCCAAGCGAGCCATCGTCGTTCACCAGGAATTTCGGCACCAGGAAGAGCGAGATGCCGCGTGTGCCGGCCGGCGCATCCGGCAGACGGGCCAGCACCAGATGGATGATGTTGTCGGCGGCGTCATGTTCGCCCCAGGTGATGAAGATCTTCTGGCCGAACAGGCGGTAGCTGCCGTCATCGCGGCGCTCGGCGCGGGCTTTCAGCACACCGAGATCGGAGCCGGCATGCGGCTCCGTCAGGTTCATGGTGCCGGTCCATTCGCCGGAGACCATCTTCTCCAGATATGTGTCTTTCAGCGCAGCACTACCATGGGCGCTGACCGCCTCGATGGCGCCCATCGTCAGGGTCGGGGCGAGCGCGAAGGCCATGGAACCGGAATTCCACATTTCCAGTGCCGCGACATTCAGCATATGCGGTAGGGCCTGGCCGCCGAAGGCCTCGGGGGCCGTCAGGCCATTCCAGCCGCCGGCGATCCAATGGCGATAGAGGTCGCGCCAGCCATCCGGCAGCCTGACCTCGCCATCGATCAGCCGGGCGCCCTGGCGATCGCCGATTTCGGCAAGCGGCGCCACTTCTTCTGTGGCAAAACGTCCCGCCTCAGCGAGGATCGCATCGACCAGATCTTCGCCGAGATCGCCGAGCAGCCCTTTTGAAATCGCCTCGCCCATGCCCGCTACATGCTTCAGCGTGAACGCGATTTCCTCGATGGGCGCCTTGTACATGGTTTTTCCTCCGCAGACCGGCCTGCACTTGGGCAAGCCCCTCCGAGGCAAGGGCTAATTGATTTTTACGTAAACGTCAATTTCGATTTCCTTGGCCGGCATGCGATAAATCGCCGGACATGGCGCTTTGCTCTTGCACCTTTGGACAAATGGACGTCATGAACAATCTCTAAGGGAAGACATCGCCTTCGCAAAGGACCGGCGAACAATGGATACATTGCCCGTCAACATACCCGGTTTCGTCTGGGCCTATCGCTTCTCGCCGGGTGAAAAGACGGCGGTGCGACTGAACAATAGTGCGACGGTGGCGGAACTGACCGCCGACAACTGTTTCTACTGGCTGCACCTCAACCTTGTCGACGCCCGCGTGCCGGCCTTGCTCGATACGCTGGACGGGCTGACGGAGGACGCGAAATCGGCGCTGACGACGCGTGATACGCATGCGGCCATCACCGTCGACGAGCAGATGCTCTATGGCACGCTCGTCGATTGCCAGCGCGATTTTGCCCAGGATACCAACAATCTCGGCTGGCTGCATTTCGCCATGTCCGACCGCTTCCTCATCACCACGAGGCTGCAGCCGCTGCGCAGCGTCGAACGGGCGCGGGCGCTGATCGAGAAAAACCCGGGCAAATTCTCCCGGCCGGTCGATCTCTTCGAACTGCTGGTGATCGAGTTCCAGCGCACGCTGATCGCGATCGTCATCGAACTCACCGAAGAGCTGAACCAGATCGAGGATATCGTCTACGACAGTGCGCAGCGCGACGAGCGCCGGCGCCTGGCGCCGGTCCGGCGCACGGTGGTCAGGCTGCATCGGCACCTGCGCACCGTGTTGGCGCTGATGCGCCGGGCGGCGGCGGCCGACGACGACGAGATGCCCTTCGGCTTCGACGACGTGGCGCGGCGGCTGACGAGCCGGCTGGAAACGGTCGACCACGATATCTACGCGCTGCAGGACCGGGCACGCCTGCTGCATGAAGAAATCGATTCGAAACAATCCTCCGAAACCAACCGCCACCTCTATCTGCTGTCGATCATGACGGCCTTCCTGCTGCCGCCGACGCTGGTGACCGGCTTCTTCGGCATGAACACGGCAAACCTGCCCTTCGCCGTCGGCGACTACGGCACCGAATACGCCGTCGTCCTCATCGTCGGCTCCATTGCCTTTGCCTGGTGGCTATTGAGGCGGGTGGATATTCTTTGAGGGTGAAGGTTCGACATGACTGTCGGAGAGGCGCATTCCCCACCCGTCGCGGTACTTGCTCCAGAAGCTCACCCCACCCTCCGTCATCCTCGGGCCCGACCCGAGGATCCATGTTGGCCTCCATCAGCCGAGGGCATGGATCCTCGGCTCAAGGCCGAGGATGACGGAAGGTGGGGTTACGTTCCGGCCGAACTCGCCGCCGACGCAACGAATGGAACGGCGCTGCGCCTATGGCATCACGCTGCGTTGACACTTAGCGATTGGAAGCGCAACGCGCTTCCTACGACTTATCAATACGGCGAATAGCACTGCTGGCGCGGGCCGTTATAGGGTTGGAACGTGTTGTCGTAGGCGCGATAGGACCGGTAGCGGTTTGCGCACCAGGCGACGTGGCTCGAACCCATGCGGGGAGCGGGCGCGACGTAACGCGGCTGCGCGACGATAGCGCCGCCGATGACCGCGCCGGCGCCGAAGGCGGCGAGCGGATACCAATAGCCGTTATAGCGGCGATAGCCCGGACGCTGATAGGAATAGCCGCGATAGCCGCCGTAATAACCGGGCCGGTAATAGGCGCCGGGACGATAGCCAGGCCGGTAGCCGGGACGGTAACCGGGGCGATAATAGCGGCGGTACTGGACGCTCTCGACGTCGGAGGATTTTTCCACCTGCGGGGCGGTGGGCATCTGGATTGCCTGGGACGGCACGAAGCCCGTCAGCACCACGGCGGCAGCCAGAACTGCGGTCGCAATCTTGTTTCTCAAACCGATCATTGCTTCAACTCCCATTCAACAGCGATCACCGCCTGCCCAGCAACGTCTTCGCGCCCGAATGGTTCCGAAAGCGGCCGGGGCCGGCCTGCTCTCCCTTTTAGATCAGTTGAACTGAACCGGAGATTAACCGGTGCGGCAAAGCGCTATCAGGCAACGGCGGAGATTTTCGCCTGGTCGCCCTGCAGACGGTTGACCATGAAGTTCGAATACCATTCGAGGAACTGCATGACGCCGCCCTCGTGCAAGGCGGAATAGGGGCCGGGCTCATAGGCGGGCGAGCGAATGCCGAAGGCGTTTTCCTCGACGATGCGGCGATCCTGATCGTTGGTCTCGGTCCAGACGTGGGTCAGTTCCTCGAGATTGTAATCCACACCTTCGACGGCATCCTTGTGGACGAGCCACTTGGTCGTCACCGCCGTCTCATTGGCGCTGAGTGGCAGCACTCGGAAGGAGATGGCGTGGTCGCCGAGAAGGTGGTTCCACGTCGTCGGGTAATGGAAGAGCAGCATGGTGCCGATATGGCTGATCGAGATATCGTCGGAAAGCGCGCGCTTGACCGCGCTCTTGCCCGACATGGTGTAGCTCTCTGCATCCTCGATCAGCGGCATGCGGGCGGTGCGGAACTGACCGTCCGGCGAAATCTGGAACTTGCTCGGCAGGCCGGCTGCCTCGCAGCGCGCCCAATGGCCGGCGATCTCGGGATCGTCGGCGCCGCCATCCGTGCCGGTGACACTCGGAGCCTCGGGATAGGTGCGGCAGAGTTCGGGGTGATTGGCGGCGCAGTGATAGCACTCGCGGTTGTTTTCCCAGACAAGCTTCCAGTTGCCCTTCTCGATGATCGTGCTCTGGAAGGCGACCTTGCTCTCGCTGATCCGGTGCGGCGCGACATAGGGTTCGATCTTGTCGCGCACCGGCTGGAAATCCGGGGCGTTATTGGCAAGGCAGATGAAGACATAGCCAGCGACGATTTCGCAATGGACGGGCTTCAGGTTGAAGCCAGTCTTATCGAAATCATCGCCCATGTGGCGGGCGAAGGCGAGCTTGCCTTCGAGATCATAGGTCCACTGATGATAGGGACAGACGAGGCGCACGGAGGAGCCGTGCTCCTTGGTGCAGACGCGCGAGCCGCGATGGCGGCAGCTGTTGTGGAAGGCGCGGATGACGTTGTCGCGGCCGCGGACGATGACGACAGGATAGCTGCCGATCTGGACAGTGAAATAAGCGCCCGGCTTCGGCAGCTCGCAATCATGGCCGATGAACAGCCAGTCGCGATAATAGATCATCTCCATGTCGAGCTGGAAATAATCCTCGTCGATATAGAACGGCTGTTCGAGGCTGAAGCCCTCACGGCGGCTCTTGAGCTGACGCAAAACGTTGCTGCGAATATCCATCTTCATGTCCTCGTGCACCCGGCTGCCGCCTTCCGGCAAGAAGGCCGGCGGAAGCGCGCCCGCTTCCTTCTCTCATGGCGTCATTTAATCACCGAGCCTGCCTGCCGCTTGGTTGTAATGCGACATCGGCTTCGAAATTGACGACAGGATGCGGCACGGCTTGAAGCTGCCGATCCCGGTCGATGACATCGCCCGACTCTCCGGGCAATTATCGTCAATTGCGACATGGCGTAAAGACCCGCTCCGCAAAGAGGTCGGCTGCCTGATATCGATGTCAGTCGCGTTTGCGACATCTGCCGGCATTTGCCCTTCAGCCGGCCGGCTGAGGGGCCATTTTTTAACATCGCCTTAAGCATACGGTCCTATCCTCCTGATGATCACCGACCGACCGAAGAACGCGAACCATGGCCAGACTCCGTTATTTCGACGCGAAAGATGCGAGCAGATCGCAAGAGCCGCAGCTGATTGCCGCCCATTCCGAATTCCTCCGCACCGGCCGCATCCCCCGCGAGCGGCGGCATTGGCTGGCCGAGGAAAAGCGGTATTTCACCCATGACGAGGTCGCCGCGAAGACCGGCCGCAAGCTGCAGGTGGCTGGCGAGAAGACGCATCAGCACATCAACGGCTTTCACCACTCGATCCAGTTTCCGAAGATGATCTTCCACCGGACGCTGGAGGACAGCCCGCATCTCGGCTATTGCCACGTCACCGCCGCGCGGACGAAATTCGCTCATTACGAAGAGGTAAGCTGGGCCTTCTACATCTCGAATTTCTATTCCGACATCGGCGAGAACGATAATTTCTTCGAGCGCATCGATGTCGGTTATTCCCGCATGTATTTCGCCGTCGCCATCAAACCTGGCGAGAACTCCGCGGAAAAGATGACCATCGACCGGTCGGTACGCGGCAACGGCCTGCTCTTTCGCACCCACGATCCGCAGGCGGCGATCCGCAACATCCTGCTGCTCGGCGCCCGCAACGAACAGCTGCGCGAAATCATCCGGCAGCTTTAAGCGATTGATCGCGGGCGGCGGAAAGCCTAATGACTGCCAGGACGAACACGGGCAGGACATGGCACGCACGATCGATATCACGGCAGACAGGCAGGCAGCGCTCGAGGCGGCCTCAGCCGCTCTTGCCGGCGGCTTTGCCATCGCCATCCCGACGGAGACCGTCTACGGCCTTGCCGCCGACGCCACCAATCCTTTGGCCATCGCCCGCATTTACGAGACAAAGGGACGGCCGCGCTTCAACCCGCTGATCTGCCATATGGCCGACCTCGCCATGGCCGAAGAGCATGCCGAGTTCGACCCGATCTCGCGGGCGCTCGCCAAAGCCTTCTGGCCCGGCCCGCTGACCCTCGTGCTGCCGCTGAAGCCGGAAAGCCCGATCCATTCGCTGGCGACTGCCGGGCTCGACAGCGTCGGCATCCGCGTGCCGAAGGGTTTCGCCGGCGCTTTGATCGGCGCCTTTGGACGGCCGCTCGCGGCCCCCAGCGCCAATACCTCAGGCGGGGTCAGCGCCACGAGTGCCGCCCATGTCGAGGACGATCTCGGGGCGAAAATCCCGCTGATCCTCGATGCTGGCCCAAGTGCTGTCGGCGTCGAATCGACGATCGTCAAGGCGGAGGGCGGCCAACTCAGGCTGCTTCGGCCGGGTGGACTGGCGGCGCGCGAGATCGAGCGTGTTGCAGGCCAACCGCTGCTGCGGGCGAAGGCGGCATCGGCGGCCATCGAGGCGCCTGGCATGCTCGCCTCGCATTATGCGCCGGGTGCTTCCGTGCGCCTCAATGCAACGGCCGTCGAACCCGGCGAAGCGCTGATCGCCTTCGGCAGCGCTGCGATCTCCGGCGCGGGCAGTGCGCGGATCGTGCTCGATCTCAGCCCGCGCGGCGACCTTGCAGAGGCCGCCGCCAATCTTTTCGACTACATGAAGCGGGCCGATGCCAGCGGCGCCCAGAGCATCGCCTTTTCGCCGATTCCCGAGGAGGGGCTGGGCGAAGCGATCAACGACCGGCTGCAGCGAGCAGCCGCGCCCCGCGACTGACGGACCTGGAACAGGATGGAGAATCGAGCCCGATGAGCAGCATTTCCAACGAGGATCTCAACCGCTTCGTGGCGATCGTCGGCGAAAAATACGCGCTTCACAGCGAGGCCGACCTTGCGCCGCATCTGATCGAAAACCGCGGGCTCTATCACGGCTCCTCCCCTCTCCTCTTGAAACCCGGTTCGGTCGAGGAAGTCTCTGATATCATGAAGCTTGCGACGGAGACCGGAACGGCGATCGTGCCGCAGACCGGCAATACCGGCCTCGTCGGTGGCCAGACGCCGCGTCAGGGCAAGTCGGATGTCATCCTGTCGCTCGAGCGCATGAACAAGATCCGTGATGTCGATCCGGTGGCGAACGTGCTGGTGGCCGATGGCGGCGCCATCCTGGCCGAGGCGCAGAAGGCAGCCGAGGCGCATGGGCGGCTGTTTCCGCTGTCGCTCGGCTCGGAAGGCTCCTGCCGCATCGGCGGCAATCTTTCCACCAATGCCGGCGGCACGGCGGTGCTTGCCTATGGCAATATGCGCCAGCTCTGCCTCGGCCTCGAAGTAGTGCTGCCGACCGGCGAGATCTGGGACGGTTTACGCCGCCTGAAGAAGGACAATACCGGCTACGACCTGCGCGATCTCTTCATCGGCGCCGAGGGCACGCTCGGCATCATCACCGGCGCGGTGCTGAAGCTCTTTCCCCAGCCGCTCGGCCATCAGGTGGCCTTCGCCGGCCTGAATTCGGTGACGGATGCCCTTGCCCTCTTCAACCTCGCCTCCAGCCTCTGCGGCGCCTCGCTCACCGGTTTCGAGCTGATGCCGCGTTTCGGCATCGAGATCACCACGCGCCACATCGACGGCGTGCGCGATCCGCTGGAGGCCGCCTATCCCTGGTACGTGCTGATCGATATTTCGACGTCGGATTCGGCCGAGACGGCGGAGCGGATGATGAATGGTGTGCTGGAACAGGGCTTCGAGGCTGGGCTGGTGCTCGATGCCGCAATCGCTGCATCGGTAGCGCAGCAGAAGGCGATCTGGCACATGCGCGAAAGCATGTCGGATGCGCAGAAGCCGGAAGGCGGATCGATCAAGCACGATGTTTCGGTGCCGGTATCGAAGATCCCGCATTTCATGGCCGAGGCCGAAGAAGCGGTGATGGCGGCCATGCCTGGCGCCCGCATCTGCGCCTTCGGCCATATGGGCGACGGCAATATTCATTACAATATTTCCCAGCCGCTCGGTGCCGACAAGGCCGCCTTCATCGCCCGCTGGCGCGAGATGAACCATATCGTCCACGGGCTGGTGCTGGCCCATGGCGGCTCGATCTCGGCCGAGCACGGCATCGGCCAGCTGAAGCGCGACGAACTGGCGGCGATCCGCCCAACGATCGAAATCGAGCTGATGCGCCGCATCAAGCGCGCCTTCGACCCCGCCAATATCATGAACCCGGGAAAGGTCGTCAGCCTCGATCCGTAAGGCTGCACGCCATCAGGCCTACTGCGTACCGCCGTTGGTCAGGATCATCAGCGCCGGCGACTGCTGGGTGGCGTTCTGGACGTCGTACATCGCGGTGAACCGGCGCAGCAGCTTGTCGACCTTCTTCGGATCCTGGAGATCCTCGAGCTTGACGAAGCGATTGATCAGATCGGCCTGTTTGGCGACATCCATGCCCGAGATCTGCGACGGCAGGCTGTAGGCGGTAGTGATGACCTGATAAAGCGCCTTGTCGCCGAGGATCCCATAGATCGAGGTGATGCTCGAGGCCTTGCGGCTGAAATAGAGCGCCAGGCGGACGCCGTCATTGCTTTCGCCTTCCTGGGCTTCCATCGTCTGCTGAACGTAGAGCTCCTGCGTATGCTCCTCGGCCGCCTTGTTCTGGACGGTACCGATCTTGGCGCGGGTTAGGTTGCCGTCCTTGTCGAAATTGAAGGCGGCGACGATGTCCTTGAATCGCGCATCGGCGGTGGCGTTGAGATAGCTCTTCTTGTCGTCGGGATCGGACGTGAAGATCTTCTTCAGCGTCGCCTTGTCGTAATCCTTGGGGTCAAGGTTGTTCGCCTTCAGCACCAGATCGGTCAGGCGGCTGTCATCCAGGAAATCGTCAAGCGACTTCACCTTCGCCATGCCCTTGGCGAAATAGTCGACTTCAGCCGTCGCGTCCTTCGCCGCCTTGTCCTTCACCGGACCGTCCTTCATTAGCATGGTGATATGCGATCTATAGTCGGTGGCGTATTTGGCCATGGTCGCGTCGGGCAGTGCCTGGAAGGGTGATGCCGCCTTGCCGTCGGGGCCGAAATTGAAGGCGCGGGCAAGATTGGTGATACGTTCATCCTTGAGCGAGGCGACATAGCCGTTCGGATCATAGGCATCGCTGGTCAGGATCTTGCGCATCATCGAACGCGATACGTCCTGGTCAGTCAGGCCGAAAGCCTGCAGCGCCACATGGAAGAGATCCGGCAGATTGTCGTTGCTCTTGCTGAAATCGACCGCCGAATTGGTGCGCAGGAAATCATTGACGCTCTTGATGTCGGAGAAATTCTGCAGGCGGCTGGTATCCGCCATCAGGCTCTTGTAATTGGCAGCGACCTCGTCGATCGCCTCGTCGCGCTCGTCGTCATAGCGCGCGGCGTAGTTATCGTTGGTGGTCTGCGCCTGGTCGGCCGTCTGGACCGAGCTGACGACGGGAAGCGATCCATCGGCGGCGAAGTTGAAGTCGGCATTGAGATCGGCGTGACCGGCTGCTGCAGCCGCCGTCGCATCGGTCAGAATGCTCTTCAGGTCGGCGTTCGAGATATCGAAAGGCAGATTGTAAGTGCTCTTCAGGAAATTGGTGATGCCGTCATCGGCAATAAGATCATCGACATTGGCGATCGCCCCCATGCGTGCGGAATAGTCGTTGGTCCGCGCTGTCGCACTAATTTTCGTATTGCTGATCTGGGCGGCCGTCTGCGCCTGCATACCATCTTCAAGCGTGCCGTCCGCCTTGAAGTTGAAGGCAGCGGCAACGTCGGCATAAGTGCCGGTGCCGCTCTGGTCAGTCAGGATATTCCTGAGATCGAGATCGCTGACCGTCGATGGGATGCCGAAGGCATTGCGGACGAAATTGTTCAGTTTCTGGTCTGCCAGCAACTGATCGACGTCCGAGATGCCGGCGATGGTCGCCTGATAATAGACGGCCGCATCATTCGCCTTGCTGGTGGTGCTCGCGCTTTGCGAGGCGCTTTGCGAGGCGTAAAGGGTGGCGACAGAACCATCCGTCTTGAAATTGAAAAGATCGTGGACGTCGCTATAGCCCTGGGCGCTGGCAGCCGCGGGATCGACCAGGATGGTCCTCAAGGTCGCATCAGAGACGCTGTCTGCGATCTGCATGCTGTTTCTGATGTAGCTCACGGCAACGGCATCCGACATGATGTCATCGACATCGGTGACATTGCCGATCATGCCGTTGAAATGCGCGGCGTTCGCCGCCGACTGGTCGGTGGTCGACTTGCGCTGTGCTTCCGTCTGAATCACCGAACCGTTGATCGAACCGTCCGCCTGGAAATTGAAGTCGGCATTGATGTCGGCATGGCCCTGAGCCGCGGCATAGGCCGAATCCGTCAGGATGTTCTTCAGGTCGGCATTGCTGAAATTCGTACCGAGACCATAGGCATCCTTGATGTAACGCGCCAGCACGTTGTCGGCGAGCAAGTCGTCGACATTGGTGATGCTGCTCGATTGCGAGGTCAAGGTATAATAATTGCCGGTGTTCGACGCAGCCGACTGCAGACTGTTCGCCTGGGCGATAGACTGTACGCGCGCCGTGTTCGACGTCGAACCGTCCGCCTTGAAATTGAAAGCATTGTAGACGTTGGTGAAGCCCATCAGCTGGGCATAGCCGGGGTCGGTCAGCACCATGCGCAACGCTGCAGCGGTAAAGTCGGCGCCCATGCTGTAGGCCGTCGTGATATAGGAGGTCAGGCGCTTGTCGGCGACCAGGTCGTCGACATTGGTGATCGTGCCGATCTTCGCCGTGTAATAGGCCTTGTTGTATTCGGCCGCCGTCTTGCCGACATAGTAGACGTCGGAGCCGACCGAATTGTCGATGATGACCGATTGGGAATTCAGCGTGTAGGACTCGATGACCGAGGCCTTCTGCGCGGCGGTCTGGGCCGTGCCGGTGACGGTGCCGTCGGCGTTGAAGCTGAACTGGGCGGCAAGCGCCTTGTACTTGTCGCCGCCCTGCGTATTGACGACGCTCGTGGGATCGCTGAGATCGCTGGTCAGCACCTGCCGCAGAAAATCCTTCGACGCATAAGTGGGATCGATCTTGAAGGTCTTCAGCACATAGGTGCGCAGCCGGGTATTGTTGACCAGGTCGTCGACGCTCTGCACGCTATCGATATTGTTGCTGTAATAGGTGCTCTCGGCGCTCGCGGCCTTTTCGGCATCGGCGAAGGACTGCTTGTAGAGGCCGATGAGATCGTCCTCCTGCGCATCCGTCTGCACGTCCTTCTCCGGCGCATTGAAATTGAAGGCGGCGGCGAATTCGCGGTAACGCGTATCGGAGAGCTTGTTGGCGTAGCTGTCGGGATCGGTGAGATCGCTTTCCAGCACCTTCTTCATGAAGGCCTTGGCGTAGGTCATGTCCTCGAGGCCATAGGCCTTCATCGCATAGCTGTAGAGCTTGTAGTCGCCGAGGAAGTCGTCGACGTTGGTGACCTTGTTGATATGGTCGGCGTAGTATTGGGCATCCTTCTTGACCGTCGTCTGCGACGCGACCTTGTTGAGGCTCGACGTCATGTCCCGCGACAGGATCGTGTAAGCGAGGGAAGCCGTGATCATGAAAAGCGCCCTTTTCGGCAAAATCTCTAAAAGAACGACGAAATGCTGGTGAGCATATTTTGCCATGTAAAGCTTACCTGAGACTTACCTCCGGATGCATCATTCCAGGACACCACATCGTTCACCTTCCGGAAACCCTGCCGGATTCGGTTTTGATAACCATCAGAGGAGGCAAAGTTTTCTTAACCGCAATTTTTAAGCTGTACGGAAGGGCAGCTGCCTATTGTCGGCCATAGAGGACGAAAAGTCCCAAGGAGAAGACCGGAAATCGGCTCTCAGGTAAGACAAGGGTAGAATGAAATGAACAATCCCGTTATGAAGCCCGCCTGGGCTGGCACGACGTTACGCCTCGATCCGTCCCGCTTTCCCCAGCAGGTCAGCTACGCCATCCACGATTGTTCGGATGACGTCAATATTACCATAGACGAACGCGGTGCGGTCCTGCGCAAGGTCCTCCCCTCCAGCGGCCTGCCGCTCTCGATTGCGCTGCCGAAGCGCGTTTTCAAGGGCGTCGCCGCCCGCGCCATCGACCATGGCGACGGCGATGTCACCGTCACTCTCGAACTCCATCACACCGATCCGGAGCTCTGCATTCCGCTGCTCGTCGCCCATGATCTCAGCGACATTGCCGCCGACTGGCGCAGCTGGTCCGAAGCCTTCCGCATTCCGATGCTGATGGTCGAGGCCGACGGCGTCGCCCGGCCGCTCGAAGACCACATCGGTGCCTTGCGCACCAGCGACCTCAAGCCGCGCCGCCGCCATTCCTACTTCGCCAATCGCCGTCCGCGCTTCCTCGTGCGCCGCACCACCGGCCGGCTGGGCGTCGCCATGAAGATCGAAGGCAAGGAAATCATCGCCCGCAACTGACCGAAATCGCGACACCGGACACATCATTGCCGGGCATTCTGCGCACTCACCTGTCACGGAATGCCCGTTTTGCGACGCTGTCGAATTCGGCCGCAAACTGTCTCGATTGGCACCGTGGGATGAGTTTTGACTGGATCACTGCGTAGCCAGTAGAAAGCCTCTCATTCAAGGACGGAAAGTCCCAATCCGTGCTTGACCGTTTTGAGTGCGATCAGGCTCTTGTATTTTCGCACGAGCGCCTGCTGCTCGCCCATAAGCCGCTCAATGAAGGCATTGTATTCCTCAAGATTGCGGACGGCCACGAGCAGGACATAGTCCATGTCGCCGGTGACATACCAGCATGACTGAACTTCAGGCGCACGGTCCAGCCATCGTTGGAATTGCTCCAACGCGTGTCGATGTTCGTTCTGAATTTCGAGCTCAACCAGAACGGACAAGGTGCGATCAACGGCTTTCGGACTGACCACCGCCACGATCTTCTCGATGATCCCATCTTGTTTCAGTTTGCTGATGCGCCGTTCGACGGCCGAGGTAGAGAGATTGACCGCGTCAGCGATGACCTTGCCGGGAATGTCGGCATTCTCCTGCAGCATCGACAGAATAGTTCGATCAATATCATCCACAGCGTATAACCAAGCCCATAAGCAGAAATTCCGCTATAAATTTATCATGAGCGCGGTTTTTCCGCGCCGAAAATTCCTATCATCCGCCCATGACAAAACAAACACCTCTTTCAGCCGCCAAAATCGACGATGCACGCAAAAAAATCGATCCGATTTTCCTGAACACCAATCTGTTGCGTTCCGATAGGCTCGCGCTGTCGCTCGTCGCCAAGGACGAAACGGAAAATCCCATCCGCAGCTTCAAGGGGCGCGGGACGGGGTATTTTCTCGCCGATCTCGTTGGCGACAGAACTCCTCTGGTCACGGCATCAGCCGGGAATTTCGGCCAGGGGCTTGCTTATAATGCCGCGCGGCATGGGCGATCCCTGGTGGTGTTCGCCAGTGTCAACGCCAATCCGTTGAAGATCGAAGCCATGCGCAGGTTTGGGGCGGAGGTCTTTCTCGCCGGGGAAGATTTTGACGCTGCAAAGGAGGCCGCCAAAATCTACGCCGCCGAACGGAAACTGCAGTTCGTCGAGGACGGGGCAAGTGCCGCCATTGCCGAAGGGGCAGGAACGATTGCGGCGGAGCTGACTGAAGAGGTCGAAGATATCGATGCCGTTTTCATTCCGCTTGGCAACGGTGCCCTGGCGGCCGGAATAGGGTGCTGGTTCAAATCACGATCACCGCGAACAAGGGTCGTCGCAGTTGCCGCAAAGGGCGCACCTTGCATGGCCCTGTCCTACAATGCGGGTGACGTGATCTCAACGCCGGAGGCACGCACGATTGCCGATGGAATTGCTGTGCGGATTCCCGTCCCGTCGGCCGTCGGCTGGCTTCAAGACACGATCGATGACGTCGTTCTCGTGGATGACGATCAGCTTTTCGATGCAATGCGGTTTGCTCATGACACATGGAAGCGTCTCGTCGAACCAGCCGGAGCAGCGGGACTCGCAGCTATTCTTGCGCAGGCATCTGCCCTGAAAGGCTGCCGCGTAGCGACTATGCTGTGTGGTGCCAACCTCACGGATCAACAGATCAAGGCATGGCTTCCATCTGCCGCAAAGGACGCCACGAATGGCTGCTAGACCAATCCTCCTATCTGAGGACAGGCGCGAGGGCTGGCGCCCGCGCCCGGTTCATCGTCCCAATCAGGGAATGGCAAACAGCAGCGAGACGAAGAGGCCGAAGAAGATGATCAGGCCGACGCGGTTGTTCGATTTGAAGAGCGCCAGGCACTGGTCGGCATCGTTGATATCGAGCCGGACGATCTGCCAGGCGAACATGCCGGCCGCACCGAGCAGACCCAGAAACGCGATGAGATTGGCGCCGGCGAGAGCGAAAGCGATAAACATCAGCACCAGCGTCAGCCCATAAAGGCCGATCAGCCATTGCCGTGTCCTGTCGCCGAACAGGCGCGCGGTAGAGCGGACGCCGATCAGCTCGTCATCCTCCTTGTCCTGATGCGCATAGATCGTATCGTAACCGATCGTCCAGGCGACGGAGGCGGCGTAGAGCAGGATGGCGGCAAAGGAGAGGCCGCCGAGAATGCCGGCCCAGCCCATCAACGCGCCCCAGGAAAAGGCAAGTCCGAGGTAGAATTGCGGCCAGTCGGTGAAACGTTTGGCAAAGGGATAAAACGCCACGATCCCGAGCGAGAGCACGCCGAGGAAGACGTTGAGCCAGTTGAACTGCAACAGCACGAACAGGCCGACCAGCGTCTGCAAGCCGATGAAGATCTTCGCCCGGCGGCGCGTGACGCGGCCGGAGGGCAGCGGACGCGACCGCGTGCGCGCCACTTCCATGTCGATCTCGTGGTCGACGAGATCGTTATAGGTGCAACCGGCGCCGCGCATGGCGACCGCGCCGATGAAATAAAGGAACAGGTGAGACACCAGCAGGCTGCCGGAATAGAGCCCCTCGCCGATCGCCGCATTGGCGGCAAGTGTCGCCGACCAGAAGCACGGCCACATCAGGAGCTGCCAGCCGATCGGGCGATCCCAGCGCGCCAGCTGCGCATAAGGCCAAAGCCATGACGGCAGGATCCGGTAGACCCAGTTATCGGAAGGTGCGTCGGAGACGCGATCGTTGAAGTCGCCGGTATCGTGCATGCCGCTCATCTAGCGGCGGGCGGCCGATCCGGTCAAGAAGCGATCATTGCACTGCCACTTGCATCATCCCTAGATCAGAATCGATCCCGGATGAAATTATGCTGCAATTCAAAGTGTTACAGCGCTGCGCATCTGAGAGGGATGCGCAGCCGCGTCAATCACTGCAGGGAAAAATTGAACTTGTAGGTCGCCGAGACGCCGATCAGGACCTGGTTCTTCGAGCCGCGCTCGCGCACGAGGCTGCTGTCGGCGGCGGGACCCGCCAGCCGCTTATATTCGAGGAAGGAACTGGCCGAGAGGTTTTCCGTCGCCTTCCAGGTGAGCGCCGCGCCTGCGCCATAGGATTGGATGCCAGACGACGGCTTATAGGGATCAAGGCCGCTTGCGGCCGCCTGCTTGGCGTTGACGCCGTAATAGGCGTCGTAATAGCCGCTGGTGGCGAAGGTCGCGCGCGGGCCGCCTGATAGCTGCAGGTCGGGGGCGATATCGGTGAAGGCATCGACCGCGAGATCGGCGACGATGCCGTCATGCGAGCGGATGCCCTGGCGGACTTCGGCGCGGGCGCGAAGGAAGTCGGTCGGGTAAACCTCGACGAAACCGCCGGCTTCCGCCCCCCATTTGACCTTCTTCAAGCCCTTCAGCTCGCTGCCGTCACCGTCATCGCGCGACGGCACGAACTTGCCGACGATGCCGGCGCGGAAGGCGCCCTTGTCGATGAGGGCGAAGGACGGATTGTCGTTGCGCGAGGAAAAACGCGGGCCAGCACCCTGGCGGCCGACCGAGATCAGCGGGCTGAACTTGAATTCATTGTGCGACGAGCCCTCGAATTTCGGGGCGGAGAAGCCGGCGACGCCAACGCTCAGATACCAGTCGCCGGACCAGAAATGCTGGCCGCTTTCCTGGGCGGCCACTGAGCCAGCAGATAAAAGGGCAATAGCCAAAGAGATCGATACGACTGATCGATGAGACACGTCCACACTCCAGAAAACGAAAAATCAAAGCCGCGGAGGGCGGCGCTCGCTACATTTATCCCGATGTCGTTACCCCAATGTTAACCACGGCGGCGATTGATCAGGCAGAGGACTGCGTCTGGTTTTTACCGCTGGTTCCAGCGGCGGATGACCGGTTCGGTCAGATCATGCTCGTAGCCGAGCACGCTGATGCTGGCCGTATCGAGCACGAAACGGGAGCCGTCTTCCGGCGGGAGGCCAAGCCAGCGGGCGGCCAGCACACGCAGGAAATGCGAGCTCGAGAAGATCAGGATGGTGCCGGCCGTTTGGCGAAGCGCATGGATGATGGCGTCGGCGCGATCGCCGACATCGGCGGCGAATTCGCCCTTCGGGCAGCCGTCGCGAAAGAGCTGCCAGCCGGGGCGGTCGGCAAGGATCGCCTTGGTGGTGAGGCCTTCATAAGCGCCGTAGTCCCATTCGGCGAGATCGTCCTTGATCACCGCGCCCGATCCGAATCCGGCGAGCGTACAGGTCTTGCGGGCCCGCTCGGAGGGGCTCGACCAGACAGCGGAGAAGGTAAGGCCCGTCAGCCGGTCGGCGAGTTTGCGGGCAGCCGCCTCGCCGTTCGCCGTCAAGGGAATATCGCTGCGTCCGGTATGGCGCCCGGACAGGCTCCATTCGGTTTCACCGTGGCGGACCAAGTAGATCTCGGGATACGCACTGCTCATCGGCACGTCCTTTCATGAGAATCTGTCCCTCGGCAAAACCGCCAGCGGAAGCGGCATTTCCGCGGGATCAGAACGTCACCTTTTCGAGCGGGGCGCGTCCCGCCTCGAATTCCTTCAGCTTCGCTTCATTCCGCGCGATGTAATTGCGATTGTCGGGAACGGCGAACTGGTTCTTGGCGATCTGGATCTGCAGGATGAAGAGCTCGTCCCAACGGAAGCCTATTTCGGAACCGGCCAGATAGAGTTCCCACATGCGGAAGAATTGCTCGTCGTAAAGCGCCACCGCTTCGGCCTTACGCGCCACGAAACGCTCGCGCCAATGGCGCAGCGTATAGGCATAATGCAGCGGCAAGATTTCGATATCCTTGACCAACAGCCCGGCCTTTTCAAGCGGCGGCACGACCTCGCCGACGGAAGGGATGTAGCCGCCCGGGAAGATGTATTTCTCGATGAAGGCATTGGTGCCGAAGCTCGGCTTCGGGCGGCCGATCGAATGCAGCACCATGACGCCGTTGTCGTCGAGGAGATCCGATACTTTGCGGAAGAAATTGCCGTAATGGCCGATGCCGACATGTTCGAACATGCCGACCGAGACGATGCGGTCGAACTTCCTGCCCGTCATGGTGCGGTAGTCCTGCAGTTCGAAACGCACACGGTCGGCAAGGCCGCGCTTTTCAGCGCGCGTACGCGAGACCTTGAACTGCTCTTCGCTCAGCGTGATGCCGGTGAACTCTGCACCTTCGGTCGCCTCCGCCAGGTACATGCCCATGCCGCCCCAGCCGGAGCCGATCTCCAGGATGCGCTGGTTCGGCTCGAGCAGAAGCTTGGCGGCGATATGGCGTTTCTTGGCGAGCTGCGCCTCGTCGAGACCAATGCCCGGCGGCTCGAAATAGGCGCAGGAATATTGCCAGTCCTCATCGAGGAAAAGATCGAAGAGCTTGGCCGACAGGTCGTAATGATGGGCGACATTGTGCTTGTTGCGATTGACCGGCACGCGGCTCTTCAGCTGCTGCCAGGCAATGCGGCCGAGGAGCAGTGCCGCCATCTTGAAATCGAAGATTTCGTTGGTGGTGTTCTGTTTCACCAGCGACAGGAAATCGTAGATGTTGCCCTGTTCGAGAATGAACCGGCCTTGCATGTACATTTCGCCGAGCTTCATCGCCGGGTCGCGCCGGATGGCGTCCTCGGCCTCCTGATCGGCAAGGCGGGCGACAACGGTTTCACCCGTGCCGTCGCCGATAGTGTGGGTTTCGCCATTGGCAAGGGTAAGTTTCAACGAACCCTTGCGGACGATTTGCTGGACGATCGATAAGAATGCCGACGCCATGGACGCCTCGCAAATGTGACGGGATGGTCACATCAACTTAATAGCTCCCTTTCGCCTTACAAGCGCCGGATTTAGCACTCTGTTCAGAACGCTGCCAAACTGTTGCATTTTTGCCGAAATGCCGGCTAAACCCTTATTTTCGCTTCATGGCTTCGGCAAGTGCCGCACCGAAGGCGCCCTGGCTCTCCGGTTTCTGAGCCGCGGGCCGGCGCTCGTTCTGCGGCCGCGACACTTGGTTTCCGCGAGAATCACCACGCGGCGGCGGCGCCGAGGAGCCGTCATCGCGGCGCATGGAAAGACCGATGCGTTTACGCTTGGCATCGACTTCGACAACCCGCACCTTGACGACATCTCCCGCCTTGACGACCTCGTGGGGATCCTTGACGAAGCGATCGGCAAGCTGGGAGACGTGCACCAGACCATCCTGGTGCACGCCGATATCGACGAAGGCGCCGAAGGCGGCGACATTGGTCACCGTGCCTTCCAGCACCATGCCGGGCGTCAGGTCGGAAATTTCGTTGACGCCCTCTGCAAAGGTCGCGGTCTTGAAGCTCGGACGCGGGTCGCGGCCGGGCTTTTCCAGCTCCGCGATGATGTCCCTGACCGTCGGCAGGCCGAATTTCTCGTCGATGAACTGGCGCGGATCAACCGATTTCAACACGGCGCTATCGCCCATCAGCGTGCGCAGATCCCGGCCGCAAGCGGCGACGATCTTCTTGGCGACGCCATAGGCCTCCGGGTGGACCGAAGAGGAATCGAGCGGCTCCTTGCCGTTGGGAATGCGCAGGAAGCCGGCGCATTGCTCGAAGGTGCGGCCGCCGAGGCGTGCGACCTTCAGCAGATCCTTTCGCGTCTCGAAACGGCCTTCGCTGTCACGGTGGCGGACGATGGCGTCGGCGATCGACGGGCCGAGGCCGGAGACGCGGGACAGCAGCGGCGCTGACGCGGTGTTGAGATCTACGCCGACGGCATTCACCGCGTCTTCCACCACGGCATCGAGCGAACGCGATAGCTTCTGCTGGTCGACGTCGTGCTGATACTGGCCGACGCCGATCGACTTCGGCTCGATCTTGACCAATTCGGCCAGTGGATCCTGCAGGCGGCGGGCAATGGAGACGGCGCCGCGCAGCGACACGTCGAGATCCGGGAATTCAGCCGCGGCGGTCGCCGAGGCGGAATAGACCGAGGCGCCGGCTTCCGACACGATGACCTTGGTCGGCTTCGGCGCCGGCAACTCGGCCAGCATGTCGGCCACCAGCTTTTCGGTTTCGCGGCTGCCGGTGCCGTTGCCGATCGAGATCAGCTCGACATTATGCTTGCGGATCAGCGATGCGAGCTCGACCTGGGCGCCGCGCACGTCGTTTCTCGGCTGGAAGGGATAGACGGTCGATGTCGCCACCACCTTGCCGGTACCGTCGACGACGGCGACCTTGACGCCGGTGCGGATGCCGGGATCAAGACCCATCGTCGCGCGCGAGCCGGCGGGTGCGGCCAAAAGCAGATCCTTGAGATTGCGGGCGAAGACATGGATCGCCTCTTCTTCGGCCCTTTCGCGCAGTTCGCGCATCAGATCGAGCGAGAGCGACATGGAAAGCTTGACGCGCCAGGTCCAGCTTGAGACCTCCATCAGCCAGCGGTCGCCGGGGCGGCTCGTACCGATCTCGTAGGCCGTCACGATCATGCGTTCGACCGGCTTGTTCGGAGAGGTCGTCTCGGCGTCGGCCTCGATCGTCAGCGTCAGCACCTCCTCGTTCCAGCCGCGCAGCATGGCCAGCGCGCGGTGGCCGGGGGCGGTCGCCCAGCGTTCGGAATGGTCGAAATAATCGGAAAACTTCTCGCCGGTCGCCTGCTTGCCGTCGACGACTTTCGCCTTCAGCAGCGAGGCCTGGCGCATATGGGCGCGCAGCTTGCCGAGCAGGTCGGCATTTTCGGCAATGCCTTCGGCGATGATGTCGCGCGCGCCTTCGAGCGCCGTCTTCACATCGGGCACATCGGCGGTGACGAAGCCTTCGGCCAACACCGCCGGTTCCCTGGCGCGGTCGGCAAGGATCGTCTCGGCGAGCGGGCCGAGGCCGCGTTCGCGGGCGATTTCGGCCCGCGTGCGGCGCTTCGGCTTGTAGGGCAGATAGAGATCTTCGAGCTCGGCCTTGGTTTCGGCGCCTGCGACCTTGGTCATCAGCTCGTCGGTCATCTTGCCCTGGCCGGTGATCGATTCGACGATCGCGTCGCGCCGGGCTTCGAGTTCGCGCAGGTAGACCAGCCGCTCGGCGAGATTGCGCAGCTGCGTATCATCCAGCCCGCCCGTCACTTCCTTGCGGTAGCGGGCGATGAAGGGCACGGTAGAGCCTTCGTCAAGCAGCTCGATGGCGGCTTTGGCCTGTTCGGGCCGGGCGTTGATTTCGGCGGAGATGCGGGCTGCGAGAAAACGGAGGTCTGCGGCCATGGGATTTCCTGTTTCGTCAGAGGTGGCGGGACCATAGCGGCGAAAAGCGGCAAGGCAATGTTGGAGTTTACGGCCGAGCGCCGATCCACAGGATAAGCATGCCGGAAAGGCGGCGATTTTGCGGTTGTGCAGATGCGCCATTCTTTGCTAGCAGAAGCAACGTTTTGACCCGGCGCCCATGCCATCCCTCCCCTGTCGCGGGAGGCAAGGAAATTCGACATGCCAAACCTTCTTCTCGAACTCCGCTCCGAAGAGATTCCGGCCCGCATGCAGCGCAAGGCTGCCGGCGACCTGAAGAAGCTCGTCACCGATGCGCTTGTCGAAGCGGGTCTTTCCTACGAGGGCGCGCGCGAATATTGGACGCCGCGGCGGCTTGCGCTCGACATTCATGGCCTCACGGCCCGCTCCGCCGATGTGCGCGAGGAGCGCAAGGGACCGCGCACCGACGCCAACGAGAAGGCGATCGAAGGCTTTTTGCGCGGCGCCGGCCTTTCCTCAGTCTCCGAGGCGCAGGTGGTGAGCGATCCGAAGAAGGGCGATTTCTACGTCGCGGTCATCTCCAAGTCCGGCCGCGCAACGGAAGAGATCGTCAGCGATGTCATGCCCGGCATCATCCGCGATTTTCCCTGGCCGAAATCGATGCGCTGGGGCAAGGCCTCGTCGAAGCCCGGTGCGCTGCGCTGGGTGCGGCCGCTGCAGTCGATCGTCTGCACCTTCGGCCCGGAGCATGAAGAGACCGTCGTGATCCCCTTCGAGATCGACGGCATCACCGCTTCCAACATCACCTATGGCCACCGTTTCCACGCGCCCGAGGCGATCACCGTCCGGCGCTTCGACGATTATGCGGCGAACCTGGAAAAGGCCAAGGTCATCCTCGATGCCGAACGGCGCAAGGACATCATCCTGCACGACGCCCGCGACATCGCCTTTGCCAACGGGCTGGAGCTGGTGGAAGACGAAGGCCTGCTGGAGGAAGTCTCCGGCCTCGTCGAATGGCCGCAGGTGCTGATGGGCACCTTCGAGGAGGATTATCTCTCGATCCCCTCCGAAATCATCCGGCTGACGATCAAGACCAACCAGAAGTGTTTTGTCACCCGCAAACAGGGTGAAGAGACGCTTTCGAACAAGTTCATCCTCGTCTCCAACATCCAGGCGAGCGACGGCGGCAAGGAAATCGTCCACGGTAACGGCAAGGTGGTGCGGGCCCGGCTTTCGGATGCGCTGCATTTCTGGAAGCGCGACCAGGGCAATCTGCCGGATCTCGAGACGCTCACGGCTTCGGCGGCAAAGTTCGGCCTCGACATCAACAAGCCCCTCGACCAGCGCATGGCCAAGCTCGATGCGCTCGATGTGACGTTCCATGCCAAGCTCGGCACACAGGGCGCGCGTGTCGCCCGCATCCGCACGCTTGCCAAGGAATTGGCTGATATCACCGGCGCCGACGCGGCTCTCATCGATCGCGCCGCCGTGCTTGCAAAGGCCGATCTGCGCACCGAAGCGGTCGGCGAATTCCCGGAACTGCAGGGCTTGATGGGCCGCAAATATGCGGTGTTGCAGGGCGAGAATGCTTCCGTTGCCGCAGCGATCGAGGATCACTACAAGCCGCAGGGTCCATCGGACCGCGTGCCGGAGGACAAAGTGGCGATCACCATCGCCCTTGCCGACAAGCTCGATACGCTGATCGGTTTCTGGGCGATCGACGAAAAGCCGACAGGGTCGAAGGATCCGTTCGCCCTGCGGCGGGCGGCACTCGGTGTCGTCAGGATCCTGCTGGAGCGAAGGATCCGCCTGCCGTTGCTGGCAACGACCAAGGATGGCGATCTGCTCTCCTTCTTCCACGACCGTCTCAAGGTCTATCTGCGCGACCAGGGCGCCCGCCATGATCTGATCGACGCCGTGCTGACGCCCGATGCCGACGACTTGCTGATGGTGGCGCGCCGCGTCGAAGCGCTGACGGCCTTCATCACCTCGGAAGATGGCAAGAACCTGCTTTCCGGCACCAAACGCGCAACGCAGCTGCTCGCCGCCGAGGAAAAGAAGGGTACCGTGATCGCCGACGGCGTTTCGCAAGCGCTTCTGAAGCTCGATGCCGAGAAGGAACTGTTCGCCGCAATCTCCAGCGCCTCGAAGGATGCATCGGACGCGGTTGCCGGGGAAGATTTCCGCTCGGCGATGGAAGCGCTCTCCAAGCTGCGCGGCCCGGTCGACCGCTTCTTCGAAGACGTGCTCGTCAACGACGAGGACGCCGCCATCCGCGCCAACCGTCTCGCCCTGTTGCGGCTCATTCGTGAGGCGACGGGAGCGGTTGCGGATTTCTCGAAGATCTCGGGGTGATATTCCGCTTCTTGCGGTGTCGATGCAGCGCGGTTTCGAAAAACATCTGCCCCTCACCCTAACCCTCTCCCCGCTTGCGGGGAGAGGGCACATGCCCCACCAGAGGTAAGCGAGGAACGGAGAGGTCGCGGCGTGTTCCCCTTCGCTCCGTTTACGGGGAGAAGGTGCCGGCAGGCGGATGAGGGGCGGATACGGTTCGCTACCCATTGAACAACCCGCCCACCCCAACACTGGCATTGCCGCCACTACGGCGCTATTCAAGCAGACATGCAAAGCAAGATTCTCGTCAGCGCCTGCCTCATGGGGCACGCCGTTCGGTATGACGGTCGGGCGAAGCCGTTGCTTCATTCGGCGATCGAGACATGGCAGGCCGAGGGCCGGTTGGTGACGATCTGTCCGGAAATGTCGGCGGGCATGCCGGTGCCGCGCCCTCCGGCCGAGATTGGAAATGGTGCGACCGGCGAGGATGTGCTGGCCGGCACGGCGCGGGTCGTCGAGCTGACGGGCGCCGACGTGACGGAAGAGTTCCTGCAGGCGGCGGAGAATGCCGTGGCGCTCGCAAGGCAGGCCGGCTGCCGCTATGCGCTGCTCATTGACGGCAGCCCGTCCTGCGGATCCGGTTTCATCTATGACGGCACCTTTTCCGGCCGCAAACGAGCCGGCAACGGCGTGACGGCGGCGGCGCTGAAAGCGGCCGGTGTCGAAGTGTTTTCCGATCACGAGATCGAGCGGCTGATCGAGCGTATCGAGCAATGAGCTCCAAATGGCACGGCCGCCGGAGAACCGACGGCCGCTAAGAATTTGGTGATGAAAAGGCTTGTTGCCTCCGCGCCGTTTTGTTTTTACGCAATTCCTGACGGAAAACCGCTACACACTTTTCCTGGAATTGCGCTATGCAGCGCGACGACCTTGATGCATGACCGGGGCAGCGCTTTCGCCACTGACTCGGAAGCCGCGGATGAGGTCGATCAGCTCGTCGGTATCGGTGGCCAGCGTCTCTGCCGATGCCGTGGTCTCCTCGGCCATGGCGGCATTCTGCTGGGTGGCGGCGTCGAGCTGGTTCATCGACGAGGAGATCGAGCGCAGCGTCGTGTCCTGTTCGGAAGCGCTGTGGGCGATCTTGGCGACGATCTCGTTGGCGGCCTTGATCTGGTCGGAGATCCGCTTCAGCGCCTCGCCTGCCTCGCCGACCAGACGGACGCCGTGGTCGACCTGGCTGGAGGAGCGGGCGATCTGATCCTTGATCTCCTTGGCGGCCGCGGCGGAGCGCTGGGCGAGTTCGCGGACTTCCTGGGCGACGACCGCAAAACCCTTGCCGCTTTCACCGGCACGAGCTGCCTCGACACCGGCATTCAACGCCAGGAGGTTGGTCTGGAAGGCGATCTCGTCGATGACGCCGATGATCTTGGTGATCTCCGACGACGATTTCTCGATGCCGCTCATCGCCTCGATCGCCTGGGTGACGATCGCATCGCTATGGGTGGCTTCAGTGCTGACCGAGTGGACGCGCTTGCTCGCCTCATGGGCGCCATCGGCCGTCTGACGGACGGCGACGGTGAGTTCGTCGAGAGCGGCCGAGGTTTCTTCCAGGCTGGCGGCCTGGCGCTCGGTGCGCTGTGACAGCTCGTTGGAAGCGCGGCGGATCTCTTCCTTGCTGGTGCCGATGTCGGTGCCCTTGGCGCTGACCTTGGCCATGGCGGCTTCGAGATGCGACAGCGCATCGTTGAAGTTGTCGCGAAGGGCGGCATACTTCTGGCCGAGATCGGCGCAGCGAACGGTGAGATCACCGCGGGCGATCATCTCCAGCGCCTGGCCGATGGTCGTCACTACGCGCGCCTGCAGCGTTGCTTCGTCCTGCTGCTGGCGCAGATTGTTTTCGCGCTCGCTTTCCAGCGCCAGCTGCTGGGCCGCCTCGCGATCCGACATCGCATGGCGTTCCCTGATCTTTTCCTGCAGTGACTGCGTCGCCTTCGCCATCATGCCGACTTCGTTGTTCATGCCGGTGTGCGGAATGGTGATCGAAACATCCTCTTCGGCGACAGCCTTGAGGGCGGCATGGACGTTGTTGAGAGGTCCCGATATGCCGCGGATGACGATATAGGCGGCTGTCATGGCAAGGAAGAACAGGACGATGCTGCCGGAGAGCGCGGTCAGGATCGTGCTGTTTATCTGAGCATCGAGATCGTCCATGTAGACGCCGGTGACGACGACGATCTTCCAGGGTTCGAAGGCCTGGCCATAGGCCGTCTTGCGATAATCGCCAACGGGTTGGCCCGGTTTGACCGTGGAATAATATTCGACGAGACCGCCGCCCTGCTGCCCGAGCTTGACCAGCTCATCGCGATAGAGCTTGCCTTTGCTGTCCGGCTGGCCCTTGTTGATCTGCCCGACTTTCGAGGCATCGTAGTGGAATACCATCTGGACGTCGTAGCTATAGCCGAAGAAATAGCCGTCCGGATCGTATTTCATCCCGTTGACGGTGGTGTAGGCCTGCTTCTGGGCATCCTCCAGCGTCATTTCGCCGGCGGTGACCTTGGCCTGGTAAAGCTTGAGAACGGAGACCGCCGACTGAACCTCGGCGCGCAGCATGTCATAACGTTCCTTGTAGATCGCATCGACCGAGGAGCGGATCTGCAGGGAGGTGGCGATCGCAAAGGCAATCATCAGGCCGACGACCAGCAATATGAGCTGCTTCGATATCTTCAAATTTTTCATGACGCCTCGCAACGGGAATGGGTGAATACATTCCGGTGCGGTTTTCTACCGCCTGTGCGAGCGCGCCAAACAAGACGACGCGTCTACCGCTGCTAAAACAAACATGCTGCGACCGGGTAAGGAACAATTGATGCCCACCCTATAAAAAAGCTTTAACTTTATTGTTCGCGATCCGAATTTCCCTCAAAATCCAGGGGTACTTACAAAGAAAAACCGCCGGATTTTCCCCCGGCGGTCGAATATTGCTTGTTGTCGAATTCTCAGCTTGCCCGGCGCATCGGTTCGGCCTGGCGGTGCTGCGGTGCGCCGACGCGGAAGCCGCGGATGAGGTCGATCAGTTCGTCGGTATCGGTGGCGAGTGTCTCGGCGGATGCCGTGGTCTCTTCGGCCATGGCGGCGTTCTGCTGGGTGGCGGCGTCGAGCTGGTTCATCGACGAGGAGATCGAGCGCAGCGTGGTGTCCTGCTCGGAGGCGCTGTGGGCGATCTTGGCAACGATCTCGTTGGCAGCCTTGATCTGGTCGGAGATGCGCTTCAGCGCCTCGCCGGCCTCGCCGACCAGACGGACGCCGTGATCCACCTGGCTGGAGGAGCGGGCGATCTGGTCCTTGATCTCCTTGGCCGCAGCGGCGGAACGCTGGGCAAGTTCGCGCACTTCCTGGGCGACGACCGCAAAACCCTTGCCGGATTCACCGGCACGCGCCGCCTCGACGCCGGCGTTCAGCGCCAGCAGATTGGTCTGGAAGGCGATCTCGTCGATAACGCCGATGATCTTGGTGATCTCCGAGGACGACTTCTCGATGCCGCTCATCGCCTCGATCGCCTGGGTGACGATCGCATCGCTATGCGTTGCCTCGGTGCTGACCGCGTGGACGCGCTTGCTCGCTTCATGGGCGCCATCGGCCGTCTGACGGACGGCGACGGTGAGTTCGTCGAGAGCGGCCGAGGTTTCTTCCAGGCTGGCGGCCTGGCGCTCGGTGCGCTGTGACAGCTCGTTGGAAGCGCGGCGGATCTCTTCCTTGCTGGTGCCGATGTCGGTGCCCTTGGCGCTGACCTTGGCCATGG
>NZ_JACCEZ010000015.1:0-136162 GCF_013416305.1 Rhizobium sp. WYCCWR 11128
AGGTTTTCGTCAGGGCAGAGGCGATTGGCGAAGGGCATACCCCTTGGTACGTCCGAGCCGATCGCCTCTGATCCTGGCGGAAAGATGCCCGGCCCTTCGGGTTGGCTGAAACGGGCCGGCTGATCGACCGGCCGGCTTGGCCGTAGAACCGGGCTACGACACGCGCCGGCCGGTCGACCATCCGACTCCGTTTGAGCCAACAGAATGCTGCAATCTAACCCGGAAAGGCTCTAGGCGAGGGGTTGTCCGCGGACAACTTGCCGAGTAAAGGACCCGGCGGAGGGAGTTTCCCCGACCTTCAGCGGGCCGACCTGCCCACCACGAAATGATTGAAGTGGCACAGGAGATCGCGCGGCTGGTGCGCCAAGAGCCGGACGCGCGAATGGAGATTGCCTCAATGATCGACGACGATCCGCCTTGGACCTGGCTTGCCCAATCCTTCGCCCGAGCAAGAGCATGGCCTTGCTTATCTCCACCTGACTGACGGCCGAGTTGGCCGAGATGTCGAACAAGGCGATCGCCGAGCCGACCGATCGGACGCCGATGACCAACGACGGCGACAGCATCCAACCATCCGCCCCAGCACATGCGGATGCTGCCGTCAGCTTTCAGCCATCCGCTGCACCATTCGAGACTTCGTCCTCTGGCCTGCAAAGCTCAGGAAGGAGGATCAACAGGCATAGCTTGGACGGCCGAACCGATCGATGCACCGCGAACTGACAGACTGCTGGAGTCGCCGCCCTCACCTGCCGCCCTCTCTCCAGCCTTTGCCTGAGACGCGCCGCAGGAGCCTCGAAGCACCGAGCCGCACGCTTACCGATCTGGCCGGACCGAAGCATTGCCGTTAGCCAATGCCGAGCGACAGGCGGTCTCTATTGCCACCTCATCAAGGAGGCGCAAGAGCGGCGAGGATGACCCCGCCGCGGCGTCCCACCGACCTTGCCGCGGATCCCTTTCGGTGAGCGAAGCCGCAGCGTCGGCAGCCTCGCAGCCTCTTCGAACGGGCGGCGCTCTGCTCCTCTTAGACGGGAGCAGGTTCTCGGCATTGCGAAACTGCCGGCAGACCCGGCGGGACTCTTGGAGCCGAATACGCCGCGCCTGTTCGGCAAGACGCATGAAAGCGCGACTCTACGATACTAGGTAGAGCCATCGAGGCGGCCCTAATACCGCAAATCAGTACGGCGATATCAGGGATATTTTCCCGGCGCGAACCCAGTTGCTGCGGAGATCAGTTCATGCGCAAACGATCTGGCGACTACCACGTTGATGATCCGGTTGTCCGCGGACAACGGCATGAGCAGGCAACGTTCGGCCTTGCAGCTAGGGTTTGCGGATTCGCCTGGGAAAGGGCGCAGGGTCGGTTGCCCATCCGGCATAAAGCCGGCTTCTGTGTAGTAGTCAGCCGACAGTACGGCTGCCTCGCTATCATCCGGTGCTACATAAGACCGAGCGGAGGGATCTCGCGGAAGGGGAGGGGACGCCCTTCGATCTTGGAGGATCGCCAGTTCACGGCCGAATTCTTCCGGCGCATCCGCCCGTTGCGAAAGGGCGGTCGCTGACATCGATCGGCGGGCCGTCAGCGCACCTGACGCAGCGACGAATACCGCCGATCTGCTTGCAGCAGCGAGCCGCGCATGGGGAACGGCAGCGTCGGGTCCGCTTTGTCCTGAGATTGCCGGCCGCAGTACCATGAACGCACCATCATGTCAGACAGGCCGCGCCCGTCATCAATGCACGTTATTTGATGACGTGCAGCCCTCGCTGTCAGCCAGTGTAGAAGACCTGCGTTCATCCCGGCCGATATGTCGGCAGATGTTCCTGCGCCTTGTGAACGGGATGCCGAGCAGCGCTTGCGGTGGCCGCCGGGGGGGGCCTATGGCAAAATAACGCCGGGCTACGAACTGGCGCCGACGTTCGGAGCGGCGCGCGTCGTATGCCCACCTCCTCGCCGCGCGGCTGGCTACGCGTGGCCATTTGATCGATCGCGGCGCGTTCTGCCGATTGCCGCCCGCTATCAAGCAAACCACCGAGGCCATTGAGATCGCGTCCGCGGGCAGGGCAGTGGCTCGGTCTCAACGACGCTTGGCATAAGGCGCGCTGAGCGGAAGCAATCCGCTCGCAGGGGCAAATCCGGTATTTGCCGGTTGATAACGCAAACGGCTATTGCAGGCCATTGTCACCGGCGCTATTGTTTTTGCGGGCTTGCTGCACAGCGCGTGCAGGTGCGGGTCGCCGACAGGCGCCGGTATCGGATGGCGGCAGGTGGAATTCAGGTCCAAGTCGCGCTTTCGATATGAGCCGCGCACCAATCTACCGCTTCGCGGCTGCCAAGCCGCCCCATCGGTAGACCTGTTGAAAAAACTCCCACCACAGCGGTAACGAAACTAAAGCCTGAATTTGCTTCCGTAGCAGGATATGACTGCAGCGATATCAATAACTTATGAGCTAGGCAGCTACGCGTCTCAATCCTCCCAATCCCTGCTTCCTGACCCAATTAGGGAAATGGACGATCTCGGTCCTGCATCAAATGTCCGCAGGAAAGCAACGGCTTGCATCCTTTAGCGGCACCCTGCGTTATCTCCGCACGAGACCGGAGACCAGCTCATGCCTGATGTGCTTCACCTCAAGAGATTCTCCATTGCGGCGACAATGATGGCCACAGCGATTGGCGCACTTGTGTTGATGCAGGCGACTGAGCGCAGGTCGGTCGCTCGCTCTGGGGATACCGGCCGCGCACCTGACGATCATGGCCGCAGCGCCAGCGTGCCCGAGGCTATCCCTTTCAGCGGCCTTCGCGACGTGTTCTGGCGCGTCTTCCACGAGGTCCTCGCCGACCGGGTCACTTTGATTGCCGCGGGTGTGACGTTTTATCTGCTGCTGGCACTCTTCCCAGCCATGGCGGCTTTGGTGTCACTTTACGGGCTGGTTGCAGATCCGGCCACCATATCCGAACATCTTCGCGAATTGGCCGGCCTCATGCCATCAGGAGCGTTCGATCTTCTTGCCAATCAGATCAAGGAGCTCGTCGATCGGCGCGACGCGACGCTCGGCATCACCTTCTTCGTCGGCCTCGGCATCGCCCTCTGGAGCACGCATAGCGGCACTCTGGCGATCTTCGACGCGATGAACGTCGCCTATGAGGAGGAAGAGAAGCGGGGGCTTGTCCGGTTGAACCTGATCGGCCTCTGCTTCACCTTGTGCGCGATGCTTTTGACGGTTGTCATGGTGGCACTCGTCGGGGTCATGCCGGTTGTTCTCTCCTATCTCTGGCTCGATCAATTCAAGGAGCACATGGCCCTTCTCCTGCGATGGCCGCTGCTTCTGCTGGTCGTCGCAGTGGCCGTTACATCGGTCTACCGCTTCGGCCCCAGCCGCGAGCCTGCCAAGCTGCGGTGGATGACGTGGGGCGCGGTTCTGACCACGATCGCCTGGGCCGCCATGTCCCTCGGATTTTCTTTCTATCTGGACCATTTCGCCAATTACAACGCGACATACGGAACGCTCGGCGCGCTGATCGGCTTTCTCATCTGGATCTGGCTTTCCGTCGTCATTCTGATCGTCGGAGGAGAACTCAACGCCGAACTGGAGCATCAGACCGCGAAGGACACGACGACGGGAACGCCGCTGCCGATGGGGTCGCGCGGGGCCTATGTCGCCGACACTCTGGGCAAGACCATCAGCTGACCGCGATGATTGCTTCTCTCATATGGTTTTGATGTATTCTGCCATTTCTGCAGTCCCGACACAGGAGACGATGATGACCGCCCCGCATCCTTCCAAAACTCATATCGGCAATCATGCGCTGCATCCCGAAACACAGATGCTAAATTACGGCTACGATCCCGAACTCTCGGAAGGGGCGGTCAAGCCTCCGGTGTTCCTGACCTCCACCTTCGTTTTCAAGACGGCCGAGGATGGCCGCGACTTCTTCGATTATGTGTCGGGCCGCCTCGAGCCGCCTGAAGGGAAGGGGGCCGGCCTCGTCTATTCGCGCTTCAACCATCCAAACAGCGAGATCGTCGAGGACAGGCTCGCCGTCTACGAACGGACGGAAAGCGGCGTGCTGTTTTCATCCGGCATGTCGGCGATCGCCACCACCTTGCTTGCCTTCGTCCGGCCGGGCGATGCGATCCTGCATTCGCAGCCGCTCTACGGGGGAACGGAAACGTTGCTGGCGAAGACCTTCCTGAACCTCGGCGCCGCCGCCGTCGGCTTTGCTGACGGCGTCAGCGAAGCATCGGTGCAGAAGGCGGCTGACGAGGCGATGGCCAAGGGCCGC
The DNA here is from genome assembly GCF_013416305.1 of Rhizobium sp. WYCCWR 11128. Classification (NCBI taxonomy): domain Bacteria; kingdom Pseudomonadati; phylum Pseudomonadota; class Alphaproteobacteria; order Hyphomicrobiales; family Rhizobiaceae; genus Rhizobium; species Rhizobium sp. WYCCWR 11128. The sequence goes on from NZ_JACCEZ010000015.1 coordinate 4,280, forward strand.
GTTTCCGTCATCCTGATCGAGACGCCGGCCAACCCGACCAACAGTCTGGTCGATATCGCAATGATCCGACGCGTGGCCGACGCGATCGGTGCAAGGCAGGGTCATATGCCGATCATCGTCTGCGACAACACCCTGCTCGGACCGGTCTTCCAGCGGCCGATCGAGCACGGCGCCGATATCTCGCTCTATTCGCTGACGAAATATGTCGGTGGACATTCGGATCTGATCGCCGGCGCCGTTCTTGGTCGCAAGGCGGTGACCAAGCAGATCAAGGCCCTGCGCGGCGCGATCGGCACCCAACTCGATCCACATTCCTGCTGGATGCTCGGTCGTTCGCTGGAAACGCTGCAGCTGCGCATGGAGCGGGCAAACAGCAATGCGCAGGCCGTCGCCGACTATCTGCGCGATCACCCGAAGGTCGAGAAGGTCCACTACCTGCCCTACCATGATCCGAAATCGCCGGCCGGCCGGACCTTCATAGCCCAATGCACGGGCGCTGGCTCCACCTTCTCGTTCGACATCCGCGGCGGTCAGCCAGCCTCGTTCAAATTCCTGAACGCGCTCCAGATCTTCAAGCTTGCGGTCAGCCTCGGCGGCACGGAATCGCTTGCGAGCCATCCGGCCGCCATGACGCATTCCGGCGTGCCCGCCGATGTCCGCCAGCGCATCGGCGTTCTGGAATCGACGATCCGTCTTTCGATCGGCATCGAGCATCCGGACGATCTGATCGCCGACCTGGAACTGGCGCTGCAGGCTGCGTGACCCGGGGAAACGATGCCCGGCGGCGCCGGGCATCGAGCAGCACTTTACTTGTCGTCGATCGTCAGTTCCGTCTCGTCCGTGTCCAGCACAAAGACCGCAAGCAGGCGCGCCGGCTTGGTGTCGCTGGCGTTTGCGCTGACGCTGTGGTGATCGCCGGGAAATTCGGCGAAGCTTTCTCCGGCTTTATACGTCTTCACCGGGCCGTCGTTCACCGCGCTGCGGATCGCCCCTTCGAGAACGGTGGCGTAGATGAAGGCCGAATTCGGATGGGTGTGGCCGGGCGACATGCCGCCGGGCTCATATTCCACCATCACAGCCTTCATGCTCTTGCCGGGAACATTGGGAAGCTTCTGGTCGAAAACGACGCTTACCTTCGCTTTCCCACCTCCGGCGTGAGCCTGAGTGCCGGCAGCAAGGACAACGCCGAAGGCCGCTGCTGAAATCATTTTCCTGAGCATGTGTAGTCTCCTTTGATAGAATGGGTCCACAGGTGCAGCCTCGCTGTCAGGCGCTCTTTTTCTGCGGCGGCTGCCGGCTGAGCCAGTCGTCGAAGCGGATCCGGCCGAGCCGCGCCTTGGGGCCGGTCACGAGGGAATTGTCCTCGAGTTCGACGCCGAAATAGCGGGCATGCGGATCGGCGACCACCTGACGCGGATCGTTCGTCGCCTTGAAGAGACGCGTTACGATTTCAGTGAGGCGGATTTTTTCCGGCCCGCCGATTTCGATCGTGCCGTTGACAGGCGGGGCGAGCGCCACCTCGGCCATGACGTCGGCGACGTCGTCCGAGGCGATCGGCTGCAGATAGGCCGGCGACAGATGCGCCGTCTGGCCGACCGTGTTCGACTGAGCGATGCCGGCCATGAATTCATGAAACTGGGTGGAATGCACGATGGTATAGGGTATGCCGGAACTCTTGATCAGCTCTTCCTGGGCCATCTTGGCGCGCATGTAGCCACTGCCCTGCAGTCGCTCCATGCCAACGATCGACAGGGCGATGTGATGCTTCACGCCGGCGGCAGCCCCTGCCTTGAGCAGATTGCGGCCCGACGTCTGGAAGAATTCCAGGACGGCCTTGTCCTCGAACGAGGGCGAGTTTGCGAGATCGAGCACGACCTGCGCGCCGGCGAGCGCTTCTGCCAGACCTTTGCCGGTGATCGTGTCCACACCCGAGTTCGGCGAAGCCGCCAACACCTCGTGCCCCTTGTTGCGCAATCTTTCCACGGTCTTTGAGCCGATGAGGCCAGTGCCGCCGATAACGACGATTTTCATGGGTAGTCTCCTTGTCCTTTACGAGGATGTCCTCTGGTGACCCTGAAGGTGAGCAGGCAACTGCTCGGCGTGGCGAAACCGCGTCCTTTATTAGCGAAGCGACTTCATCGGGACCGTCGCCGGTGCGGCCGGTTGAAACCGATGAGCAGGAGAATGCGCCGGATCGCGGTGCCAAACTATTCTCCCTCGGTCGCTGTCACCCTATGCGAACGCAGTAGGAAAGCTGGCTCTGCGGTCGAGGAATCCGGCCAAAATGGCGAAACATCACGTCGACAGGCATCGGCCTAGTCTACCGTTGGGGCAGATAGTCGATCTGGAAGGCAAGGCGTATTCACTGGCCTGCAAGCCGAGGCTTGCGTCATCAATCCTCTCACGGTGGAGATAAGAATGATCAAGCGTCTGAACTTCATGGCCCATAAGAACAGCGGCATCGACGGCCTCGTGGCCGTTGAAGGCTGGATTGCCAAAAGCTTCGATCCGAAGTTGCTCGAACTTGTCAAAGTGCGCGTTTCCCAGGTGAACGGATGCGCTCACTGCCTGCACATGCACCGCCAGGACGCGCTGAAGCTCGGCGAAACGGATGACCGGCTGCTGCTTCTGAACGCGTGGCGGGAGTCGCAGCTCTTCACCACTCGGGAGCGGGCCGCACTCGCCTGGGCCGAGGCTCTCACTCAGATCGCGAAAAGCCATGCGCCGGATGATGTTTATGAAGAGGCGCACGCCAACTTCTCGGATGACGAGCTCGTGGCGCTTTCGATCGGCATTGCTATGATCAACGCTTGGAACAGGCTGGCGATCGGCTTCCGGCTTCAGCAACCGGCCGATCACAAACGCGCCGCCGCCTGACGGGCTGCACCTTCGCCGGGTCAGGAAAGCTTGGCAGCCTCGAACATGGCGCTCAGCCCGATGCCTCCGCCGATGCCGATCATGGCCAAGGCAGTCGCACCCGGCGCCCAGCCTTCCCCGGTGTCGCGGATCAGTTGGCTGTACAGCCGGGTCACGAGGATTGCGCCGGAGGCTCCGAATGGATGGCCGAGCGCAATGGCTCCGCCGTCCTTATTGATCGCGTCGGCAGGGATAGCGAGCTGGTCCAGCGATGCCAGAACCTGGGCCGCGAAAGCCTCGTTGAATTCGATGGCATCGATGTCTAAGAGCGAGAGCCCGGGCTGACGCTGCAATAGCTTTCTGGTCGAGGCGACCGGGCCGATGCCGAGCAGGTTGGGATCCACACCGGCAGCGGCGCTGTCGATGAAGGCAAGGCCCTTTTCGATACCGATACTTCTCGCCATTGCGCGGCTCATGACCAGCACCAGGCAGGCGCCGTCGTTCAGCGGGCAAGCGTTACCGGCTGTCACCGAACCATCGGCCAGGAAGACCGGCCGGAGGTTTGCGAGCGCCTCAAGAGATGTGGACGGGCGCGGGCACTCGTCCCGTTCGATCAGACCGTGGCCGGTGGAAATGTCAACGACCTCGGGCCGAAAGATCCCCGCCTCCGCCGCCGCTACGGCGAGCCTATGGCTGCGCAGGGCGAATTCATCCTGTCTCTGCCGCGATATGCCGAATTGACGGGCGACGTTTTCGGCGGCAATTCCCATTTCCGGATCGCCGATCGCTTCAGGCGAAAACCGGGCGCGCCCGTAAAATCGCGGCGGCATCCCATTCGCCTTTGGTCTTTCTACGCGCCATGGCGCGGTGCTGACGCTCTCGACGCCACCGGCGAGAAAGCACGAACCGGCTTTCGCCTGGATCAGCCGGGCCGCCATGATGATCGCTTCCAGGCCAGAGCCGCATTGCCGGTCGATCGAAACACCCGGAACCGCCATGGGCAGACCTGCGGTCAGCGCTGCCAGCCTCGCGATGTTTCCGCCGCCGCCGGCGGCGTTGCCCACCAGCACATCATCGATGTTTTCCGGCGCAATTCCCGTTTCGGAAACAATGCGACGGATGATCGGCGCAAGCAGATCTTCCGCCGCGACAGTAGCAAGCGATCCGAACGCCCGGCCGATCGGCGACCGGTAGGCGGCAACCACGACCGGCTGCCAATCCTCCTCAGGCTGATAGGCGTAGGACAAGATCGTCTCCTGAGATCACCGATGTCTCCACTTGCCCCCTCGAGATCTTGCCGCTGCTCGTCATCGGCCAGGACCTTATATGGTAGAATTGCTTGGGGATCTTGTACTTCCCGAGCATCTGCGCGCAATGATCGGCCAGGATTTTCGGGTCCATCGTCTCTCCCGAGACGACGGCGACGATCCGCTGACCGAAATAGGCGTCCGGCAGCCCGAAGACAACGGCATCCTCTATGCCGGGGCAGGCCTTGAGCGCACTCTCGACTTCGGCGGGATAAACGTTGTTGCCGCCCGATATCATCATGCCGCCCGCCCTGCCGATCACCCGCAGCATACCATCGGCATCGAGTTCGCCGAGATCCCCGACCGTCGCCCCGGCTTTTGTGACCCGGAAGGCCTGACCGTCGTCGCCCCAAAGATATCCATCCGCGATCAGGTCGCTGTCGACGAATATAGTTCCCGCCACATCGGTCCCGACGTCGTTTTCATCGGGATCGCGAATGGAAATTCCCACGCCGGGATAGGCTTGTCCTACCCGGTCGATCGGAAAATCGATCTCGCTCCCGACAAGGGTCGAGACGGTCATGAATCCAATCTCGGATGCGCCGTAATATTCCCGGATGCGCGCCTTCGGAAAAAGGCGACGCATGGACTCGACCCCGTTCCTGTCAAGCTTTGCGCCGGCGGTGAGGACGTCGCGCAGGGAGGTCAGAGCAGGTTGGCCTGCCCACGCCCTTGCAATGCCGGCTATATGGGTGGGTACGGCAACCAGCCGTTCGACTTGCCGGGAGGAGAGCGTGCGTGCCACCACGCCAGGATCCCATTTCCTGATCGAATGAAAGGTTGCCCCGGCATCGAAAGCTTCGACCAATGCATAAAGCGCCAGGCCATGCGCGAGCGCTCCCGGGCACATTGTCGAGGGCGCGTCTTCGAGTTCGAAAACAACGCGTCCGCGATCGAGGCTCCGGCGCCATTGTTCGCGCGAGCGATAATAGGCTTTCGGTTCGGCGGTGGTCCCCGAGGTGAAACCGATCAGAAAGATCTTGTCGGTATCGGCCGGCAGCTCGGCTTCACCTTCCGCCGCGGCAAGGTCGAAGGCCTCGGCTCCGGCAGCGACAACGGGAATGCCGAGTCTTCGGGCAATTTCAGCACTCGGCCCGGCATCGTCGTCGACAATCAGAACGTCAGGCGCCAGGCGCTCGATTATGCGTTCGATCCTTTCCGCCGGCATCATCGGGTCGATGACCGCGCAGGCATTCGGGAAAGCGGTGGCCGCCGCAAAATACTCGGCAAAGCCGATATGGTTGCCAAGACTGAGAGCGGCAAGCTTCTCCACACCGGGCAGATCGAGCGTGCGGCGATTCGAGCGAGGGAGATCTTGGAGAAACCGATAAATTGCCTTGGCGCGCACATAGAGCTCGCCATAGCTGAGCGAGTGCCCATCGATCACCAGCGCCGGCTTGTCCGGTGTTTCCGTTGCATGTCGAAGAAGCTGCGCATGGATCGGCATGGACACCCGCTGGTTTGAACGATCGGCAATCAGCCTGGAGACAGAGCGGCTCTGGTCGCTTCGGGAATCGGCGTCGGGCGGCTGTCGGAGAGGCCGACGCAGACCCAGACGAAATGCGCCGATGCACAATGAGCGCCATCGCGCTGGCGAAAGAGCTCTATGGCAAAGGACAGGCTCGTGCGCCCGATTTTCTCCACGTCCACCTTTGCCTCGATAACATCGTCAAGATCGATCGGGCTGTGATAGGTGATCTCCGCCTTCTTCACGTGATAGGCAACGCCGGAGGAGGTGTGACGGAAATGGCTGAGAATTTGCCGTTGCCGCAGAAACTCAACGACCGCATCCTCGCAATAATCGAGATAACGGGAGTTGTGGACATGACCATAGATGTCGATGTCTCGCATCGAGACCCGGAACGATGCTAAAGGCCTGTCGTCAACGCTCATTCGATCACCGAAATTCGACGGGGTGATCTAACCGCAGTGTGTGGGGGATGCAATGCAATATCAGGCGGTCGTGCGAAAATTCGGCCCGGCTCAGGATGTCGTCGAGCTCGAGCAGGCCGCACTGCCGCCGCTGCGGCGCGACGAGGTGAGAGTGCGCCTGCTGGCGCGGGCGATCAATCCGTCCGATATCATCACCATATCGGGAGCCTATAGCGGACGCACGACATTGCCTTTCATTCCCGGCTTCGAAGCGTTCGGCGTGGTCGAACAGTGCGGTGAAGAGGTTCATGGGCTTCCCCCCGGGGCACGCGTGCTGCCGGTGCGCAGCGCCCGCGGGTGGCAGGAATTCAAGGATACCGATCCCGGCTGGTGCCTGCGTGTTCCTGACGAGCTCACCGACTTCGAAGCTGCGACGAGCTACGTCAATCCGATGACGGCCTGGTTGATGCTGCATGCCAAGATCGGGCTGAGGCCGGGCATGCGCATCGCCATCAATGCCGCCGCCTCTTCGATCGGAGCGATATTGATCGGTCTCACCAACGCGGCAGGCGTGGAGCCGGTCGCCATCGTCCGCAGCGAGGCATCACTTGAGCGCCTGCGCGGCCGGGTCGAGGCTGTCATCATCGATAGGGAAGAAAGCGAAAGCGATCTGGTCGCCGGGCTCACCGGCCGGCATGGGCTCGACGCTGTGCTTGACTGCGTCGGAGGAGCGCGCGCCGCAGTCCTCGCCGATGCGCTGCGGCCGGGCGGACGCTTCGTGCATTACGGTCTGCTCTCGGGGCAGAGCATCCCGAATTCATTCTGGGCGTCCCATCCCGATATCGCCTTTTCCTATTTTCACCTCCGGGAATGGGTTCATTCGCAGGCCACGGGGGATGTCCAACGGGCCTATTCCGAGGTCGCGGCGCACATCGTTTCGAAGGTCATCGCGACCGAGGTGCGGGAGGTATTCCCCTTGGAAAATGTCCGGCAAGCCCTGCTGTCCGCGCTTCCCTTCCGAACGGGGGGCAAGGTGCTCTTGGCCTGACAGGGTTTCGCCGCTAGGCGTTTTCGTGCCGTTGCCGCGCGATGGTGATTGCCGCATGGTTCTGCTCGGCCCATCCGATCAAGGTTTTCATGGGGATGAGGAAGGATTGCCCCAGATCCGTCAGCTCATATTCCACCCGAGGCGGAACCTCCGGATAGACGGTGCGCCGCACGAAGCCGTCCTGCTCCAGATGCTTCAACGTCTTGGACAGCATCTGCTTCGAGATGTCACCGATCTCGCGCATCAGCTCGTTGAAGCGTTTCTTTCCGTCTTCCAGTGCCTCGAGGGTGAGCAGGCTCCATTGATCGCCGATACGATCGAGCACGCCTCTGATCGGGCATCCCGCCCCAGGCTGTTGTTTCGGATCGTCCATTTCCTTGGGCATGCTCCGTCCTCGGTCATCGTCGGCTGACCTTGCCACTAAAACCTGCCTTCTTGCTCGGCATGCCGCGGTTTCATAGACCAGCTCTCATAGTCTTCTTTCTAGACTAGATCGCGAATCCGTACCAAGGAGCTTGATGCATGACATTCGGGAAATCGCTTTTCGCACTCGTCATTTTGGCAGGTGTCGCCGCGCCGGCCGGGGCCTTTGCTGAATCGGCCTCGCGGGATTTGAAGATCGAGGACGCCAACCGGAAGCTGGTGGTGGAATTCTACGACAGGTTCTTCAACAAGCACGATATCGAGGCCGCCTCGGTCGTCGCTGACGATTACCGGCAGCACAATCCCCAAGTTCCCGACGGGAAGAAGCCTTTGATTTCCTTCTTCACCGGCTTCTTCAAGGACAATGCCCAATCGAAGGCCGAGATCGTCCGCAGCGCCGCCGATGGCGATCTGGTCTGGCTGCATGTGCATGCGACGAACGGCGCAGGCGACCTCGGCCAGGCGATCGTCGATATTTTCCGCGTCAAGGACGGCAAGATCGTCGAGCACTGGGACGTGATCCAGGCCGTTCCGAAAGAGGCGGCAAACAAGAACACCATGTTCTGAGTTGAGTGGGGCCGGCGTCCTGGCTGGCCCCCATTGTCGGCGCGATCCGCATCAATCAATTCGGGGACGCTCCGATTTCGGCGTTGTCAGCCCGTGTTTGGCAAGCTCCAGGGTCAGGATACGGGTTTCGAGAAGGTTGAAGATACGCAGGATGGCCTCGATCGCATCGAATGGTTTCGTTAGAAAATCTCTGGCGCCGAGCGAAAGTGCGCGCCTGCGCGTCGGCAAGGTCGCATCGGCAGTGAGCACCAGGATCGGCAGATAGCTGTTTTCAGGGATGAGCCTCGCAAAGGTCTCGAGCAGGGCGAAACCGTCCAGATCGTGCATCATCAGATCGAGAAGAACGAGATCGACAGGATGTTCGCGAAAGAGCCGCAAGGCCTCGCGCGGCTCGGTGGTGCTGATCAGCGCCGTAAAGCCTTCGCGCTTGAGGATACGCTCCAACAGCGAGACATTGGCGGGCTCGTCGTCGACGATCAGGATCGTCGATCGGCGCACGATATCGGTGGAATCTGTCATGGACCCAATATTTCGTTGAAGCGATGCCAAACTGATATCAAGCTGGGCGGCCAAATCAAAGGCGATGCCTTACGGCGGGCTTCCCATCGCAACCGGTCTTGCCTCTACCGCTGCAGGCGCGCGCGGCAGATCGACTTGGAACGTGGCGCCGCCTTTACGGTTGCTGAAGCCAAGTGTGCCGCCCATGGCTTCGATCAGATGTTTGGAGAGCGCGAGCCCGAGACCGGTTCCCTCCTGGCTGATCCGTTCCGCCCCCAGCCGATCGAACGGGGTGAATAGCCGGGAGACGCGTTCGGCCGGAATTCCGGGACCAGTATCGCTGACCTCGATGCGGATACGGCCGCCATCCATCGCGCGGTGGCTGACGGTTACACTTCCCTGGGGGCGATTGTATTTCACCGCATTGGAGAGGAGGTTGAGGAACACCTGCAGCAGACGCCGTCGGTCGGCGAGCACCGAAAGATCCGGCTCGACCGGCCCGACGACCTCGATCGTGATCTGCTGCTTGCCGCAGAGCGGTCTTGCAAGCGACACGGCTTCATCGATCACCTCGGCGACGGGCTGTGCTTCGACAGCGAGATCCATGTGCCCAGCCTCGATCCTCGCCATGTCGAGAACCTCGTCGATGAGGCTGAGCAAATGCCGGCCGGCCCTCAAGATCTGCGCAACGCTCTCCCTGGACTCGGTATCGGTGACGTCCATTTCCAGAAGCTGTGCGAAGCCGAGGACGGAATTCAGCGGCGTGCGCAGTTCGTGGCTCATGCGCGACAGAAATTCGCTCTTGGCGTTGCTCGCACGGATCGCATCCTCACGGGCGCCAAGCAGGGCTTCTTCGATTTGCTTGCGCTCGGTAATATCTCGCGTGATCTTGGAAAAGCCGCGCAACCAGCCCGTCTCGTTATGGAGTGCGGTCACGACGACGTGCGACCAGAATTGCGACCCGTCCTTGCGAACGCGCCAGCCTTCCGCTTCGGTGCGTCCGTGAAGGGCTGCTTCGGCAAGCTCTTCTGCCGGAAATGTGTCCCTGGTTTCCGTGGGATAGAAGCGGGAAAAATGCTGGCCGACGATCTCCTCGGCGCCATAACCGGTGATCCGCTCGGCGCCTGCATTCCAGCTTATCACCCGTCCTGAAGTATCGAGCCCGAAGATGCCGTAGTCGCTAACGCCTTCGACCAATTGCCGAAAGCGCTCCTCGCTCTCGGTCAGATCAGCCTCGCGCTTTTTCAGAAGCACGCTCGCATCTTCGAGCGCCTGTCCGAGGCTCCCGAGTTCATCGCGGAAGGGATCCGCCACCATCACGACCTCACCTTGCGCCAGCCGATGCGCCTCGGCTTTCAGCGCATGCACGCGACGCACGATGCTCGCCGAAAACAGGAAGACGGCGACGAGCGCGCCGGCAAACCCAAGGAAGCCGGCGGCGATCATCAGGCTTCGTGACAGCGTGCGAACCCGGTCGGCAGCCTCCGTCCTCGCGTGAAGCAGATCGGCCTCCCGCCGGCTCATCGCGTCGATTTCCTGTCTCAGCACATCGAGGACTTGCTTGCCCTCGATGAGCTTGGCCGCAAGATCCTCGCGTCCGCCGGCGCGCAGGATGTCGGCCTGTTTCAGGAGCTGGAGACGGTCGACTTTCGCGACGACGAGGGTGCGGATGCGTTCGAGGCGGCTCTTTTGCTCGTCATCCCGCAACCGGCGACCGACTTCATCGAGCACGACGGGCAGCCTGTCTTCGGCCCGGTTGAAGGGATCGAGAAAATCGGTTCTGCCGGTCAGCAGATAACCGCGCATCGCGGTGGCCGCTTCGGCGATCGAGGCATGGATCTCTTGAATGCCCGACTGGATCTCGAGCGTGACCCGCACCTGATCCTCGGCAATCCGGCTTTGCCGGTCGGCCACGAAGACGGAAGCGAGAGCCGCAAGCAGCAGCGCCAGCGGCACGGTGATGATGACGATGCCCTTCGCCCTCAGCGGCAGATCGGCGAAACGCAGGGTCATGGCTGTTCTTCGCTGGATGTTGCAACGAGCCCGCCGCGCACGGCCATGACTGCGGCCTGCGTCCGGTCGCCGGCGCCCAGCTTGCCGATGATGCGCTCGACGTGGATCTTCACGGTGCCGGGCGAGATTTTCAAGGTCCTGGCGATCTCCTTGTTTGTCAGACCCTCGGCCACCTTCGACAAGACTTCGCGCTCCCGGATGGTCAGCGTCTCCAGGGCGCTGCTGTTGGTCTGCGGCTTGGTGGCGGCGCGGCGCAACAGCTTGGCGACGAGCGAACCGTCGAAGAAGGCGTCGCCCTGAAGGACGCGGCGGATCGTGCGGAGAATGTCTTCCCGGCTGGCGTCCTTCAGCAGGTAGCCCGTGGCGCCTGCCTCGATCGCCGCTTCCAGATAATCGAGGCTGTCATGCATCGTGATGATCATGACGCGTGTTCCCGGCGACACGCGCCGGATCTCCCTCGTCGCGGCGAGGCCGTCCATGCGCGGCATGCGGATATCGAGGAGTGCCAGATCCGGCTTGTTGAGCGCTGAGGCATCCACCGCTTCGACGCCGTCGCGCACGTCCCAGCCGACATGGAAATCTTCCTGACCGCCGATCATGGCGATAAGACCGGCACGGGCGATGTCGTGATCGTCGGCGACAAGGATCGATGCCGTCATTCTGATGTCGTCTCCTGCGCAAGAGGGGCGGCGGCGCGGACATGCGTGCCGCCCGAAGACCCGGCCTCGATCTCGATCCGGCCGCCGAGCAGCGCCAGCCGTTCCCGCATGCCGACGATGCCAAGTTGCCCGCCCCGCATCTGAGGATGGCGCAACTCGCCGATGCCTTTGCCATCATCGATCACTTCGAGATGCGCTTCGCCCGCGTCATCCTCGAAGAGACGGACGACCAGCCGGCTCGCCTCGGCGTGCTTGATCACATTGGTGATCGCTTCCTGCGCGACACGATAGAAGATGATCCCCGTCGATGCCGGCCAGAGATCGGAGGCGGCATCGAGATCGGCGATCACTTCGAGACCGTCGATCGCATCGAGACGCGTGCGCAGGGCCGCGGCGACACCGAGATCATCGAGTTCGGGCGGGCGAAGATCGGCGATGGCCGCCCTGAGATCCGCAACGGAATGGCGCGCCAGTGCAGCGAGTTGGTCGATCTCGGGCTTCAGGACATGCGCCTCGCCGATGCGGGCCGCGAGGTCCTGCAGGCGATAGCTGAGGCCTGCAGCCAGCTGCGCCGAGCCGTCGTGAAGATCGAGCGCTACTCGCTGCCGCTCCTGCTCCTGCGCCTGGATCAGTTGCGCGACGAGGGCTGCGAGTTCGCTGCGCTGCCGTTCCAGATCGCCGAGAAGCGCCTGATTTTCCGCCGCCTGCCGATCAAGATTGTAAGCGTCGGCCAGTTGACCTGCCACCACCTCCAATGTCTGCCGATCGTCGGCGTCGATGGCGCGGCCTCTCGACGGACCGACCAGCGTGAGGTGGAAACCGGAGCCGTCCTGCGAGGTAAATAAGATGCTGTCGCTTCCCGGGCTCGTCGACTTGCCGACCATCAGCTGCACCGGCAGATCTCCCTGCAAGGATGGAAAAACGAGCTCGGCAAAGGCTGCTCCCGCGAAGTCGGCGAGCCGCGATAGAACCTCCAGGGCAGCCGTTTGGAAGGCCTGGGTGTCAAGCAGGTTTCGGGCCTCGATGATGAAGCGCAGCCGGGCCGCGCGCGCTTCCGCCGCCCGGTAAAGAGCCCTCAATTCCGCGACGTTCGGCGAATGCGTCGTGCCTGTATCGTGGTTCATGCCTGACGGGACTCCGAGATGAATGACGCGGGCACGATAGTCATTCCGGCAGGAATGTCATCTATGCCGTTCGGCAGACCCGATCGGAGCCACCCGGCAGATGGGGCGGCGGCATCGGGCACCTTAGATGTCGGTCATGCGGTCGACCGATGCGATGTCCGCCGGAACCGCTACATAGGAAAGTCAAAATGCGTACCATCATTGCTGCCGCCCTCGTTCTCGGTTTCGTTCAGGTCCAGTCGGCCGCGGCGGCTACCGAAACCGCAACCTGTGCGCCGACAAGCGAGGCGGAAATCGCCAAGCTCTTCGACCGCTGGAATACCTCACTCGCGACCCTGAGCCCCCAGGAAGTCGCCAAGAATTACAGTGAAGACTCCGTGCTTCTCGCGACCTTGTCGGACAAGCCTCGCCTGACCCAGGCGGAACGGATCGACTATTTCGAGCACTTCCTGGCGAATGAGCCCAAGGGCCATATCGATAGCCGCGACATCAAGATCGGCTGCAACTGGGCCGTCGACACCGGCACCTACACCTTCAGCCTGAAGGACGGCTCGAAGGTTCCCGCCCGCTACACCTATACCTATGAGTTCAAGGACGAGAACTGGCTGATTACCTCGCACCACTCTTCGATGATGCCGGAGAAGTAAGAATTCACCGGCCTGCCGGTCCGGCAGGGAGATCCCGTGTTCACCCACGCGGGGTCTCTTGACTGCTGACGAAGCACGCTAACGTCTCTTTCGTCGTGGCGGGGCCTGTGCCCCAAGCATTTGCTTCCGGTCGATGGCAATAGATCCTCGGCGCTGCTGTCCAGGACGGAGCCGAGCATGATGGAGGAGAGGTAGTCCACACCCGAAGCTTTGACGGCTAGGCGGGATCGAGAGTAGCATCCGTACGGCGGCGGCAAGGTGGTCAAGCGGCCGGCCCCGTGGAGATGCCATGATGAAGCACAAACCTTTCTTCCTGACGTTCGCGGCGCTGGCATTCGGTTCCGCATGGCCAATTTCTGACAGCTTCGCTGCAGCTCAGCCTATCTTCTGGAGCGCTTTACGGCCGGCCGATCAGGCCAAAGCGACAGTTCCGCTGTCGGGCAAGGCGGTTAGCGGCCCACAAGGCGAAACACTCGCCTGGCATAGCGAGGAGCATCCGGTCGAATTGACGGGCTTCGTTCTGCCGATCGACCAGGATGGTGATCTTGTCTATGAATTCATGCTCGTGCCTTGGGCCGGAGCCTGCAGCCACATGCCTTCCCCTCCGCCCAACCAACTGGTTCGTGTCGTTCCGGAAAAGCCTTTGCACCTGGCAAGAATGTACGAGACCGTCACGGTTACGGGTACCTTGCGGCCCGGCCTGGATCAGGCGCAATTCTTCATGATCGACGGTGACCGCGTCCTCACCTACGGCTACAGCATAAGCCATGCCCAGGTAGCGACAGTAACAGCGACGACCGATCCCGATCTGCTGTCACTTTCGCCTTTCGGCATCCTCCCTCGCTAAAAGCCCAGAGACGGTGTCACGATCGGGGCACACTCATCATTCCCTTCCTCAGGCTTGGCCCGAAAGATGTCACAGGAATACAGCCACCGCGCGTCTGCGCGGCGAATGACTCTTATCAAAGCAAGGAAGTCTCCCGCGCCCAAGGACTTGGGCGCACCGGATCTCTGTGACAGGCACAGCGATGAGGGAGAAGAAGCGCTGCGGTGGAAGCGCAAGCCGATCCAAAAAAGAAAATGCCCGGGCACAGCCGAAACTGCGCCCAGGCAAAATGCTGCCGATCAGACGAGGTCGAAACGGTCGGCGTTCATGACCTTGGTCCAGGCGGCGACGAAGTCCCTCACAAACTTCTCCTTGGTATCGGCCTGGCCGTACACTTCGGCGAAGGCGCGAAGTTGCGAGTGCGAGCCGAAGATCAGGTCGACGCGGGTGCCGGTCCACTTGGCGGCGCCAGTCTTGCGGTCGCGGCCTTCATAGACGCCTTCCTTGCCGGTGAGAGGAACCCACTGCGTGCCCATATCGAGCAGGTTGACGAAGAAGTCGTTCGTCAACGTCTCGGGACGCGAAGTGAAGACGCCTTGCTCGGGGTCGCCTGCCTTCAGCACGCGAAGGCCGCCGACGAGGACGGTCAGCTCGGGCCCGGTCAGCGTCAAGAGTTGGGCGCGGTCGACGAGTGCTTCTTCCGGTTTCATGAACTGATGGCGCTTGCCATTCACATAGTTGCGGAAGCCGTCGATACGCGGCTCGAGCGCTGCGAAGGAATGCGCGTCGGTCTGGGCTTCGGAAGCATCCATGCGGCCCGGCGTGAACGGCACGCTGACAGCGTTGCCGCCGGCCGCTGCCGCCTTCTCGACGCCGGCAGCACCAGCGAGAACGATCAGGTCGGCCAACGAGATCTTCTTAGCCCCGGTCTGGGCGGCGTTGAAGTCCTTCTGGATGCCTTCGAGAACGCCGAGGACCTTGGCGAGCTGCGCCGGCTGGTTGGCGTCCCAGTCCTTCTGCGGGGCAAGGCGGATGCGCGCACCGTTGGCGCCGCCCCGCTTGTCGGAGCCGCGGAAGGTCGAGGCCGACGCCCAGGCGGTCGAGACCAGTTCCTGCACGGTGAGGCCAGTGGAGAGAACCTTTTCCTTCAGGTCGGCAATGTCCTTGTCGTCGACGAGCGGGTGGTCGACGGCCGGGATCACATCCTGCCAGATCAGGTCTTCGGCCGGAACTTCCGGGCCGAGGTAGCGCACCTTCGGTCCCATGTCGCGGTGGGTCAGCTTGAACCAGGCGCGGGCGAAAGCGTCGGCGAACTGCTCGGGATTTTCGAGGAAGCGGCGCGAGATCTTCTCGTAGACCGGATCGAAACGCAGCGCGAGATCGCTGGTCAGCATGGTCGGCAGGTGCCTCTTCGAGGCGTCGTAGGCATCTGGAATGGAGGCTTCGGCGTTCTTGGCCTGCCACTGATGAGCGCCGCCCGGGCTCTTCGTCAGCTCCCATTCGAAAGCGAACAGGTTTTCGAAGAAGTAGTTGCTCCACTGGGTCGGCGTCTGGGTCCAGGTCACTTCGAGGCCGCTGCCGATGGCATCGCGACCGACGCCGGTGTTGAACTTGCTGGTCCAGCCCAGGCCCTGAGCTTCAAGCTCGCCGCCTTCGGGGTCGACACCGACAAACGACGGATCGCCAGCGCCATGGGTCTTGCCGAAGGTATGACCGCCGGCGATCAGCGCCACGGTTTCTTCGTCGTTCATCGCCATACGGGCGAATGTTTCACGGATGTCGCGGGCGGATGCCAGCGGATCCGGAGTGCCGTTGGGGCCTTCCGGGTTAACATAGATAAGGCCCATCTGCACGGCGCCAAGCGGCTCTGCCAGTTCGCGTTCGCCACTGTAGCGTTCGTCACCCAGCCAGGTTCCCTCAGGACCCCAGTAGAGTTCTTCCGGCTCCCAGACGTCGGCGCGGCCGCCGGCGAAACCGAAGGTCTTGAAACCCATGGATTCGAGCGCGACGTTGCCGGTGAGGATCAACAGGTCAGCCCAGGAGATCCTGTTGCCGTATTTCTGCTTGATCGGCCACAGCAGGCGGCGGGCCTTGTCGAGGTTCACGTTGTCAGGCCAGCTGTTGAGCGGCGCAAAACGCTGCTGGCCGGCCCCGGCGCCGCCGCGGCCATCGGTGATGCGGTAAGTGCCGGCGCTGTGCCAGGCCATGCGGATGAACAGGCCGCCATAGTGACCGAAATCGGCCGGCCACCAATCCTGCGAATCCGTCATCAACGCGTGAAGATCCTTCTTCAGGCCGTCGAGATCAAGCTTCTTGAATTCCTCAGCATAGTCGAAGGCTTGGCCGAGGGGGTCGGCGCGGCCGGAATTGTGGTGAAGAATCTGCACGTTCAACTGGTCCGGCCACCAGTCGCGGTTGGATCGACTGCTGCGAGGCGTATTGCCGTGTGGCACAGGACATTTGCCTGCGCTGTCAGTGGGGTTGTCCATGATCGTCTCCTTCATTGCTTGATCTGTCTGCGCGTAAAAAAGATGAGCCGAGCTGGCGCCCCACTCTCCCCTTGCAGTCTTCATATCGGAAGCATGTAATAAATTTAAGTTGGATTTACTGATCGTTGCGATAAGCTGAGGTTATGAAGAACCTTACCCTGAAACAGCTACGTTATTTTGAAGCACTGGCAAGAGATGGCCGGTTCCGACGCGCTGCCGACGCCTGCGCGATCTCCCAGCCGGCATTGTCAATGCAGATCAAAGAACTTGAGCAGGAGTTGGGCGGCGAGCTTTTCGAGCGCAACGCGCGTGAGGTGAAGCTGACCGCTTTCGGCCAGACCGTCGCTCTCAGGATCCGCGATATCCTGCGTGGCGTGGACGAACTGGCGGATCTGGCGCGCGCCGCGCGCGATCCTTTCCTGACGCGGCTGCGCATCGGCATCATCCCGACGATTGCGCCCTATCTGTTGCCAGCGATCATCAACGATCTGAATAGGAGCTTTGCCGGCATCCAGATCGAGGTGCGCGAGACGCAAACGTCGAAGCTGGTTCAGGAGTTGGCGCAAGGCCAGCTGGACACGGCAATCGTTGCCTTGCCCGTGTCCGAACCCTCCCTGGCAGAACTCGAGCTCTTCAAGGAAGAGTTCGTGCTGGTTCGGCGGCCCGAAGACGAGGGCAAGCCGGTGCCCGAACGCGAGGCGCTGCGCGAAATGCGGTTGTTGCTGCTCGAGGAGGGCCACTGCTTTCGCGATCAGGCCTTGTCGTTCTGCAAGATCGGGCAGGCCCGTCCCCGGGAAGTCATGGAAGGCAGCTCTCTCTCCACCCTAGTCCAGATGGTCAGCGCCGGTATCGGCATCACCTTGATTCCCGAGATGGCCGTTCCCCTCGAAACGCGCTCGGCGCACGTCTCGATCTCCCGTTTTCAGTCTCCGCAGCCGTCGCGAACCATCGGCATGATCTGGCGCAATTCGACGCCCATGGCCAAACAGCTCCAGCAGGTTTCCGAGGCGGTTCGCCGGTCGGCCGACAGCATGCGTGAACAGTATGCCGCCCGGTGATGGACCTGATATGGCCTCGCCTCAAGATCGCCGTTTGAACGTATGCTCCGCTGCCGGAAACTGTCGCGATCGGACCTCGTCGGCATAGGCGGCAGCGGCGGCCGAAATCCTCTTGCCGAGTTCGTCGTAGCGTTTGACGAAGCGCGGGGTGAAATCGTTGAAGAGCCCCAGAATGTCGTCGGAGACCAGAACCTGGCCGTCGCAGGCCGAAGAGGCGCCGATGCCGATGGTCGGGACGTGCATGGCGGACGTCACCTCTCGGGCGAGCGGCTCCACCGTGCCCTCGATGACGACAGCAAAGGCGCCCGAGCCGCCAACGGCGTGGGCATCGCGGCGGATCTTCGACGTCTCGTGTTCGGAATGGCCGACAGATCGATAACCGCCTGCGGTTTGGACCTGCTGCGGCATCAGGCCGATATGGCCCATAACCGGAATCCCCCGCTTGGTCAGAAAGGCGATGGTCTCGGCCATCTCCTCGCCGCCCTCCAGCTTGACGGCATCACAGCCGGTTTCCTGCAGGATGCGCACAGCATTGCGGAAGGCGATCTCCTTGGATTCCTGATAGCTGCCGAACGGCATGTCGACGACAACGCAGGCCTTGTCGACGCCGCGCATCACCGCCTTGCCGTGCGCGATCATCATGTCGAGCGTCACGCCGATGGTGGACTCCATGCCGTAGAGCACCATGCCGAGCGAATCCCCGACCAGCAGGAGGTCGCAATGCTCATCGAGTAGCCGCGCCATGGGCGTCGTATAGGCGGTCAGGCAGACGATCGGCTTGCCGCCCTTCATGGCTGAGATGCGCGGTGGCGTAATGCGCTTCTGAATTCCGGCCGCGCTCATCTGGTCACTCCCTTTCCCGGCAAGCTCTGCCCGCCGATCACCCTTTTGTTTCCGACAACTCGATTGTTACTGACGACCCTGTTGTCGAGCAGCCGTGTCGAGCCGACCCGAACGAAGAGCGCCACGACGATAGGCTCTGCGATCGATGTGACCGGCTGCAGCGTTGCGGCATCCCTGACGGCGACGACCTCGGGCTTTGCCAGAGGCTCGCGATTGAGAAATGCCGTGAGCTTTGCCTCGAGTTCCACCGGATCGGTCAGGCCGCCGGCGACCAGCCGCTCTGCCTCGTCAAGGGTCTGAGGGACGATCACCGCGGCATGCCGCTCCGCCTCGCTGAGATAGACGTTGCGCGACGACAATGCGAGGCCGTCGCTGTCCCTGAGCGTCGGCACCGATATCACGCGCACCGGCACGGCCAGATCGTCCACCATGCGCTTGATGATGACGACCTGCTGGTAATCCTTCTCTCCGAAATAGGCGGTTTGCGGCTGCACGATGTTGAAAAGCTTGCAGACGACAGTGGCGACGCCGGCAAAATGCCCGGGCCGTACCGCCCCTTCGAGTTCGCGCCCGAGATCGGGAACGTCGACGACAGCAAGCATCGGGCGGGGATACATGTCCTCGACGCCTGGCGAAAAAAGGAAATTGACGCCGGCTTGCCTCAGCATGGCGGCGTCGCGTTCCAGATCGCGCGGATATTTGCTGAGATCTTCCGCCGGGCCGAATTGCAGCGGATTGACGAAAATCGACACGACGACGATGTCGTTCTCGGCGCGGGCGCGCGCGACCAGTTCCATATGACCGGCATGGAGATAGCCCATCGTCGGAACAAGGCCGACCGTCCGCCCCTGCCGCCTCAGCGCGTCGAGCGTGTGGCGCAGCTCGTCAATGCTCGAGAAAACCCGCATATATCCTCCCCTGCCGGTCACTCCATCTTGGGCGCGGATAAGAAGTGTAATCGATGCGGCAGGTCAATGCATATTCCTCGATAAAAACGATTAGATGAAAAGCCAGCCGACGACACCGGACCATATCAGCCCCGGGGAACGGCTTTTCGCCACTTGGCCGCTGTTTGCGCGTTTCACCTGCTTGCAGTGGAACCGACGATATGCGACTTCCGTTACTCGCCCTGTCCGTCAAGATACCATCACAGTCGATCGCTATGGACGTTACATGGAGGACGCATGGACAAGCCCTGGAAGATCAGCCGCGGACCGATTGCTGCAACCGAGCTCGACGTGGAGAAGGCAACCGCGATCAATGTGCTGTTGATACGGCCGGTCGGCGTCCTTCCGGCCAAGGCGGGAGATCCTGTCCTTCCTTTTGCCGTCGGCCTTTTCAATGAACTCCGTCCGCTCCTGAAGCCGGATGCCGGCGTCACCGCGCTCAGGCGAGCGACCGCGGCCTATGTCCACTGCCGGCGCTACTATTTCGCCAGCGCCCAACCCGATTCTATGCGCCATAGTCTTGACGGTGAACCTGTCGAACCACTGTCGTCCGAAGACCGGCTGGTCGCGCAAAAACGCTTTCTGAGCCTCAAGCAGACCACCGGTAAGACAGACGCGCCCGAGCAGATAGCACCGGTCCCCGCTCCCCTGTTGAGCAAAAGCGAACAGATCCGCGCAGCCCTCCTCGGCAAAAAAGGAACGCCGCCAGCTAGAGCGGGATGACATCAGCGCTCGCTTGCAGTCGTGGTCTTGGTCGTGCGACCGTCATTCACAAGGGCGACGTAGTCGCTCTATGAGCTTGGCCGCATCGGGGGCGCGGAAAACGCGCCCCCGGCCGGCGCCGGCCGAAGGGGAGGGGCAATCGGCCGGGTCAGTTCAACGGGGCTTCGCCTGAGGTGATCCGCTGCTCGTCTCCGGCAAACAGATGAACCGCATCGTGGATTGGCGCGATCCTCAGCACCTCGCCGGGGGTTGCCCTGATCCGTTCCCTGAAGACGCAAGTCAAGGTCTGCGTTCCCAGCCGGACGATGACCAGCGTTTCCGAACCCGTCGGCTCGACGACCACCGTCGTCACCTCGATGCCGCCCGGGTCCAACCGGATATGTTCGGGACGAATGCCGTAGATCACGGCTTCAGGCGGACGGCGCTCGCTCGGCAGGAGCAGGCCGTCGGCGGTTCGAAACCCGTCTTCCGTCATGTTGCCGCTGATGAAATTCATCGCCGGGGAGCCGATGAAGCCGGCGACGAAGAGGTTGTTCGGACGATCGTACAATTCCAGCGGCGAACCCGACTGCTCGATCAGTCCGTCCTTCATGACGACAATCTTGTCGGCCATGGTCATGGCTTCGATCTGGTCATGGGTGACATAGATGGTCGTCGTCTGCAGCCGTTGATGCAGTTCCTTGATCTCCGAGCGCATCTGCACCCTGAGCTTGGCGTCGAGGTTCGACAGGGGCTCGTCGAAGAGGAAGACGGCCGGGTCGCGCACGATTGCCCGCCCCATCGCCACACGCTGTCTCTGGCCGCCCGACAGTTGCTTGGGATATCTCTCCAGGAGACTTTCGAGACCGAGGATCTTCGCGGCGTTGCCGACCCGCTGATCGATCTCCGTCCTCGGCATCCGTTTCAGCCGCAGCGAAAAGCCCATGTTCTTGGCAACGGTCATATGCGGGTAGAGCGCATAATTCTGGAACACCATGGCGATGTCCCGGTCCTTGGGGGCAAGCTCGTTGACGATATGCTTGCCGATCTGGATCTGCCCCGAAGTGATGCCCTCAAGGCCCGCAATCATCCTCAAGAGCGTGGATTTGCCGCAGCCCGAAGGGCCGACCAGAACGACGAACTCGCCGTCGCCGATATCGACCGAGACGCCTTTGATGGCTTTGAACGCGCCGTAATCCTTGCGCGCATTGTTGACCGAAACATGGGCCATTACCGTCCTCCCGAAATCGCTGTCAAAGTCCGCTCAGGACATTTCTCAAATAATCGAGGCCGAGGCGCTCGCCGTCTTTGCGCGCGGCCAAGTCCTTGCCCGGCCAGCCATAGGCGGCATCCTCGTGTTCGATCGACAGCGTGCCGTCGAAACCAGCCCCGCGGGCCTGGCGCAGAAACCTCGGCCAATCGATGAGGCCGAGCCCCGGCAGCTTGTATTGCCACCAGCCCTTGCCGTGATAGCCGACAGCCTGCAGGTTCTCCGGATCGATTGCCGTGTCCTTGGCATGAAGGATGGCGATGCGATCCTTCACCGCCTCCATCGCCTGATAGGGATCGACGCCGATGCGAACGAGGTGCGAGGGATCAAATTCCAGCCCGAAACGAGGATCCCTGATCCGCTGAAAAAGCTCCTGCCACCCTCTTGGTGTCGTTCCGATGAAATTGTCCTTCGGACCCGGCCAGTTCTCGATTGCGAAGGTCAGGCCGTAGGGCTGCGTCTCAGCGATCAGGCCGTTGGCGAAATCGGCGAAGTCATCATAATTGGCTTCGTCGCTTGCGGTGTCGTCCCGGCCCGGGAAGATCACGAAGATCGGGACGCCCGCTTGCCCGATCGCGCCGGCGAATTCGGCGGTCGTTTCGCGAAGTGCCGTTCGTTTTGCCCGGTCGGCATCGAGCTGATTGCCGAAATAGGTGATCGACGACACGAAGAGGTTGCGGCTGCGCGCGAGCGCGACGGCGGCCTCCACCCGATCCGGCGTCTTGATATGACCGCCGACATCGATCTCGATGGCGTCGAACCCGGCCGACGCGGCGAAATCAACCACTTCCTCCAGGGGGCGATCGTTGAATGTCGAAGTGTAAAAGCCGATCTTCATCAAAATCCTCCGATCTTCACCAAATCCCTGGGGCCATGCGGCCGTTTCAACTGTTCAGGCGATCCATGTTCTTGAGTGGCGAACGTGTGCGTTGAGCAGCGTCCGCCGATGCGAGCATGAGGGCTGCTGCCATCGGCATGGCCGCTGCTCCCATGGCAGAGGCATCCTCTCCGAGCGAGGCGCGATGAAGCGAAGGAAGGTTGGTGTCCTCGGCATCGAGATGCTCATGCACGTAGCGCAGCAATTCGTCGACGATGCGGATCGGCAATCTGCCGCGCGCATCCAGCGTCAGGAGGTCGTGGGGAACACTCACCTCGACGCCGTGTTGCGCAAGGAAATCATAGAGGAAGAACAGCGAGAATATCTCGCCGAGAAGCTGGACCTTATGGGCCTTCCCATCCCGGCCGTCGGCGATCGGCAGCCAGCCGATTTCGCCGCTGAGGCCCATGGCGCCACGATGACCGTTGCCGTCGAGCACGAGGCCGCCGCCCGGGCATGGATTGATGGCGATGTAGAAGAAGCTGCTGCTTTCAGCACCCAGTCCATAATCGAGTTCGGCAAGGGCTGCGGCATTGGCTTCGTTTTCGATGAAGACGGGATGCTGCGTGAGATTCTCCAGTGCGGCGCGCACATCGAATGCCGTCCATTCCTGATAGGCCTTGGGCTTGCCGAGGAGCGAAATCTCGCCAAGCCAATCCGGCATCGCCAGACCGATGCCGGCGAGACGCGCGTCGTCGATGAGCCGGCTGCGCTGGAAATGCGAAATCGCATCGGCCGTGAGCTGCAGGAACTCCGCCGGCATAATGAAGCGTTTCTCGTGGTGTACGCGGGCGCGGACATTGCCGACCGCATCGACGGCCAGGATCGTCAGATGGTCGCGATCAATGTTGATGCCGATGGCAAAACAGGCATCCGGATTGATTTCGAGTTCGATCGCCGGCTGGCCTCTCAGCCCATGCCGCCGGCGGGCTTCCATGATCAGGCCCTCGTCCAGCAGGCGATCGACGATCCGGGCGATCGCCGGTTTGGTAAAACCCGTCCGCCTAGCGATTTCAGCCCGCGAAATCGGCGCCTGACGGTGAATGCAGCGCAGGACGACGGCCCTGTTGTGCTCACCTGCATCTTCGACATTGGCGCCCGTCAGATCCGGGGACAGCCTGGCGCCGAGTGTCTGGTTCATGCTCGAAATCCTTCCTTGCGCATCGCCTGAACCGCTCGTCATCCCTTGACGGCGCCGCTGGTCATCGCACCGAGGATCAGCCGCTGGAGCGACAGAAAGGCGACGATCGCCGGAACGACCGCAATCAGGCAGGCGGCGGCAAGCAGCTGGATGGACGAGTCGGTCTGCATGCCGCGGAAGTTAAAGATCCCGACGCCGATCGGCATCAGATCATTTTTCGTGAGCAACAGAAAAGGCACCAGAAATTGCGACCAGCCGGCAATCACCGTGATGATGAAGACGGAGGCGATGCCCGGCGCCGATAATGGCAGAATGATGCGCCAGAAGACCGAAAATCGATTGCAGCCATCGATCATCGCCGCTTCGTCGAGGCTGCGCGGGATGCCGTCGACCGAACTCTTCAGAAGCCAGGTCGCCAGCGGAACACCAAGCGCGATATAGACCATGACGACGGCAAAATGCGTATCCAGCAGGCCGAGGCGGTTCATGTAGCGGTAGAGCGGCACCATGATGACAAGCGGCGAGATCATCTGGAAAAGCAGCAGCCCCATCATCGACAGGCCCTTGCCCCGGAACTGAAAGCGGGAAAAAGCGTATGCCGCGGGCAGTGCGACGATCAGGACGCCCAGTCCGCTAAGGGCGGCAAGCTTGAGGCCGTTCCAGAGATAGATCGGAAAATAGCTATTGTTCAAAACGGTGATGAAATTGTCGATGGTGGGATTGTTTGGAATATATCTCGCCGCGCCGCGATAGATCTCGCGCTTGTCACGCATCGCCATCGACAGGAGATAGGTGAGGGGGCCGGCGAAGAATACGAACATTACCAGCATGAACAGATAGCTCATGGCATCGCCGAGCCGCGTTCCGGTCCGTCCGCTCATTGCTCTTCCTCCTTCGGCAGGAACGACGCATAGATAAAGGCGAGCCCGAGGCTGATGATCAGCATGAGCACGGAGAGCACGCTGCCGCCGGACAGGTCGTAGTTTCTAAAGACGATATTGAAGACGTAGAGCGAGATGACCTCGGTCGCACGCCCCGGACCACCGCCCGTCAGCGTGATGATCGCATCGAAAGTATTCACCGTCTGGATCGTAATGAGGATCATGTTGACGAGGATTGCCGCGCGCAGTTGCGGAAGCGTGACGAAGAAAAACTGCTGCGATGCCGTCGCACCGTCGACCTCCGCCGCTTCATAGAGCGAGGGATCGATCGACTTCAGCGCCGCATACATGACGACCATCGAAAATGCCGTGCCGCGCCATATGTTGGAGATAAGGGTAGACCACGGTGCGATTGCGGGATCCGAGAGCCAGGCGACAACAGGCATGTGCATCAACCGCAGAATGCTGTTCAACGCACCATAAGGCGCTTCGGAAAAGAGCATCTGCCAGATGATGCCGCCGGCAATTCCGGGAACAACCCAGGCAACCAGCGCCGTCGTCCTCAAAATGGTGGTGCCGAACAGGCAGCGCTTTTCGCCGCGGATAACCACGACGGCGACCGCAAGGCCTAAAATCTGCTGACCGATAACGCTGCCGCCGACAAAGATCAGGGTCGCCCATAAAATGTCGGGTAGCTGCGGCGAGCTCAACGCATTGGTGATCGACCCCAGCGTATAATCCTGATTGTCGCCGATCAGCGTGGCATTGGTGAATGAAAGCCTGAAAACGTCGATGACGGGGTAAAGGTAGAAGATGCCGATGACGACGATCACGGGCATGATCCAGGGCAGGGGCGCACCGGCGAAACGGCGCATGAACGTTCTGCTTTGAGGCGGGCTGTCAGCCTCGATGGCAATGGGGCTCATTGGCTTCTCTGTGCGGGGTTTCGCAATGTCGACGGCGCCTGGCGGGCAGGCGCCGTCACGGTCGGAAGCACTAGAGACGCTTGTAGGCCTCCAGCGCCGCATTGAAGGCGGCATTCAAGGCGTCTTCCGGCTTTTTGGTCCCCGAGAGCACGTCGCCCATCATGATCTGGATCTGGTTGGAGATTTCAGGATAGATCGGCACACCCGGGCGTGCCTGTCCATCGACCAGAGCCGCGGCGAAGGTCTTGTTGGCTTCGGTGGAGAAGACCTCATATTTGTCGAACAGCGACTTCCTGGTCGGCAACTGCTGCTGCAGCGCGTTTGCCGGCCCCATATAGACCTCGCGTGCGAGGTTGGCGCACATCTCGATCTTGTCCTTGTCCTTGCTGAAGGATGCGATCGTCCAGCCGCCGGTTCCGGTCGAACGCTCATCGGCGCTGGGGCCGGGGATCGGCGAGAAGGTCCAGTTGTTGAACTCGTCCTCGTCGAGCGTGGCCTTCAGCTGCGCATATTGCCAGTTGCCGCCGATGAAGAGCGCCGTCGTCGCCGCTGCCGCCGCGGCATTCATATCGTCGTAATTCGCGATCGTGCTGACGCGCTTGGGCGCGGCACCCGAATCGACGAGATCCTTGAAATAATTCAGCGCCTTTAGGAACTTCTCCTTGTTCTCGCCTTCGCCGAACACTGGCTTGCCTGAGTCGTCGACGAGCTTGCCGCCCAGCGCCCAATAATTCGCGAGCCAGTCGAACGTCGTCCCTTCCCAGCGCCCGCCGTTGAAGAGAACGCCTTCCATGCCTTCCTTGGTGGAGGCGAGCGCGGCCGTTTTCAGGTCGTCCCATGTCTGGGGCGCATCCGCAACGATCGACTTGTTGCGGTAGAGCACACGAAGGTCCGTATCCCACCACCAGGCGCGGACCGTCTGATCCTTATCCGTGATGCCGCTGCGGATGAAGGGGAACAGGTCATCCACTTCCTCCTTCGAAAAATACGGCGTGAAGTCCGCAAGAACTTTATTGACCATGAACTGCGAGAGGACGAAGGAGTCGACGGCAGCGCAGTCAGGCGCGTTGCCGGCCTTGGCCTGCTCCAGCATCTTGGCCTGTTCGGTGCCGATGTCCGAGGACATGAATTGCATCTGCAATTTCCAGTCCGGATGCTTCTTGATGAAATCGACGAACAGCTTCTGA
The DNA here is from genome assembly GCF_013416305.1 of Rhizobium sp. WYCCWR 11128. Classification (NCBI taxonomy): domain Bacteria; kingdom Pseudomonadati; phylum Pseudomonadota; class Alphaproteobacteria; order Hyphomicrobiales; family Rhizobiaceae; genus Rhizobium; species Rhizobium sp. WYCCWR 11128. The sequence goes on from NZ_JACCEZ010000015.1 coordinate 30,441, forward strand.
TAGCCCTCGGCGATCGCCGGATCGGAATTGTTGGGACTATCGTTCGTCAGACGGACGACGAGGGATTTCGGCGCATCGGCAAGGCCGATCCTGTCCTTCGTGGCAAGTTCCTGGGCAAATGAAACGGATGCTGAAAATAACATGGTGCTCAGCGCAAATGCGCTGACGGTGGCGCTCTTCATGATGGGTCTCCTCCCCATTTTGAACGGATACAGCCTGGCGGTCAGTTGACCTCTCCTCATTTCCGTGCTGCATTAATTAGATTAAGTTACTTTGATTTGATGTCAAGCCACAGCTTGGAAGGCCAGACCTGGGAGGTTGAGATGCTGGCGACAATCAACAGCAGCTAGCGCACAGTTCCGGAAAATCGAGATCGATTTCCGGAAAAGAACATGCGCCGTGAAAGTGATGGAGCGTCCCGCGGCACGCGCGGCACATCCACCGCAATTTTCCTGAAGAAGAGCACGAGGCAATCGCGGATGGCTGCGATGGCGCGAGTGCGGTTTTGCCCGGCTGAACTGCCGCGGGAAGTTAATTCCATGGAGGATAAGATGCGTCTACTCATTCTCGGTACCGGCGGAATGGCCAACCAGCATGCCGCCAACTTCAAGGCGATCGAAGGCGTCAGCGTGGTGGGCGGCGTCGATGTCGTCCCGGAAAGGCTCGCGGCCTTTTGCACCGAACATGGCATCGCCAATCATTTCACGACCCTCGAGGATGCTCTCGCCTGGGGCGAGTTCGACGCAGTGGCAAACGTCACGCCGGACCGCATTCACCACCCGACGACGCTTCAGGCCATTGCCGCCGGCAAGCACGTCTTCTGCGAAAAGCCGCTCGCCACCGATGCGGTCAAGGCCATGGAGATGACCGAGGCCATCGAGCGATCGGGCAAGGTCGGCATGGTCAATTTCACCTATCGCAATTCGCCTGCTCTTCAGAAAGGCCGGCAGATGGTGCTCGCCGGCGAAATCGGGGAGATCAGGCACGTCGAGGCTTCCCACCTGCAAAGCTGGCTGGTCGGCCGCCACTGGGGCGACTGGAAGAGCGAAAGCAAATGGCTGTGGCGGCTGAGCAAGAAACACGGATCCAACGGCGCGCTCGGCGATATCGGAATTCACATCGTCGATTTCGCATCATACGGTTCCGGGCTCGACGTTGCTCATGTCTTCGCCCGGCTGAAGACCTTCGACAAGGCGCCGGGACACAAGATCGGCGAGTATGATCTCGATGCGAATGACAGTTTTACGATGAATGTCGATTTCTTCGGCGGGGCGATCGGGACGATCCAGGCGACGCGCACGGCGGCCGGACAGATGGATCAGCTGCGCCTCAGGGTCTATGGCGAAACCGGCTCGATCGAGATGATCTACGACACCGGAAAATCGACGCTACGCGCCTGTCTTGGAGAAGACGTGCACACGGCGACCTGGCGTGACGTCCCCTTCGATCCGGTCGAGACGAACTACCAGCGTTTCGTCCAGGCCGTGCGGGCGGGCAGGACCCAGGAACCCTCGTTCCGGCGGGCGACCAATATCCAGAAAGTCCTGGACAAGGCGCTGGCCTCCGATCTCAGCCACGCCGATGAAGCGCTCGGCTGAGTCGCGCCAAAGCGGCTGGTTGGGCCATCAGGCCGAAGCCGGCGGCAGCAGCAAAGTGTTGAGGAAGGGCAGGAGTGCCGCACCGAGCGCAACGCCGCCGCCGCTGAAACTCGCGGGTTTCATCGGCGAAATCCAGGGCGTCAGCAACGGTCTCGTCGAGGTGTCGCGCCGCTCGATGGAAAGCTGATGGATCAGCGCTTCGATCACGGACTGCGGCAGGTCGCTGCCGATCATGACGACGCTCGGCGCGAGGAAACCGGCCATGGCGATGATCGGGTCGAGCAGATGGCCTGCGGCTTCCCGTATCCATTGCGACAGTAACGGCGAGGAGATTTCCTCCCCTTGCAGCAGACGGGTGAAGTCCCGGTCGCCGATCCGTGATCGCAAGGACTCGAAACCGACGACGGTATTGAGCTGGACATTGTCGGGACCGGTCAGCATTTCGCCGATGCTGCCTGCCCGGCCATGCACGCCGGAATAGGGAATACCGCGAATGAGAAAGCCGGCCTGAACGTCGTCGTCGATGATGATCATCGCAAGTCCGCCTTCCCTGCCGGAGCTGCCGATCGTGCGCTCGGCGAGAAGGCTCGCCGTGCACTCGTTCTCGACATAGGGACGCGCGATCGTCGACATCGCGGCGATCTGATCGCTTTGATCGTCCGTCCAGTCGTTGGCGGCGATGCCGAGCCCGATGATCGGCAATGTCGCGTGGCGATCGACCATATCCCTGACGGCCGCATGCACCAGGCCGACTTTGTCAGCGGGGTCCAGCTCGATATAGACCCGGTCATGGACCTGGCCACTCAGATCGATGAGCACGGCCTCGCCACGCCTTTGGCGAAGCTTGACGCCGATCGAGAAAGCACCTTCCGGGCGCAAGGCAAACTCGGTAGCGGTGGCCCCTCCGCCAACGCCATTGCGGCGGTTGGAGGTGACAAGCTTTTCGTCAGCCAACCGGCGGAGAATATTGGTAATGCCCGGACCGGTCAGGCCGCAATGCCGGCCGAGTTCCATCCGCGTCAGCGGGCCATGGCGGCGGATGGCTTCCAGAATGACGCGAATGTTTCGATCGGCGATTTCGCCGGACCGCAGACCGACCGTTTTGGCGCGCTGGGCGCCCATCTCCTGAGTGTGAAGCCGACGCGGCCCTGACCGAAGATACCGCATGACTGTCTTTCCTAGAGCACCATCTCGGTTGTGTACTTCATCCACGGGCTATGGGAAAGCCGGGCTTAGCGGCCGCTTTTTGGGCTGAACGTCCTATCAACCGGGATCAGCGCCATCAAGGCGCTGACGACGCGCGGCGGGGCGAATGCCGCGCAATGCGTCAACAGATCGTCGAAACGACATGGCAATGGAAGCTTCACTCTATTGGTCACTAATAGCTGCAAGGATGATCGTTGCCGAATCCATCGCGGCAGGCAGGTCTGAGCGAATAGTCGGTGCCGGTATATCCAACCGAGCCGGTTTGCATCGAGTCATTCGAGGTCGTCGTGCAGGATGACGACGATACGGCAATCACGATGACGGCTATCGTGGCTGTCAATAATTTGCGGACTTGAAACATCCCACCCTCCCCAGCTGCCTGAAATCTGCCATATCAGTGCAATTCTCGGTCAAATAGGGCCGACAGGGGTTTCGATAACTATTGTCGTCGATCAAGATCTCGTTATTCCGTGAAGGCCCAGGCGTTTCACTCAATAGCTCATCTCGCGGCAGCACAGCAGCGTTTCGCATCCCTTTCCAGCACCCGCGTTGAAGCGGACGATGAGATTTCCAGGTAATCGGGGTTGATATTCGCGTAGCCACGACGGGTTCCACAAACAGTTCCGCCATCGGCGAAAATCTCGATGATTCCGCAATCATGAAACAGACGAAGGTCCTTTCCGTCGGCAAGCTCCGCCACGTAATGGATCGAGCCGTCGTCCTGGGCGAGCCGGATCGAGAGAATACCGCCAGCGACGCCCACCTCGAAGGCAAGTTCGCCGCCCTGCGTCGCAACGACCTTGCTGCCTTCCAGGGCTCCGGAAAGGCGGATTTCAATGGGGGCCATTGGTAGCGAGAATTTGCCGCTTTGTTCCTCGACGATAGGGTCAGCGGCAAAGTGATCGTCGACTTCGATCGTCGGCAGCATGCGCAGCCTCTTCCTGTCTTCACTCAAACTTAGAACACGTGGTAGGGACATCTCCCCGGAATAGGCAGAGCCCTCAGGCTTGCGATATTCCCAATTGAAAAGCCAGGCAAAGGCGATCTGGCGCCCTCCCGCTTCGAAACTCTGCATCGCGTAATAATCGGTGCCGAAATCCAGCAATTGCAGTTCCGGCACGTCGGGTACGAAGCAGTCGTCGATAAACTCGCCGATCAGGGCATAAAGGAGATTGTGGCGCCGTGTTCGTGGCTCGACATGGCCAACAAAACCCATCACCAGAACCCACTTTTCCTCCAGCCGAAAGAAATCCGGGCATTCCACCGCACGCGCGCCTTCTTGGCGGAAGTTAACCGGCGCACGGTAGAGCGGCCTGAGATATTGCCAATCGAGGCCATCGCCGGAGCCGAACAACAACACCGCGGGATCGCCTTCGATCGATGCGCCGAGTATCATGCGATAGGCGTTGGCTGCGTCATCCCACCAAACCTTTGGATCGCGGAAGTCGTGCTCGACCCCATCGGGACGCTGCTCCAATACCGTCACAATGCCTTCCGCCTTGATCATCTGCCGATCTGGGCGCGCTATTTTCTGAATTTCCCGATAGCCTTTGAAAAGGTCATAGGCGGGCAGGCGCTCGGTGTAAAAGAACATCAAACTTCCATCTCGATCCCGAAAGGCGTTGCCGGAGAATGCGCCTCCTGTGGCGCCGAGACGCCACAGGTTCTGTTCGGGATGCAGAAATACCGGCATGTGAAGCCAATTGACCAGATCGCGGCTGGTTGCATGTCCCCAGTGCATCGGTCCCCAATCACTGCCGCTCGGTTGGAATTGATAAAAAAGGTGCCATAACTCGTCGATCTTGCAGAGACCTACGGGGTCGTTCATCCAATGCCGGATTGGCGAGAAATGAAGCGCAGGACGATCCGGATCGGACCGAAGCCAATCTTCAATTTCCGCGCCGGTGCGTTGAAGGATCCCTTTTTGCGAGAATTCAAACACTGTTATACCGGTCTCGTTCACGGTTTGAGGCTGATATCCATAGGCCCACAGAACAGCGTCCGGCGCATTGGTGACAATGGTGACCTCGCACGCTTCCCTGTGGTGATATTTGAAAAACTCCGGATGGATGGCAAATGACCGAACCTGCCAAACCGTTTTCCCGTCAATGTCGATACGAAAAAAGCCGTCGCCCGCGGCCCAAAATTCCAAGTGGTACCCCGAGGGTAGGAACAGGTTTTGCTGCATCAACGGGTCATCTTCCCGATCCATTTGGTTCGCCATGAACACAACTCCGAATAGTCACTGGATTTTCGGCCGACGGCCTAGCTATGCTCGGCCTAGTGAAACTCTGCCGACGATTGCCCAAGAACTGGAGTGCCCCTGAAAGCATTCACTGTTCTGTCCATCTCGACCTGATCGACACTGCCTGAATCCAGAACTGTATTCCGCACCGAACCCCTTTGCACCAATACTGCCGTTACCTCGAGCGCCTTCAAATTGTCCGTTGAAAGCAATGCGCCCACTTGCGTTGAAAAACAGGCGCTGTTTGGTGCGTCGTTGATCTGCGAAATTTCGGTTGTGGCCACGATGTGATTATTGGCGATGTAGTTGCCGCTGCCGGAAACGACATTGATGATCACAGGCTTTGCGGCGAGAGGCTTGATATATTGAATATCGATCGTTTCTGAAATGTGGTTGGCGATTACCGAATTGTTGCTGCCATCAATGTGCAAAAGTCCGAACAGGTCATCCAGGCCGTTATCGTACCTCTGCATGGGCGCCCACGGCTCGCGATCTCGCAGGAAGTGATTTGAGGAGACCAGGTTTTCGCAGCAATTCGCAGCAAAAACCAGCATTCCGGGATAGAAGGAATGGAATCTGTTTCCTGTGATCGAGGAACGCACCACGCCGGAAAAATAGACGCTGCTGGCGCCTCGGGGGAAGACGTTGTTTGAAGAGACCAGGATGCCGCCGTAATTTTCAGCGTAGACGGAATGTCCCCTATATCCGGCTCCGACAAAATTATTCGCTATCCTCGAGGCCTGCCCCATACCTTTCAATTCGATACAGTTGCCGCACTCTGCAATGAAATTGTTGTCTATTGCCAGCGCATCCGCGTCATGAACAGTCACGCCATGTTCCAGATAGATAAGGCCCATCCCCGTTATTCGGAATGAGTCATTGGCGCTGCCCACATAGATTCCCGTTTTGCCATTCCTGTAGGTATTTTCCGCATCATTCTGCCCCGAACCGTCGTCCATGAAGTGCAGGCCATCGATGCAAAAATCGGCAAACTCCACAGAGCTTATGCGAGGATTGCCGGTGCGCTTGACGTAGAACGCGGCTCCGCCAGCCTCACCGTCGGCGGCGTCCGGAGACATGTCCACACGTATGCGACTTCCGCCCGGCCACACTTCGCGCCACTGGGCAAGTTCGTCTGCAGGTGTGTTGAAACGGATGCTCGAAGACGTAAAGCCATGTCCCGAGCCCACGATCCTCAGATAGCTCACGTCTATCAAGACCTGGGTGACAAGACGATAATCGCCTGGCGGAATATAGATCACGGCTCCAGGCTTTCCGCCGTCATTTTGGTCGCGAACCGCTTGCCTGCTCTTAATATCCGCAATGATGCTGTTGATGACCGAGCCGATATCCTCATAGGGGTTGCCTAAGGGATATTGTGTTACGTCGTAAAAGTTTTCACTTACCATTGTTCATGTCTCCTCGGTCATTTTCTACTCCACAGCGAGAGTAGACCGATGTCTTGATTGGCCTGTTGCTCGCAAGCCGCCAGGGAAATGCGTTAGATCCTGCGCACCGTCACCAGATGCTGGTGCGGACGTCCGGTTCAAAGAAATGGAGTTCGTCGGCATCGACAGCGATGCGCGCGATGTCACCTGCGCGTACAGTGCTCTTTGGAGAAAAGCGGGCTACAGCAGCCTTTTCGTTGCCGATCTCGGCGACGGCGTCCGGGTCGCCGGCATCTACACGGGTGGCGTCGATCTTCAGATGCACCATGGATTCAGAACCTAGCGCCTCGACAAGAGTGACCGGGGCCGAGATCTCGGCCGAAGAGGGCCGGATTGCGGCATCGTTCATATGCTCGGGCCGGATACCGACAATGACCTGACGGTTGGACGCACCGTTGAGCGAGGGGCGGTCTTCGAAAACCCGGTCGGGGATTTCCAAGCTGTTGCTGCCTAGGGTCAGCGTCCTCCCATTCAAAACGGCCTCGTACAAATTCATCGAGGGCGATCCGATAAAGGCGGCGACAAAGACATTGTCAGGGCGATTGTACAGGTTTTGCGGTGTGTCGACTTGCTGCAGCAGACCGCCTTTCATGACAGCGACGCGGTCACCCATCGTCATCGCCTCGACCTGGTCGTGGGTCACGTAAATCGTCGTGACATTCAGTTTTCTCTGGAGGCTGGCGATCTCGGCGCGCATCTGCACGCGCAGCTTGGCATCGAGGTTCGACAACGGTTCATCCATCAGAAAGGCCGCTGGTTTACGGACGATCGCCCGTCCCATGGCGACACGCTGACGCTGGCCTCCTGAAAGGAGTGCCGGCCTGCGGTCGAGCAAAGTCGTCAGTTCGAGGATGCGGGCGGCTTCGTCTACGCGGCTGGCAATCTCGGTCGTCGGCAGGCCTGCCATCAGTAAGGGGAAGGCAATGTTCTCCCGCACCGTCTTGTGCGGGTAGAGCGCATAGGACTGAAAGACCATGGCGATGTCGCGATCCTTGGGATCGACATCGTTGACGATCCGGTCACCGATCCTAAGTTCACCGCTCGTAATGCTCTCCAGGCCAGCAATCATCCTGAGCGCCGTCGACTTCCCGCATCCGGACGGGCCGACGAACACCATGAACTCGCCATCCCTGATGTCAAAGCTCAGATCGTGCAGAGCGTGAAAGCTGTTTCCGTAGACCTTGTTGATATTGCGCAGTTCTATGCCGGCCATGCCTTTGCCTCCCTCATCCCTTTACAGCGCCGAAAGTCAGGCCGCCGACGATCTGTTTTTGCAGTGCGAGCGTTACGATGATGACCGGCAGCGAGTAGAGCACGGCCGCAGCTGTCATCGCCCCCCAGGCAAGCCCATAGACCGAATTGTATTCGGCGATGACGATCGGCGCCGTTTTCGTCGCCTCGGACGTCAACAGCAGCGCGTAGAGGAACTCATTCCAGCTTGTGATGAAGGTAAAGAGCGCGGTGACCGCTATTCCCCCTGTCATGACCGGAAGCACAATCTTTCGAAACGCCTGGAATCGTGTGCAGCCATCCATGCGCGCTGCTTCTTCTAGCTCCTTCGGTATGCCCTCGAAGAACGCGGACATGAGCAGCAGTGCCAGTGGTACCGCGGCCGATGCGTGAGCGAGCACCAGGCCTGGAATGGTATCGAGCAGACCCACCGATTTCAAAAGCTGGAACAGCGGCACTCCGAGCGCCACCGACGGCACCATGCGCGTCACCAGGGCGAAAAGCAGGAAAATGGTGGTGATCCGGCGCCGGTACTGCGTGGCAACGTAAGCGGCAGGCACGGCCACCGCAAGCGAGAGAGCCGTCGTCAGTACCGCGACGGTGAGTGAATTGACGAAGGCTCTCGGCAAAGTGGAGGATCGCAGCACTTCGCGGAAGTTCTCGAACGAGACAACGGCGGGAAAGAAGCTAGGCGGGATCTGCTGGACGTCGGCCGCCGGCTTGATCGAAGTCATGAGCAAATAGATGTAAGGCAGCGCGTAGGATAGCACCAACACGAGGGCTGCCGCGTTGATCAGGATTCCGCTGAGTTTGAGGCGGGGAGCTCTACGCATATACCGGCCTCCATATCTTCCAATAGGCGACTGCCGCCAGAAGCATCATGACGATGAGAAACAATGTTCCGGACGCGGAAGCCTCGCCGAGATCGCCGAACCGAACCATGCGCTGGTAGATGTTCATCGAGAACACTTCAGAAGCGTGATTGGGACCACCCTGCGTCTGTATCCAGATCAGGTCGAATGTCTTTGCAGCATCCACACCCCGCACGATCACCACGACGGCGATCACCGGCCGCATGAGGGGGAGGGTGACATGCCAGAAGCGCTTGAGTGCATTCGCCCCGTCGATCCGCGCTGCCTCCAGCAGGTCTTTCGGGATGTTGGTCAGCCCGGCATAGGACACAAGGGCGACAAAGGAAGTCGTCAGCCAGATGTCGGCAAAGGAAACGGAATAAATGACGACATCTTCGCTGGACAGCCATGCGATGGCTTCCGGATCGCTAATCAGACCCAAACGGACGAGACCGTAGTTCAGAATGCCGATATTGCCGACGAGCAGAAATCGCCAGAGTAGACCTGCGACGATGGGCGGAACCATCAGCGGCAGCGCGAAGATCGTGCGATGCCACCGCGATCGACCGGCAAGCGCCGAAAAAAGCAGCGCCGCACAGAAACCGAACGTGAACTCGAAAAACAGCGCGAAGAGCGAATACTGAACGGTCCGCAGAGCGCTTTCCATGACACGTTTCGACGTCAAGGCATCGACATAGTTCTGCAGGCCGACCCATTCGCGAATATGGGGCGTGATCGTATCGACCTTGAAAAAGGAATCGAATACCAGGAGCCCCACCGGGTAAGCGACCAGCACGCCGAGGATGGCGACAGCAGGCGCGAGCATGCAAAGTACAAATCGGTCTTCACCCGACATGTCCGTCTCCGAAAGCTAAGAGTGGGGCATATTTTGCCCCACGATGTGGAGGAATGTACGAGGCTAGTTGAGAATGTCCTCGATCGTTTCCTTGGCTTCCGTCAGGACGTCGCCGACATCCGCCTTGCAGGTCAGCGCCTGCTGGACAGCCGGCAGCACAGCTTCATCGACGATTTCCTGATATTTTTCATTGATCGGCCGGCCCTGGGTGGCAGGCGCGCTCAGCGTCTCAAGAAGCGGGGGGAAGTGTTCATAGCCGGCCTTGCCTGAATAGCTGCGATAGGCGGAATTCGTCGCGGCAAGGCCGAGGGGAGCTTCGATACCCAGGGCATTATTGGCGATAGCAAACGAGATGAATTTTTTCGCGGCGTCCTTGTGCTGGGATGTCGAGGGAACGACGTTGTACCAAGGGCCGGGAACAGCTGCGATCCCGGCTTCACCGGCCAGCATCGGTACCACGCCGATCTTGCCGCTGACCTTCGAATCCGCAGGCGTCATCTTGTAGGCGTGCGCCCAGAACTTCATCATGGCTGTTTTGCCCTGATAGAACAGGTTCTGCGCCTCGCCCCAGCCGATTTCGTTCACATTTTCAGGGACGGAATGATCAATGCAGTGCGGCGCGATGTAGAATTCAAGCGCCTTTTTGTGCGCCTCATTGTCGACAATGACCTGCCCGTCCTTATCGAGGATCACTCCTGGCGAACCCGCCTGCAGCACATGCGCCATCCATTCCTCTGAAAACGTGCCGATGGTGTCGGTGCCCCAGAAGTCAGTCTTTCCATCGCCGTCAGTGTCACGCGTGAAGAATTTCGCAATGTCGCGCCACTGCTGCCAGGTTTTGGGCGGCGAGAGAGGATAGTCATACTTGGCCTGAAATGCCTCTTTTTCCTCCGCCTTATCAAACAGATCCTTGCGATAGAACACGATCTCGGCATTGGCCCAGGCAGGCATACCGATCAGCTTGTCACCGACCCTCGCATCGGCAAGCAAGACAGGCGGCAGATCCGCGCGAACCGCATCGGTGAAAAGAGCCGAGAGATCCTCGACGTGGCCTGCAAACTTCGCATTCCACACAACGTCGATCGTCACGACATCGAACGCGGAAGAGCCAGACGCGATTTCGGCTGAAAATTTGTCAAAGACACCCTGATAGGGAACGACCGTGAAGTTCACCTTGATGCCTGTTTCGGCAGTAAACTTCTCGGCGACCGCCTTCTGCAACATTTCGCCGCCTCCTTCCACCAGAATGTTGATGGCTTCGGCATTGGCAGTGGCGGCCATGAAAACAAGCGCGAGTGCGCTGGCACCAAGCAATTTCTTCATTGATTCCTCCCTGTTGGCTCGCTGCACCTGCGCTGAGCCCTCCTTCTTGCTGCGAAGGTAGTCCTCGTATGACGACGTTGTCAATATGGAATGACGACGTTGTCAGAAAAATATGTCGACGTTGTCATGCGGCTGGTTTAAAACGAATCCCGGCAAGGAGATTGGCGTACATGGTCAGCATAGTCAGCGTCGCGAAGGTGGCGGGAGTTTCCAACAAAACTGTGTCTCGCGTCATTAACGGCGAACCATATGTGACCGAGGAAACGAGGGAGAGGGTCGAAAGGGCAATCCGGGACCTCGGATATGTGCCCAATATGGCCGCGCGCCAAATACGCTCAAGTCGCTCCAACACATTTGGCATCATCGCTGACTACGTGTCGACGACGCCCTATTCAGTGGATATCGTTCGCGGGATCCAGGATTGGGCCAATGCCAACGGCAAGACCATTCTGATGGCAAACACCGGCGGCGCATCCGAGCAGGAGATTAAAATTTGGAAGATGTTCCAATCGCACCGCATTGACGGTGTTCTCTACGTAACGATGTACCATCGCATCGTTGACCCCGAAATCGGCGACGTCGGCATCCCCACAGTCATGATCAACTGCCGACCAAAAACGAGCGAGCTGTTGCCGTCGATCGAACCCGATGACTACCAGGGCGCTCAGGATCTGACACGCTATCTGCTTGAGCGGGGGCATCGAAAGATCGGCTATATCCGGCTCAATCCCATTTTGCTTGGTGCGGAACTGCGCCTCGATGCTTTCCGCAAAACCACCGGAGACTTTGGCCTTGCGGAGAACGACCTCACTATCCGCCTTGGCATGGAAGGACCGGTAGGAGCAGAGAAGAACTACGTTTTTGCTGCCGCCACCGAGATGCTTCAACAAAAGGATCGACCGACCGCAATCATGAGCGGCAACGACGAAATGGCGATCCAAATCTACATCGCGGCCATGGCATTGGGTCTTCGGATTCCCGAGGATGTCAGTATTGTCGGCTTTGACGATTTCCGGACGGTTTCCCTGGCGCTGAGGCCGGAGCTGACCACTGCCGCTTTGCCATATTACGATCTCGGTCTGCAAGGGGCGGAATTGTTGAATAGCGTGGTGGCGGGAAGCGAAGTTTGCCCGACCAGTCGAGTTATGTCCTGCAATTTGGTGGAGCGACTTTCGGTGCGCTCCCTGTAATCTGACCTCATGCATGAGAGCGTCTGATCGAGCAAGCAAGCTTTCGCAAGAACATGGCGTGACAGTGACATCCGGTAAAGCCGGAGCGGTTCGCTTCTTCCGGGCTTGACGCCAAATCAAAGTTACTTAATCTAAGACTCTGCAAGCCTGCTTGGAGGAGGGGCCGGGCAATCGCGATGTCGGTCGCGCCATCTTCATCTCCCCCAAACCATGACCATGACCCCAAAAGCATGACGACAAGATTGTCAGCCGTCGATTTTCAACAGGATAAGCCATGCCTCTGACCATTGCCCAGCGCCTCGATCGTCTCAAAGTTCGCATTGCCGAGTTGGCGCATTGGCGAGATCGACAAAGTGCTGCGATCGACGGCTGGACGTTCGAGGGCGAGCCGATTGGCCATCACCAGGATTGGCCGCACCGCCAGGGGGTGGTGCATTTTGCCGCGACCGCTGAAGCGCCGGAGGCGTGGCCTCTCGGCGATATTCGCCTGCAGCTCGACCTCGGCGGCGAGAGCCTGATTACGCTCAGCTACCCCGACGGCGAGACGGAAACATTCGGTCTCGATCCCTACCATCAGGAATTCCCGCTGAAGGGCCGCCGCTTTTCGATCGCAACGGAAACCGTCGCCCGGTTTCCATTCGGCGAGCCCAATCGCGCTCCACGGCTCAACAAGGCCCGATTTATCTGGCTCGATGGTCCAGCTCACCGCCTGCATCTTCTGTTAAAGCAGGTTGCCGAGGCAATCGATGTGCTGGGCGAGCATGAAGTCGTGCCGCACCTGATGGATGCCGCCGAGCACGCGTTGCGCAGTCTCGACTGGCCGTCGGATACGGCGGCCTATATCTCCCGCACATCAAGCGCTGTCATGCAGCAGAAGATCTGGGAACTGCCGGAGCTCGAGGCTAATCCGGCAGGCCTTACGGAGGAGCAGAGCGCTTCGGCAGCCACAGCCTTCGAGGCTCTGACGGCGAAGTTGAAGGAGCTGCAGAAGCGCTTCCCGCCGAATGGAGAATTGCTGCTGACGGGCCATGCGCATATCGATCTCGCCTGGCTTTGGCCCTATCGCGAGACGCGGCGGAAAATGCGGCGCACCTTCAATACGGCGCTGTCATTGATGGAGCGCTCCGACGATTTCCGCTTCAATCAATCGACCGCCCATTATTACGCGCAGATGGAAGAGGAAGACCCGGAGCTTCTCGATCGCATCAAGCAGAAGGTCGCGGAAGGAAAGTGGGAAACCGTCGGCGGCATGTGGGTGGAGCCCGACACGAACATGCCGACCGGCGAAAGTCTCGCCCGTCAGGTTCTCTATGGCCAGCGTTATTTCGAAAAGACCTTCGGCACGCGCCATACGGTCTGCTGGCTGCCCGATTGCTTTGGCTTTTCAGGCGCGCTGCCGCAAATCTTGAGGCAGGGCGGCATCGACAGCTTCTTCACGATCAAGGTCAATTGGAGCGAGACCAACCATATTCCATCCGATCTCTTCTGGTGGAAGGGTCTCGACGGCAGCCGGGTGCTGACCCACACGTTCGACAATCCGATGCAGGGTTATAACGGCTTCGTGCAAGCCGATTGCTACGTGCCGACATGGAAGAATTTCCGCGGCAAGACACAGCACGATACCTCGCTGCTGGCCGTCGGATATGGCGACGGCGGCGGCGGCGTCACGCCCGAGATGGTCGAGCGCGAGGTGCAGCTGCGCGATTTCCCGGCGATCCCGCAGGCACGCTGGGGCACCGTCAAAAGCTATTACGAACAGGCGCACCGCACCGCAGGCGAACAGAACCTTCCGGTATGGGATGGCGAAATCTATCTCGAACTGCACCGCGCCACGCTGACGTCGCAAAGCGGCGTCAAGCGCAAGCATCGCCAGGCCGAACGCGCGCTGATCACCGCCGAAACCATCGCTTCGCTGGCGCATATGCTCGGAGCAGACAGGCCCCGAAGCCTCGAAGCGGATTGGCGCGTGGTGCTGAAGAACGAATTTCACGACATTCTGCCGGGCTCGAGCATCCGTGAAGTTTATCAGGATGCCGAGCAGGAACTGGGCGGCGTCATCGAACGTGCTGGAACCGAACAGGCAAATGCCTTGCAAGCGCTGTCGGCCAAGCTGCCGAAAGGCGGGGTTGGCGATGCCCTCGTCGTCGTCAATCCGTCTCTTGCGGCCAGACCGCTCAGCGCAACGCTCTCCGACGGCACGGTCGTCGCGGCCGCCGATCTCGTCGCCCCCTTGTCCGTCGCGGTCTTCGACAAGGGCTCGCTCAAGCCGGCGGGCGGGCTGAAGGCAGGCCCCGAGCGTCTCGAAAACGAGCACCTCTCGGTCTCCATCGGCAGGGACGGGGCGGTTTCGAGCCTCCTTCACAAGGCAACGGGCCGGGAAGCGGTCGACGGCTCGGCAAATCAGCTCTGGGTCTATCCGGCCGACAAGCCGCGCAACTGGGACGCCTGGGACATCGATGCGGATTATGCCGAAAAGGCCGTCCGCCTCGATACGCCTGATAGTATCACCCTCGTTGAAGACGGCCCGCACCGCGCGGCGATCCGCGTCGTTTACCGCTACCGGAATTCGAGCGTCACGCAGACCTATGTGCTGACGGCCAACGCCAGGCGGCTAGACATCGAAACGACGATCGACTGGCATGATCGCCGCACGCTGCTGCGAACCCTGAACCCGGTCGCCGCGCAGGCCCGCAAGGCGACCTTCGAATGCGCCTTCGGCGTCGTCGAACGGGCAACGCACACGAATACGTCCTGGGAGCAGGCGATGTTCGAGGCCGTCGCGCACCGCTTCGTCGATATCAGCGAGCCGGATTTCGGGGTCGCGCTGCTCAACAATGCCAAATACGGCCATAGCGCCCGCGGCAATGTGATCGGCATGAGCCTCGTACGCGGGCCGATCTATCCGGATCCGTTGGCCGACGAAGGGGAGCAGAGCTTCACCTATGCACTGATGCCGCATGAAGGCGCCTGGCATGAAGGCGGCGTTCTCGACGAGGCGATCGATCTCAATCAGCCGCTCGTCTCGGCTCAATTCAGCGGCCTCTCCGCCGGCATTTTTGCGCCGCTTGCGGTCACCGGCATCCCTGTCGCGTTCTCAGGCCTGAAGCCGGCGGAAGAGGGCGACGGCCTCATCCTGCGCCTTTACGAACCGGCCGGCCGGCGCGGCAGGCTCGCCCTCAACTTGCCTTCCGGATGGGCAGCATCGCAGCCGCTGAACATTCTCGAAGAGCCGATGGAGCGAAAGGGACCTGCCGACATCATGCCGTTCGAAGTCAGGACCTGGAAGCTGCAGAATGGCTGATGCCATGTCTTGGCAGATGGTTCTCTTTCGTTTCGGTGCCCCGGAATGATCCGCGGCACTCAACCAAGCTCAGCCCTCTAACCCAAGGCTCGCCAGCAGGCGGCTGACATAGGCTTCCAACCCGCCGACCATGTCGAAGCGGGTGGGATCGCGCAGCCAGAGCATCTGAAGGCCGTCCATCACCGCGATCAGCTCGGCCGCCATCGCCCTGCCATCGATTTTGCCGTCGATCGAGCCATCGGCGACGGCCTGTTCGAAGGTCGCGGCGATGTCATTCTGCAGCTGAGTGGCGCGATCGAGAAACCAGGCCTTGGCCGGGTGATCCTTCATCAGGCTCTCGGCATTCAGGATGGCGAAGGCCCTGATGACCTCGATCATTTCGGCGTTGCGGCGGAAGACCTCGACCATGCCTTTGAGCAAGCCGCGGAGATCGGAACGATGGGGGTCGATGAAGCTTTCGCTTTCGAGATCGCGCTTGTCCAGAATGGCGAGCAGCAGATCGACCTTGGTCGGGAAATGGTGCAGCAGGCCGGGCAGCGACAGGCCGACGTCGCGGGCCACATCGCCGATGGCGGCATTCTGGTAGCCGTCTTCGGCAAAGCGCCGCATCGCAGCCGTCAGGATCTCCGCACGGCGCGCTTCGCCCTTGCGGGATCTGCGCCGTCGCTTTTCGTCCTGTCCGGTCTTCGATTCAGAAAACTCTGCCATCGTCTCTTCCGCCTGCCTCTTTCTCCCGCCCTCCATCCATACATCACGGCTCGGCAGTTGACATCTTAAAAATACCGAGTAATCGGTAGGTTTAAGAACTGTCTGGCGCGTGGAGAAGTTGATGCCGCCGCCGGATGAATTGCCCGGGCATGCTCGGCCAGCACTTCGCAATGCCCGAATTCCATTGAAGGGGAGGTTTGCATGATCGATTCCATTCTCGACAAGATGACGCTCGAGGAGCAGGTCTCCCTGCTGTCCGGCGCCGATTTCTGGACGACGGTTCCCGTCGAGCGTCTTGATGTGCCGAAGATCAAGGTGACGGACGGACCGAATGGCGCCCGCGGCGCCGGTTCGCTGGTCGGCGGCGTCAAGGCGACCTGCTTTCCCACTGCCATCGCGCTCGGCGCCACCTGGAATCCCGATCTCGTCGAGCGCATGGGTGTGGCGCTTGCCAACCAGGCGAAGAGCAAAGGGGCCGCCGTGCTGCTCGCGCCCACGGTGAATATCCATCGTTCCGGCCTCAACGGACGAAATTTCGAATGTTATTCCGAGGATCCGATGCTGACCGCGGAACTCGCCGTCGCCTATATCAAGGGCGTGCAGAGCCAGGGGATCGCGGCGACGATCAAGCACTTCATCGGCAACGAATCCGAGATCGAGCGGCAGACCATGTCTTCCGATATCGACGAGCGGACGTTGCGCGAAATCTACTTTCCGCCCTTCGAACAGGCTGTCCGGCGCGCCAGCGTAATGGCCGTCATGTCTTCCTATAACCGCCTCAACGGCACCTATACCAGCGAGCATGCGTGGCTGCTGACCAAGGTGCTGCGCGAGGAATGGGGATTCGACGGGATCGTCATGTCCGACTGGTTCGGTTCGCATTCGACGGCCGAGACGATCAATGCCGGTCTTGATCTCGAAATGCCCGGCCCGGCGCGCGATCGCGGCGAGAAGCTGGTTGCCGCCGTGCGCGAGGGCAAGGTCGAAGCCGCCACGGTGCGGGCGGCGGCGCGGCGGATCCTGCTTCTGCTCGAGCGGGTCGGCGCGTTCGAGAAGAGGCCAGATCTCTCGGAGCAGGCGGTCAACCTGCCGGAAGACCGGGCGCTGATCCGGCATCTCGGCGCGGAAGGCGCGGTCCTCTTGAAGAACGACGGCATCCTGCCGCTTGCCAAGACGTCGCTCGACCGGATCGCCGTCATCGGACCCAACGCCGCGAGCGCGCGTGTCATGGGCGGCGGCAGCGCGCAGATCGCGGCGCATTATACGGTCAGCCCGCTCGAAGGAATTCGAGCCGCCCTTTCCAATGCCAACAGCGTCAGCCACGCCGTCGGCTGCCGCCACAACCGTCTGATCGAGGTGGCCAAGGGGAAGATTACCGTCGAATATTTCAAGGGGCGTGGTTGCCAGGACACTCCGCTTCATGTCGAGACCGTCGACAAGGGTGAGTTCTTTTGGTTCGAGCTGCCATCGGCCGAGCTCGACCCCACCGATTTCTCGGCGCGGATGACGATGCAATTCGCGCCGGAGGAGAGCGGCGATCATGTCTTCGGCATGACCAATGCTGGACTGGCGCGGCTCTTCGTCGACGGCAGGCTCACGGTCGACGGCCATGATGGCTGGACACGCGGCGAGAATTATTTCGGCACCGCCAATGACGAACAGCGCGGCACGGTGGCGCTCGATGCGAGCCGAGCCCATGCCGTCACCGTGGAATATGACCCACCGGTGGCAAACGGGGAGGGGATCAACCTCACGGCCATTCGGTTCGGCGTCGAAAAGCCCTTGGGCGAGGCCGATATGCAGGACGCCGTCGAGACGGCGCTGAATGCCGATGTGGCGCTTCTCTTCGTCGGCCGCGACGGCGAATGGGATACCGAAGGCTTGGACCTGCCCGACATGCGGCTTCCGGGTCGGCAGGAGGAACTGATCGAGCGGGTCGCGGCGGTCAACGCCAACACCGTCGTCGTGCTGCAGACCGGCGGCCCGGTGGAAATGCCCTGGCTCGGCAAGGTTCGCGCCGTGCTGCAGATCTGGTATCCCGGGCAGGAGCTGGGCAATGCCGTCGCCGATGTCCTGTTCGGCGATGTCGAGCCCGGTGGGCGCCTGCCGCAGACATTTCCGAAGGCGCTTGCCGACAATTCCGCGATAACAGGTGATCCAGCCGTCTATCCGGGTAAGGATGGGCATGTGCGCTATGCCGAAGGCGTGTTCGTCGGCTATCGTCATCACGATACGCGCGCTGTCGAACCGCTCTTCCCCTTCGGTTTCGGCCTTGGCTATACACGCTTCAGCTGGGGCGAGGCGCGGCTCTCAGCAAGCGAAATGGGTGCCGAAGGCGTGACGATCAGCGTCGATCTGACCAATATCGGCGACCGGGCCGGATCGGAACTGGTCCAGCTCTATGTGCGCTCGCCAAAATCCAAGGTGGAGCGGCCGGAGAAGGAATTGCGCGCCTTCGCAAAGCTTTCGCTGCTCCCCGGCGAGACCGGGACGGCCGTAATGACGATCCTGCCGCGCGATCTCGCTTATTTCGACATCGAGTCCGGTGCCTTCCGCGCCGAATCGGGCAATTACCAGCTGATCGTGGCGGCGAATGCCGCGGATATCAGGTTCGTCATCGATCTGCCGTCACCACTCGAATATGTACAACCACCTTCGTATTAAACGCAGGCTGGCGAGATCCATGTCGTATTCGAGTGAGCCCGGCCGATAGCGCTTGGCGCGTCTGCGCCAAGCGCTGAGTGGTTCGAGCTGGATCAGACCGCGTCGGGCTGAGTGCGCAGATTGGTGACGACACGCCGGTTCTGCACCTTGCAGGAGCGCTCCGTGCAGTCGCGGACCTCGCGGTCGTTGCCGTAGCCCTTGGCCCACATGCGCCTGGCGTCCACGCCCTTCGAGGCGAGATAAGCCATCGCCGCATCGGCGCGCTTCTGCGACAGCGTCTCCATACTGGATGCGGAGCCGGAATCGTCGGCAAATCCCTGCAGCTTGAGCAGCCAGGATGGGTTCCTGTTGAGCCAGGCGGCTTGGCTATCCAGGGTTGCCATGGCGACGGAATCGAGTGTTGCGGAATCCTGCTTGAAGTAGATCCGCCGGCCGACATTGAGGATGAAATCCTCTTCGCTGCCCATCGCGACGTTTTCGAAACCGGGCGCGGGATCGTTGGTCTGGCCGGTCATCGGCGCCGCAGCAGGTTCTTCCACGGAGGCGATATCGGTGGTGCTGCAGGCGGCGAGCGCCAAGAGCATGGCTGCGGCGGCAAGGCGCCTCATGTATCCGGTCGGAGCAGACATCAAGCTGATATTCCTTATTCGACCGTGGTTGTTTGGCTGACCTGCGCGGCACTTTCAGCCTGATCGGCAATATGCGGCAGAACCTGCACCGCGGTGCCGATCGGGCACCGCTGGTAAAGATCGATAGCGTCTTCGTTGAACATGCGGATACAGCCGCTGGAGGCATCCTTGCCGATGCTCCACGGCTCCAGCGTGCCGTGGAAGCGATAGCCGGTGTCAACGCCGTCGCGATGCAGGTACATGGCGCGGGGACCGAGCGGATTTTTCGGTGAGCCTCCCGCCACGAATTCGGGCAGTTCGGGATGGCGCTTGCGCATCTCCGGCGGCGGTGTCCAGCGCGGCCATAGCGATTTGCTGTCGATCGTGGCGCGGCCAAACCATTTGAAGCCCTCGCGACCGACGCCGACGCCGTAGCGGATGGCCGTCTTGTTCTCCATGATCACGTAGAGGAAATGGTGCCTGGTATCGACGACGACGGTGCCGATCGGCTCGCTGCTGAAATATTTGACGACCTGGCGGTGCCACTTCCTGTCGATCTTGGCGAAGTTGGTCCTTCGAAACGTCACGCCGTTGTCGACGGTGGTGCCGTCGAAAAAGGAGGACGCAGCGGCGAATACCGGTTTCCGGATTGCACCGGCGCCAAGTAACGCCAATCCACCAAGCACAATATTTCTGCGAGTCCACGGCATCGGCAATATCCCCCTTAGAGCCAAGCAGCGAAGCGTCAGTAAATCAGATTTTTCATTTGCCACAATAGAAAAATCATCTCCACCCTAAAGGCGGAGATCGGGTCGCGGGCCTCCTGTGTCTGGTATTGCCCCATCGTTACCCTGGAATGCCGCAGCGCTTCGAATTAGAGGGCCGGGGATTCATCTCCTCTGAAGACCTGCATGTACTCTTTGCGAGATGGCGCTTCCACAACCGCCTGCGAGCCGATGCTCCTCACGCGCGGGAGTTCCGTTTCTTGTGCGGATGCCTCCACAAGATCACCAAGCATCCGTCGCGCCACGCCAGGGACCACATGATGGGGCAAATGCCCGACACCTTCCAGCAATCTGACGATCGGCCCCGGATGCTTCCTGCAAAGCCAATCGATATGCCAGTTCGGTGAAATCACGCGGTCCGCCAGCCCGAAGAGAACGTGCAGGGGAAGATCGCCAGGCAGATCTGGAAGGTGCTCCATGTCTCGGTTGAAGGCGCGCAACTCGTCGGCCATCGTGCGGATGGTAATGGGATTGACCACGTGAGAGGCCGGCAGGTCCGAGAGATGAGAAGGTAGGGGATTGGGAAAAGAGGACGACCTCAGACCTCGATCAAGAAAGAATGCGGGCCACCGGCCGAGGACGTGCTGGCGGATCAACGACCCGACCACCGGAGCGACCGCTGATCTAAGCACAATCAACGGTTTCGGCGGCACCGGCCCGCAACATGGAGAGATGAGAAAAAGTCCCCTGACGAGGTCTGGTCTTCTTGCCGCAAGGTGTAGCGCGGCTGCGCTGCCGATCGAGTGCGCGACGATCGTCACCTCCGGCAGGTCAAGAGAGGCGAGAAGGCGTTCAAGCCAGAAGGACTGTCCCTCAGGTCCACGCTCAGCCGGTGCAAGCGGCGTGCTCAGTCCATAGCCGGGGCGGTCGGGTGCAATGATCCGGAAGTCGCTGTTGTCGAAGGGAAACAAAATTTCCTGCGCAAGGCTGCCGCAGCCATGCAGGAGGAGGACTGGAATGCCATGTGGGTTGCCACCGTCAATGATGTGAACATCCTGATCTTCAACGTGAATTGTTGTTCCGAGTGTCGGCTGGACTGATTGCTTCATTAACATGAGCCGCATAACGAAAATCGCAAGTAGAAGTTCCGGCCGGTTGCGAGACGGCGCCTGCGTTATCGAGCCGTTAGAATAGGATGGAAGGGGAGGCCCAGCGCTGCCGCCGCATCTGTGCTACCATCATCGCGGTCTCGAAGCGGAAAGATCGAATGCTCCTTCAGCGTGTCAGTTTCTATGTGCTTCTGGTCCTCGTGACCATTGCGTTCGTCGCCGTCGTGCTACCGTTCTATTCGGCGATATTCTGGGCAGTCGTCCTCGCTATCATCTTCTTCCCGCTTCACGCCCGTATGGAGGCTCGGCTGGGTGGGCGGGGAAACCTTGCTGCAGCGCTCTCTGTGTTGATCTGTCTCTGCGTCGTGATCATTCCCGGGCTGATCGTCCTCAGTTCACTCGTCCAGCAGGGCAACCATCTCTATCAACGTATGGACAGCGGCGAGATCGACGTCCGGAGCTTTATTCATAATCTGCAGGAAGCATTGCCCTTGTTCCTCCGCGACTGGCTCCGGAGCATCGAGCTGAATGGCGTCGATACGTTTCAGAACCGCGTTTCCTCGGCATTGATGCAGGGCGGCGGTTTTTTTGCCGGACGCGCCTTGAGCCTCGGTCAGAACACCCTGCGGTTCTTCGTCACCTTCGGCGTGATGCTCTATCTCCTGTTCTTCATGTTCCGGGATGGGCGCGCCGTTGCCCGCGCCATCAGAAGAGCGCTGCCTCTCAGCGATGCCCATACCGTTCGCTTCACCTCCAAATTCACTTCGGTCGTTCACGCGACCGTGCGAGGCAATATTATCATCGCCATCATCCAGGGTTCGATCGGCGGCATCGCCTTCTGGGCCCTCGGCGTCGAGCCAGCCCTGCTGTGGGGCGTACTGATGAGCTTCCTGTCGCTGCTGCCTGCGGTCGGCGCCGCATTGATCTGGGTCCCCACGGCCATTTACCTGGCCCTGGCCGGTTTTTGGGTGAAGGCGATTGTGCTGGTTGCGGTCGGCGCCCTTGTCATCGGTCTTGTCGATAATCTTCTGCGGCCGCGCCTGGTCGGCAGGGAGACCAAGCTTCCCGACTATGTTGTCCTCATTTCCACCATTGGCGGCATTTCTCTCCTAGGCATCAATGGTTTCGTGATCGGGCCGCTGATAGCCGCTCTCTTCATCGCCGCTTGGGGGATATTCGTGGAGGAGGAGGGCACGTCGGATTCCTGACGAAGCGGCCGGTGCATTTAACGGTGGCTTCCGGAACTTTCGTCTCCCTGACTGGTTTGATAGATTCGAGCCATCATCATGTTCAATCGACGCCAACCGTAAGGTCGGTTTTCGGGGCCTATTGTTACTATAGTGATCCGAGCAAGCAAGGTGCGGAAAGTGCGCCACGGACTGCCGGCAGAAGTCCAGGCCCTCTGGTCGGATCCTGATAAGCCCCGTTGAAGATGGGTCGAGGAGTGACCAGGAGGAGCGGGCATAAACGGAGCCGCCTCCTTTCGGAACGACTCTCACCGCAACGTTTGACGTTCCGCTAACCGCACAACAGGAGGAAAGACCATGAAAGTGTCAGAGATCATGTCGCGCGATGTAGAAATCGCCAACCCTAATCAGACGATAGCCGAAATCGCGAGATGCATGGCCGACAGGCAGATCGGCTTCCTGCCGGTCGGCGACAACGACCGGCTCGTCGGAACGATCACCGACCGCGATCTCGTCGTGCGCGGGCTTGCCGACGGACTCGGGGGCGATGCAAAGGTGCGCGAAGTCATGTCGCGCGATGTCAAATATTGTTTCGAAGACGAAGATGTCGACGACGTGACCCGCAATATGGGGCAGGTCCAGGTCCGCCGCCTTCCCGTCGTCAATCGTGACAAACGCCTAACCGGCGTCATCTCGCTCGGCGATGCGTCCCTGGCGGACACCGCTGCAGCGGGAGCCGGGTTGAAAAAAGTGTCCCGTCCGGGCGGCGCTCATGCACATTAGAACAGGGATGATGTTAGGCCTGAAGCAATCAGCGATCCTATCGCTTGAGATCATTCATCGTTGAGGTGGCAAGCCGACAAGTGCCCCGGTGCAATTTCCTTTTTCACCGGCACTTCCACATGACAGCGGTCCATCGCAAACGGGCATCTCGGATGAAAGTGGCAGCCTTTCGGCGGGTTTATCGGGCTGGGGAGTTCGCCGTCGACGGGCTTGAACTGCCGCTTGCCGGGTTCGATGCGCGGCACTTCGGCCAAGAGCGCTTTCGTGTAAGGATGATTGGGCCGTCTGAAAACCTCCTCGACGGGCGCCTCTTCGACGATGCGGCCGAGATACATGATCGCAACACGGTCGGAAATATGTTCCACGACGCCGAGATCATGGCTGACGAACAAATAGGTCAGGTCGAGCTTGTCACGAAGTTCCATGAACAGGTTGATGACCTGTGCCTGGATGGAAACGTCGAGCGCCGCAACGCTTTCGTCACAGACGAGGAATTTCGGCTGCACGGCGAGCGCGCGCGCAATATTGACGCGTTGCCGCTGGCCACCGGAAAACTGGTGCGGGTATCGCTTTTTCATGGCCGGGTCGAAACCGGCCAGCATCAAATATCTGTCGACATAGGCGTCGCGTTCCGTCGAGCGGGCAAGCCCATGCGTTCGAGGCGCCTCCCAGATAAGCTGCTCGACGGTCATGCGCGGATTGAGAGCCGCCATCGGGTTCTGGAAAATCATCTGGCTGGCGAGACCAAACTGATGCTGCTCGCCTTTCGACATGGCGCTTCGATCCATCCCCTTCCAGAGAATGTGGCCCTGGCTTGGTGAGGTGATCCCTGCAATGGCGCGGCCGAGCGTCGACTTCCCGCAGCCGCTTTCACCGACAAGGCCGACAACCTCTCCGGGCCGAATGCTGAGGCTGACATTATCAAGCGCGTGAACGACAGGCGCCGGTTTGGCCAGTTTGAGCTTGAGCGCGATCTTGGCGGCGAGGTCGGGTTTGGCTCCGAAGCGCTGCGACACGTTCCTCGCTTCGATCAGGGGCGCGGCGGTCGCCGTCATCATGCTACCTCTTTCGTTACGGGATGAATGCAACGGAAGGAGCGATCGCCTTCCGGCATGAGCGCCGGCATGACCAGACAGCCGTCGGTTGCCCGCTCGCAGCGCGTACGAAAACTGCATCCCTGTGGGAGCCGGTTAATCGCCGGCGTCATGCCGCGGATCTGGTGAAGGGGCTCTCCGCGTCTGTTTTGCGAAGGAACGGACGCGATCAGACCGGCGGTGTAGGGATGGTGAGGATCGGTCAGAACCTTGCCCACCGGTCCGGTCTCGACGAGGCGGCCGGCATACATGACGGCGATCTCGTCGGCCAATCTTG
Source organism: Rhizobium sp. WYCCWR 11128 (assembly GCF_013416305.1). Lineage (NCBI taxonomy): Bacteria > Pseudomonadati > Pseudomonadota > Alphaproteobacteria > Hyphomicrobiales > Rhizobiaceae > Rhizobium > Rhizobium sp. WYCCWR 11128. The sequence goes on from NZ_JACCEZ010000015.1 coordinate 54,844, forward strand.
AAACGATAGCCAGATCGTGGGTGATCCAGATCACCGCCGTATTTCCCTCTTCCGTGAGTTTCTGGAATTCGGAAATGATCTGGCTCTGGATCGTCACATCAAGCGCCGTTGTCGGTTCATCGGCGATGATGAGGTCCGGCTTGTGAAGAAGCGCGATGGCAATTGCCACGCGCTGGCGCATTCCGCCGGAAAACTGATGCGGATAGGCGGCAAGCCTTTCTTCAGGGCTTGGTATGCCGACCAGCGCCAAAGCATCCCGCGCCCGCTGCCGGGCGGCATCCTTCGAGACTCGCTCGTGTGCCTGGACGGCTTCCACCATCTGCGTTCCGACCGTCAGGACCGGATTGAGCGTCATCATCGGATCCTGGAATACCATGGCGATCCGCTTGCCGCGCAGCTGCCGCATCTCTTCGTCCGAATATTTCGCGATGTCGGCGCCGTCGAAGATGACCCTGCCGCCGACAACCCGGCCGGGTTTATCAAGGAGCCGCATGATCGAAAAGCCGGTCACCGACTTTCCGGATCCGGATTCTCCCACAAGACCAAGGACCTTGCCGCGCTCCACCGTGAACGACACATCATTGACGGCGCAAAGGCTGGGGCGTCCCCTGCCGCCGCCGAATTCGGTGACAAGATTGCTCACTTGCAGCAATGGGGTCATGACATGTTCCTCGGGTTGAGGACATCGCGCAGCCGGTCGCCGACGAGATTGATCGCCGCGATCGTGACCAGAAGCGCAATGCCGGGAAAGAAGCTGATCCAGTAAAGGCCTGTCAGAAGATACTGGTAGCCCGTCGAGATCAGCATGCCGAGCGAGGGTTCGGTCACGGATGCACCGAGACCGAGGAAGGACAAGGTTGCTTCGAGGCCGATTGCCCGGGCGATCTGCATGGTGGCGATGACGATGACCGGCGCAAGACAGTTCGGCAGCAGGTGCCTGAAGAGGATGCGCCATCCGGGCAGGCGCAGCATCCGGGCCGCCTCGATATATTCCTTCTCGCGCTCGACCAGAGCGGTGCCGCGGACCGTGCGGGCATAGGTCGCCCACTCGGCGATGATCAGTGCGATCACCACGTTGGGCACGCCCTTGCCAAGCACGGCAAGCATCATGAGCGCCATCAAGATGGTGGGAAACGACAGCTGCAGGTCGACGAGCCGCATCATAGCGGTTTCCGTGCGCCCTCCCATGTAAGCTGCGAACAGTCCGGCTGAGGTTCCGATGATGGCAGCGGCGAAAGCCGACAGAACGCCCACCAATAACGACGTGCGCAGCCCATAGAGGATGCCGGACAGGATATCGCGGCCCTGGCTGTCGGTACCGAGGTGATAGACAAGCCCGGTCATGGATTCGGACCCCGGCGGCAGTCGTCCATCCATGATGTCGAGCTGCATCAAATCATAGGGATTTTGCGGAGAGATCCATGGCGCGAACAGCGCCAGGCAACAGATGATCACCAGCGTGAGAAAGGCGATCGCCGCTGCCGGAGAGCTGAAGAAATCCGCGATCCCTTTCGACAGACGACTGGGTTCGGGCGTTGGAGCACTTGTGTCTTGCGTGTTTGGTTCGGCCATGAGGGTCAAGCCTTTCCTTCCAGCCGGACCCGCGGATCCAGAAGGGTATAACAGATATCGATGATGAAATTGAGGACGACGAAGAGCAGCACCATCATCATCAGGTAGGCGACGATGACGGGGCGATCGAGAAGGTTGATCGAGTCGATGATGAGCTTGCCCATGCCCGGCCAGGCAAAGATGCTTTCGGTGACGACCGAAAAGGCGATCAGTGAGCCAAACTCGAGACCGATGATGGTCACCACCGGGATCATCAGGTTCTTGAGAACGTGCACGGAAATGATCCGCCGCTCTCGCAATCCCTTGGCGCGGGCGAACTTCACATAGTCCTGAGGAAGGACCTCCTGTACGCCGGCGCGGGTCAGCCGAAGAATGAGCGATGTTTTGAACAGAGCCAGGTTGAAGGCCGGCAATAAAAGGTGCCGGATGCCGTCCCCGGTCAGAAACGACCATTGTGCGCCAAGCAGCTCCTGCGTCGGGCCGCGGCCATTCGTCGGTAACCAGCCGAGCTCGACGGAAAATACCATGATCAGCATGAGGCCGACCCAGAAGGTCGGAAGCGAGAAGCCCAGAATCGAGCCGCTCATGATGAGCTTGGAGGAAATCCGATTGGGGTAGAGCCCTGCATACAGCCCAAGCGGCAAGCCGAACAGCAGCGCGATGCCGAGAGCCGTGATCGCCAGTTCGAGCGTTGCCGGGAGACGTTCGAGGATCAGACCCAGCGCCGGCCGGCCATAAACGAAGCTGTTGCCGAAGTCCCCGTGCAGAAGCCCTTGGAGAAACAGCAGATATTGTTTCCACAGCGGCTGATCCAGGCCGTAATGCGCGATGACGAGTGCCCGCTCCGCCTGATTGGCGTCCGGGTTGATGAGGATGTCGACCGGGTTGCCAATCACATTGACGCCGATGAAGACAATGATCGTCATCGCGACAACGACGAACAGCGCCTGTATCAACCGCCTGATAATGGATGTGACCATTGAACCTCTCCCTACAGCGCCGCGCATCTTTTCGAGAGCCGCAAAGGACGCTGTAACACTTTGAATCGACGTCTTTGTTTTTACGCACGTCGTTGTCGCAAAACCGCTGCACACGTTTGCGCGACATGCATTAGGCGACGGAGATCGCCATCCCGTCGCGCTGTGGATCGGCCGCGCCTTTCGAGATGCCGCCGTCAATCTTGATCGCGTGGACTGCGGCGAACGCATATGTCTGCGGCGACCGCGCCACCTGGTAGCCCTGCGCCCGCAGCTCGTCTTCGACAGAGTGTCGAATGCGATTGCAGATGTCGATCGTGTTTGACACCCCTACGATCCTTGGCGCCGAGACGGCTTCGAGCACGGACATGTCGAAATCGATCATGTTCATCAGGCATTGCGCAACGGCGGGCGCGATATAGCTGCCGCCTGGCGCTCCGATGACGATGCTGGGCTCGCCGTCCTTGAAGACGATCGTCGGTGCCGCCGAGCTGGGACGCCGCTTGCCGGGCGCGATCGAGCCGGGCTTGCCGGGAAGCGGATTAAAGCGGCTCATCGTGCCATTGTACATGAAGCCGAGGCCGTCGGTGATCGCGCCCGAGGGACTGCCGAGGGTGTGGGTCATCGCGACGGCATTGCCGTCCTTGTCGATCACCGAGATGTGCGTCGTGTCGCGCTGCGACTCATCAAGGCGCGATACGCTGGCGATCTCACCCGCCTTGATTGCGCGGGCATGGGCCTTTGCATGCTCTTTCGACAGCAGCTTTGAATAGGGCACGTCGACATAGGCGGGATCGCCCATATGCGCGTCCTTGTCGATCGTCATCCGCTTCATCGCTTCGAACAGGATGCGGACATGATCGGCGCTGCCATGCTGCAGCGAGCCGACGTCGAACTGCTCCATGATATGCAGGAGTTCCAGCATCGGGAAGCCCGAGCCTGGTGGAGGCGAGGTGGCGATGCGGTGGTCGCGGTAGTCGCCCCAAACCGGCTCTACCTTCGACAATTCGTAACGCGCCAGATCCTGCTGATCGATCAAGCCGCCATTTGCCTTGAAATCGCTGGCGATCTGTTCGGCCAGTTCGCCGTGATAGAAAATGTCCGAGCCGCCGCTTCGCGCGATGCGTTCGAGGGTCTCTGCCATGTCCTTGTTGACGAGCAGGTCGCCGACATTCTTGAGCGTGCCGTCGTCGTGGAAATAGACTTTCCGACCCGTTTCAGAAAAGCGCAGCTTGTCGAGCGTGTTGGCAAAACCGTCATTCGACTGGTCCTTAGCCCAATACCACTGCATGTGGTTTCGGATCATGAAACCGTTGCGGGCAAGGCGGATGGCCGGCTTGATGAGATCGGCCCAATCGAAGGTGCCGTAGTCGCGCAGCGCAGTCTCATAACCCTTGAGCGAGCCGGGGGTGCAGACGGCAAGGTAGCCGATATCGGAAATATTGCCTTCAAGCACATAGCCGAAGCCGTCGCGGCTCTGGTGCTTGATCTTGTCGAGCCACATATCCGGCGCGGCCTTCAACGGCGCGCGCGCGTAAAATTCGAGGATCTCGTGCACGCCCTTTTTCGGCATGTAGACATGCATGGAGCCGAAGCCGCCGATGCCGGCCATCTGCGGGTCGACCACGCCTTGGACGAAAGCACAGGCAAGTGCTGCGTCGATGGCATTGCCGCCGCGTTCGAGAACTTCCGCGCCGGCTTCGACGGCCTCCGGCTGAGGCGCTACGATCGTTGCATTTCTCATTTCGCGCGCCGCTCCTCCAGCACCTTGGCCAGGAAGGCCTTGACGTGACCGAGAACTTTCATCCGGTCGTGAGAGACGCCCGGAACACGATCGAACGTCACATCGACACCCGCTTTGCGGAATGAGCTCGCCAAGGCGGCAAGGCGCTCGGGCCGAGTTTTGCCGGCGTCGTTGGCGCCATCCATATAATATTTGCCGCCCGGTTTATGGGTGATTTCCCAGGTCTCCAGATCGGCGTCGCCAACGATCATGTGCACCGGCACCTTGGCGAGATCTTCGGGCCGGAAGGACTTGCCGAAGCGCGCTTCCAGATCCCGAATGCCGACCCACCAGTCACACGTCGGATCCAGAAGGGTGACGGAACCAGGTGCGCCGATCGATGCCGCCCAGAGCTTTTCCGGATGCAGGATGGTGAAACGATGCACGAAATGCCCGCCGCCGGAGAAGCCGAACATGGCGAATTTAGACCAGTCCTGGCGGTATTTGTCGGCCATCTCCGCGACCATGGCAAGGACGACCTGATCGTAGCGGATGTCGCCTTCCTCAAGAAACTTGTAGCCGGAACGCGCACCGTCGCCGAGAACGCCAACCGGGAAGATCGGGCAAAGGATGGCACAGTCGTTGTAGAGCCCGAATTCGGCAAAACCGTCGCGGAAGTCGATGGCCGACGTGCGCCCGGTGCCGTGGACCGCGACCAGGAGGTCGAGCTTGCGGCCGTCCGCCGCCGTCGGTGGCACATAAAGCACCATATGGAGGCGGGGATCGGCCTGAGAGGCGAAGATGGCCGTCTGGCCATAGTCATAGATGGCCTTCGCCCGGGCGACGGCTTCGCCCGTTCCAAGTTCCTGCATGAATGTCTCCTGGGAGATGAAGAAAGGGACGGCCCGGTGCGGCCCCATGCTGCTGTTTTAAACCGCGTCGCAGCGAGTGGATCGATGCGACGCACTTCAAATCTTTATTTGTCCCAAAACCGCTGCACGCTTTTGGACCAGATGCATTAGTCCGCCGGTTTCACGTCGTAAGCGAGCGTATATTTGTCGCCGCGCGGGGTGTAGGACACGGTCTTCTTTGCGCCCAGCACGACGTTTTCGTAATGCATCGGGAGGAGCCAGAGGTTGTTGAAGGTCTCGGTCGACAGTTCCTCGAGAAGGGGCGCGCGTGCAGCTTCATCGAGCGTCGAACTGGCCGTGGCCAGCACCTCGTCGATCTTCGGATCGGATACGCCGCCGCCATTATATCTGCCGGTCCCTTTTTTCTCGTCGCGCGTGGCGACCAGCGCAACAGTCGGATTGGTGGTTTCGCCGGTGTTCACACCCCAGGAGCCGAAATAGGTGCTATAGGTGCCTTTTGAATAGGCTTCCGAATACATCGACCAGGGCAGGACCTCGACTTTCGATTTGATGCCGATGCGTGTGAACATCTGGCCGACCGCCTGCAGAACTTCAGCGTCCTTGACGTAACGGCCAGAGGGGCCATGCAGGGTCAGGCTGAAGCCATCGGGATAACCGGCCTCGGCCAGAAGCGCCTTGGCGGCGGCGGGATCATAGCCCACCTTCTCGACTTTGTCGGAATAGCCCGCATAGCCTTGGGTGACGAATTGGTCGGCCACCGTGCCGTTCTTCTGCATGACGCGGTCGACGATTGCCGGCCGGTTGATCGACATCAGCATTGCGCGACGCACCCGTTCATCCTTGAGCGGGTTCTTGTCGAGATCGGAGCCATCCGCAGCCTTCACGAAAGGCGAAACATCGCGGCTGACATCGAGGCCAAGATAAACGAAGCGGGAAGATAGGCCGTTGATGACTTGCAGATTATCGCTCGCTTCCACGCGTGCCATTCCATCGGCAGGAAGGGTTTCGACAATGTCGATCTCGTTGGAAAGAAGCGATGCCAGGCGGGCGCCGTCATCGGGCAGGAAGCGGAGCGTGACGTTCGACCAGTGCGAGGGGCCAGCGAAATAGCTGTCATTGCGCTTCAAGGTCAGGTTGCTGCCTGGCGAATAGGAGACGAAGGAATAGGCCCCGGTTCCGATTGCACACTTGCCGTTGTCGAAATCCTGGACCGGCGCCTCCTTGCAATCGGCGCTGATAATGCGAATTCGGCTGACGGAATTCAGCAGGATCGGATCCGGAACCTTTGTCTGGACGACGATGGTATAGGGATCCGTGGCCGTGACATTGACAATATTGCGGGTGTAGGAAGCAAAGCTCTGGCTGGGCTTGTCGCGGGCACGCAGAAGCGACGCAATGACGTCATCGGCATTGAACTCGCTGCCGTCATGGAATTTCACGCCCTTCCGCAGCTTGAATTCCCAGTGGGTCGGGTCGACGACCTTCCATTCGGTGGCGAGTTCCGGGGCATTTGCCGACGTTCCCGTGAGGTTTATGAGGCTGTCCCAGATATGGCGCGAGGTCGCATTGTTTGGCGCCGAACTGTCTTCATGGGGATCCAGCGTCGTTGGCGTCGTCGACATCCCGATCGTCAGCGGGGTTTCCTGTGCGGCGACCATTGCAGGAATAGCGATCGTTCCGAGCAGCCCGATCGCTGCCCGCGTCAATATTTTTGCGGCCATTTCTTCCATCCCGGTTTAGCGTTTTTGGGCCGACCTTGCTTGGTCGGTACGAGCGGGTTCCCGTCCACTCTTGACACAAATTGGTAAGGGGGCCTCAAGGGGGCTGTCAAACGGAAAACAAGCGCGTTACGGTAGGCGTAACTTGAAACTATGCCAATCCTTCAGCCTCGGTCGCGGAGAAAATTCTGGTCCCATGGACAAAAGACAATCATCAAAAAGCGATATTGTGCAATCTGTTGATGTCTGCATCGACGTATTGCTGAATGTCGCCAAAAACCCGGACATCAGACTGACTGAGGTGGCGCAGAACCTTGGGGAAACCAAGCCGAGAATTTTGCGCATGTTACGCACACTGGAACGGCGCGGCCTAGTGCGGAAGAGCGATACAGGCACTTATCGGCTGGGGACGACTGCGATCATTCTCGGGACTGCGGCCTCGACACAGGTTGATCTGGTGCGAATAGCCAATCCTATTCTTGAAGAAGTCGGCCAGAAGGCGAACGAAACGACCCAGCTCAGGATCATCGACAATGGGGAATCCCTGTGCATTGCAAAGTTCGAACCGATGCGTGACTTGCGGGTTCAGGCGATGATCGGTCGAAGGCGGCCGCTCACGGCCGGCTCGTACAAGGTGCTTCTCGCCTATCTCCACCCCCAGGTGCAGTTGCAAATGATCCCCGAGACTTTGCCGCGGCTGACCAAGCGCACGATCACGGATCGTGGCAAGTTGGTTGCTGAATTGGATAAAATCCGCCGCCAGGGATTTTGTGTGAGTTATGGTGAAGTCAGCGAGCAACTCGTTTCCGTCTCAGTGCCGGTTCTGGCATTCGACGGATCCGTGATCGCCGCGGTGAATGTCGGCGCCCCGGCCTTTCGCACGCAAAAAAGCGATGTCGATCGCTTCATCGTTCTGCTGAAGGAAGCCTCCAGCAAGATATCGGCTCGGCTGGGATGGTAGAGCTTTTCGTTCTGCGCCATCGGGCCTTGTCTCTTCGGTTCGGCGCCCATCAAGGCGAGCCAACGCAGCTTGTTTCGTGCCAGGCCCGTCCTTTGAGCAAACTCAGGGGAAAAGATCGGGGAGTTCGGAGCGTGCGATGCGTTGCAACCTGACCGCTTCTGCCATGTCTATCGAGCGGTAGGGAAACCGCAAACGGGTGCCCACGGGTCCCCAATTGCCGATCGCACTCAAAAGCTTGTCCAGAGCGGCGTTCGAATAGCCGAATTCCTGGCGAAACGGGACGATATGCGCGTCCATAAACGTGCAGATGCGTCGCTCCAGATCGAGTCCGGCGTCGATATCGTTTCGCATCGAGACCGTCCAGGTCTGAGCACCGCGGGGACTGAGGCAGGCCACGTTTGAAAAGGAGCCTGCTGCCACACCTTCCTTGGTGCCGGTTGCGAGATGATGGCCTGGGACGAAGAGCGAAAGCCCGGACAGATGCCGGCGTGCCTCGGCATACCAGGAGGCGTCGCCATCGGCGAGCTTGATGCCGATCACCTCAGGCACTGCCGCGCAGACCATGCCGAGCTCCCTTGGCGCCAGCACGCGTTTTGCATGCGGCGGGTTGTAGAGGATGAGCGGAATGCCGTCGGCAGCCTCGGCCGCTCGTGTCAGGAAGTCGATCGCCTCGGCATCGGTGAGCGGCCACCAGTCCGGCAATATGACCTGAATGGCGCGGGGGTCGAACACGGCGGCGCGGCGGACGCGATTGAGCATGATCAGCGGGTCGGGCTGGCAGGCGCCGATCACGAATGGCGTTGAAGATGCCTTGCAGCGTTCGGCCAGCATTGCCTGGATCCTGTCGAACTCCACCTCCGTCTGATTGTGAAATTCGCCGGCAGTGCCGTTCGAATAGATACCATCGACGCCGGCATCGATGAGGATGTCGATCTCTTCGCCGAGCTTGTCGAATTCGATGCTGTCATCGGCCGCGATCGGTAGAAGCAGGCTCGCCCAATTTCCGCTGATGGCGGGATGCGGCGTCTTCGCAGTCATCTTTTTTTCTCCGATGGATGACGGATCAGTTGAGGTCGTCGCGAATGCAGGCCTTGAAGTGGCCGGGCGCGGTTTCCCGCAATTGCGGAACGGCGCCAGCGCAGGCCTCGAGCGCGCTCGGACAGCGCGTGCGAAAGACGCATCCGCTCGGCGGATTGGCCGGACTTGGAATATCGCCTTTCAGGATCTGCCTGTTGCGGCGGGCATCCGGATCGGGCGATGGAATCGCCGACAGCAGCGCGCGCGTATAGGGATGCTGCGGTCTCGCATAGAGATCGGCACTCGGCGCGATTTCCATGATGCGGCCGAGATAGAGCACGATCACCCGATCGCAGATATATTCGACGACGGCCAGGTCATGCGAGATGAACAGCATGGTCAGGCCAAGCCGCTGCTGCAGTTCGCGCAACAGGTTGATCACCTGCGCCTGGATCGACACGTCGAGCGCCGAGACCGGCTCATCGGCGACGATGAATTCGGGCGACAAGGTCAACGCACGGGCAATCCCGATGCGTTGGCGCTGGCCACCGGAAAATTCATGCGCGTACCGATTGATCGCATCAGCAGGCAAGTCGACCTGGGCCAACGCCGACTGCGCCCGTTCGAGCCTGTCGCGGGCGGTTCCGATCCCTTGGATCTTCAGACCTTCCGTCAGGATCTCGCCGATCGTCATGCGCGGCGACAGGCTGGCGAAGGGGTCCTGGAAAATATACTGCATGCGCGGCCGTTGCCGTCTGAGCGCGGAGGCGGAAAGTGCTGTGAGTTCCGTCCCGTCGAAACGGACGCTGCCTGACGACGGCTCGACGAGGCGAAGGACGGAACGCCCGATCGTGGTCTTTCCGCTGCCGGATTCGCCGACAAGCCCGACGACTTCACCCTTGCCGATATCGAAGGAGATGCCCTGGAGAATGTTCAGCCGCGTGCCACGGGAGGTATAATGTTTCGAAAGGTCGCGGACGGAGAGCAGCGGTGCGCTCATCTAGATCTCCTGCCATCTGATGCAGCGGCTGCGGTGCTGCGGATTGACCTGTTCGAGCGCGGGAACGGCAGCGCGACAGGCTTCGATCGCGAATTTGCAGCGCGGGGAAAAGGCGCAGCCGCTCGGCATGTTCATCAGGCTCGGGACCATGCCGGGAATGGCCGCAAGCTTTTCGCCGGCCAGCTTCATCCGCGCGGCATCGCCAAGGCGCGGCATGGAGGCGAGGAGGCCCATCGTGTAGGGATGCTTCGGATTGCGAAACACTTCGCCGACCGGCCCTTCTTCGACGATCCGGCCGGCATACATCACAGCCACGCGATGGGCGATTTCGGCGACGACGCCGAGATTGTGGGTGACGAAGAGCATGGCCATGCCGCGCTCGCGCTGCAGCTTGAGGAGCAGGTCGAGAATCTGCGCCTGGATCGTCACGTCGAGCGCGGTTGTCGGCTCGTCGGCGATCAGCAGCGCCGGATCACAGGCGAGCGCCATGGCGATCGTCGCGCGCTGGCGCATGCCGCCCGACAGTTCGTGCGGATATTGGCCGGCGCGGCGCCGGGCGTCCGGTATGCCGACGCTTTCAAGCAACGCGACGGCTGCGTTCATCGCCGCCTTGCGGTCGGCACCGCGATGGATGCGGATTGGCTCGGCGATCTGATCGCCGATGGTGAAGACGGGATTGAGGCTCGACATCGGCTCCTGGAATATCATGCCGATGTCGTCGCCCCTGATCCTGCGCATGCTCTCTTCGTCGAGGGAGACGAGATCTCTGACCACGCCGTCGCTGGTCGCGAGGCGGATGCTGCCTGCGGCGATCACGCCGATGTTGCGGGTCAGCAGCCGCATGACCGACAGGCTGGTGACCGACTTGCCGGAGCCGGATTCGCCGACGAGCGCAAGCGTCTCGCCGGCGGCAACAGTCAGGTCGATATTGTTGACCGCCGTGATCTCGCCGCCGCGGATGCGGAAGATCGTTCGCAATCCCCTGATGTCGAGTACGGGTTCGGCGGTCTGTCCCATCGGTCGGCTCAGTTCAGCAGGCCGGTAACACGCAGGATCTCGTCGATCCGCGCCGTTTCGGCATCGTTGAGGGATGCACGCGGCCGCGGCATGACAGCGGAATCAATGATGCCGAGGCTGCGCATGGCGGTCTTGAAGGCGCCGATGCCGGCTGCGCCGCCGCTGACCCGGCCCTGCGCGACCCAGACGATTTCGAACAGGCGGCAGAGGCGCTCCTGCTCCTTCTTCGCGGCGACCCAGTCGCCGCGCTGGGCAGCATCCCAAAGGCGGACATAGCCGTGCGGATCGACATTGGCGATACCGGGAACGACGCCATGGGCGCCCATCAGCAAGGCAGTGTCGACGACGATCTCGGAGCCGGTCATCAGGAAGACGTCCTTGTGCTCGGCAAGATCGAGGAGCGCATAGCGGAAGTTGCCGTCGTCGCCGCTGGAATCCTTGAGGCCGATAATCGCGCCTTCCCTGGCGAGCGTGACGACGGTCTGGCGCTGCAGCTTGACGTGAACGCAGACGGGAATGTCGTAGGCGACCAGGGGAACATCCACCGCGTCGCGGATGTAACGGAAGTGGTCGAGGATCTCGGACTGGCTGGTGACGGTATAGAATGGCGCCGTCACCACGACTGCATCGGCGCCGGCCGCCTTTGCGACCTTCGCATGGGCGATGACGCGATCCGTGGTCGGATCGATGACGCCGACGATCAGCGGCACCCGACCATTCACCACCTTGGCCGAATGTTCGATGATGTCCCGCCGGGTCTTTTCGTTATGGAAGATCACCTCGCTCGTCGAACCGAGCACGAATACGCCATGGCAGCCGGCATCGATCAGATGCTCGAGCACGCGTGTATAGGATGGGTAGTCGATGGTGAGATCCGGATTGAGCGGTGTTACGACGGGGGGGACGACACCCTTGAATTTGGTCATTTTCGCTTCTTTCGATTGTCAGTTCAGTTCGGCACGCGGGTCGAAGGCATCTCTGAGGCCATCGCCAATGAAATTGATTGCAAGCACGGCAAGGATCAGCGCCGCGCCGGGGAAGAGCCATTGCCACGGATATTGTTCGAGCACCGCGGTCGAGCGGGCCGCGTTCAGCATGTTGCCCCAGCTTGCCGCCGGCGGGGCGATGCCGAGACCGAGAAAGGATAGCCCCGCCTCGAGCAGGATGGCATTGGCGATCTGAAGCGTTGCATAGACCACGAGGATATCGATCGAGTTCGGCAGGCCGTGGCGAAAGAGCAGATGTCCGATGCCGGCGCCCATGCCGCGGGCGGCCATGACGAAGTCGCGTTCGCGCAATTCCAGCAGCCGCGAGCGGATCATGCGCGCAAGCAGCGGCCAGGAGAGCAGCGAGATGACCAGCACCGTCGGCCAGATGCCGGTGCCGGCAATCGAAGCGAGCACAAGCAGGAAGATGACGGGCGGCAGGGTCATCACCAGATCGACGAAGCGCATCGAGACGGCGTCCGTCCAGCGTCCTGCAAGCGCCGAGATTGCCCCGAAGAGAAACCCGATGACTGCCGAAAGCGCGGTCGATGCGACAGCGACCAGCAGCGAAATCCGGCCGCCCTCGAGCACGCGCGCGAAGACGTCGCGGCCGACGCCGTCGGCTCCGAACCAGTGCGTTGCCGTCGGGCCGCTATTCATGGCCAGAAGATCGATGTCGTTCGGCCGGAAAGCCCACCATAGCGGATAGGAAAGGATCAGCAGCAGCATCGGAATGGCAATGCAGACGCCGGCAACGGCTGCGCGATTGAGCAGAAACCGACTGAAGGCGCGGGCAAGTGGTCCGGGGCTCCGGCGTTCGGAAGAGCGTGCCAGCATGATCAACCCACCTTGATGCGCGGGTCGACGACCGCATAGGTGATATCGGTCAGAAGATTGACGACGATAACGCAGGTACCGATGACGAGCGTCGCCCCCATGATGACGGGGTAGTCACGGGTCTGCACGGCATCGACGAGCAAAAGCCCCATGCCCGGCCAGTTGAAGACGCTCTCGATGAAGATGGCGCCGCCGATTGCAAGTCCGATGGTGGAGCCGATCAGCGTCACGATCGGAAGAAGCGCATTGCGCAAGGCATGCTTGGTGATGACCCAGAACTCGCGAACGCCCTTGGCGCGGGCCGTGCGCACGTAATCCTGGTTCAGGACTTCGAGCAGCGAAGCGCGCATGTAACGCATGATCAATGCGGCTTGCGCGACAGACAGAAGTGCCGCTGGCAGGATCAGATGGTGGAGGAGGTCGCCGAGCGAGAATTCCTCGCCCGGCGTCAGCATGCCGCCTGATGGCATCCAGTGCAGACGAACGGAGAAAATATAAAGGCCGATCAGCGCGCTGAGGAAGGCCGGGCTGGAAATGCCGGCAAGCGCAATCACCGACAAGGAGAGATCGGCCAGCGAATTGCGGCGGACGGCGCCGATCACCCCGAAGGTGATGCCTGCGACGATGGCAAAGGCAAGTGCGGTGCCCATCAAGAGCACTGTCGGGCCGATCCGTGACAGCACTAAACCCAGAACCGGCTGATCGAGACGCTTGATCGAATAGCCGAGATTGCCCGTCAACGCCTGTTGCAACCAGCCCAGATACTGCGCGGGCAAGGGCTGATCGAGCCCGAGGCTTCTGCGCAGATCGGCAAGGTCTGACGGCGACATCGGCAGGTTCGGATCGATATAGGCATCGATCGGATCGCCGGGTGTCAGGCGCAGCAGCAGGAAGATCAGCATGCTCAGGGCGACGAGCATGCCCATTCCTATGATCAGGCGTCTGAGACTGTATTGGAGCATCGGCAATCCGTCTTATCGAGCCGTCTTGTCAGGGTGGCCGAAGCCACCCTCAAAGCTTTCGCGGAAAACGCCTATTCGGCGATCGACCATTTCTGTGGGTTGGCCTGGTAGGGGCCGCCGCCAGGCGCCGGCGTCCAGACGAAATCCTTCACCTTGGTCGAGACGATGCCGTAGCGGTTTGCCACCCAGAGGGTCGCCCAGGGCAGGTTGGTGTTCATCACCTTGCAGACGTCCTGGTAGGCGGCATCCCGCTTGGTGCTGTCAGGCTCGGCCAGCGCGGTATCGAGCGCCTTGGTGAGGTCAGGCATGCGAACCCTGGCGACATTCGGTCCGGCCGGAGGGATCTGCTTCTCGTTAAGGCCGACATTGATGCTTCCGGCATCCGGCCCGTTCTGCAGCCCGGCATAAACCAACTGGAACTGGGCAATGTCCGGCGTCGCATTGAGCACGATACTGTTATAGGTCGGGGCATCGACGGCGCGCGGGACGATGTTGATGCCGACCTGGGCAAGCATCGCCTGGACTGCGGCAAGCACGTTGGTGGCCAGCGGCGTGGTGTAATAGGTCAGAAGGGTGATCGGCTTGCCGCCATTGATCTGGTCCCAGCCGGCTTCCGTCAGCAGTTGCTTGGCCTTCTCGGGATCATAGGCATAGCTGTCTATGCCCTGGGGTATCATCTGGTCGGCGACATAGGCGCAATTGGCTGGCTTGGCCGCACCGCCATAGAGGCTCTGGATGATGGCATCGCGATTGATCGCGTACATCACCGCCTGGCGGACGCGCACATCCTTCCAGAGCGGGGATTCGTGGTTGAAGCCGAGATAGTTGACGACGAAAGAGTTGCCTTCGATGACCTGGAAGTCCTTGTTGTCCTTGAAGGTCGGCACGTCGTTGGAATCGACATAGGTGAACTGGATTTCGCCGGATCTCAGCGCAGCGATTGCTGCGGCCGGGTTGGCGAAATAACGATTGATGACACGTTCCAGTGCAGGTTTGCCACCGCGATAATCGGTGTTTGCGGCAAGTTCGACATATTGATCCGAGACGTATTTGGTGAATTTGAACGGACCGGTGCCGATCGGAGCGGTGGACCACCAGGTATTCTTCGCTAATTGGTCGGCCGGAATCGAGGAGAGCGCATGCTCGGGCAGCATCATCACCTTGGTCATCGTGTCGGGAAAACTGCTGCTCGGCGCGCTGAGCTTGATGACAACAGTGTGCTCATCCGGCGTCTCGACCGACGATATGCCCTTCAGCCGGGCAGCGAGCACCGAGCCGGTTTTCGCATCCATAGCAAGGCCCATGGTGAACTTCGCGTCCTTGGCGGTGAACGGTTTGCCGTCATGCCATTTGGCGTCCGTCAGCTTGAACGTGTAGGTCATCTGGTCGGAGCTGACCTCGTAGGAGCTTGCCAGCGCGCCGACGACCTTCTGCAGCTTCTCGTCATAGGTGATCAGCGGTTCGTAGTAGACGCTGAGCCAGGTGAAGCCGGCGGTCGCGGCGAGCGGATTGAAGTTGCCCTGGAAGCCTCCGGGGCCGACATCGAAGCCACCCGACAGCGTGGCTGCCTGAGCCTCAGCTGCTGCGCCCGAAACGACAAGAGCCGGAACGGCAGCCGTCGACAGCAGAGCGCCAAGCGCAATAACGGATAATCTAGACAGTCTTTTCATGTGTTCCTCCCACGTTTGAACTTGTCTTGTTGTTGGCAATCACCCGGGCGATGCCCTCGTAGTGACGATCCAGGCGCCTGCGCGCCTCCTCCAGATCTTTTGCCTCAATCGCATCGACGATCGCGGCATGGTCGCGCCACGTCGCCATCGGATCGGCATTTTCAAGATTGACGAAATCCGATGCCTTGTAGAAGGCGAGCCAGAAGACATCGATCAGCCGCACGAGCGTTTCATTGTCCTGGCAGCGAAACAGCAGTCGGTGGAACAGCTGGTCGTCTTCCGCAAAGGTTTCGCCCCGCTCGGCATGGGCGCGCATCCGATTGACCGTGGCGCGCAGCTCGGCGATGTCCTCCTCGCCGATCACGTCGATCGTTTTGCCGATCAATCCCACTTCCAGCGTACGCCGGATTTCGAGGACCTCCTCGATCTGCCGCAGGGCGCCGCCGAGGCCGTAAGCGAGGTTGTCGAGAAGCGGCTCGAAGGAAAAGGCCTTCACGAAGATGCCGACGCCGCGCCGCGTCTCCAGCACGCCGAGCGATTCCAACGCCTTGATGCCTTCCCTCAGCGAATTGCGGCTGACACCGAGCTGGGTGGCAAGCTCTCCTTCCGCCGGAAGCAGGGTTCCCGGCGCAAGGCCATTGTCGTCGATATAGGCGCGCAGACTTTCCTGCACGGAGACATGCAACAGCGGGGCGCGCGTCAGCGGCTTCATCGATTTCAATGTCATGCCCCGGTCACTTTCCCGCATCGTCGATAAGATGGATGTTACATATCGACTTGTAGGATATCTGTCAAATGGGCAAGCTCGGACGGTCGACACCAAACCGGCTCGAAGCCGTTTAAGGCGGTCGTTTTTGGGCACCAGAAGGACAACAGGAACAGCGTACTTTTGCTGGAATTACTTCATTGGAGGCTTTGATCGACCTCTGGAGAATGGACCACGACCCGGTTGCGGCCGGTCTTTTTGGCAAGGTAGAGGGCCGCATCCGCTTGGCGCTGCATGTGCTCTGCTGACACGAGTTCACCGTTTTGCATCAATATCGCTATGCCGATGCTGACAGTGACCCAGGGACCGACGCGGGAGGTAGGATTTGGAAGAGACGCAGCTTCCACTCGGCTGCGAATTCTCTCAGCGACCAACCCGGCCTCTTGTTCATCGGAGCTTGGGAGAAAGACGAGAAATTCTTCGCCTCCGTACCGGGCGACCTGGTCCCGCTCGTCTCTCATGCTGCTCTGAATGATGCCGGCAACTTTCACCAGGCAACGGTCGCCTTCGGCATGTCCGAGATTATCGTTGAGATGTTTGAAGTCGTCGACATCGCACATCAGCATCGCCGCGCCGCTCGTTCGTTTAAGGTCCTCGTTCCAGAAATGATTTAGCGTTTCCATCATCGAACGCCGGTTGGCGACACCCGTCAGCGGGTCGGTCCGCGCCAGCAATTCCAGCTGCGAGTTGGCGTCGGTAAGCGCCGCGAGCCGGCTTCGATCTCGTAACTCGAGCAAGAAAGTCTTCTGAGCGAAGATGGTGGCGGTGCGTCGGGCAACGATGGTTGCCGCCACCCCGCTGGCGAAAAACAGCGTCCCGGCCAGAGCACTTCCCACTTCGATGCCCGGATTGCGCACCTGAAACACAAGGTAGATACCAAGGGCGGCAGCACCGATCGCCATCGCCCAACCGAGTGGAACGGGAAATATGATAATGGCAGTGACGGCCACAAAAAGCATGATGGTCAAATGCCGCTCATAAAACTCGCCACCGGTATTGACGCCCACCAAGGCGACCGACAGGAGAATGAGAAAAACAGCAGAGAGGAGGAAAACTCCCTGCACCCACAAAGCGTGCGGCCGCAGGAAGGCTATCGCGGCGACAAGAGCCGCGGGGGGAAGGATAGACGCTGGCCAAAGCATCGACATGACCGTTTCAGCCGGAAGCAAGATCGCGTTGAGGCCCAACGTCAGGACGTCGAGCACGATAACCCAAACCATCCACGCGCGGATGATCTTGGCAGTCCGCGGCCAGGAGCGTTCGCCAAAAAGCTGAGTCAGCTCGCCATTGAGGCGGATATCACGCGTGCGTCCACCAAGCAGGCGCTCGACTTGCTCTACAATGGCCGGGCTCAACCTCTGAAGAGGTTTCCGCGAAGACGCCCTTACCGATTTGATAGGAGCTGTGGTTCGCTCGGTATCCATGTGTCGGATCTAGGGAGCAGACGGTCGGAGACAAGACGAGCCGCGAATTCCGCCCCGAAAGACGATATGCTTGCCCTAATGATTTTGGACCACTTCACGACAGTATGTTGTTAAGTGTGTCACATCGGTTCAAAGTCTCACCTGTGCCGGGCCAAATTTACGGTTCGCCCCATCAAAACCTGCAGATTAACAGTCGTCTCGGTCCGCACGTGATCTCTCGCACGACAGAATCGCCTGCGTTGGCAATTTACCCGCACAGAACGTTACGGGCCTCGATGCTGAGTGCAACCCCTTCGGGAGTGTTGGGGGCGCAGATTTTATCGATTAAAAGGTGACTAAAATAATCATCTTATGTTGACAAGGCCAATTTCGCTCCATAGGTTCCGCCCGCATCCGTGGCGTAGGGACCAAGCAATGGCGCGTGTTTTTTTGAATGTTTCTAATAATGTATCGCGAATTTATAGAGATAGCCTGTTTCTCACGACAGCGATCGTCCTGATCGGAAGTGCAGCATCGCCGGCTTCAGCCCAGAGCGTATCCGGAGATGCTGGCGCCACAACGCTGGAACCGATCGTCATTCAAGGCGCATCCTCTGATAGCAAGACCGACCGGACGTCCGTTGCCGCCAAGAACAGTTCGGCTGCGACCAAGATCAACACGCCGCTCGTCGAGACGCCGCGTTCGGTCTCGGTGACCACCGAGAAGGAAATCGAGCAGCGTGGCGCCCAGAGCATCATCGAGGCCGTGCGCTATTCGGCCGGCGTGACGACCGGGCCGAACGGCTTCGATCCGCGCTTCGACCAGATCTACATTCGCGGCTACAACGCCACGACGGTCGGTGACTATCGTGACGGCTTGCGCCAGCCCTACATCAACTACGGCACGTTCCGCACCGATCCCTATCAACTGCAGCGCATCGAGGTGATCAAGGGGCCGGTATCCGTTCTCTACGGCTCGGGATCGCCGGGCGGCCTCGTCAACAAGATATCGAAGCTTCCGACCGAAGAGCCGATCCGTGAAGTGGGTGTTTCCTACAGCACCAAGGATCGGGCTCAAGCGATGTTCGATTTCGGTGGGCCGATCAGCGAAGATAACGACGATTTCCTCTATCGCATCGTCGGCCTTGCCCGCCGCGGCGACACCAATTTCGATATTGCCGACGACCGCTACTTCCTGGCGCCGTCCTTCACCTGGAAACCGGACGAGGGCACCTCCTTCACGGTGTACGGCCTAGCGCAGGCCGACGAGACCGACTCGAATGTCGGCGCGATCACGACCTCGGACGGGAGGATCCTCGACATCAGGGCGAGCGATCCCGACTATGACTACCAGAAGGTCAAGCAGCAGCAGGTCGGCTATCAGTTCGAGCATGAATTCGACAATGGCCTGACATTCCGGCAGAACCTGCGTTATTCGCAGCTCGATCTCAAGGCTCGCTACCTCGGCGTCTTGAGCTGGACGGACACTGTTGCGCATCGGTACCCGAATTCGATCCGCGACGAGATGAACGTCTTCCAGGTCGACAACCAGCTCGAGGCGAAGTTCGATACCGGCCCGCTTGCCCACACGATGCTGTTTGGGCTCGACTACACCAATCTCCAGTCGAGTTTTGGCTATGGCCTCGGAGCCGCCGATCCGGCATTCGACTTCGATATCGCCAATCCGACCTATGGAGTCTCGGGCGCTACCCCGGACTATAATTTCTTGGCTTCCGATGCCGATATGCGGCAGGTCGGCATCTACGCCATGGACCAGATCGAGGTCGGAAACTGGCGTTTCAACCTCGGCGGCCGGCAGACCTGGGTGAACCAGACGCGAGATGCGACCTTGCCCTCGGTCAGCTCGGAGGAGGTCGACAAGAATGCCTTCTCCGTACAGGCAGGCGCGCTTTATCTCTTCGACAACGGCATCGCGCCGTTCGTTTCCTACGCCACCTCCTTTGATCCGGTCACCAACCGGTCGAGAACCAACACAATTCTTCCGCCGACGAAGGGTGAGCAATACGAGCTCGGCGTGAAATACCAGCCTCCCGGCTCCGACATCCTGCTGTCGGCCGTCGCCTATCACATCGTCGAGCAGAACAAGCCGAGGCTCGCCGATCCGCTGACCTTTGCCTACGACTCCCAGGGCGAGGTGACCGGAAAGGGCATCGAGCTTGAAGCCCGCGCGGCAATCGCCGACGGTCTCGATATCATTGCGGCCTACACCTACAACGACTCCGAAGTGACCGGGGGCAACAATGTCGGAAATACTCCGGCCATCACCCCGACCCATATTGCCAGCCTTTGGGCAAACTACACTTTCCAGGAAATCAATCCCTTCAACGGTCTGTCGGTTGGCGCGGGCGTGCGCTACATCGGTGAGACTTGGACGGATGTGGCCAATACCTCGAAGAACCCTGCGACTTTCTATGTCGATGCATCCGCCTCCTATGATTTCGGCGCAGTCGACAAGAAATACGAGGGCCTGACGGCAGCCTTTGCCATCCGCAACATCGCCGATGAGCGCGAAACAGTTTGCGAAGAGGGCTTTTGCTATCTCGGCCAGGGCCGCAACATGACCGGCACCCTGAAATACCGGTGGTGAGGCACGGCAATGGAGACAACCGGGGCGTTTCAGCGCCCGACCTTGATCGCTGACCATCCTGTCGCCCATCAGGCCGTCGACCTCGACGGTCTGGTGGGCGACAGCCCGTTCGCCTATTGCCGCGGCAAGCTGCTCAGGGCTCTCCCGCAGACGGGCATCGTTGTTTCCTGCAGGGATCTTTGCGACCGAGCGATCTTCGACGAGATCATTGGCCGATATGCGCAAAAATTTCCGGGCAGCGACCGTCGTGCGATCGTCTCGATGTGGACGCTCTATTATTTCAGCATGCTGACGATTGCTCCGAGCGTCCATATGTTCGTGAACAGGATCGGGCTGTCGTTGGAGATCGACCGGCTTTTGCTCGTCTGCAACGAGCATACGGGCGAGCCGGAAGCATTCGTGATGTCCGGCAGGCCGGACGTGACGACTGACCCGGCCGGCGAGCTTCACCGGCTGATGCTCGGTCACGCCGAGCCCATCATCGCGGCGATCGCCGCCAACGCCGGCGTCGCACCGAAGCTTCTCTGGAACAATGTCGCGGCCTATCTCTTCTGGATTCTGAAGGAGATCGCTCATCGCCATGAGCCCGTCCTCGTTGAAGGCGGCTTGGCGCTGCTGGAAGAAGCTCAATGGCCGGGCGGCGGCCGCAACCCGATGTTCGGCATGATCCGCATTGCGCGCCAGCAATGCGGGCTCGAATTCGTGCGCAGGAAAGTCTGCTGCCTGCGCTATAACCTGCCGGGCGTCGGCGGCTGCGGCGAAGCCTGCCCGCTGCCGGAGGGGCGCCACTAGCTCCTATCGTCCACCGCGCGTAGAGACGGGTGCCCTGCGCGCCAGTTATTGCCAATGCGCGCCAAGCAGAAAGTCCCGTCGTCTCAAAGCGCAGTCTCACCTGCCTGGACGCCGGCGAGTGGCTTGACCATGAACAGGCATGGATGGTCCTCGTGCCAGAGCTTTGCAAAGACCTCCGCCCGCACAAAGCCGTTCCGGTCATAGAAGCGCCGCGTCGCCTCGAACTGCGGTTCGTCGAGGCCGCGCGGGGCGAGCGTCTTGACCGTCAGCAGCCGCGCACCCGATTCATGGCCGAAACGCTCGGCCGCATCGATGAGATGGCGTCCGGCGCCGCGACCGTGATGTTCGGGTCGTGTCGCGATCAGCGCGATCTCGACGGCGCCGGGCGGGTGCGGCTTCAAAGCCATCAACGCGGTCACGACATCCGCTTCGACATAACCGAACACCGGCAGGTCTTCGATCGCCTGGGCACTCGCTTCGATAACCTCGGGTTCTGAAAACCAGTCGGGCAAAGCCCCCATGATCGATCGGCAGAGCTCTGCCTTGCCGGTCAGGATCTCAATTGTTTTTCCCATTTTTCTCGCCTCCGATCGGTCGATTTAAACTTGACTCCTGTTATCACCTTAAAATAGACACTGCAATCAAATCGTGTACTTTCCTCCAAAAAAGGAAGGCTAAGACCGAACCAGCCAGCAACGACAGAGCCTGATTTTCCATTTGTAAAAAGGGTACAGGACAATGCACACATTGCATCGTGATGTGAACGGAAATGCCGTGGTCAATGCCATGATCGAAAACAAGGATAAGCTCCTTAAAACGATTGAAAGCGTTGTCAAATCAAAGTCATATTCCGAGGATATCTTTCAAGATGGAGTCATTAAAGCCTATGGTGTCAAGACCGACGACATTCGTTGCCCGATCGGCTACGCCTTCCGGATGGTCTACAATCTGGCACTCGATGAGAGCCGCCGGCGACGCCAGAAGCTGAACAACCATAGGTCGATAGACCAGATTCAGGAGATTACGGCTCCCATCCCCACCGTGCTCGACCAGCTCGTCGCTGCCGAGACCCTGCGCAATGTGCTTGCCTCGCTCGAGGCGCTGCCGAAGCGAACCAACGATGCCTTCATTCGCCATCGCCTCAACGGCGTGCCGCAGAAGGATATTGCAGCCGAACTCGGCGTCTCAAGGACCCTCGTCAACTTCATGATCAAGGCGGCAGAGGAACATTGCCATCTGGCGATCGCCGAACCTGCTTCCCGCCCCGATCATGCGCACCGGCAGGAGCCTACCGTTTCGCTGCGTGCAGCGCCTGCTGCAAATCGCTCCACAGCAGTTCCGGCTCTTCCAGGCCAACGGCGAAACGAACCGTCTGCTCGCTCACGCCGAACCGGATGAAGGAAGTCATCCGGTCGGGGATCTGCAACGCGACCTTGGCGGGGACCACCAGCGTTTCTGGTCCCCCCCAGCTGACACCGAGGCGGATGTCGCGAAGGCTATTCACAAAACGTGCGACATCGATATCGGGATTGAGGTCGAAGGCAAACAGCCCGGCATAACCCGTCAGCGTCGCCCTTCCGGGATGTTCCTGGAATGCCGGGTGACGAACGCGTCCGATCGCAGAATGCTCCTTCAGCCGCCCGGCCAGCAAAAGCCCGCTGCGCTCATGCTCCTTGAGACGGACACGCAGCGTGCGCATGCCGCGCAGCAGCAGCCAGGCCTCGAACGGTGACAGTTTGGCACCGACATAGGGGTAAGACGTTGAATTGATCCTGGCGATGGCCTCTTTCGAGCCGACGACGACGCCGGCGACCGTATCGCTGTGACCGCCGAGATATTTCGAGGCGGCGTGAATGACGATATCGACGCCATGCTGGATCGGTTTCTGAAAGAGCGGCGTTGCCCAGGAATTGTCGATGATGGTGGTGACGCCGGCCTCCTTTGCCATGGCCGACAGCGCCGCAATGTCTTGAAGCTCGAAGACAAAGGATGTGGGGTTTTCAAGGTAGAGCAGCTTGGCACCCGACAGCGCCTTGCGGACCTCGTCGTGGTCGGCGGGATCGACGAAATCCACCGCGACACCGAGCCTGGCAAGCAGCTTCACCAGAAGGCGGTAGACATCGTTATAGAGATGGCGCACCGCAACGACCCGGTCGCCTGCCTCAACAAGGCTGAGAATTGTCGATGTAATGGCGGCCGTTCCGCTGGAGAAAGCCCGTCCATCCTCTGCGCCCTCGAGGCGGGCGACCAGCAGTTCGAATTCGCGAACCGTCGGATTGTCGCCGCGCGAATAGATGTAGTTACGCGTGCGTCCGGCAAAGACATCCTCCATCGCCTCGTAACTGTCGTAGGTGAAGAGCGACGTTTGGAAGATCGGCGGAGACACGGCGTTGAATGCCGCCGGATCGACAGGCGTAAAGAGATCGTCAGCGACCGCATGGGCGCCAAGGTCGTGCGGGTTGATCGACTGGTTCATGGTCATCCTCTCATGGACAAAAGCTGGGATATGGACGGATGGAGGTCAGATGATCGGCAGAGCGCTGCCGGAGCGCGCTGAGCGTCCTCGCCAGGCAGACGGCCGACAGCAGGCCGGACAGGGCAGAGGCCAGGAATATTGCCGCCAGCAAGCCTGAAAAGCCGAAGAACGGCGGCAGAAGAGCAAGCAGCGGAAAGAGAAGATAGCCATTCTGCGCCAGGCCGATGGCAACCGCCGCTTTCGGTCTGCCCTGAGCCTGGAAGAGGATCAACACCGTTTGCCGCAGGCCGAAAAACAGAAGGGGAAGATGGGTCGCGATGATCGCCTGCCCTGCGATCCCGATCACCACCGCATCGTCGGTGAAGAACGAGGCAAGCTCCTGGGAGAAAACGAGCGCCCCCAACCCGTATGCGCCGCTCACCGCACTTGTGACCACTGTCAGGATGCGGACTGTCGACAGCACTCGGGCCGTATCGCCTCGACCCCAGGCAAAGCTCAGGATCGACTGGGCCCCGAGTGAAATGCCGATGACGGGGAGGGTTCCGACCGCCAGCAGCCGCAAGGCAATCCCGACGCCGGCGATGCCGGCTTCTCCGTGATAGGTGCCGGCAAGCGACACCATTGCCGCAATCGCGCCAGCGGTTGCGAGACTGGTCAGCGTCGTCGGCGCGCCCACAGCAAGGACAGGCCTGAGATAACCGATATCTCGCCACCGCCAGCCAAACGTCAGCCGGACCGTCCCAAGTCGCCTGGCGTGGTAGGCAGCATAGATGCAAAGCGCGACGAGCTGCGACAGGATGGTTGCGATTGCAACGCCCTGCAGGCCGAAGCCGAAGCCGAAGATCATGATCGGATCGAGGATCATGTTCAGCGCAAAGCAGGCGACCAGCGTCCACATGCTGAAGCGGGCATTGCCCTCTGCGATCGCCAGGAAATCGAGAATGATCTGCGCCATCGTCAGCGGCACCGAGACCGCAATGATCATCAGATAATGTTGCGCGAGCGGCTGAAGGGCAGGGGTGGCGCCGAACAGCAGCAAATCTGGAAATACGACGATTGCGATGGCACTTGCCGCGCCGAAAACGACGCCGGCAGCAAGACTGATCGAGGCAATGGCGCCGGCCCGGGATCGGTTGCCGGCTCCGAGCGTGCGCCCGACCTCCGTTGCGACACCGACGCCGATCCCCTCGCCGAAGGCGGCGATGAGCATCAGGATCGGCAGGACGATCATGATCGCCGCGATCTGGTCTTCACCGATCATCCCGACGAAGATCATGTTGATCGTGTGATGGGCGGCGTTGATCGACAGGCCGAACATGGCCGGCAGGCCAAGCCGAAGCAGCAGCCTGAAAAGCTCAGGACTGGCAAGGTCTTCCGGTGCGAGACGCTGCCGTTTCCGGAAGCTGCCGCTGACGTCGCTCATATCGTTCATGATGCCGGCACCCACAGACGATCGCCGAAGAAACGCTCGCGGCCGAGCATCACCAGGAGCGCCCGCTTATGCGGAAAATCGAAGTGCTTGACCTTGGCAAAACCCGAACGGTCGAGGTTGCGGATCTGCTGCTCGTGACTGGCGCGCGGCTCACCGACGATGCGCTTCGTGCGCGGATCATCGAGGAAGATGAAATGCATCAGCGAGGGAAGCCATGCGCTGATCCATTTCTTGCCGCGATAGCCGGGCTCGCCGATCGCGACGTGCCATCCTCGATCATAGTCGTCGGCGTCGTAGAAGGGACCGAGCCGGTTCTCTTTCGCCCAATAGACCTCGAAATAGCCGAAGGGAATGTCCGCGAAACTGCCGATCAGCGGCAGGACATGCGGATCAGCGATCCTCTCTTCCAGGATCTCGCGATGTTTGTCGATCGAACCCGCATCCTCCCAGATCGTGTTGACCTGCTCATCGTTCATCCAGCGATGAAATGCTGCAAGATCGGTCTCCGGATCGGCCACCGTGAAGGTGATTTCCCGTTCCAGCCAGGGGATGAAACGCCTGTAGATCGTGCCCTTCGGTTTTGCCGGCCGGCGCGGATGATAGCGGCCCGCGGTCATCTCCTGCACGGGCGGCAGCGGATAGGACAGCTGCGGCAGCCAGAGCGAGGGCCACTGCCACAGGATCGCCGAATCGAGCCTTCCGCCTGCATCCGCAATGTGTCTGGGAAGGCTTGTCTGATGCCCTTCGAAGACGACTGAGGTGATCGAGCGATCTTCTGCCGTCACGGCTTCGGCAGCCGCCATCAGAAGCTCTGCCGATTGCACCGGATCGCCATGGTAGAAGGTCACCGACGCGATGCCGGCCTCGACCTCGAATGCGGCTTCGTGGTGGCCGTAAGCGGTCTTGAGGTGGATGAGATTGGGGGCAAGGCTGACGTAGCTGCGCGACTGCAGAGCGCGCCTTTGTTTGACGGCGTCAAAATCCATGATGTTCTCCTTGGCCGGTCGAGGACCGGTCGGGCTTTTGGTGCTGCGAGCATGAAGCGTGCTCCTGCGCCGATTTAGTAGAATGACGATCCATCTCCCGCTGGGTTTAGGGGTAAGCGAAGAAAAAAATTCTCATCAATTTTCTAAACTGCAGCCTGCCGGATCCGTCACTTGCGCATGACCATCATCACCGCAGGAGCTGCGAATGGATAATCTTGAACCTCACGACGATCTCTGGATCGCCGTCATCGACACCGAGCGTCGCTACTCGGTCTGGCCGCAAGACAAGCGGATTCCCCTGGGCTGGGAGCCGGCGGGCTTTGCCGGTTCGCGCCAGCAATGCCTGGCGCATATCGCTGCAGTCTGGGCGGATCCGCGCCCCCTCTCTTTGCGCTCGGCAATCGCCGGCGATGCGCGTCTCTGAAAACGGCTGGATGGCACGGATGAACAAACAGATCACAAACTTCGCAGATGCCTATCCGACCGATGTCGCAACGGACGCGGTCTTCGAGAGCTTCCCGCTGACGATCGCGCAGAAGCGTATCTGGTCGCTGGAGCAGATCGGCAATGACACGGTGTTTCCCGACCAGGTCATTTCGCTGCGATTGCGCCCGGCGGTCGACGTCAAGACGATTGCCGGCGCCTGCCGGACGCTCGTGGCGCAACATCCGTCGCTTGCCACCCGGTTCCGCCGGCTGGCAGGCGGTCGCGTCGAGCAATACTGCGGCGCATTGAGCGCCGTACCGATCGAGATTGTCGGCGAAAGCGCTGCTCTTGCAGAGCCGGATGCGTTGGCCGCCCAGAAAGCCTTCCGCGACGGGCGCTTCGATCTCCTTACTGGTCCACCGACGCGTGTTCAAATCATCTTGCTTGCCGATGGGCAGTCGCTTCTGACGATCGTGCTTCATCCTGTAATCTCGGACGATCGCGAGAAGTCTATTCTCGCCGGCTCCCTGACGCGAATTCTCGAAGGCGCACCCTCCGGCGACACGCAACTGACTGAGATCTTGGCCGGAACGCGGGAGGCTGAATGGCTGCAGACCGAGCAGGCGCAGGAATCCCTCTCCTATTGGCGGAACACGATCGGTCTCGACTACGCGGCCTCGACCTTTCCCACCCGCTTCAACAGCGGCGGGCTGGCAGGTGTCGCGCGCGCTCAGCATCGATTTTCGATCGAGCCTGGTCTCTGGGAAAAGCTCGGTCGACATGCGCAGCATAAGGGATATCAGGTCGAGCGCGTGCTTCATGCCGCCTTTTGCGCGCTGCTGGCACGCTACAGCGGGAACTATGCTTTGCTGACCGGGCTCCTGATCGCGCGGCCGGAGAAGGAACACCTTGCGAACCGCGGCCGTGCCGAACAGGTCCTTCCCCTCATCCTGTCGCTCGCCTCCAGAAACTCTCTTGACGATGTCATTGCTGCAATCTCATCGGTAACGGAGGAGGGCCTTCGCCGGCTCGTTCCGCTGGAGCGCATCACGCAGGAATTGGTCGTCGACGAAGCGGCGGCCCAGGAAGCCGTGGTCAAGGCCCTGTTCGAATTCCGCGAGCCGTATTCGATCCCCAGGCAGGCAACCAATCTGGAGCCCCTGGGCGCGCGCGCCGACAGCGAGCTTTCTCTGGTGATCGAAGCAGGTCTGGATGGTGCTGCATCCGGGCTGATCGACTATGCACAGGATCTCTATGACAGCGCCCTGATCGCGCGTGTCTCCCGGCATTTCACCCTTGTGCTCGAGCAGATCGTTGCGCGGCAGAATGTGCGGATCAAGGACATCGAACTCGTCGGCAGTGACGAACTCGACCCGTTGTCGGCGCCCTATGAAGACGACGTCGTCAACGATGACAGACCGGTCCACGAGCTGATATCGGCCCATTCGCGCCAGACGCCGGAGAAGACGGCGATCGTCTACGGCGACGAGGAGTGGAGCCATGGCTGGCTGGAGGCGGGCACCAACCGCCTCGCACATCGGTTGCGGCAGCTGGGTGTTCGCGCCGAGGTGACGGTCGCCATCTTCATCAAGCGCTCGCCGGAGGCAATCGTCGGGATCCTCGCGACGCTGAAGGCGGGCGGCGCCTATATCCCGGTCGAGCCCGACCATCCGCCGGTGCGCAACCATCACATTCTGCGCGATGGCGGCGTCAAGATCGTTCTGACCCATAGCTGGCTTCGCCATCGGCTGCCGGAAGAGCTCGACACGATTATCCTCGAACTCGACAAGATCGACCTCGACGGCGAGCCGGATACGCCCCTTGATATTCCCACTCACAAGGATCAGCTCGCCTATGTCATGTACACGTCAGGATCGACGGGATTGCCGAAGGGTGTCGCCGTCGAGCACGGTCCGCTGACGCACCATCTGCAGAACACCTCGCGTGTCTACGGCATGAGTTCGGCCTCCCGCGAGCTGCCGTTCCTGCCTTTCAGTTCGGATGGCGGGCACGAGCGATGGATGAACCCGCTGATGGAGGGCGGCAGCATCATTCTTCCCGATCAGCCGCTGTGGACGCCGGAAGAGACATTGACGGCCATGCGCAAGCACGGCGCCAACAATGCCAGCATTCCCACAACCTATCTGCAGCAACTGGCGGAATGGGCCGATATAACCGACGGCGCACCGCCGATGCGGCTTTACTCCTTCGGCGGCGAGGGGCTGGCGCAACCGACCTTCGATCTACTGTCGCGGGCGCTGAAATCGGAATGGCTGATCAACGGCTACGGGCCGACCGAAACCATCATGACGCCGATGGTCTGGAAGGTGAGGGCCGGCACGAAATTTCAGGGGGTCTATGCTCCGCTCGGTCGTGCTGTCGGATTAAGGCGGGTCTATGTGCTCGACCCCGATCTCAATCCTTGCCCGATCGGCGTCACCGGCGAGCTCTATATCGGCGGCGAGGGTATCGCACGCGGCTATCTCGGCAAGCCGGACACGACAGCGGACCGCTTCATCCCCGATCCGTTCTTCACGGAGGGCGGCAGGCTTTATCGCTCCGGCGACCTGACGCGTTGGCGTGATGACGGAACCGTCGAATTCGTCGGTCGTGTCGACCATCAGGTGAAGCTTCGCGGCTACCGGATCGAGCTTGGTGAGATCGAAGCGGCTCTGCTTCAGCAACCCGGCGTCGGCGAAGCTCTGGTCGTCCTGCGCGATGACGATGCCGGCGGTGAAAAGGCGCTCGTTGCCTACGTCGTTCCGAAGAAGGACGAGACGTTGAACGTCGAGACGATCCGCGCCGGTCTCGAACGTAGCCTGCCGTCCTATATGGTGCCGGCTGCCGTGGTCGAACTGGAAAAAATGCCGACCAATCCGAACAGCAAGCTCGATCGCTTCGCGCTGCCGGCGCCGCAGCCGGTCAAGCGTGCCATCGTCGAGCCGACGACCGCGCTTGAAGAAGAGGTGCTGGATGTCTGGCGGCAGGTTCTCAAGCTGGAAGCGATCAGCGTCGAGGACAATTTCTTCGCGATCGGCGGCAATTCGCTGGGCGCGATCCGCATCCTTTCGCAGCTGCGGCAGCGCCGGCCGAAAACCCCGCTCACCGTCGCCGATATCTTCAACAACCCGACCATACGCTCCTTTGCCGGCGTCGTGGAGCAGGGCGACGAGCGGGATATCTCGGAAGTGATCGTGTTGCGTGCTTCCGGCGCCAAGCCGCGGCTCTATTGCTTTCCGGGGCTTCTCGTCAGCACCCGTGAATATGTCAAGCTCGTCGATTATCTCGGAGCCGATCAGCCGGCGACTGGCTTCATTTGCCACTCGCTTTCCGAGAAAAAGGCAGTCGGCGCTCCGGTCGAAGAGATCATCGAGAGCTATGTCGATTACATCAGGATGCATAGCCAGGGAGCGCCCTGCTATTTCCTCGGCTGGTCGTGGGGCGGGCTTCTGGCCTACGAGGCCGCCCGCGCCCTCGGTGATGAGGTCGACGTCAGGATGATGGCAATGGTCGACGTCTGCGATCTCGGATCGGAATTCGCGATCGGAGCAAAGCCGAGGTTCCGGCCGGGCGAGCGCGATGCGCTTCATCGAGACGTAGAGGCATGGCTTGGAAAAACGGCGATGCGCCCCGAATGGGACCGGCTGTTGTCGACGATGGACGCGGATACTTGCGATCAGTTCCTGCGCTTTGTCGGCGACGAAAAGGACCCGCTTCCAAACGACGGGCCCGATATCAGCAGTCGCGAGCATACGTTTTGGGTGCTGATCGACAATGCCCTGATCTTCCGCAAGCACCGGCTGGTTCCCCACGATGTGCCGATCTATCCCTGGGCTGCCGACGACAGCCTCAACCGCGGCCTCAATCTGATCGACTGGCGCCGCCTGTCGCCGCGGGCGCGTGCGGCCGAAATCATCACCGGCACCAACCATCTGCACATGATCGGGTCTCCCGCCTTCCACTCAAGGCTTGCCCTGCGTCTCAAGGAAACAGAGAAGGATATCGCATGACCGTCGCTTTTGCCCGCAGGGATGCAGAGCCGCTGGATATTGCCGGCATCGGCATCGGCCCCTCCAATCTGAGCCTCGCCTGCCTGTTCGAGTCGGCGCCCGAGATCAGAAGCCGCTTCTTCGAGCGGCGCCCGTCGTTCGACTGGCACCCCGGCATGATGATGCCCGGCGTCGAGCTGCAATCGTCCTTTTTGAAAGACCTCGTCACCCCGGTCCTGCCGACCAGCCGCTGGTCGTTCGTCTCCTATCTGGTTGCCCATAAAAGGCTCTACGCTTTCCTGAACGCCAATTATGAGGCCGTTCCCCGGCAGGAGTTTGCACGTTATCTCGCCTGGGTCGCCAACGGCCTGGACGGGTTGCGCTTTGGCACGGAGATCCGCGACGTCGAGCACCGCGACGACCGCTTCTTCCTGCGGTTCGACAACGGGCAGGAAGAAGCGCGAAACCTGGTGATCGGCACGGGATCTTCGCCCTTCGTGCCCGACTGGGCAAAACCGTTTCTAGGAACCGATTGCTTTCATAACAGCGAGGCCAAATCGCGTCTCACCGATCTCGGTGCTGCCCGCATCGTTGTGGTCGGCGGCGGTCAAAGCGGCGGTGAAGTCGTCGAAGCCTTGCTGACCGATCCCGGTTCGATGACGGAGCTGACATGGATCAGCCGGCGTCATAATTTCGAGCCGATCAACGATACGCCGTTTTCGAACCAGGTCTTCTCGCCTGAATATGTGCAGGCCTATCTGAAGCTCGGTGGCGAGCAGAAGCAGGCCGCTTTGAAAAACTCGATCCTGACCAGCGACGGCTTGTCGATTTCGACGATCCATTCGATCTACCGCCGCCTCTATGCATTGCGCTATCTCGAGCCGAGCACACTCAATGCCTCTCTGGCGCCAAATCGCGATGTGATTCAGATGGAGCGGAACGGCAATGCCTATCGGCTCATCGTCAGGAACCAATTCGACGGTGGCATCGAGGTGCTTCATGCGGATGCGGTGGTTCTGGCAACCGGCTATCGGTTCCGATTGCCGGATGCTCTCGGCTCGCTGAGCGACAGGATAACGCTCGATAGAAACGGCTATCCGCTTCTCAATGACGACTACACGATGCAGTGGACGGGTCCGCGGACCAACCGGCTGTTTGCGCAGAATGCGGGGCGATATTCGCACGGTATCGCCGACTCTCAGCTCAGCCTCATGGCCTGGCGCAGCGCAACCATCGTCAATGCCCTTCTCGGCCGGCAGCATTTCGATGCGGAACCCGACAATGGGCAACTCGCCTGGGCGACGGAGACCGCTTCCGCAATGCCTCATCAGCTCCGAGCCGGCTATTCGGACGGCATGCTGTCGTCCTGAAACAGGCGCGTCGAAATGCCGGGGAGCCCGAATTGAGAGCGAGCAGCCAGCGCAACGACGTGCTGGCTGCCACTTTCGACCAGACGGTGATGCCATCGCCGATCGCGATCGCCGCCATCGACCATGACGGGGATGCCATCCTTCCAGGAAAAGGCCACGTTGCGGGGATCCTCGCGCAGCCCGACGCCGAGTGCCTTCAGATGGCTCTCCTTCAGGGTCCAAAGTGCAATGGCCGCACGCGTGCGTTCGGACGCAGGCAATTCCATGAGCCAGCGCCGTTCGTCCGCGCTGCAATAGTTATCCACTGCCGCCGCTTCGATCTCGGTATCGACGCGTTCGCAGTCTATTCCCAGGTGGTCACATCCTGAAGCGACAGCGACCGCGACAAGCCCGTCGGTATTTGCGAGGCTGAATTGCGGCCTCTCACGACCTTCAAGCCTCAGCTTGCCGTGCCTGTCCGGAGACAATGGGACCTTGCTCGGCGATATCCCGGTTTGCACGCTCAACAGTTTCCGCAAGAGATACCGGCCGGCAACGAACGAGGCCCGATCCCGTTCGAAGCGGTAGGTCGCGGCGCGCTCCAGCTCATCCGGTGAAAGCGACTGCATCCTGCGGTTCCGATCGCCTTCGTTCTCGGAATACTGCCAGAGAACGATTTCAATGCCGGCAAATTGCTTTTCTAATTGGTGCATGGGTCCAGTATCTGTCCCGTGGACCTATTGGCAAGCATGCAGGTGCTTGCCGACGTCACAGACGGCAGGACAGCTGCGTGAGCGGATCGGCATTTCCCGTCCTGAAGGCGATTGGCGTTTCAACGCTCGTTCTCCATGGCGAAGATGACCAGATCGTGCCGATCTGCTCCCTCTCATCAGGGCTCGATGTCCAAAACCGGGTCAATGTCGACCGATTCATTTCTTGGTATCGAGACCTGATGGCGCTGCCATTTTCGCTCGCCATGGCTGCTATTTCCTTGGATTTCCAGGAACTTTAAGTCGCAGGGCGTTTAATTGATCGCGGAAGTATGGATCTGATCAGAAGATCTCAGGAAAATAGAGCGAGATCATTGTTTAGTTAATACTAAATTATTGAATCTAGCGCGAGATCTTGCATCAGCCGGCATGCCGGTCGTTCCAGATACCTTCGAGGAGACCCGCATGAAGCGCCCGAGCATCAAGCAAGCCCTGATCTTAAAGCTGTCGATCATCAGTCTGTTCATGGTTGGCCTGTCCTATATCTCGCTGAGCACGATTTCGACACTTCGTGCCAATACTGAGCAGATCGGGACCTTCTGGATGCAGCGGCTTGTGACGGCTCGCGAGATCAAGGATGACTTCCTCGACCTGAAATTGGTCCATGCCCATTACCTCCTGGAGGATACAGCGGAGGAGCGGAATGTCGGGCAGCAACGAATCGATGCCGCCGTTGCCACGCTCGAGAAAGTTGTCGCCGAATACGAAAAAGGCGTCCGCACCGAGCGGGGGCGCGAACTGATCAATCAGATCAAGCCGGAACTCGCCAAATATCGCGCGCTGGCAGAGCAGATGATTGCGTTTGAAAATGACGGAAAGACGCCTGAAGCAATCCGCTTCTTCAAGGAAAATATGGAGCCACAAGCCGAGCTGGTGAACAAGGCGGTGGCAGATCTGGCTGCTTTTATTCTCAGCCAGGCCGAAGGCTTTGTGGCCGCGAGCGGTGCTTCCGCACAATCCGCTTTCATGCTGACGGCCGCGATCGCAGCGCTGGCCGTGCTTCTTGCCTTAGCCGGCATCTTGTTTGCGATATCGGGCATCGCCAACCCAATCCGAAGCATCGCCTCCGCCATGAGGCGCTTGTCGGATGGCGATCTTGACAGCGATATTCCCTATGCCGGTCGCGCCGACGAAGTCGGCGAGATGGCCGGCGCGGTTGAAATCTTCCGTCAGAATGCCCTCAACGTCGTCAGGCTGGAGAAGGAAGCCGCCGAATCCCGCAGCGAGAGCGAGGCAGCGCGCGCCGCAGCCCAGCAGCGCGCCGAACGCGAGGCGGAACAGTTGCGCTTCGCGACCACGACATTGGGCGAAGGTCTCCGGCGGCTTGCATCAGGCGACATTTCCTTCCAGCTTTCGGAGCAATTTGCGGCCGAATACGAAGCCTTGCGCGAAGACTTCAACGCTTCGCTCCGGCAATTGGGTGCGACCATCGGCGCCGTGCTCGAGACGGTACACAGCATCGACAACGGAACCGGTGAAATTGCATCTGCCGCGCAGGATCTTTCCAAACGCACCGAACAACAAGCCGCCTCTCTCGAGGAGACGGCTGCAGCCTTGGACGAGATCACCTCGAATGTGACGATGTCGACCAAACGCACCGACGAGGCGCGCAATGTGGCCAAAGAAGCCGATATCAGTGCCCAGCGGTCGGCAACGGTCGTCTCTGAGGCGGAACAGGCCATGCGCCGCATCGAAGACAGCTCACAGCAGATTTCGAACATCATCGGTGCAATCGATGAAATCGCCTTCCAAACGAACCTCTTGGCGCTGAACGCCGGCGTTGAAGCCGCCCGTGCGGGAGAGGCGGGCAAAGGTTTTGCCGTGGTCGCCCAGGAGGTCCGCGAGCTTGCCCAGCGGGCAGCTCAAGCCGCCAAGGAAATCAAAGGCTTTATTCAAAAGTCATCAACTGACGTGGAAAATGGCGTGAAACTGGTTCTCGAAACCGGAACCTCGCTGAAGTCGATCGGTGAGTACGTCGTCCAGATCAACCAACTCATGGATGCGATTGCCACCTCGGCGCGCGAGCAATCGACGGGACTTGCCGAGATCAACACGGCCGTCAATCAGATGGACCAGGCGACCCAGCAAAATGCGGCGATGGTCGAGCAGTCGACGGCCGCCGTTGCCTCGTTGTCCTCCGAGGCAGGCCGCCTGCGGGATCTGGTCAACCAGTTTCAATTGGACGGCGACAAAAGCACGGCGGACGTGCAGCGCAGCGGACGGGCCTTTGAAGGCAACAGGCCAATCCACCTGGTCGCTTCGCGGCGCGTGATACAAAGATGACGCGCGACCGACGGCAGATCAGATGCACGCGATAAATTGAATTGCCGTCCTGACGATTGCTGCATGGATCCAGCACGTGGCCGTTCCGGCTATTCGGCCGGCGTCACGCGGGTCCAGAACGCGTTGAACACGACCGAATCGAAGAAGGCCGAGGCGCGGACGATACGGCCGTCGCGCATGTCGAGAAACCAGGCATAGGTGTTGGCGTAGGGCTCCCCGTCGCGGGCGATGCCGCGGGCGTCGAAAAAGACGATCACAGTGTCGCCGTCGGCATAGACGTTGCGGATCGCGGGCTTCAGCGGCGCCTTCATGCGGGCATTAAACGGGCGGATCACTTCGCGTAAAAACGCCTCGCGACTAGGATAGGTCTTCGACGCCAGCGAATAGCCCTCGATCGTCCAGCGGGCGTCGTCGGCGAGGAGGTCATAAGGGCTGCCTGTGCCGGCCGCCCACGCTTCAAAGCCAGCCTCGACGGTCGTCTTGTTGCGGCGTTCGGTTTCAGTCAGCGTCTGCGGTGCGGCGCGAGCCTCCAGCCCACCCATAGCCAGAATGGTGGCGGCGATGCCGAGGGCAGCGTTGAAGATGCGGTGGACAAAGGATTCCTGGCTGCGGACTGTTGCGGTTGCGGTGGTGGACATGGGTTCCTCCAAGGATCGGGTTGGTGGCGCGACATCCGCTGGCCGGGTGCCGCTTGCAGCGCTCGCCGCCAAAAACGCTGATCAGATCTGGTTTTCCCAGGCTCTCAGCTGATGCTCCTTCAGCATGTCCTCGACTACCTTCGGAACCACGTTGCGGAACCTGCCGGTGTCGGCCGGGACGACGTCGATCATACGGTCGATCATTTCCTTCGGGTCCATCTTACCTTCGGGGGTGGCGAAGAAATCGTCGAAGCCCTTGCGCAGATCTGCGCGCTTGGTGAAGTTCTTGCTGTCGTCCAGCCAGCGGAACGGATTGTCGGCCATCGTCTCGTTGTAGCCGGTGTAGTAGGCGCCCGGATTGATCGTCTGGATCTTGATGCCATAAGGGGCGAGTTCCTGCTGCAGCGCTTCGGCGATCGCTTCCAAAGCGTGCTTGGTGGAGACGTAGGTGCCCCAGTTGGCCGGAGTGAAGAGGCCGCCCATCGAGGACGTGAAGACCACCTTGCCCCTCTTGCGTTCGCGCACCCATTTCTGGACGACGCCCTGGGTCAGCACCAGCGGCAGGAAGACGTTGACTTCGTAGTTCTTGCGGACGAGCTCGATCGGGATTTCCCAGACCGGGCCGGCTTCGCCCATGCCGGCATTGTTCCAGAGGACGTCAAAGTCCCAGCCCTGCGCCTGCTTGATGTCGTAGGGATCGGTGAGATCGAGACGCTCGACGCGGAAGTCCTTGAGTCCGAGGGCGGCGATTTCCTCACGCAACGGCGTGACCTGTGACGAAACCTGCGTGGTCGCGATGATGCTGTGGCCGTTCTTAGCCATGCCGATGGCGGCAGCCTTGCCGAAGCCAGAGCCTGCACCAGTGATCAAAATGGTCTTGGTCATGCGACATTCCTTTCGATACTTTTGGGTTGGTCAAAATCAAGGATCGGCACAAGCATCACACGACGGCTGCAGCCGCTGCCTGCGCGATTTCGAGATCCTGCGGCACCGCTCCGCCGGAAACGCCAACGGCGCCGATCACTGTGCCGTCGCGGGCAAAAAGCGAGATGCCACCGGGAAAGGGAGCCAAGCCGCCGTTGGATAATTCGAGGGCATGGGCGGGAGCGCCGGGCTTGCAATATTCCCAGACGGCCTCGCTTGTGGTTTGAAACAATACGGCCGTCCGGGCTTTGCCCATAGCAAGGTCGATCGAACCGAGCACTGCGCCGTCCATTCGGCTGAACGCCTTGAGATGGGCTCCGGCGTCCAGGACCGTGATATTGACCGGCACGCCGATTTCTTGAGCCCGCGACTCGCCTGCGGCGATGATCCTGCGAGCTTGGTCGGTGGTAATCATCTGCCTGCCTCCTCTTTTCGTTTGGGGATGAGTGCTCCCCGTTCGATGAGACAGGTGTAGGCCGAAAAGGGTTTTGCAGTATTTTCAGCTCTTGCTGCGCTATGCGCAAATCTTGCGCTCCGGTGTGCGCTCCGGCAGGCGGCTACCATTAATCGGTGATGAGCGTGCGGTACTGGCCGGGCGTCAAGCCAGTCATCTTGCGAAAGACGCGGGTAAAATTCGCTTGCGAGCCGAAGCCGGTATCGAGCGCGATCTCCACGAGCGAGGATCGCGCAAGCCGCAGCTTTTCCTTGGCCGCCTCGATCCGTCGCTCGGTGACGTAGCGATGCGGGGTCAGGCCGGTGGCTTTGCGAAACATACGGGCAAAATGAAAGGGGCTAAGGCAGGCCTCGGCAGCAAGGTCATTCAGCGAGATCTGTGCGGCGATGCGGGCTTCGATGAAATCGAAGACGCGTTGCAGCCTTTTTGGATCGATGGCCGGCGCCCGCGCGGCAGGTCGCCACCGGCCAGATGAATAGGTGCCGAGCAGGTGCGCCACCAGCGCCATCTGAATCCCGTCGAGGAAGAGTCGATCGGTCGCTTCTAAACTTCGATTCAACAAACCGCGAAAGAGCTGGCCGATCTGCAGCACCATGGGATCGGGGACGCCGCCGGCATAGGCGAGCTGCACCCTGGCCGGGTCGATATCAAAGTTCGAAAGAGCGCTCTCACCGACGAGCGACGGCGGCAGGAAGATGTGCAGGGACTCGGGCATGGTGCCGATGATTTCTACATCGCTCTCATGGACACCAGCCGGACATATCCAAGCGACACCGGGCCGAGCGATAGCCTCCTGCCTGTGACCGTCACCAGTCCACCTGATCTTCGACTGACCCGACAGCAGAACGGCTATTTCCGTGCATTCGAGTGTAAGGTCGACCTGCCAGCCCGGATCGAAACGCCGGAGCTCCACCTGCAGCGACGAGCACTCAACGAGCCCGCCCACTCTCTCGCTGGTCCGATACTTTCTGTCCCCTTGCGATTCTACGAAAGTCATGTCGCATCCGCGCCGTGAAGCTAGATCTAAACTCGAATTGTTCAGTCTCGGCTGGCCGATTTCCGCCGCCACGCTGCCATCAATCTGCAATCATCTTTGATTTATTAAAGGAATATTTTTCAGGCACGCCGCCCTGCTGTCAGGGGCCCGCGTATTACCATCAGGATTTTGGCTGAAATTCAGGCGAGCGCAAGTCCGATAGCCCGAAGTGATACTGCCACGGTCATCCTGTCTCTTTTGTCGCAAGACATCGTGGAGGACAGCGATATTCTCATATCTTGCCGCATCCTGTAGGGTCGCGGGATCTGCGGACCTATAGGAAACTTAGAGCGATCGATGAAGAAGACCTTCAATCCGGCCTCGGTGCGCCGGCCTTTTGGAAATTACAATCACGGCCTGCTGGTGCCGCCCGGCGCATCGCTTCTGGTCACGTCGGGTCAGCTTGGTATCGGTCTCGACAATACTGTTCCGAGCGATATCAGTGCTCAGGCTGAACTCTGCTTCGAGGCGATCAAGGCGATCCTCGAAGAGGCGGAAATGAGTTTTGCCGACGTCATCCGCATTTCGGGCTTCGTCACCCGCCGTGAGGATTTCCCGGCCTATATGGCCGTGCGGGATCGCTATACGCTCGATCCGAAGCCGGTTTCGACCTTGCTCGTCATCAGCGGCTTTACGCGTCCTGAGTTCCTGGTCGAAGTCGAGGTTACGGCCGCGAAAATCTTCTAAAAGCGCTCCATCGCGCCTCCGACACGGGCGAGGAATTTTGCCCGCGTCTCCGGCGTGCAATTGTTCATGTCGTAATGGGCGAGGAACGTCACCGGCCTCACCGGATTGATCTGCGCCCTCAGCACGCGCTTGACGATTTTCTTTGGAGGGTTGCCGGCGGCGAAGGCCCGGAAGGGTGTTGCGCCATAGGTCAGGACGGCCGCGAGCTTGCGGATGTGGCGCAGCCGCGATTCCACCTTGCCGTTGACCAGCTCGAAGGACACGCCCGGCAGCCATACACGGTCGAAATAGCCTTTCAGGATTGCCGGAAAGCCGAAGTTCCAGATCGGGGTGCAGATCACCAGCCCCTCGGCCGCCTTGAGCCGTTCGACGTGCGATCCCACCAGCTTCAGGTTTTCCGGATAGTCGTGATAGACGAGCCGGTCGTAGCGCGAGAGCACCGGATCGAACTGCTCTTCATAGAGGTCGCAGCCATCCACCATATGCCCGGCCTTCTCAAGGCTCTCGACGGTTTGCCGGTAAAGCGCCTTGCCGTAACTTTCCTCGACCGGGTGAGAGTGGAGGACAAGAACCCTCATGACGCCTCCATGACGGCTGCCAGGCCTGGGAAGAGATAATTCTTGCCGGCGTTGAAATCGAAATCAGGATTGTCCCACGCAATCATCTTGCCGGGATTGAGCAGGCCCTTCGGATCGGTTTCCTGCTTGAAGGCGAGCTGCACCGCGTCGGTGCGCTTCATGCCGCCTTCTTCGAGCGTGTAGCGGTGCGGGTTGAAGATCGGGCATCCATTGTCCTGGTGGATCTTGATGATCTCCTCCAGCCGCTCCTCGGTGGTATAACGCACCAGCGGCAGGCCGGAGCACTGGATCTGGCCGTCGAATTTGATGAATTCGAGATGACCCGGCACTTCGTCACCGAAGATCTCCATCATCTTCCGGACCTTGGCGACATGATCGGGTCCCGGATATTGAACCTGCAGATAGGTGAAGCTCGGATCGACCTTCAGGGCACGCAATGTCGTGTGGTTCCAGGCGAGCTCATAGGCATGCGGGATGCCGCGCATGCTTTCCACCTTGTCGGAGCGGAACATGATCTCGCCCTTCTGCGCCGCCGTGAAAGCCAGAAAGGCATCCATGGAATGTGGCGCGATCATCAGTACGACGATCGACTGGCCCTGACGGATATAGGGCTTGTGGCGGGTGAAATAGTCGTAAGGGATGGGAGCTGCGATCGGCGCGATCTCCTTGACGAGAATGCCATTGCATTTCGCCAGCGCGTCGGAGAAGCGCACCGCCTCCATGAAATCGTCATAGCCGACGAGCACATCGACCCAGTCATAGGCGGGTGCAAGCGGCATCTCGATCTCGGTGATGATGCCGTTCGTGCCGTAGGCGTGGCTCACCTTCTGGAGATCCCAGCCGGTGAGATCGAGCACGCGCGGTTCGGCTTCCATGGTGACGACGCGCAGGCGCAGGATATTTCCGAGGTCGCGCAAGCCGCCCCAGGTGATCGAGCCGACGCCGCCGGAACCGCCGGCGATGAAGCCGCCGACCGTCGCCGTCTGCGCGGTGGAGGGGTGGAAGCGCAGCTCCTGGCCGGAATGGGCCTTGGTCTGCTTGTCGAGTTGGGCAAGTACGATGCCCGGTTCGCAGACGACACGGCCGGGATGGATCTCCTTGATCTTGTCCATCGCCGCAAGGTTCAGCACGATACCGCCGGAAAGCGGCATGGCCTGGCCGTAATTGCCGGTGCCGGCGCCGCGCGGCGTGACCGGCACGCCATGCGCATAGGCGACCTTCAGCGTCCGGATGACCTCGTCCTCGGTCTTCGGCGTGACAACGAGATCGGCGGAAACATTGTCGAGCTGCGCCTTCAGGATCGGCGAGTACCAATAGAAATCCCGGCTCTTCTGGCGCACCAGCGCTGGATTGTCCTCAACAGCGATGCCCTCGAGTTCTTTTTTGATCTTCTGATAATCGGCCATGTCAGGCTCCAACGACGTTATCGAGTTCACGGTAATCCGGCAGGCTGCGGTCGATCACCTTGCCGCGGCGAAGCACGACGCGGTCAGACTGCGGACGGGACAGGAATTCACTCCAGCGCCGCGCGCTGAAGAGCACGAGATCGGCCGGATCGCCGGCGGCGATGCGGCCCTTGTCCGGCCGTCCGACGATGGCGGCGGGCGAGGTGGTGACGACACGGGCGGCGGTATCGAGCGGATGGTCGAGATGCAGGATCCGGACGGCCTCACGGAAGACCTCGACCGGATCGAGATCACCATAAGCATAGAAGGGGTCACGAGTATTGTCGGATGCGACCGCAGTCGCGACGCCGGCGGCGGCCAATTCCTTGAACAGGGTGACGCCGCGCCAGCGCGGGGTGCGGTCGGGATGGCGGTCCTGCAGATACATGTTGCACATCGGCAGCGCGATGACCGCGATCCCTGCCTTGGCGACCAATTCGACGGTGCGCGCGGCGGTGTCTTCGTCCTGGCGGGCGAGCGAGCAGCAATGGCCGGCGGTCACCTTGCCCCCGAACCCGTTGCGCAGCACGGCCTCGGCAATTGCCTTCAGCGTCTCGGCGCCGCGGTCATCCGTCTCGTCGACATGCAGATCGATATTTAGGCCATGCTCCGCGGCAGTCCTGAAGAGCGTGTCGAGCTGCCAGACAAGCTCCGGCCCCATCCG
This sequence comes from Rhizobium sp. WYCCWR 11128, assembly GCF_013416305.1. Classification (NCBI taxonomy): domain Bacteria; kingdom Pseudomonadati; phylum Pseudomonadota; class Alphaproteobacteria; order Hyphomicrobiales; family Rhizobiaceae; genus Rhizobium; species Rhizobium sp. WYCCWR 11128. The sequence goes on from NZ_JACCEZ010000015.1 coordinate 95,861, forward strand.
TGTGACGCCGCCAAGCAGGCCGCCGCTCTGCCGGATTGTTGTGACGAGATCGGTAAAGAAGGCGCTGTCTGCCATGGCATCCAGCGGGAAGAGGGCGACCGCCTGCAGTGCGATCCTGTCTTTCCAGGCATCCCGGATTTCGGCAAAGACCTCGAAGGAGATGCGATGCTGGGGCGCAAGCGAATCCAGGTGCGTGCGGATCAGGCTGGTGCCATGGGCATAGGCGGAGCGGAGCGAGAATTCCATCCGCCGCTTGACGTCCGCGGCCGACCAGTTGGCTTCACGGTCGGCCCTGACGGCATCGAGCGCGCCCATGAAGCTGCCGTCGGGATTGGCCTGGCGCGGCCAGATATGGCCCTTGTCGAGATGGGTATGGATATCGGCAAAACACGGCCAGACCATGCCGTCCTTGAGATCGATCCTGGCATAATCGGCGGGTGCGGCGCCGGCCGGCCGGATGGCGGCAATCATGCCGTCGCTGATGACGATATCGACCGTGGCCAGTCCTTCCGTGACCGGCACGCCGACATGTTCGACGGTGATGGCGGGCACTGTCGCATTGCTCAGCACGAAGCGGGCCGCATTCGGCGGGGATATGAAGGAATAGGTCATCAGTTTTCCCGTTTGATGCTGCTTTCATGCCAGCGGTGAAGGCTCAGCCAGGCAATGAGGGTGGTGAGGCCGAAGATCGCTACGCCAAGCATGGAGAGCATCAACAGCGCCGCGAAGAGCCGCGGGATGTTCATCCGGTACTGCGCTTCCAGCAGGCGGAAGGCGAGGCCGGAGCCGGCACCGGCGGAGCCCGCGGCAAATTCAGCGACGACGGCGGCGATCAGCGCAAGCCCGCCACCGATGCGAAGACCGGTCATGAAATAGGGCTGGGCGGCCGGGATCTTCAGATGGATCAGCGTCTGCCAGCGCGAGGCACCATAGAGTTCGAAGAGGTTGATGAGGTTATGGTCGACGCTCTTCAGGCCCTGCACCATGTTCGAAAGGATCGGGAAGAATGCGACGAGGAAGGCGCAGATGAGCAGCGCGACCTGCGTGGAGGGAGCGTAGATCAGGATCAGCGGCGAGATCGCCACGATCGGCGTCACCTGCAGGATAACGGCGAGCGGATAGAAGGCGATCTCGATCCAGCGCGATTGCACCAGGAAGATTGCAAACCCCACGCCGCCAATCAGCGCCAGCATCAGCGAGATGAAGGTGATCTTGGTCGTGACCCAGAGGGCCGGCGCCAGCGTGCCCCAATCATTGACGAAGGCCGCAGCCACCGCGCCGGGACCGGGCAGGATGTATGGCGGAACGCCCGAGAGCACCACGTAAAGCTCCCAAGTGATGATGAGCACGGTGATGACCAGGAAAGGCACGGTGATGCGCAGCGCCAGCTCACGCCGCCGGGCGTTCGCCGGTTGGGAGGCGGGCGGGGATACGGCTTCGGCGGCTTCGATGCTTTCGACGCTCATCAGTGCTCCTCCGATCCGCCCATCGCCTCGATCAGCGAACGGGACGCCTTTTCGCAGGCCTGCCGATATTGTTCCGAGGTTCGATAATGCGAATCCCGCTCGAGGCTGGTGGTCAGCGGAAAATCGGCATGCACGCGGCCGGGTCTCGCCTTCATCACCACGATCCGGTTCGAGAGATAAGCGGATTCGAACACCGAATGCGTCACGAAGATCACGGTAATGCCGGTCGCCTTCCACAGCCGCAGCACGTCGTCGTTGAGCTTCTGGCGGGTGATCTCGTCGAGTGCGGCAAAAGGCTCGTCCATCAGCAGCAGCTTCGGCTTTGTCACCAGCGCGCGGGCGATCGACACGCGCATCTTCATGCCCCCGGAGAGTTCGCGCGGATAGGCATCGGCGAAATCCTGAAGATTGACGGTCGCCAGCGCTTCGGTGATCCGGTCGCGGGCTTCCGCCTTGGAGATCCCGCGCAGTTTCAGCGGCAGGTAGACGTTGCCGAAAACGGTCTTCCACGGCATCAGCGTCGGCTCCTGGAAGACGAAGCCGATATCGCCTTCAGGCTGGCCCTTCGAATTGATGCGTGAACTTGGCCAGTCGATCTTGCCCGCGGTGATGTCGCCAAGGCCTGCGATGATGCGCAGCGCCGTGGACTTGCCGCAGCCGGAGGGGCCAAGCAGGCTGATGAATTCGCCGCTTTCGACCGTCAGCGACATGCCCGAAAGCGCTGTCGTGCCGCTGGAAAAGACCTTCGACACTGACTGCATGACGACCAGCGGCCGCTTTCTCGCTTCCTTCGAAGGCGCCGCCTTGGTTTCGGCTAGGGACATTTTCTCGCTCATTTATCGAAGGAGTGCGGTCCGCCGCCAGATAAGCGGCGGACCTGGCCTGGGAGGCTTATTTCTTCAGCGCCATTCCGGCGCCCTTGCAGACGAACTTCGTCGTGAAGGCCTTGGTATAGTCGGTGTCGGTCTTGAAGACCTTGATGGCAGTCATCTCGTCGAAGAACTTCTTGTAATGGGCGTCGGTGATGCAGCCGATGCCCTTGTCGAGGCTGTCACCGGATTCGATGATGCCGTATTCCTTCATCTTGGTGATCGAATAGGCGATCTGGCCGTCCGTTATTTCAGGATTGTCCTTCTTGATCAGCGCGTTCGCCTTGGCGTTGTCGCCGTAGAGGTAATTGTACCAGCCCTCGATCGAGGCATCGACAAAGCGCTGCACGACATCGGGCTTGCCATCGATCATCGCCTGCGTTGTCGTGATCATCGTCGAATAGGGTGAGTAGCCGTTGTCGGCGAGCAGGAAGACCTTTGGCTCGAAGCCTGCCTGCTTCTGGATCTCGTAGGGTTCGGAGGTCAGGTATCCCTGCTGGGCAGACTCCTTGTCTGCGAGGAAGGGGGCGGGACTGAAGTTATAGGGCTTGTACTGCTCGTCCTTGAAGCCTTTGAAGTTGGCTTTCATCCATTCGAAATAGGTGAGGTAGCCATCCTTGCTGAGGAACAGCGTTTTCAGCTTGGCGAGGTCCTCGAACTTGTCGACGCCGTTATCCGGATGGACGATCAGTACTTGCGGATCCTTTTGGAAGATCGCGGCGACATCGACCAGCGGAATGCCCTGCTCGACAGCGGATATCTCTCCCTGCGGACCACCCATGTAGAAATCGAGCTTGCCGGAGATCAGCAGCGCGCTGTTTGCAGCATTCGGGCCGCCTTGGACGATGGTGACGTCGAGGCCGTATTTTGCATAGGTGCCGTCGGCGACGGCTTGGTAGAAGCCGCCATGTTCCGCTTGGGCAAGCCAGTTCGTCCCGTAGCTCACCTTGTCGAGGGCAAGCGCCGGCGAGGCGGCGGCAAGCATCGAGGCGAGGCCGAGGCAGCTCAGGAATTGCGTCTTCGTCTGTGCTTTCAACATGGTCGGCAGTTCCCCTTTTTGACCGAGGGAGACCTTGCTCGGCCTCCTTTTGAGGGAATTTGAGCCATTGCCATGCGCTTTGAAAAGCATCAAAATTCGTGCGCATTGATGCCTTTTCGGCATCTGTCGGAAAGCTGAAGATAATTTGTGCGCCCTGCGCAAAATTTATGCATCGGAGAGACCATGCTGCACTCCAGACGCCTTCTCTACATCAACGAGATTGCTCGTTGCGGTTCGATCCGCAAGGCGGCCGCGCGCCTCAATGTGGCGTCGTCGGCAGTCAACAGGCAGATTTTGGCGCTGGAGGAGGAGATCGGAGCGCCGCTTTTCGAACGGCTCCCGCGTGGCCTGCGGCTGACGGCTGCCGGCGAACTCTGCATCGAGCATATCCGGGACGTGCTGAAGAATTACGAGCGCCTGGAAGGGCGCATCCGCAGCCTCAAGATGCAGCAGGCAGGCAAGGTGCGCATGGTGACGACCGTTGGGCTTGCCGCCGGGCCGCTGCCCGAAATCATCGCGCGCTTTCTTTCAGAGCATCCGCGCGTCTTCGTCCAACTGCGCAACGACACCGGCGGCACGACGGCCAGCCCCGTTGTATCAGGCGAGGTGGATATCGGTCTCGGGTTCAACATCCCCGCCACGCCTGGCATCCGCACGCTCGGAAATTTCGATATCCCGATCGGTGTCGTGCTGCCGCCAGGGCATCACCTGATCGGCCCCGGGCCAATCAACCTGGCCGATGTCACCCAGGAAAAACTGGTTCTGGCGCAGCCGGGCACCAGCCTGCGCGAGGTGATCAACCTTGCTTTTGCGCGCCTGCCAATCTCGGTCGAGCCGGTGCTGGAAACCAATGCATCGGAGATGCTGAAGCAGCTGGTCAAATGCGGCACGGGGCTGACGCTGCTCAATCCGCTCGATGTCATCACCGAATGCCGGCGCGGTGAACTCGTTTTCCGCCCGATCGCCGAGCCGCATACGCGTTATCAGCAGATGAAGCTGTTTGCCCGTGCCCGCGCGCCCCTCGACGCAGCGACCAGCCTTTTCGTCGAATATCTTCTCGCCGAACTGCTCGGCCTGGTGCAGGAATTGCAGGCCAAGGGTCATATCCCACCGGATGTGAAACCGGCCGCTGAGCCTATTTCACATAGAGATTCGAAAGCGGATAGGCCTTGAGATCCCGGAGCAGCTCGACAAACCCCTTGACCTGATGGCTGCAGATCGCCTCGCCCTTTTCGGCCGTGGCGATCGAGGCATCGCCGACCACGCCGAGGGGATTGAGGTCATGCGCGATCCAGGCCAGCGAATGCGGTGGTAGAGGCTGAAGATATTTGGATTGCTGCCGCATCCCTTCGGCCTTCGAGGCAAAGTTCTGCGCCTTGTCCATGCGCACCAGCTCGGGGCGGAAATGCAGCATCAACGACGTCTCGACATCGCCGCCGTGGATGCCGTATCTGCTCTCATGATCGCTGACCATGCCTTCCGGATGACCGAAACGGCCCCATTGCGTGGAGACCACCGCCATTTGATGGCGCACGCGCAGTTCGCGCGCGACGATGCTCATGATGTCGACATTGCCGCCGTGGGAATTGACGATCACCATCTTCCGCAGCCCGGCTTCGGCAACCTTGGCACCAATCGCCGTCCAGACGGGGATGAGCAGCTCTGCACTGAGCGACAGCGTGCCGGGGCCGTGGATGTGTTCGTTGGCCTTGCCGATCTCCTGTGTCGGAAGGACCAGGATGTCCAGATCCTCCGGCCGCTGCCTCTTCAGCTCCGCCAGCATGCCGGTCGCGATGGCGACATCCGTTGCGATCGGCAGATGCGGGCCGTGCTGTTCCGTCGAGGCGATGGGCAGAACGGCAATCGTGGTCTCGGGAGAGAGGTCGGCAAAATCATATGTATTGAGCTCGTTCCAGTAAAACGGCGTGGGCATGCGGTCATCCCTTTTCGTCACCTGCTTCGATAGGGAGTAGGGAATAAAGATAAGCCGGAAAAGCATCATTTTTTGCGCATGGCGCTGCTTTTTTTCGCGCGCATCGGCGGGTGTTACTCCGCCGGCGCTTCCGCATCCAAGCCAACTTCATTGAAGATGTGGTTCGCGGCATCTTATGACCGCGGCTCGGGGAATTCATGAGCCAGATCGATAACCGTATGCAACGGAAAGGGCCTAATCAGAAGGCGGAGTTGCACTACCTCAGCAGACGGCGTTGACGCGCGCCTATGTCCAACGAGCAAAGTGGAACAGTTCATGCCAAGCCGGATACAACTGGAACTTTCCCGCCGAGATCTACTTATCTCGTCGGCCGCAACGATTGCGGTCACCGGAGCCGTGGCGCCCGCGGCGGCACAGTCCCCAGGAAATGACATGGCCTATACATCGAAAGTTTCTTTCGCGGTTAACGGCGAGAACCGCGATCTCGAGGTCGACAATAGAACGTCGCTGCTCGACGCACTGCGCGAGCACCTGCATCTCACAGGTACGAAGAAGGGATGCGACCACGGCCAATGCGGCGCATGCACCGTCATAGTCGACGGCCACCGCATCAACTCCTGCCTGACACTGGCGGTCATGCACGAAGGCGATCAAATCACCACGATCGAGGGCCTCGGCCAGCCTGAAAACCTTCATCCGATGCAGGCGGCCTTCGTCAAGCATGACGGCTTCCAGTGCGGCTACTGCACGCCGGGACAGATCTGTTCCTCCGTGGCGGTGCTCGAAGAGATCAAGGCGAACATACCGAGCCACGTCACTGGCGATCTTACGGCAGAGGCGGCCGTCACTGCGGCCGAGATCCGCGAACGCATGAGCGGTAACATCTGTCGGTGCGGCGCCTATTCCAACATTATCGATGCCATTTCGGAAGTCGCGGGGATAAAAGCATGAGAGCCTTCACCTACGAACGCGCCTCATCCGCCGAGGCCGCGGCCAAGGCGGCCGCCTTAAATCCTGAAACCAAGTTCATCGCCGGCGGCACCAATCTCCTCGACCTGATGAAGCTGGAGATCGAAACGCCAACGCATCTGATCGACGTCAACGGTCTCGGCCTCGACAAGATCGAGCCCACGCCGGAGGGTGGGCTGCGCATCGGCGCCTTGGTCCGCAACACCGATCTTGCAGCTCACGAAACTGTTCGCCGCGACTACGGCCTGCTTTCCAGGGCGCTTGTCGCGGGCGCCTCCGGGCAACTGCGCAACAAGGCGACGACGGCCGGCAACCTCCTGCAGCGCACGCGCTGTCCTTATTTCTACGACCCGAACCAGCCGTGCAACAAGCGGCAGCCGGGCAGTGGCTGTTCCGCCATCGGCGGCTTCAGCCGCCAGCATGCAGTGGTCGGCACAAGCGAAGCGTGTATCGCCACGCATCCGAGTGACATGGCCATCGCCATGCGGGCGCTCGATGCAGTTGTGGAAACGGTCAAGGCCGACGGCAGTCGTCGCGCGATTGCGATCGCCGACTTTCATCGGTTGCCCGGCGACACGCCTGATATCGAGACTGTTCTCGAGCGCGGCGAGTTCATCACGGCGGTCCTGCTACCGCCCCCGATCGGCGGCAAGCACATCTATCGCAAAGTCCGCGACCGCGCCTCCTATGCCTTCGCGCTCGTCTCGGTCGGAGCCGTGATCCAGCCGGACGGCACAGGACGGGTCGCAGTCGGCGGCGTCGCCCACAAACCGTGGCGCATCGAGGCAGCCGAAGCCGAGCTGCCGAAAGGCGCGCGGGCGGTGGCAGGCGTGCTTCTTGCCGGCGCCCGCCCGACCGAACAGAACCGTTTCAAGGTGGACCTGGTCGAGCGCACGCTCGGCGCGGTCATTGCTGAAGCAAGGGGTTGAGCCATGCAGTTCGATACGCCAGCAACAACCAACCCGATCGACAATCTGAAGGTCGTCGGCCAGCCGATCCACCGCATCGATGGTCAGCTCAAGACGACCGGCCGGGCGATGTACGCCTATGAGTGGCACGATCCGAATTTGTCCTACGCCTACGGCTATCCCGTCGGTGCGGCCATCGCCAAGGGCCGCATCACGTCCATGGACGTTTCCGCCGCCAAAAAGGCTCCGGGTGTGCTTGCCGTGGTGACGACGCTCGACATCGGCGAGCGGAAGAAGGGCAGGTTCAACACCGCCAAGCTTTTCGGCGGCGACGAGGTTCAGCACTATCACCAGGCAATCGCGGTCGTCGTCGCCGAGACCTTCGAGCAGGCACGCGCCGCAGCCTCCCTGGTCAAGGTCGACTATGCCGAAGAAAAGGGTGTGTTCGATCTCGGCAAGGCAAAGGATTCAGCCGTCAAGCCGGATGAATCGCAGCAGCCCGATACCGCGGTCGGCGACTTCGAGGCTGCCTTCAGGTCAGCTCCCGTCACTGTTGACGCATCTTATACGACGCCCGACCAGTCGCATGCGATGATGGAGCCGCACGCATCGATCGCGGCCTGGAACGGCGACGAGGTGACCGTCTGGACCTCCAGCCAGATGATCGACTGGTGGCGCTCCGACCTTGCAACGACGCTCGACATCGACAAGGAGAAGATCCACCTCATGTCGCCGTTCATCGGCGGCGGCTTCGGCGGTAAGCTATTTCTGCGGGCCGACGCCGTGCTGGCCGTTGTCGGGGCCCGAGCGGTCAAGCGGCCCGTCAAGGTCGCCTTGCCCCGACCCCTCCTGATAAACAACACCACCCACCGGCCGGCGACGATCCAGCGGATCCGCATTGGAACCGAGCGTGACGGCAAGATAACCGCCATTGCCCACGAAAGCTGGTCTGGCGACCTTCCGGGCGGCGGACTGGAGACCGCCGTCAACCAGACGCGGCTCCTCTATGCGGGTGCAAACCGGATGACCGCGATGCGGTTGGCGACGCTTCATCTCCCGGAGGGCAATGCCATGCGCGCTCCGGGGGAAGCCCCCGGACTGATGGCGCTCGAAATCGCCATCGACGAGATTGCCGAAAAAGTTGGGATCGATCCTGTGCAGTTTCGGATCGTCAACGACACGCAGGTCGATCCGGAGAAGCCGCAGCGACCTTTTTCCCAGCGCAATCTCATCGGCTGCCTCACGCTCGGTGCGGAGCGGTTTGGCTGGCGTGAAAGAGGAAGGCCGGGCTCCAGGCGTGACGGCAGCTGGCTAGTCGGCATGGGCGTTGCCGCCGCCTTCCGCAACAACCTCGTCCTTCCCTCCGGAGCTCGGGTAAAGCTCGACCGGGAAGGCGTCGTGACTGTGGAAACCGACATGACCGACATCGGGACCGGCAGCTACACGATCATCGCCCAGACCGCCGCCGAGATGATGGGGGTCACGATCGACAAGGTCGCCGTCCAACTCGGCGACTCGCGTTTTCCGGTTTCTGCGGGTTCCGGCGGACAGTTCGGTGCGAACTCTTCCACGTCCGGCGTCTACGCAGCCTGTGTCAAGCTGCGTGAGGCCATCGCCAAGAAGCTCGGCTTCAACTCCGAAGATATCGTCTTCGAGAATGGCGAGGCTCGCTCGGGCAATCGTTCGGTGCCTCTTGCCGAGGCCGCCGGTCCGGATGGTCTTGTCGGCGAGGACACGATCAAATGGGGCGAGCTTACCGAAACACATCAGCAATCGACATTCGGAGCGCACTTTGTGGAGGTTGGCGTCGACATAGCCACAGGAGAAAGCCGCATCCGCAGGATGCTCGCGGTCTGTGCGGCGGGAAGAATCCTTAATCCGATCACCGCCCGCAGCCAGGTCATCGGCGCGATGACGATGGGGGCCGGCGGCGCGCTGTCCGAGGAATTGGCGGTCGACACCCGCCGCGGCTTCTTCGTCAACCACGATCTCGCCAGCTACGAAGTGGCGGTGCATGCCGACATTCCGCACCAGGAGGTAATCTTCATGGACGAGACCGATCCGATGTCCTCGCCGATGAAGGCCAAGGGCGTCGGCGAGCTTGGCCTTTGCGGCGTCGCGGCAGCAATCGCCAACGCCGTCTACAACGCGACCGGCGTCAGGGTTCGGCACTATCCGCTGACGCTTGACAAGCTCATCGGCGGCTTGCCGGACGTGGCGTGATTATTTCGGCGGCGGTCTCGAAAGCGGACCGCCGTCACTTCCTGTAGGATTTCCGATGGATCAGACACTTGCGCCCATCACGGCGCCAATTCCCGTCAGGGCCTCGTCCACCGACGATCCTGCGGAACTGCTTCGCTTCGCGATAGACGCCCATGATGTCGGCGCGGCGGCACTTGCGACCCTCGTCGACATCCGAGGCGGAGCGGCGCGTGCGCTCGGCGCTCATATGGTGGTTGCCGCAGACGGGCGGTTCTGCGGCTATGTCTCTGGCGGATGTGTCGAAGCCGCGGTCGCTTCCGAAGCGCTTCTTGCAATGGCGCAAGGGCGCGACCGCACGGTCAAGTTCGGCGACGGCTCGCCCTTCTTCGACATCGTCCTTCCCTGCGGCGGCGGAATCTCCGTCGCAATCCACGTCCTGAAAGATGCCGGAGCTTTGCGGCATGTTCTGGAGCGTCTCGAACGCAGGCAGGCAGCCGGCCTTGCATATTTGCCAGAGCGGCAGACGCTCGAACCGGTAGACCCACCGCCCCGGGCGTGCTGGCTCGAGCGCGATTTCCTGACGGTCTACCGTCCCCGCACCCGCGTCGTCCTTTCCGGGCAGACGATCGAAGCGCAGGCCGTCGCACGACTGGCCGAAGCTTCCGGCTACGACGTGATCGTCAAGGGACAGGGCGAGGGGGGCAGGGTCGCAGCCGACATCATCGACCCCTTCACGGCCGTCGTGCTCCTGCATCATGACCTCGACGCCGAAGCCGCCATTCTCGAGACCGCGCTTCGCTCGCCCGGGTTCTACATCGGCGCTCTCGGCAGCACCCGGACGCATCGTCGGCGGGTCGAGCGGTTGACAGCCATGGCTTTCGGGCAGCACGACATCGGTCGTATCAAGGCGCCCATCGGGATGTTCGGCCCGACGCGGGATGCAACCTCGCTCGCCCTGTCGGTTCTGGCTGATATCGCCGCGGCAAGACTGGTGGCTCATGCGTAAGGCATCGGTCGCGATCGTCATTCTCGCTGCCGGCAAGGCAAGCCGCATGGGTGACGGCGGGAAGCACAAGCTGCTGGCCGAGTTCGATGGCGTGCCGCTTGTGCGGCGGTCGGCATTGACCGCGCTCGGTGCGGATGCAGCCTCCGTTATTGTCGTCACGGGCCATCGAAGAAGCGAAATTGAAGCTGCGCTCCAGGGGCTCGCTCTGACTTTCGTCGACAATCCCGATTACGCCAGCGGCATGGCGAGCTCACTCATAGCAGGCTTCTCATCGAATGACGCTGACAGCGCCGAAGGCATTCTCGTCATGCTGGCCGATATGCCCGGCATTTCCACGACGCATCTCGATGCCCTGATTTCCGCATTTCGCAACGCGGACGGCAAGGCCGTCGTGCGCGCCGTCTCACACGGCAAGCCCGGCAATCCCGTTATCCTGCCCCATTCTCTCAATCAGGCAATCCACAGACTTAGAGGCGATGTCGGCGCGCGCGATATCGTCACGGCATCAGGCTTGCCCGTGCTCGATGTCGATGTTGGCGACGCAGCCTTGCTCGATGTCGATACGCCGGACGAGGTATTGGCGGCCGGTGGCGCATTGAACTGACCCCAGGAAAATACAGTGAGATGAGGATGATTTGATGAAACGGTTCGAGCTGGATTCTCCGCGGCTTTGAATTCGCCACTCTCAGCCGCGGATTTGCCAAGCCGTCATTCTGCAGGCGATGTCATCAACGCACCGACCTGAATGCCTCTCGCAGTTCCTCAGCGAAAAGCTGGGGCTGTTCCCAGGCGGCGAAGTGACCGCCCATATCGACACGGTGGTAGTAATGCAGCGTGGGGTAAGCCTCCTTGCTCCAACTCTCCGGCGCCTGGTAGATCTCCTTTGGGAATACGCTGATTGCCACTGGGATCTTGATCTCTTTGGTCTTCTGGGCGTCTGAGCTGAAGTTGTTGTTGTTGTTTTCCCAATAGAACCGCGACGAGGATGCCCCGGTGTTGGTCAGCCAGTACAATGTGATGTCATTCAGCATTTCGTCCTTGGAAAAAACACGCTCGGGAATGCCCTCGCTGTCGCTCCACTGCGCAAATTTTTCGTAGATCCAGGCAGCCAGGCCCGACGGCGAATCGGAAAGCGAGTAGCCGATCGTCTGCGGACGCGTCACCATCACGGCCCCATAGGCGGCATTCCGGCCGAAGAAGGTGCTCAACGATTGATAGGCATCACGCTCGGGCGCCGACAGTCCTGCGGGAGCCGGGTCTCCACTGTTGATCGCCTTGGTGAGATTGCCCGGAACGGTCGCCGGCATGTTGAGATGGATACCAAGCAAGCCCTTCGGTGCCTGGCGCGCCAGCGCGTCGGAGATAACGGAACCATGGTCGCCGCCTTGGGAAACATAGTGCGCGTAGCCGAGCCGCTTCATCAGGACGTCCCATGCTCGCGCAACGCGGTCGGGGCCCCAGCCAAGCTCCGTCGGCTTACCCGAAAAGCCGTAGCCGGGGATGGAAGGGATGACCACGTCAAACGCGTCCTCCGCTTTACCGCCATAAGCAGTCGGATCTGTAAGAGGGCCGATCGCCTTGATGAACTCGAAGGTCGAACCCGGCCAACCATGGGTCAGAATGACCGGCAGGGCGTTGGGATGACGCGATCGCACATGGATGAACTGGATATCGACCCCGTCAATCGTCGTGATGAATTCCGGAAGGGCATTGAGCTCCGCCTCGGCTTTGCGCCAATCGTAATCAGTGCCCCAGTAACGGACCAGATCCTGGACGCGCGAAAGCTGGATGCCTTGCGAGGTGTCGCTCACGGTCTCCTTATCTGGCCAACGCGTTTCGGCAATGCGCTTGCGCAGATCGTCAAGCTGTGACTGCGGAACGTGGATCTGGAACGGGCGGATCGTTTCGTCGGCCCCGATGGACGTAGCTGGCCCGGCCGATGTGACGTCGGCGGCACTCGCTGGCACAAGGTAACCGGCTGGGAACAGCAACATCGGTCCAGCCGCCATCACCATTGCTCCGCGGGCAAGCCGGCGCCAGGCGAGAATATTGTCAAACTTCTTCATGTGGCACTCCATGTTCTTGTCGCCCAGGGCGACATTTCGTGACGGAGTGATCTCTGACGGGTCTGCGTATCTGGCATGTTTCAAGAAGTGCCAAAAACGTATCAGAGTGTGGAGTGGCGGCTACAGAGGGGCGGGAACGCGATCGTCGAGGACCGACCTGGGCCTACGGCGCCTGAACGGGAAATCAATCACCTCATTGCTGTCTGCGGAGGCTGCCCAGCATAGCCTTGAATCCCGCGACCGCCCGCTTCGAAACAGCCTCCGGATTCTCCGCATTGGCGATCCAAAGCGCCATATGGCTGCTGGCGCCATTGATGAGGCGAGCGGCGGTTTCGGTGTCGATGTCGATGATCTCGCCATCGGCCTTGAGACGGTCGAGGCTGCGGGAGAGGGCGGCGATACAGCCGGGGGTGTTCTGCCATTGCGAGATGTCGCCGAGTACAGCCGGGCCATCGCGAAACATGATACGCTGGATTTCGGGCTCAAGCGCCATTTCGATATAAGCGGAGCACTCGTCGACAAAACCCTGCCAGCGCGTCGGAGCGGCGGCCGAGACCTCGTTCAGCCGTTCAGTCATTTCCGCGTCGATTTCCATGATGACGGCTTGGAGCAGGCCCCTCTTGTCGCCGAAGTGGTGATAGAGGGCGCCGCGCGTCAATCCCGCTTCGCCGGTGAAATCGTCCATCGACGCTTCCGCGTAGCCGATCGTGCCAAAGGCGCGCCGGCCGGCTGCGATAAGTTTGCCGCGGGTCTCTGCGATCATCTCCTGGCGCGGTTTGCGCATTGCTTCTCCATTGGCATACGCCGCGTATCTTTTTCATTGACATACGGGACGTATGCATTATCTAAACACATACGCTCCGTATATAAGTGCTCTCTCCGATAACTGGAAGGATCGTCCCATGTCAAATCCGTATAAACAGATATTCGCGGCACCTGGGGCCAAGGGCTTCTCCGCAGCCGGCTTTTTCGCACGCCTTCCCATCGCCATGGCGCCGATCGGCATCGTTGCCATGCTCTCCCAGGCACATGGCGAATATTGGCTGGCAGGGGCCGTGTCGGCGACCTATGCGCTCACCAATGCAGTGATCTCGCCGCAGATTTCGCGCGCGGTCGACCGGCTGGGCCAAACGGCAGTCGTCGTTCCCACAACCATCGTATCCGTGCTGGCGTTTATCGCGCTGATCACCGCGACCAACCAGAACTGGCCGGTGTGGACGCTCTTCGCCTCAGCCTTCCTCGCGGCAGCCATGCCGAGCATTCCGGCGCTGATGCGGGCGCGCTGGACGGAACTCTTTCGCAATCGGCCCGAGCTCAACACGGCCTTCGCGTTCGAAAGTGCGGCGGACGAACTGGTCTATATCGCCGGCGCCTCACTGTCCGTCGGGCTCGCCGTGTCACTTTTCCCGGAAGCCGGCATGATGGTGAGCACAGCTTTTCTGGCACTCGGGACGGCCGCCTTCATCGTGCAGCGCGGCACCGAGCCGAGGGTGCGGCATGTCGCCGGCGCAGCTTCGGTTGGCTCCGCGATCCGCCAGCGTCCGGTGCAGATCATCACACTCGCGCTGATCTTCGTCGGCGCGACCTTCGCAACCGCTGAAGTGAGTGTTGTCGCCATCACCAAAGAGCTTGGTCAGCCGAATGCGGCAAGCCTGGTGATCGGTGTCTATGCCCTCGGTTCCTTCCTAGTGGGTTTGACCCTCGGCGCGCTTAATCTGCGCATCCCCCTTCATCGTCAGTTGCTGATCGCTGTTGCGATCCTCGCACTGACCTCGCTGCCGCTTCTCATCGCCGGCAGCTCGGTAGCCCTGCTTGCTATCGCCGTCTTCGTCAGCGGCATCGCGATCTCGCCGACCTTTATAACGGCCTTCGGACTGATTGAGCGTCGTGTACCGGAATCGGTGCTGACGGAGGGCGTCACCTGGGTGATGACCGGCATCGGCATCGGTATGGCGCTTGGCGCCTTCGTCTCGGGCTGGGTCGTCGACAGCTACGGTCCCCAGAGCGGATTCTGGGTGTCTGCAGCCGCCGGGGCCGCGACCGTCCTTATCATTGCGCTCGGTCAGCGTACCCTCTCTGGAGAGTGCACCGGAGGGGAAGATTGCGCGATGCTGGAACCGGCGCAATAGCAGGGCGGGCGATAGACAGGAGCGACGCAGGAGGGTTCACCGGCCAACGGTTCGAAACCGTTCAAGGTGAAGGCAGTGGGTCAAGCCGCTTTTCGGGAGAACTCACGAGCTAAGTCGAGGAATGCTCGGACGCCAGCCGATAGATTTCGACGTCCAGGATAGTATAGGCATAGCCCTGGATACGGCAGCGTCCAATCTTCTAAAACACGAACAACGCGCCCCGCCTCTATGTCCGAGAGAATGTCCTGTTCAAAGAGGTAGCCCACGCCGGCGCTTTCGATCACAGCAGTCCGCGTAAGGCTGGCCTCATCGAGTGCGATTGGCCCCCGCACGTCTATCTGCACCGGCTCGCCGTCTTTTTCGAACCGCCATCGAAACAAGGAGCCGTCTGGCAGGCGAACACGAATGCACCTGTGATTGAGAAGATCCGGAGGCACCATGGGCTTACCATGTTTCTCGAAATACTCGGGAGACCCAACCACTGCGTGTCGCTGAGGCCGGCCGAGCGAAACGGCAATCATGTCGCTGGGAACGAGGCCTTCAACCCTGACGCCCAGATCGAACCCGTCCTTGACGATATCGACCATTTTACCCTCGGTAACGATATCGACAGTCATGTCGGGATAGCGGCGCAGGAACTCCAGCACGAGCGGTGAGATGATGGCGCGCGCCGCAAACGGCGCTGCGTTGATCCGTAGTGTTCCGGAAGGAGTCTCGCGGTGGGAGCGCACCAGATCCAGAGCAGCATGGAGATCCTGAAGCGTGGGCCCTACCTGCTGCACAAACAGCCTGCCGGCATCAGTCAGCGACACGCTGCGGGTGGTGCGGTTGAACAGTCGCACGCCGAGCCCGGCCTCAAGCCTGCCTATGGTGTGGCTGAGCGCGGTGGTCGACATGCCGAGATCGATGGCTGCTGCGCGGAATGTCCCGCGCCGGGCAATCGCAATGGCCGCTTCGAGTTCCTTCAAGCTGGCATGTTCCATTGTCCCGATCTGTTCAATACCGCATTCCGGTTTATCCCACTTATCTATGCAATGGTCGAGCGCTAACTATCGGAGCAGATCATGAGGAGAAACAGGATGGATTTGCCCCATATCGTGAACATGTATTTTGACGCCGACAGTCGCAATGATGCCGATGCGCTGGTGAAGACCCTCGCGGTCGATGCCGTGGTCGAAGATGAGAACGCTCGCCATCAGGGCGCCGTCGCAATCCGCGACTGGTGGGTGGCTGCGAAGAAGGCGACCCAATACCGTGCCGAACCCGTGGAATCCGCGGTTGACGGCGACAAGGCACTCGTCCGGGCGAGGGTGAGCGGCCAGTTTCCCGGTAGCCCGGTGATGCTCACCCACGCCTTCACCATCAAGGACGACAGAATCGTCAGGCTGGAGATATTATAATGGCCGACTTTCTCAACCTGAGAGGCAAACGGGCCCTCATTACGGCTGGAACCAAAGGTACTGGTGCCGCGACCGTCAGACTGTTTCGGGAGCTCGGCGCGCAGGTGCTGACAGCCGCTCGGGCCCGTCCGGACAGCCTGTCGGAAGATCTGTTCGTCGAGGCGGACCTGACCACCGAAGAGGGATGTGCAATCGTCGCAGAGGCCACACGGCGGCGCCTTGGCGGCGTCGACGTCATCGTCCATATGCTGGGTGGCTCTTCAGCGGCCGGAGGTGGATTTTCTGCACTGTCGGAAGACGACTGGCATAAGGAGCTGTCGCTCAACCTTTTTCCAGCCGTTCGCCTGGATCGGCAACTGGTTCCGGACATGGTCGCTCAAGGAAACGGTGTGGTGGTGCATGTGACATCCATCCAGAGAGTCCTGCCGCTTCCGGAATCGACGACGGCCTATGCTGCGGCGAAGGCAGCGCTTTCCACTTACAGCAAGGCGATGTCGAAGGAAGTTTCGCCCAAAGGTGTTCGTGTCGTTCGGGTGTCGCCAGGCTGGATCGAAACGGAAGCTTCGGTCCACCTTGCAGAGCGCCTGGCGAAGCAGGCCGGAACAGACCTCGAGGGTGGCAAAAAGATCATCATGGACGGGCTGGGCGGCATTCCGCTGGGGCGTCCGGCAAAGCCGGAAGAGGTCGCAAACCTGATTGCCTTCCTCGCCTCGGACCGGGCTGCATCGATCACCGGTACCGAATATACAATCGATGGGGGGACAGTGCCAACAGCTTAGGCGCCGACATACACGGCAAATCAGGCGGGCGCGTCCCAGCCGCCGATCTGGGAATAGATCGCGTTGCGGAGATGGCGGACGTCGCGGTTCAAAGCGCCCAATTCCTGTGGCGTCTGGGTCGAAGCTGCAAGCAAGGTGTCGCTGAGACAACCAGCCTTGTGCTGTAACGCCCTGCCTTCGTCGGTCAACGCAATCAACACCTGGCGCTCGTTGCTCAGGTTTCTGGTCCTACGCAGCAGGCCGGATACCTCAAGGCGCTTTAGAAGCGGCGTCAGCGTGCTGGATTCCAGGGCAAGGGCATTGGCAATGGCGCCCACCGTCTGCCCATCCTCGCCCCACAGCACGTTGAGCACGAGGTACTGCGGGTACGTCAGGCCCAACTCATCGAGAAGGGGCTTGTAAGCACGCTGGATGGCAATACCAGCAGTGTAAATTGCGTAGCACAATTGGTCGTGCAGAGGGGGCGGGTCGTTATGGCGTGCGGTCATTGTGAGCTCCTGTAGACTCCATATAGCCCATCCTAGAGAGAAATTAAATATCGCGATAAGAATTATCTTGACGCGAAACCCAAAGTCTGCGAGCTTACATATATCGCGATAACAGTTATCGCAGTTAACGAGGAGATAGCCATGACACGCAAGACCACGACCACCGTAGCCGCAATTGCTGCTGCAGCCTCACTGTCCGCCGCCGCATTGCCGGCGAACGCAGCGGACACCATCTCTCAAGACCAGCCGGTCAGAAACGTTGTGCTTGTCCACGGCGCCTTTGCGGACGGTTCTGGCTGGAAGGGTGTTTACGACAATCTCACCAAGCGCGGCTATCGCGTTACGATCGTCCAGAACCCGCTGACCTCCCTCGAAGACGACGTTGCCGCCACCAAACGTGCGCTGGAACGGCAGGATGGTCCGGTCATTCTCGTTGGACATTCCTGGGGCGGCACGGTCATCACGGAAGCGGGCATCGACGCAAAGGTTGCTGGCCTCGTCTATGTTTCCGCTCTGTCCCCCGATGCCGGCGAGACAACGGCACAGCAATACCAAGGATTTGCTCCTGCATCGGAATTCGTCATTGAGACCACGAAAGATGGCTTTGGATATGTCAGCCCGGAAAAGTTCAAGGCTGGCTTTGCTCATGACGTCAGTGATGCGGATGTTGCATTCATGAGGGATGCGCAGGTCCCGATCAACATGTCGGCGTTCGGCACGAAGTTGGAAAATGCTGCATGGCGCACTAAGCCGAGCTGGGCCGTCATCGCTACCGAAGACAAGGCATTCGATCAGGCGATGCTGATCCACATGGCAGAGCGCATCAAGGCGAAGATCACCAAGGTTTCGGCAAGCCACGCCCTGTTCATGACGCAGCCGAAGGTGGTCGCCGATACCATTGATCAGGCCGCTAAGGCCGTCTCGGCGAAGAAGCGATGACAGACGTAGCCTCATCGGGACAGTCCGCACTGTCCCGATGACGACGAGCAGGGGCTGTCGAACCGAGCGAGGTCGGGCCGAAGCGAGCACATGGAAGGCCGCACGATCTCGGACTGGGATCCATTGCCCGCATTCGCCCCCGGAATCCCCAGCAAATTCGCTATTGTTTTGAATCCATTCACGGAGGTAGTCACGTGAAGCTGAATAGTCATGACCAAAATGCACCCGAAAATCCGCCCATTCCTCAGAACGAGGTCGGTGGTGTTTTCGACTTCATCGTCTGCGGCGCCGGGTCCAGCGGCTCCGTCGTTGCCGCGCGACTGGCAGAGGATGGAAATGCAAGCGTCCTACTGCTCGAGGCAGGCGGTGACGATGCGGCCGAGACCGTTACAAACCCTGCGCAGTGGCCGCTCAATCTCGGCTCGATCCGGGACTGGGGTTTTGTCGGACAACCGGCACCTGGCCTGGACGGCCGACGTCTTCCTCTCAGCATGGGCAAGGGGCTCGGCGGCGGTTCGAGCATCAATGTCATGGTGTGGGCCAGGGGGCACAAGGGAGATTGGGACCACTTTGCCGCTGAAGCCGGCGATGACGCGTGGGGCTATCAGTCTATCCTCGGCTACTATCGCCGGATCGAAGATTGGCAGGGCGCTCCGGACCCAACGCGTCGAGGCATGGGCGGACCGGCCTACGTAGCGCAGCCGCAGGCGCCCCAACCGATCGCAGAGGCCTTGTTGAGTGCGGCATCCACTATCGGTATTCCCGTCTACGATAGCCCGAATGGTGAAATGATGGAGGCCCCGGGCGGCGCATCTATCGCTGAACTGCGGATCCGGGATGGCAAGCGGGAGTCTGTCTTTGGATCCTATGTCAGCCCGCTCATGTCGCGCCCAAACCTGACTGTGCTGACCGACGCACTGGTCACGCGCCTCATCTTCGATGGCAAGCGTGTGACGGGGGTCGAGGTTCTCGTCGATGATCAGTTGCGTCAATTCACTGCGCGTTGCGAAACGGTACTGTCGCTAGGCGCGATCAACACTCCGAAAGTGTTGATGCAGTCGGGCATAGGTCCAGAAGATGAGCTGCAAGCCCACGGCATTCCCGTGGTTCAACACTTACCGGGCGTTGGGCGCAATCATCAGGATCATCTCGCATTCGGGTGCACCTGGGCATATCGAAAACCAGAAGCCGTCGGTGGTAGCGGCTGCGAAGCAAAACTCTACTGGAAAAGCAACTCGCGTCTTGCGCAGCCGGACATTCTTCAGTGCCAGTTGGAGTTCGCTGTGCCGTCACCGATCGAGACGGGCCTCGAAACGCCGCAACATGGGTGGACGATGTTTAACGGTCTCGCCCAGCCGAAAAGCCGTGGTTGGCTTCGGCTCTCCGGCCCCAACGCAAGTGACCCTATCCTCATCGAACCCAATTCGTTGAGCGAACCAGAAGACATGGCTGCTGCCCTGGCCGCGGTGGAGCTATGCCGGGGATTGGGAAATAGCCACGCTTTCAAGCCGTTGGTAACGGCCGAGACTGCTCCGGGCGCGCGCAACCGATCAGGGATGATCGACTTTATCCGGCGTTCGGCGGTCACCTACTGGCATCAATCCTGCACAGCCAAGATGGGACGCGACAGCATGTCGGTGGTCGATAACGAGCTCAAAGTGTACGGTATCGCTGGCCTTCGCATCGCAGACTCCTCGATCATGCCTCGCATCACCACCGGCAACACGATGGCGCCTTGTGTTGTCATCGGAGAGCGGGCGGCCGATCTGATCCGGGAAATGCATGGTCTTACGGACTCGAGCGGAGGGTTCAATCAGCCTATATGATGAAGAGATTTATGTGGAGCTCGGCGGCCAGCATACGTGGGCCGCCGAGCATTTTGTAGCAACGGTTTGTATTGGTTCAAGGCGACCAACCTCACGGCACCTGAGCCCCACTCACCGCGACATAGACCGAATAAACCGACCGCGTCGCCGCAATAAACAGCCGGTTGCGTTGGGGGCCGCCGAAGGTGAGGTTGGCGACGGTCTGCGGTACGCGGATCTTGCCGATCAGCTTGCCCGTCGGGTCGAAGCAATGCACGCCGTCGGCGGCACTTGACCAGAGGTTCCCGTTGACGTCGGTGCGGATGCCGTCCGGGATGCCGTTGTCGATCAGGCAGAAGACGCGGCTGTTTGCCAGCCTGATGCCGTCGATCACGTCGAAAGCGCGGATGTGACGCGGCAGGCTCTCGTCGTGGCTTGCGGCCGAATCCGCCACATAGAGGATTGTCTCGTCGGGCGAGAAGGCGAGGCCGTTCGGCTGGATGAAATCCGTGACGACGGCCGCAAGCGCGCCGGTCGTCGGATCGAGCCGGTAGACGTTGCGGGTCTGCTGCTCCGGCTCGGCGCGAAAACCTTCGTAGTCCGACATGATGCCGTAGGTGGGATCGGTGAACCAGATCGTGCCGTCTGATTTCACCACCACGTCGTTCGGCGAATTGAGCCTGGCGCCTTCGAAACGGTCGGCGAGCACGATGATCGAGCCGTCGACCTCGGTGCGGGTGACGCTGCGCGTTCCATGTTCGCAGGAGATCAGCCGTCCCTGCCGGTCGCGCGTATGGCCATTGGTGAAGTTGGACGGTTGCCGATAGACGGAGACGCCGCTCTCGGGCGTCCAACGCAGCATGCGCTGGTTGGGAATGTCGCTCCAGAGCAGTTGGTTCGCGTCGTTGAACCAGACGGGACCCTCCGCCCAGCGGCAGCCGGAATAGAGTTCGTCGAGGCCGGCGCTCGTTACGATCATCTGCCGGAAGCGCGGATCATGGATTTCGTAGATGCTGGCCTCGGCCATGGCGGTCTTCCCAATTATCGCATGCCGGCCCGGCGACCGCCGGCGAGCATGATGACGCTGATGATGATGAGGCCGGTCATGATCAGGCGGATGCCCGCGCCGACCCCGTAGGTGTTGAGCATGGAGACGACAAGGAACATGAAGAGCGATGCGCCCCAGATGCCCGGCACGTTGGAATCGCCGCCGGCGACTGCCGTGCCGCCGATCACGACGACGGCGATCGACATCAGCAGATATTCCGAGCCCATGTTGAGCGCCGCACCGCCCGAGAAGCAGGCGAGCAGATAGCCTGCGACCGATGCGAGAACGGCGCAGAAGAGGTAGGTGACGAAACGCGTGCCGTCGACCGGTATGCCGGCCATGCGGGCTGCCGGCATGCTCTGGCCGATCGCCGAGATCCAGCGCCCGTAGATCGTCCTCTCGAGCAGGAACCAGGCGAGGAGCGAGACGAGGAGTGCTGCGATCGCCACATTCGGCACGCCGAGCGTGTTCGACGTGGTGAATTCCGCCAGCACGCTCGGCGGCTTGATGCGCAAGCCCCGGTTCGTCCAGATCGCCGCGGACTGCACGATGAAGCTCATGGACAGCGTGGCGATGATCGGCGGAATGCGCAGCGCCTTGATGAGCGCATAATTGCCGAGGCCGACGACAAGGCCGATGACGATGGCAACGAGAAGGCCGGGCAGGATCATGCCGTTTTCGACATTCATCAGCTTCAGCGCCACCGTGCCGGCAAGCGTCATGGTGGCGGGAACCGAGAGATCGATGTTGCCGGGGCCGAGCGTGATGACGAACATCTGGCCGATGCCGACGATGACCGAAAAGGCTGCGAAGGTGAGGGCTGCCTGCGACAGGCCAAGCGTGCTGGCGCCGAGCGTCACCATGATCGTCAGGAACCAGACGATAAAGGCGGCAAGCCACGACCAGATCCAGGGTTTGCCGAATAGGCGAAGGAGCGGGGTCATCGGCGTTTCTCCCGCTTCTCCATGCGGTTCAGCATCAGACGGAGTGCGAGCACGATGATCAGGATTGCGCCCTGAGCCCCGATCTGCCAGTCCGGCGAGATCCGCAGGAAGGACAGGAACGAACCGGCGAGCGTCAGCGTCAGCGCGCCGATGACGGCGCCGATCGGGGAGACGCGGCCGCCGATGAACTCGCCGCCGCCAAGGATCACGCCGGCGATTGACAGCAGCGTGTAGCGTAGCGCGATATTGGCATCGGCCGAGGTTGTCAGGCCGACGAGGGCAATGCCGGCGAGCACCGCGAAGAGGCCGGCAAGACCATAGGCGGCAGCGCGCGCGCCGACAATCGACCAGCCGGCACGCTCGACCGAGCGCTGGTTACCGCCGATGCCGCGCATCAGCACGCCGAGCGACGACCGCATGACGAGAAGATGGGCGACCAAGGCGATGACGATGCTGGCGACAATCGCCATCGGCGCCAGCGGCGGCTTGACGGTCATCAGCCAGCGCACCCAGTCCGGCGCCTGCCCACCCGGTGCCGGCAGCAGCAGCACGGCAAGGCCGCCCCAGACGAAGCTCATGCCGAGGGTCACGACAATGGACGGCAGGTTACGCAGATAGATGACGACGCCGAGCGCCGCATAGGTTGCGATCGCGCCGGCAAGGATCAGGACGCCGGTCACCGGGGCATCACGCAGAAAGGTCGCGGTGACGCAGGCGACGAAGCTGACGAAGGCCCCCATCGAGAGATCGAGATCGTTCACCGCCATCACGATCATCTGGGCGATCGTCGCAAGCGCGATCGGCACAGCCAGGTTGAACAACAGGTTGAGGCCGACATAGCTCATGGCGCGCGGCTGCAGCCAGAAGACGGCGGCGAGCAGCAACGTCAGCGACAGGGCAGGAATGGCAAGACGCATGGCGTCGGACGACAGCCGGAACGTCATGCGGCGACCCCTTCGAAGGAGGCGGCAATGATATTCGTCTCGTTGACGGCATTACCGACGAGTTCGGTCGTGATACGGCCTTCGCGAAAGACGTAGACGCGGTCGCAAAGGCGGACCTCGTCCATCTCCGTCGAGTACCAGATGAAGGTGCGGCCGCGCGCCGCCTCCTCGCGAATGATCGTATAGACCTCCTGCTTGGTGCCGACGTCGACGCCGCGCATCGGGTCGTCCATCAGCACGATCGGCGCGCGCGTCGCAAGCGCCCGGGCAAAGAGCACCTTCTGCTGGTTGCCGCCGGAAAGCGACAGGATGCGGTTGTCCATATCGGGCGTGCGGATCTCGATCCGCCGCTTCCAGTCGGCGCCCTTCGTCTCCTCTGCCCCTGCGAGGATCAGCCCGCGCCGGGAGAGGTCACCGAGCGAGGCGATGGAGAAGTTGCGCAGGATGCTCCACAGCTCGAAGACACCGTTGAGGCGGCGGTCGCCGGCGACGAAGGTGACGAGCGGATCGCGCTCAGGCAGCCAGTTGCCGGACTGGGCGGCATGCAGGGCGAGCAGGAGTTCGGTCTGCCCATGGCCCGCCAAACCCGCCAATCCGATGATCTCGCCCTTGCGGGCCGCAAAGGAAAGGCCCTTCGCCTGATGGGACAGAATGAGCGGAGCGGTGGATTGTTCGCGCGCCGAGCGCTGCTTGGTCTCCTCCTTCGCAACGGTGCCCATGGCTTCGACGAGGCCGTGATGGTCGAAGCCATGCGCCGGGCGCTCGGCGACGACGCGGCCGTCCTTCATGACGATGATGCGGTCGGCGGTTTCGAGGATCTCGTGCAGAATATGCGAGATGAAGATGACGGACCCGCCCATGGCGATGAAGCGGCGGACATGATCGAGCATCTGCCGGGCAAGGCTTGCATCGAGCGACGAGGTCGGTTCGTCGAGGATCACCAGCCGCGGCGCAATGCCGGCGTCGGAAAAGGCCATGGCGATCTCGACCATCTGCCGCTCGGCGATCGAAAGATCTCCCACGGCCCGGCTGCTGTCGATGCCGTGGCCGGGAAAGACGGCGTCGAGGCTCGTCTCGATGATTTTTGCGGCGCGCCGCCGCCAGCCGAAGCCACCGAGATGGCGATGCATGATGCGCGTGTTCTCGACGATCGAAAGGTTGGGGCAGAGCGAAAGCTCCTGGAAGACGCAGCGCACGCCGCGGGCACGCGCGGCATTGATGCCATAGCGCTCCAGCCGTTCGCCGTCGCTCGCCACACTTCCTTCGTGCGGTGTGAGACCGCCGTTGATCACGCTGACGATGGTGGACTTGCCGGCTCCATTGTGGCCGACAAGCCCGACGCATTCGCCCGGTATGACGCAGAGGGTCACGCCATCGAGTGCCCTAACCGCGCCGAAGCTCATCTTGGCGCCATCGACGGCGATCACCGCCTTCAAAACGTCATCCATGCTGCCCGCCATGCCCGCTTCATAAAGAATCCCGCGCGGCCATTTGCGGCCGCGCGGCAGTTGCCGGGAGATTTACTTTGCCGACTCGATGACCTTGATTGCGTCTGCCTGCGAGTATTCCACGTTGGCGACGCCGCCGGCCTGGGTATTGGCGAGGTTGGTTTCGAGATTGTCCTGGTCAATGCGCAGGAAGGGCACGACGAGGTCCTTCTTGACTTCCTTGCCGTCGAGGATCTGCTGGGCCACCCAGAAAGCGAGCGTGGAGACGCCGGGCGCGATGGAGACGGACATGGTCTCGTAACCCTTCGCGTCCTTCTGCTCCTTCCACCACTTCAGTTCGTCTTCGCGGTTGCCCATGATAATGATCGGCATCTTCCGGTCGGTCGCGGCAATCGCCTGTGCGGCGCCATAACCGTCACCACCCTGCGTTACCACGCCGGCGATGTCGGGCAGGCTCGGCAGGATGCCGGCAACAGCCTTCTGCGCCACGTCCTGCGCCCAGTCGCCGTGCACGGAGCCAACGACCTTGAACTGCGGGAACTGCTTGACACCCTCGTGGATGCCAGCCGAGATCTCGTCGTCGACGAAGACACCGGCAAGGCCGCGGATCTCGAGCAGGTTGCCGCCGTCCGGAATTTTCTTCGACAGGTACTCGACCTCACTGCGGCCCATTTCCTTGAAGTTCACGGCGATGCGCCAAGCGCAGGGTTCGGTCACGATGCCGTCAAAGGAAACGACGGTGATGCCGGCGTCGCAGGCCTCCTTGACCGCGCCGTTCAGCGCCGTCGGCGAGGCGGCGTTCAGCACGATGGCGTCATAACCCTGCAGGATCATGTTCTGGATCTGCGCCGCCTGTTCCGTCGCCTGGTTCTCGGCAGTGGTGAAAGGGTCGGCTGCGGCAACGGTGCCGGCCTTCACGGCTTCGCCTGTCACCTTGCCCCAGCTCGTCAGCATGGCCTGGCGCCACGAGTTGCCGGCATAATTGTTGGAAAGGGCGATTTTCTTGGCCGACGTGTCGGCAAAGGCGGAAACGGGCATCGCGGCGCATGCGATAGCGGCCGATGCCAGAAGCATCTTGCTGATTGTCATGTCTTCCTCCCTGATGATCGCGCCTGTCGGCGGATCGCTTCACTCCTGCCAGCCCAACTGGGTTCGAGTGAAAATTGTTCTTGCACTGAGCTTCCTCCTCTCAGTAAGGGCAGGATGCGGGAGATCGATCGGCCTGTACAGGGGCAAGGCGGCAATCCGTTTGCGGGTTTTGCGCAACAAGCTGCGGGTTTATGCAAGACGGCGGCGCTCCCGCAGGCGCTTACTGGAAAGGAGTCGCGGCGGGTTGAGGAGCCCGGCGCCGTCTCGGGGAGGAACTGACGATGCTGCATCTCGTACCCGCAGCCATGTTCGACCATTATCTCGGCATTTCCCGGCTGCTCGCGGGCCAACTCGACTTCCGCTCGGCTATCCGTTCCGTCGCGGCCGAGGTCGCCCATATCATCCCGCACGACCATCTCGATGTCTGCGTGCTGCTTGAGGGCGGCAACTACCACACCGCTTATGAGACGGGCATCGAGACTGCCTGGGGCGGCCTTGCCGGCGCGCCTGTTGTCAACAGCCCCATCCGCTCGCTGCTCTGGGGCGAGGTGGATTTTCTGCTGGCGGACGACGCCATGACCGATCCGCGTTTCCACTTCGAGGGCGCATTCAAGCGGCCGATCGTCGAACAGTCGCTGAGAAGCCGCTTGCATGTGCCCATGAAGGTGCAGGGCACGATCATCGCAGCGCTTTCCTGTTCGTCGCACAGGGCGGGCGTCTATACGATGGAGGATATCGAACGCGCCCGCATCATTGCCGACCTGCTGACGCCGTATTTCTTCGCGCTGCAGGCAGCCGAGCAGGCGCAACGCTCGGCGATCGTCGAGGCAGAGGCCCGCGCCCGCGAGGAGGGCTTGCGGCAAGGTGCGCTGAAACTTACCGAAGCGCTGGAGCAGGAACGCCAGCGCATCGGCATGGACCTGCACGACCAGACGCTCGCCGACCTGACGCGGCTCGCCCGCCGGATCGATCGGCTGTCGCGCAACGGCGAAATGGCGCCCGAGACGTTGGAGCCGATCTCCCGTTCCCTGCAGCATTGCATGCAGGATCTGCGGCAGATCATCGAACAGGCAAAACCCTCCGTGCTCCAGCTCTTCGGCCTCGCCCAGGCGATCGAGCATCATCTGGACCGATCGACCCGCGACACGGGATCGGGGATCGAATGGGGCCTTGTCGACGAGACGCACGGCGCGCTGGAGCGACTGGAACCCACCGTCAGCGTCGCGCTGTTCCGGATCGCGCAGGAGGCGATCAACAATGCGGT
This sequence comes from Rhizobium sp. WYCCWR 11128, assembly GCF_013416305.1. Classification (NCBI taxonomy): domain Bacteria; kingdom Pseudomonadati; phylum Pseudomonadota; class Alphaproteobacteria; order Hyphomicrobiales; family Rhizobiaceae; genus Rhizobium; species Rhizobium sp. WYCCWR 11128. The sequence continues at coordinate 122,596 of NZ_JACCEZ010000015.1, forward strand.
GCGCCATGCCGCTCCCTTGGCAGTCATGGTGCGGCTCGAGGCCGATGACGATCGGTTGTCAATCGAAATCTCCGACGACGGGACCGGGCTCGCCAAGGCGCGGGGCCGGATCGGCGGCGGCATCGACAATATGAAGACCCGTGCGCGGCTGATTTCGGCGCGCTTCACGACCGGGCCCGGCCACAACAATCGCGGGACTGTGGTGCGCGTCGTGCTACCGCTCGCACCGCACGACCCGCCAAGCGGGCCAAACTGAGGAGAAGGGCACCATGAAGGTTCTGATCGTCGAGGACGACCCGCTGCACCGGTCCTATCTGCACGAGGCGGTCAACGCGGCCCTGCCGGAATGCGACACGGTGATCGAGGCGGAGAACGGAACCGTCGGCGAGAAGCTCGCCCGCGACCACAAGTCGGCGCATATCGTCATGGACCTGCAGATGGCGAACCGCAACGGCATCGAGGCGGCGCGCACCATCTGGAAAGAGCGGCCGGAGACCCGCATCCTGTTCTGGTCGAATTACTCGGATGAGGCCTATGTGCGCGGCGTCTCCCGCATCGTGCCGGATGGCGCCGCTTATGGCTATGTGCTGAAATCCGCCTCCGACGAGCGGCTGAAGCTTGCGCTACGCTCGATCTTCATCGAGAGCCAGTGCGTCATCGACCGCGAGGTACGGGGCCTGCAGCAGAAGAGCCTCGGCCAGACGAACGGCTTCACCGATTCCGAATACGAGATCCTCGTCGATATCGCGCTCGGCCTCACCGACCGGGCCATCGCCAAACGCCGGGGCCTGTCGCTGCGCAGCGTGCAGAACCGCCTGCAGCAGCTATACGACAAGCTCGACGTCTACCAGAGCGCCGGTGACGACCACGAGGACGGCCGCTTCAATCTGCGCGCCCGCGCCGTCACGGTCGCTTTCATGCGCAAACTCCTGAACTACAGTGCTCTCGAGCGGGCGGAGGCAGAGCTGCAGGAATGGCTTGAGGGAAAGTAGTACGCGAGGTGCAGGCCCCTACCTTCACGGCGCATGAGCCAGAGCGATCGCATCGGCGGCTTCCTCGCAGCGATCGCTAAGCGTGCTGGTCGCCACTCGAATATGATTGCTGGGCAAGACGGAGAATTTGTTGCCCGGGTTGACAGCGATATTGCGTGCGGCGAGCGTCACCATCGCGAATGGTTCGGAGACGACGGGCACCCAGAGGCACAGGCCCTGGCCTGGCGGTATCGGTATTCCCCGTTCGCTAAGCGCATCTGCAAGAGCATCGCGCCTCTGCTGATAGATCTCGCGCGCCTCGCCGATAAGCTGCCAGGTTTCCGGATCGCGCAATAGCCAGGCGGCGGCCCCTTGCAGGATACGGCTGGTCCAGCCGGCGCTGAAGGAACGGTAAGACTGGATCTGGTCGACGATCGGCGCGGAACTCGACAGAACCGCGAGACGCAGATCCGGGCCGAGGCTTTTCGAGAGTGACAGGATATGGATCGTCCGCTCCGCAAATCGGCCCCCGAGCGACTGCGGAGGTGCCGCCGACACGTCGCCGACGCCGTCATCCTCAATAACAAGCGTATCGCTGTCTTCCAGCACATCTCCAAGCTGATCGAGGCGGGATGAACTGACCGTAACGCCGGTCACGGAATGCAGCCGCGGCTGGAACAGAAAAGCCGCCGGACGTTGCTGCAATGCTTCGCGCAGCGACTCCGGCAGGGGGCCTTCGCCGTCGCAGGCGACAGGGATGATTTTGACGCCGAGATCTTCCAGAATATCGAGCAGTCGCATGGCGGTCGGATGTTCGATCGCGACCGCCGAGCCCGAGGAAACCAACGCATGCAATATAGTATAGACGGCGTTGTAACCGCCATTGGTCGCCAGAAAGGCTTCCGCCGCGTAAGGCCATCGCTCTGAAACGGCGTCCTTCAACTCAGGGACGATCCGGCTGCGCTCATAGCTGTTGAGGTCATCGACGGACGCACCATAGGCCATTGCTTCGGCGAGGTGCGGAAGAAGTGCTGCATCCGGCCCGGCTAAGGTAAGGTCGAGCACACCTGCCCTATAGTTTCCCGAGCTGGCGAGACGTTCCGGCTTGGCGACGAAGCGGTCGCCGCTGACCCAGGTGCCGTTGCGCCCCCGCCCGCTGATGATCTTCTGCCGCCGCAATTCGCTCCAGGCTTCGGAGATCGTTGCCGGGCTGACATGCAATTCGTAAGCGATATCGCGGATCGCCGGCAGGCGTGTCCCAACGGGCAGGATACCGGCACGGATCAACGCGCTCGTTTCGAGAGCGATTCCCCTGATGCTGCGGTCGGCTATTTTTTCGGCAAACCAGGAGGCTTCGACCGCGTCGCCCATTTTTCCCTCACTTTAAATGTTCAATAACGTAATAACATTTGTACTCTCTATTTTGAACATTTAATTTGCCACCCGTCGAGCAATTTTGTGAGTTTTTGCATGCCTGTGACGCTTCGCATCGCCCTTAGGGACTGGGATTACATGACACCGCTTGTGCTCGGTGATGTCAGTTCTTCCCGTCTCGATATCAAAGTGGATCGTGTGGGCACGCTGGTCTCGAGCCTCGCCGATGACGCAGCGCATGACGCCGCGGAAATGTCCTTCAGCCGCTATTCGCAGATGCGCCATGACGGCGATGATCGGGTTCTGGGCATGCCGAACTTCATCATGCGCGGCTTCCGCCATCGCTGCATCATCACCGCCAAGGATAGTCCGATCCGCAAGCTCTCCGATCTGGCCGGCAAGAACATCGGCGTGACCGGCTGGCGAGATTCCGGAAATACCTGGACCCGTGCCGCGTTGCGCCGGGAAGGCGTCGGCGTCGAGGATGCCATGTGGTATGCCGGGCGCCTGACCCAGGCCCATCCGATCGTCGACCGGCTCGACGGTTTTGGACGGCCTGGCCGCATCGAACCTGCTCCCGGCGAGCGTCCGATGGTCGATCTTTTGCTGGATGGCGGGCTCGACGCCGTGTTTACGCCTTTCATGCCGAAAGGTTTCTTCGACCAAGAATCGCCGCTCCGCCAGGTGCTGGATGATTTCCGCGCCGCCGAAGTCGCTTACCTCAATGAGGTTGGCTATGTCCCAGGCATGCATCTGATCGGCTTCAAGGCTGATATCGTCAAGGAGCATCCCTGGATCATGGATGAACTCAGCGAGGTGATCGACGAGTCCCAGCGTCTCTGGCTGGAAAAGCGCGAGAAATACGCCGACACCACGCCCTGGATGATCGACGAACTGCGCCGCTGCGCGGCTGATCTGCCGCCGACCTGGAGGGCCAGCGGGCTTGCCGAGAACGAGGCAATGATCGCCGACTTTGCCGAGGAACTCTACGAACAGAAGATCATGCCGCGCCTTTTGACGCCCGCCGAGCTGTTTCCGTGGCACGCCAAGGCCCAGTGAGCAAGGCCAATGAAACTCATCACAGGCCTCAACGTTGAATTACCATTTTCGCAAAACCAAAAAAGGGGAATGACATGCATTCGAAACTGATCGCTTCCGCCGCCCTGCTGGGTCTGATGATGACGACGTCGGTCTTCGCCCAGGAGGCGGCCGTACCAAAGCAGACCGTCAACGAGGCTCTTCGCGCCCGCCTGCCGGAGAAGATCCGCACGGACGGCAAGATGATCTCCGTCAACAACGGTTCCTTTCCTCCCTATGAGATCGTCACCGGTACGAAACTGACCGGCGCCAGCGCTGACCTGACCGATGCGATCGGCCAGATGCTCGGCGTCGAGATCGAGCACGAAACCGTCAGCGGGTTGAGCGCGTTGCTCGCCGGCATCAATTCCGGCCGATACCAGTTCGCCTTCGGCCCGATCGGCGACTTCAAGACCCGTGAAGAGGCCAATGATTTCGTCGACTGGGTTCAGGAATACGTGGTCTTCTCCGTCCAGAAGGGCAATCCGAAGGCCATCACCTCGCTCGACAGCGCCTGCGGCAATCGCATTGCCGTTATGGCCGGCGGCTCCGCCGAAAAGGTAATCCAGGCCCAGGTCGAAAAGTGCAAGGCGGCGGGCAAGCCCGCGCCCGAAGTGCAGTCCTACACCGATCAGCCGAGCTCGATCCTGGCGGTCCGCTCCAAACGCGCCGATGCCTTCTTCTCTTCGCAGGCGCCGCTGACCTATTTCGTGTCTCAGGCAAACGGCCAGCTGGAATTGAGCGGCGTCGGCCAGAAAAACGGGTTTGAGGATCTCTATCAGGGCGCCGTCGTGCCGAAGGGCTCGCCGCTCGGCCCCGTTCTGCTCGACTCGATCAAGGCGTTGATGGATAACGGCGCCTATGCCGCCATCATGAAGAAATGGGGTCTTGAGAACAACATGATCAAGCAGCCCGGCCTCAATCTTGGTGGAGCCCTGCCGAAATGAGCAATGACCGCACGACTGCCGCACCGCCTTTGGGCGGTGCGGACTTCCGGGATGTTGCCCACGCCCACAAGCCTTTTCAAACGGGCCGGCTCGTCCTGTGGGTGGTCGTGCTCCTGATTGCCGCCAACTTCCTATGGATCGTCGCCCATAACGAGAATTTCGGCTGGCCTGTCGTCGCGGCTTATTTCTTCGATCCGACTGTTATCAATGGCCTTTACGTCAGCCTGGGCCTGACGGTGGTCGCGATGGCCATCGGCATCGTTCTCGGCCTCGGACTGGCGATCGCCAGGCTGTCGAATGACCGGCTCGCTCGGTCGCTGGCGTCGCTGTTCATCTGGTTCTTTCGCGGCACGCCGCTCCTGGTGCAGCTGATCTTCTGGTACAATCTCTCGACCCTTTTTCCCGAGCTTTCGATCGCTATTCCGTTCGGCCCGACGCTCGCCAGCTGGGAGACCAATTCGGTGATCACGCCGATGACGGCGGCAATCGTCGGCCTTGCCTTGAACGAAGCGGCCTACATGGCCGAAATCATTCGCGGCGGCCTGCTCTCGGTCGATCGCGGCCAGTTCGAGACGGCGGAAGCCTTCGGCATGACCAAGGCGAGAGCGCTGTGGCGGATCATCATTCCGCAGGCGATGCGCTCGATCGTGCCGCCGACGGGCAACCAGCTGATCAGCATGATCAAGGCAACGTCACTCGTCAGCGTCATCGCCATGGCCGATCTGCTCTATTCCGTCCAGTCGATCTACAATCGCACCTTCGAGATCGTGCCGATGCTGCTGGTCGCGGTCCTCTGGTACCTCTTCATTACTTCCATCCTCAATCTCGGCCAGAGCTATATCGAGGCCTATTACGGCCGCAGCGAACGGCGCAACAATGCCGCTGCCGCCAAATCCGAGACCCTTGTCGAGGAGGCAAGCCATTGACCGCTGCCGAAATTGCAAAACCTCTCGTCAGAGCCCGCAACGTCCACAAGTCCTTCGACCAGCTCGAAGTGCTGAAGGGGATCGACCTCGACGTCATGCCGGGGGAAGTCGTCGTGGTGCTTGGCCCGTCCGGGTCGGGAAAGTCGACCTTCCTGCGCTGCATCAACCATCTTGAGGCCATCAATAAAGGGTTCATCGAAGTCGATGGCGAACAGATCGGCTACCGCCTTCGCAAAGACCGGCTGGAAAAGCTGTCCAGCAACAGGATCGCCAGCCAGCGGCGCAAGATCGGCATGGTGTTCCAGCAGTTCAATCTCTATCCGCATATGACGGTCCTGCAGAACATCGTTGAGGCCCCGGTCGGCGTGCACGGCGAAAGCCGCAAGGCCGCGACCGAGAACGCCCTGCGGCTTTTGGAGCGAGTGGGTCTGTCGGAAAAGGCCGGGAGCTATCCCCGTCAGCTCTCCGGCGGTCAGCAGCAGCGCGTCGCCATCGCCCGCGCGCTTGCGATCAAGCCGAAGCTGATGCTGTTCGATGAGCCTACCTCGGCGCTTGACCCGGAGCTGGTCGGCGAAGTTCTCTCCACCATGCGCGATCTCGCCAAACAGGGCCTGACGATGATCGTCGTTACCCATGAGATCGGCTTCGCCCGCGAGGCGGCCGATCGGGTGGTGTTCATGGACGGCGGCAATGTCGTCGAGATGGGCAAGCCCGAGGATGTCATCGGCAATCCGCAACATCCCCGGACCCAGGCTTTTCTCGCCCGTTTTCTCTAACTGATATCAGCTTCTGCTTCGACCCTCGGGCCGGAGCAATCGCCCTTTTCGATCAAGACTGGATGTTTTCATGCCCACGCTCGACAATGCCTATGCCCGCGTTTCCGATTTCGAAGCCATGGAGGCGGAGCTGAAGGCGACCCGCCAGTATCTGCATGCCCATCCGGAACTCTCCTTTGAAGAAGCGGAAACGGCGCGTTACGTTGCGGAAAAGCTGGAGGGCTGGGGTTATGACGTGACCCGCGATGTCGGCGGCCATGGCGTTGTCGCCCGCCTCAGCGCCGGCAAGGGCATCAAGGGCATCGCCATCCGCGCCGACATGGATGCACTGCCGATCGTCGAGGAAACCGGACTTGCCTATGCCAGCGGCACGCCCGGCAAGATGCATGCCTGCGGCCATGACGGCCACACGACCGTGCTGCTCGGCGCCGCCGAATATCTCGCTCGCACCCGCCGCTTCAACGGCACGGTGACGCTAATCTTCCAGCCAGCGGAAGAGGCGAGCAAGAATAGCGGCGCCCAGGCAATGATCGCCGACGGCCTGTTCGAGCGGTTTCCGTTCGATGCCATCTTTGGCCTCCATAACCACCCCGGCGCTCCCGAAGGCACCATCCTGCTGCGATCCGGTCCGATGATGGCGGCGTCTGATACCGTCGAGATTACCATCAAGGGCAAAGGCGGCCATGCCTCGCGGCCGCACCTGACCGTCGATCCCGTGGTCGTGGCGTGCAACCTCGTCGTCTCGCTGCAGACTATCATCTCGCGCAACCTCGATCCGACCCAGACGGCGGTCATCACCGTCGGCACGATCCATGCCGGCGATGCAGTCAACGTCATTCCTGAGCATGCCAAGCTCGCACTGAGCGTGCGCTCCTTCGAGCCTGGCATTCGCGACCTCCTACAGCAGCGCATCACCAAGCTCGCCCGCTCGGTGGCAGAAGGGCACAATGCTTCCATCGAGATCGACTACGATCGCGGCAATCCTGTCGTCGTCAATTCGCCTGCCGAGACGGATTTTGCCCGGATCGTCGCGATGGAACTGATCGGCGAAGACAAGGTCGCGACCTGCCCGCTCATTCCCGGCAGCGAGGATTTCTCGCACTTTCTCGAGCACAAGCCGGGCAGCTTCCTGCGTCTCGGCAATGGCATGAATTCCGCCATCCTGCATAGCGCCAAATATGATTTCGCCGATGCCAGCCTGATGGTTGGCGCAGCCATGTGGGCAAGGCTCGCGGAACGCTACCTCCAGGATGACGCCTGAAGTCCGGTCGTCCAGCTTGACCGCGTCGCATTTGGAGCTAGCCTTTCAAGCGAGAACATCACTTTCGCCATTTCTCGCCGCTATCCAGGATGCGCAGCATGATTGCCAACTATAACGCCGGTCTCGACTTGTCTTACGATCTCGAATTTTACGCATTGATGGCGGAAAGTTTCGAACGAAGCGTGAGACGCAGCCTGACGCCGGAAGGCGAGGGTGCTGAATGGCTCTACGACCAGTCGCCGGCAGTTGTTCTTGCCCACAACACCGACGCCGATCCGCGCTTCATCTACGCCAACCGCGCTGCCCAAGCCTGCTTTGAATATTCATGGGACGAGTTCGTCACTTTGCCATCGCGTCTTTCGGCGGAGGCGCCCGATCGCGCCGAACGCGAGAGGTTGTTGAATGCCGTGGCGGCCAACGGCTTTATCGCCGACTACCGCGGACTTCGCATCGCCAAGTCAGGGCGGCGTTTCTATATCGAAAAAGCCATCGTTTGGGATCTTGTCGACCGCAGCGGGTGCCGTCGCGGTCAGGCTGCGACATTCGATTCCTGGCAAGACGTGCAGGCGGATTGAGCGCCGGCTGCGGAGACCCCAACTAGGCGCCGGATATGTCCGCAGCTTTGCAAACCATGTCGTTTGCCATTTGGTTGCCAAAAAACCATGATTGCGTCACATAGATCGCACATCGACACTCGGCATTAAGAATTGGACAACGCTGAATGCGCATAGCCTACTTTTTCCTTGGTGCATTTCTTGCAATTGCACAGTCCGCATATGCTGAAGTTGCATCACCGCCTGCTCTGGCGCCTCTAAAGCGACAGGCGCAAGCCGCCGAGTTGAGCGCACAATTTCTTTCGCGGTATAGCTACAAGCCCGTTCCACTCGACGACGCCTTGTCGGCCAGGATCATGGATCAGTTCATCAAGTCACTTGATCCGGACCGCATGCTCTTCCTGCAAGCGGACATCGACAAGTTCATGTCCGATCGCAGCGAGATCGACGATGCGATAGAACGGAAGGACTTGAAGATACCGTTTGCGATTTTCAACGCCTATGAACAGCGCGTTGTCGACCGCATGAACTATGCACGCAGCCTGCTGAAGCAGGACTTCGATTTCAGTGCGCAGGAAAATTATTCGGTGCTGCGCGATAAAGCGCCATGGTCGCAGTCTGAAGCCGAGAGCAATGAGCTTTGGCGCAAGCGCGTCAAGAGCGACTGGTTGCGGTTGAAACTCGGCGGCAAAAACGACGCGGCCATTCGCGAAACACTCGACAAACGTTATGAAAACATACTCGAACGCGCTTACAAGTTTAAAAGCGACGACGTTTTCCAGTCGTTCATGGATGCCTATTCAACGTCGATCGATCCGCACACGGACTATTTCGGTGCGGCCGCTTCAGCCGACTTCAATGTCTCGATGAAGCTTTCGCTGTTTGGTATCGGTGCAGTGCTGCAGGAACGCGACGACTACACGACGATTCGTGAGCTCGTGCCTGGCGGGCCGGCGCAACTGTCCGGCAAGCTCGCGGTCGGAGACCGCATTACCGGCGTTGGTCAAGGCAAGGATGGGGCTATCAAAGAAGTGGTGGGCACGCGCCTTGATGAAGTCGTGCAGATGATACGCGGGAAAAAGGGCTCCGTCGTGCGGCTGGACATCCTGCCGGCAGATGCCGGAGCTGATGGCACGCATCGCGTCATCAGCCTGGTGCGCGATAAAATCAGTCTCGATAAGCAGGCTGCCAGGAAGACTGTGCTGTCCGTAAAAGTGGGCGACGCCACGCGTAAAATCGGGATCATCACGCTGCCGGTATTCTATGAGGATTTTGAAGCCAAGCGCAAAGGAGACCAGGATTACAAAAGCGCAAGCCGCGATGTCGCCAAGCTTCTCGACGAGTTGAAGGAAGAAAAAGTCGACAGCGTTCTCATCGACCTGCGCAACAATGGCGGCGGTTCATTGGACGAGGCAATTGATTTGACCGGTCTGTTCATCGGCAATGGCCCGGTGGTTCAGCAGCGCGGCAGCGATGGCAAGGTCGACGTGAGGAGCTCGGAGCTTGCAGCGCCTGTCTGGGCAGGCCCGATGGGTGTCCTGATCAATCGCGGGTCGGCGTCGGCTTCTGAGATTTTTGCCGCGGCAATCCAGGATTACGGTCGAGGCGTGATCGTCGGCGAACCCAGTTTCGGGAAGGGCACCGTTCAGACCGTCGTCGATCTTGACCAGATCGTCCGCAACAGCAAACCCGAGTTAGGGGAGCTGAAGGTGACGATTGCCCAGTTTTTCCGGGTCAACGGCGGGACGACACAGCTGCACGGCGTAACGCCCGATATCGGCTTGCCAGGACTTTCCGATCCGACGAGCTTCGGCGAGACCAGTTATGACAATGCCCTGCCGTGGGCTCAGATCAAACCTGCGAAGTACACGGCCGCCGACACTGTCACGACGTTGCTGCCGACATTGCAAAGCCGCCATGATGCGCGGATTGAGAGCGATCCGGACTTCCAACGCCTGATAAAAGACATTGCCGACCTCAAGGCGCAGCGGGAAAAAGGAATTGTTTCCCTCAATGAAGCCGAACGTCGCAAAGAAGCGACGGCGCGCGAGAAACGGTTCAAGGATCGAGCGCAAGCAAGCGGTGGCGAGGATCTTGGAGATGACGGCCTGGAGGCAGGCGAGCGCAGCCTGAGCGCTGATATTGCCATCGAGAATGCCCGCAAGAACGCAAAAGACGTCCTGCTCGACGAGGCCGCCGCCATTCTTGCCGACGAGGCCGATTTGCAGCAAGGCGCGCTGAAGGCAGCCACGAAACAAACGGGAAAAACGGACGGAAAATAGTCGATCGGGCGAGCACTTCCTTGACGGGCTGGATCACAATGCTGGACCAGTGCAGTTGTCGGCCGCCCGTGCGCTCTTCCGCACCAATTTTAGAGGGCGAACGCCGTTCACTGGGGTTGCCGCTTGACGCTCGACAAACGCAACTTCACACTTACAGTATCGAAGGTGAGTCGGACCGACTGTACCGTTTTCACATCCGTCGCTCACCTTAGAAGGAGTCGCCAGCAGGGCTGATTGGTCGAAGCGCCGACCGATGCCGGTGGGTCGCAAATAGGATCGAGGTTGATTGAGTTCGAACTCGCCGCTCCTATTTTGCTTGTGAGGTCGCGCCATGGATAAAGTGCTATCAGCAGTCGATCCTCCTCGCGACAGCCCACTTCGGAACCGGAATTTCCGATTGCCGAGCAACCGCCGGTCTCTGCTTTGGGCGGGGCTTTTGATATCAATTTTGCTTCTTGCAGGCATCGTCGTTTTTTATCGTGAGGTCCACCAGCTCGAAGATCCAGTCGGGGTCTTTGAAAACCGAGCTCTCAATAAGGCTGCCCGGTCATCTCGCATAGCCGCCCGCCCTGATCCGGAAGCTCCTTCTCCCCTGCCGCCGATGTCGATATCACTGCAGCTGATCGAGGTCCCGAAGCTGGAATTGGCAAGTCAGTTTCTGCGGATGTGGCGCGTCTCGGGGCCGAATATTTGCGGTGCTCTTCGAGAGGCCGGCATCGAGATGAGCGAATGGAAAGCCGCATCGATGCGCAATCGCAGCTATGAATGTTATTTTCAGCGCATCTACGAACGGGACGAGGTGCGTCCCCTCAGCTCAACCTTCGTTAAGGTTCGTGGAGATGAAATGGGCGATATCCTTGAGATCCGCGCCAAGATCATTGGGCCGACGACCGACGCTCAGGGACGTCTCGCCCCGGCCGTCCTGCGCATTTTCGAGATCATCGTGAAGCAGGCGTGCTGGCGTGATTTCGAGGATACTCTCGCCTCGATCCAAAACCTTCGAAATGTCGAATACGAACGATTCGGCTCCTATCTCAGCTTCACGCGCGAAGCAGGCAGCGCAAATATCTTTAATTTTGTTCTTGGTCTTAAGGCGACTTCAAGTTCGCAGGTGAAGACCAAGACGTATTTTTCGACTGAGCGCTGGCTACGAATGCCCGCAGTGCTCCTGCGAACTTCATTCTCAGGGAGCGCTTGGGGACATCCATATCAGCCAATTGCGCTCAATGACGTCGCAAGTACCCGTCGCAATTCAAGATCAAGCTGGAACTGTGGCTGATCATCGACGATTTTATCATTTTAAGCGATGAAGCGTCACGCCGAGCAGCCGAGCGGGGCGCTTGGATGGATAACGGACCGGCAACGGGTCAGGAGGTCGCGAAGGATCTCGAAGTAGTGTTCGCTGAACCATTTCGGCGATGCGTCGACATTCTTCGCAGAGATGGAAGAGCCAAAGGGTACCGCCAATCGCTGCGCAATAATTCCCAATTGCGGAGTGACGCATTGAGGATCGCGAGGCGCTGACCACGATCAAGGGATGCAAACAACATAACCTTCCTTGAGTAAGCGCGGTCAAGGCCACTGAAACAACACCGAGTACTCGGCAGACTCGCAGTATTTGCGGCTATTGACGATGATCAAGAGAGTCTGGGGCAACGACTGGAGCAATGCAACCACGTCAGTATTCCAATCCCGTTGCGGTAGGGCGAATTTGTTCTCAATCCTCTTCCTGGAACACCTCCTCACGCTTCTTCTTGACGCTCGGCAGGAAGACGACAATGAGGACGGCGACCGCAATGGCCAGAAGAATGGCGCTGATCGGCCGTGTGACGAAGGTGGTGGGATCGCCGCGCGACAGGATCATGGCGCGCCGGAGGTTTTCTTCGAGCAATGGCCCGAGCACGAAGCCGAGCAGAAGCGGCGCCGGCTCACAGCGAAGCTTCGCCAGCACATAGCCGATGAGCCCGAAGAAGGCGACGGCGTAGAGATCGTAGACGTTGGCGTTGACGCTGTAGACCCCGATCGAGCAGAAGGCCATGATGATGGGGAAGAGCACGTAGTAAGGCACGGTCAAGAGCTTCACCCAGAGCCCGATCAGCGGCAGGTTGAGGATGACCAGCATCAGGTTGCCGATCCACATCGAGGCGATGATACCCCAGAACAGCGCCGGCTGCTCGGTGGCAACGTTCGGACCGGGCACGATGCCCTGGATGATCATCGCCCCGACCATCAGCGCCATGACGGGATTGGCCGGAATGCCGAGCGTCAAGAGCGGAATGAACGAAGTCTGCGCGCCGGCATTGTTTGCCGATTCCGGTCCCGCAACGCCGGCGACCGCGCCTTTGCCGAATTCCTCCGGCGTCTTCGACATCCGCTTTTCCACCGTATAGGAGGCGAACGCCGCGAGAATGGCGCCACCACCTGGCAGGATGCCGAGCGCCGAACCGATTGCCGTACCGCGAATGACCGGCGCAATCATCTCCTTGAATTCCTGGCGGGACGGCAAAAGGCCGGTGACCTTGGCCATCAGCACCGTGCGTGTCGACTCGCCTTCGAGGTTGCGGAGGATTTCCGCCACGCCGAACACGCCGACGGCAAGCGCCACGAAGTTCAGCCCGTCCGCATATTCACGGATGCCGAGCGTGAAGCGTGGCGTGCCGGTGTAGATGTCGGTGCCGACGAGGCCAAGCAGCAGCCCGAGCGCCACCATGGCCAGCGCCTTGACGACTGAGCCATGCGCGAGTGCGATCGAGGAGACGAGGCCGACGATCATCAGCGAGAAATATTCCGCCGAGCCGAACTGCAGCGCGATTGCGGTCAGCGGCGGTGCGAAGATCGCGACGAGAAAGGTCGAGACCGTGCCGGCAAAGAACGAACCCAGAGCCGCGATCGCAAGCGCTGCGCCGGCCCTGCCCTTGCGGGCCATCTGGTAGCCGTCGATCGCGGTCACGGCCGAGGAGGATTCGCCCGGCATGTTGATCAGGATCGCCGTCGTCGAGCCGCCGTACTGCGCGCCGTAATAGATGCCGGCGAGCATGATCAGCGAGGAAACCGGTTCAAGCTGGAAGGTGATCGGCAAAAGCATGGCGATCGTCGCCGTGGCGCCGATCCCGGGCAGCACACCGATCAGCGTGCCGAGCAGCACGCCGATCAGGCAGAAGAGCAGGTTTTCCGGAGTGCCGGCTGTTGCAAAGCCGAGCGCGAGATTGCTGAAAAGATCCATCATCGTCTCCTAGAACCGGACCCAGGGGCCGAAGCGCTCAAACGGCAGGCCGAGCCCGTAGCTGAAGACCCCGACCGAAAAGATGGTCAGCAGCAACGACAGCACGATCGCGAGGAACACGTTCATCTTTTGCGATGCGAAGCAGGCGATGAAGGCGGTGAGGAACAGTGACGGCG
>NZ_JACCEZ010000016.1:0-118064 GCF_013416305.1 Rhizobium sp. WYCCWR 11128
TCGGCAAGAACGTGCTGCCGCGCGTCGCCGCTCTTCTCGATGTCGCCCAGGTCTCCGAGATCATCGAGGTGATCTCGTCCGATACCTTCAAGCGGCCGATCTATGCCGGCAATGCCATCCAGACGGTACAGGCGACCGATGCCAAGAAGGTCATCACCGTGCGCACCGCTTCCTTTGCCTCTGCACCGGAAGGTGGTTCGGCGACCGTCGAGGCAATCCCGGCGGTTTCCGATCCGGGGTTGTCGACCTTCGTCAAGGACGCGCTGTCGGCCTCCGACCGTCCGGAACTGACCTCTGCCAAGATCATCATCTCCGGCGGCCGCGCCCTCGGCTCGGCGGAGAAGTTCAAGGAAGTCATCCTGCCGCTTGCCGATAAGCTCGGTGCTGCCGTCGGTGCATCCAGAGCCGCCGTCGATGCCGGTTATGCGCCGAACGACTGGCAGGTCGGCCAGACCGGCAAGGTGGTGGCGCCGCAGCTCTACATTGCCTGCGGCATTTCAGGGGCCATCCAGCATCTGGCCGGCATGAAGGATTCGAAGGTCATCGTCGCCATCAACAAGGACGAGGAGGCGCCGATCTTCCAGGTCGCCGACTACGGACTGGTCGCCGATCTCTTCGACGCCCTGCCGGAATTGCAAAAGGCGCTCTAGCGGGGGGAGACCGAACGTGGTGCGCGTCGTGGGACGTCCAATCAAACCTGGTGCCGACCTTCTCCTGAACGATGACGAAAAACCGGCATACATACGGCTGCACGACATCGGGAGGGAGAGGCGCTCTCGGCCGCTGCAGGAATTCCTCAATGATGTCGGCGGGCTAATGCTGTCGGCGGAGGCTCCTGCCGTCGCCAGTTTCGTCGCGGGCAAGGTTCTCCAGAGGCTGCTCAAGACCGGCAAGGTGCGTCCAGAGGGCGGGCCTCTTCCCGGCGCGCCGGAAGGGCTGGATGACGCCATCGGCCATCTTGCAAAATCGGGACGAAAATACGAGGCGATCGCCGGCCAGTTCCAGAGTCTCGCCGACAAGCTGCTCTGGAGACGCGGCCGCTCCGGTCCGTTCGCAAGCCTGAATTTCGGCAATACGCACTCCCATGCGGTCTTGGTCGGTCCCGGCGGCATGGAGGAACGCGCCGATCTCAGGGTCGGCGTGATCTACATGGATCGCTATACAAGATTTCCCGATCACGTTCAGACGCAGCCCCGCGCTTTCATTCTGCTTTCGCCGGGTGAAATCTGCCTTGGCAATTCCCAATGGTTTTCTGCCGGTATCGGCACAGTCTTTGCAAACGACGCCGGGCAATCCTTCGCGATAAGATGCACAGCCCGGCCACTGCTGGCGGTCTGGTGCCAGGTTGAGCGGGAGACGTGATGGGGTCCTTGGCGACAATGGGTCGGAGATGTACGAAAAGCTTGAACGCCAGAGCTTGAAGTCTCGGCGGTAACGCAGCGAAGCAGATCGGCGAGAAACAGGTCGATCCGAATATGCAGCATCAGAATTCAATTTAAGAGGAAGGATATCAAAATGGACGTTCGCGCCGCCGTTGCCGTTCAGGCAGGAAAACCGCTCGAAGTGATGACCGTGCAGCTGGAGGGGCCGCGGGCCGGCGAAGTGCTGGTGGAGGTCAAGGCGACGGGCATCTGCCACACCGATGATTTCACCCTGTCGGGCGCCGATCCGGAAGGCCTCTTCCCGGCAATCCTCGGCCATGAGGGTGCCGGCATCGTCGTCGATGTCGGCCCTGGTGTCACTTCGGTGAAGAAGGGCGACCACGTCATTCCGCTCTACACCCCGGAATGCCGCGAATGCTATTCCTGCACCTCGCGCAAGACCAACCTCTGCACCTCGATCCGCGCGACCCAGGGCCAGGGTGTGATGCCGGACGGCACCTCGCGCTTCTCGATCGGCAAGGACAAGATCCATCACTATATGGGCTGCTCGACCTTTTCGAACTTCACCGTGCTGCCGGAGATCGCCCTTGCCAAGGTCAATCCCGACGCGCCGTTCGACAAGATCTGCTACATCGGTTGCGGTGTCACGACCGGTATCGGCGCTGTCATCAACACCGCCAAGGTCGAGATGGGCGCGACGGCGATCGTCTTCGGGCTCGGCGGTATCGGCCTCAACGTTCTGCAGGGCCTGCGTCTTGCCGGTGCCGACATGATCATCGGCGTTGATATCAACCCTGACCGCAAGGCATGGGGCGAGAAGTTCGGCATGACCCACTTCGTCAATCCGAAGGAGGTCGGCGACGACATCGTGCCCTATCTCGTCAACCTGACCAAGCGCCACGGCGACCTGATCGGTGGGGCCGACTATACGTTCGACTGCACCGGCAACACCAAGGTGATGCGCCAGGCGCTGGAAGCGAGCCACCGCGGCTGGGGCAAGTCCATTATCATCGGCGTTGCCGGCGCCGGCCAGGAAATCTCCACCCGTCCGTTCCAGCTGGTCACCGGCCGCAACTGGATGGGCACCGCCTTTGGCGGCGCGCGCGGGCGCACCGACGTGCCGAAGATCGTCGACTGGTACATGCAAGGCAAGATCCAGATCGATCCGATGATCACCCACACCATGCCGCTCGAAGATATCAACAAGGGCTTCGAGCTGATGCACAAAGGCGAAAGCATCCGCGGCGTGGTCGTGTACTGAGCCATGAAGACGATCTCGACCGAGAATTCTCATGGCGGCACCCAGGGCGTTTACGTCGATCGCTCGGATGTCTGCGACTGCGACATGACCTTTGCGGTATTCCTGCCGCCGCAGGCCAAAGCACGGAAGCTGCCGGTTCTATGGTACCTTTCCGGTCTGACCTGCACCCATGCGAACGTCATGGAAAAGGGCGAGTATCGGCGACTTGCCGCAGAACTCGGCATGATCATCGTCTGCCCCGACACCAGTCCGCGGGGCGATGCCGTCCCGGACGAACCTGGCAATTGGCAGTTCGGCAAGGGTGCCGGCTTCTACGTCGACGCGACCGAGCCGCCATTCGCACAGAACTATCGGATGTACAGCTACGTCGTCGATGAATTGCCGAAGCTTATCGCGGCCGAGTTTCCGGTCGACATGGACCGCCAGGGAATCTTCGGTCACTCGATGGGCGGACATGGCGCGATCACGATCGCGCTCAGGAACCCCGAACGCTTCGGCAGCTGCTCGGCTTTCGCTCCGATCAGCCATCCCTCGGTCTCCGGCTGGTCAAAGCCGGCATTCCAGAAATACCTTGGATCGGATGAAACGGCCTGGCGGGCATATGATGCCTGCTCGCTCATCGAAGACGGGCACCGGTTCCCGGAATTCCTCGTCGACCAGGGGACGGGGGATAGCTTCCTGGAGGATGGATTGCGCCCCGAAGAGCTCAGGCAAGCCTGCGAGACGGCCGGCATCAGCCTGCGGCTTCGCATGCAGGAAGGCTACGGCCACTCCTACTTCTTCATTTCGACATTCATGGAAGACCATCTGCGCTGGCACGCGCGGAGATTGGGAGACTGATTGCAGAGCTTGGCCGGGCATATTGCAAACGGCCCAGAAGGGGAGGAGAAACCCATGACCAGCATAGCCATACATCCGGCAGTGGATTCAGGCTTTCGGGCGACTGACGCTGCTTTCGCAGGCGGGACGCTCGTCTGCAAGTGCGCAAGCAATCCGGTGAAGGTCAGGATCAAGAGCGACATTGCCCACAATCATGCCTGCGGCTGCACGAAGTGCTGGAAGCCCGAGGGCTTCGTCTTTTCAGTCGTGGCCGTCGCGCCGACCGATAGCGTCGAAGTTCAGGAGAATGGCGACAAGCTCGCCGTCGTCGATTCCACAGCCTTGATCCAGCGCCACGCCTGCAAGGAATGCGGCGTGCATATGTATGGGCCGGTCGTGCGCGAACATCCGTTCCAGGGATTATCGTTCGTCCATCCGGAACGCTTTCAGGAAAGCGGCTGGGCGAAGCCGGGCTTTGCGGCCTTCGTGTCGTCGATCATCGAAAGCGGCTTCGATCCCGCGAAGATGGACGCAGTCAGGGCGCAGTTGAGGACGTCCGGCCTCGAGCCTTACGATTGCCTGAACCCTGGCCTTATGGACTACATCGCAACCTGGATGGCCAAGAAGAGCGGCGTCCTGGCCGCGTGATTTGACCCTGGGGAGCGCCGGGTCGGCGCTCCCCGACAAACGCCGCTATCCGGATATCGAGATATTCCGTGAAGGCCTACGGCGGCTCAGGCTAGCCGGATCGAAGCCGCGGGAAACATTGGACAAACCATTTTCATTGACGATCATGATCCGCTAGCGCATTTCTTTCAGTTTCGATGAGCACGCTCTCACAAGCGGCAAGGAGATGACTATGCGACCTGAGCAGCATCGACAGGCAGACGCCGCCGCGAAGTCGGCTGGCCGGCTCAAGGTCGGCTTCGTTTTGGCGCGATCATTCACACTGTCGGCCTTTGCGCTCTTCGTGGACACGCTGCGACTTGCCAGCGACGAGCAGGATCGTTCCGGAAGGGTCCTTGCCGACTGGCAGGTGATCGGCAGCACGCGGCACCTGATCACCGCGAGCTGCGGCGTCCAGGTTGCTCCGACCTCCGATTTCGTCGATCCGTCGAAGTTCGATTACATCGTGGTCGTCGGCGGCCTTCTGACGGTGGAGAACCCTGTCGACCAGCAGACCATCACCTTTCTCAAGCAGGCCGACGCCAAGAAGGTGCCGCTGATCGGCGTGTGCACGGGTTCGTTCATCCTTGCTGCGGCTGGCTTGATGAAAAGGCACGATTCCTGTGTGAGCTGGCTGCATTACAAGGAGTTTCGGGAGCGGTTTCCCGAGCTTAGCGTTCGGTCCGACCGGCTCTTCAATCTCGATCGCCAGCGCGGATCGTGCGCAGGCGGCAGCAGTTCCGCCGACATGGCGGCGTTGCTGGTCAGGAAATATATCAGCCGCGACGCTGAACGTAATGCGCTGGAGGTCCTTCAGATCGAAAAGGCCCGGACTTCAGCGGACATACAGCCCCGGCGTCCGCTCTACGACGACTATGACGACGCCCGCGTCAAGGCGGCGATGATTACGATGGAACAGTTCGTCGATGGCAGCATGTCCATACAGAAGCTTGCCGCCACGGTTGGCCTGTCTCGGCGGCAACTGGAGAGGATCTTCATCGACAAGACGGGAATGTCTCCAGCCAAGGCCTATAATCGCGTACGCATGGAGCGGGCGAAATCGATCCTTGCCCAGTCGAAGGCGCCGCTGATCGAGATTGCGCGGGATGTCGGCTTTGAAAACGCCTCGCAGTTCACGAGAACCTTCAAGCGCACATTCGGACAAACGCCGTCACAGCATCGTGCCGCGTCGAGAGCGCACTAAAGCGCGTCGCAATCTTTCAGATTCGCTCCTCGCGCTTTAGGTCTTTGTTCTTTGTTCTCACGCATGTCGTTGCCGCAAAACCGCCGCACACTTTTGCGCGACATGCTTTCTTCAGATCTCTTCCCACGGAAACGTGTCCAGCCGCTCGGCTCCCCTTGCCGTAATCAGAGCCTGGGTTTCCAGCTTGATGCTCTCGGATCCGGCTTCGGCGATCAGGCTTTCGACGTTGAGCACCATGCCCTCCTCGATGACGCCGCTGAAATCGGGATCGAAATCAGGGTGCAGCAGGATCCCCGGCCATTCGTCGGCCATGCCGGTGCCGTGCAGAGCGAGCGTGTATCGATAAGGCTGGTATTTCTCCGGAATCCGCCACGACAGTTCGTTGAATTCCTGGAACGTCATCCCGGGCTTGATGATTGAAAGATTGTGCTCGATCTGATCCCTGGCAGCGGCGTAGAGTTCTTTCTGCTTGGCGTTCATGGCCACGTGTCCCGCTGTCCACGAGCGCGATAGATCGGCGCAATAGCCGTAGGGTCCGATCATGTCGGTGTCGAAGGATATCATCTCCCCGCGTTTGACTACGTAGTCCGAACATTCCTGATACCAGGGGTTTGTTCTCGGGCCCGCGGTCAGGAGCTTGGTCTCGAGCCACTCGCCGCCGCTGCGTGCGTTTTCGAAGTGGAGCTCGGCCCAGATCTCTCTTTCGGTGCGGCCGGGCTCGGACACCTCGTACATCCGCGCCATGCCTGCTTCGCAGACACGGATCGTCCATCTCATCAACTCGATTTCATCGGCGCTCTTGATGGATCGCGCCCGCTCGGCCAGCTCCTGACCGTCTAAGAGCGTGAAGCCGCGTTCCCGCAATTCGAAGGCGCCCGCCGGTTCGAGCCTGTCCACCGCCACGCGCTTGTTGCCGCCATTGCGGCTCACGAGGTCCGCGACCTCGTCCGCCCAGGCTTTCAGGCGGGGTTCCATAAGGTTGCCTGATGTGAAGAATATCCAGGATTTCGCCGGGCGGATCTCGTCGATGCCGGGAAGCCCGTCATTGACATGTTCGGCGCCTTCGAATTCGAAGAGTATCGCCGGACCATCGGCCAGGATCAGAGCGTAGCGCGAGGCGTTGTGCATCGTCCAGATGCTCATATTCGATGAATCGAAGGCATATCGGATGTTGACGGGATCGTAGAGAAGCAGGGCGCCGCAATCCCATTCGCGCATCTTCGTGCGCAGGCGTCCCAGACGATAGCTGCGAGCCCGATCGAGGGTCGTGGCCGGCAAAGGACTGATAAGAGGCCGATGCGCTCCCTCAGGATTGAGATATGCCTGCTTTCGCTCATCCTTGAAGACCGTCGGGCCG
This sequence comes from Rhizobium sp. WYCCWR 11128, assembly GCF_013416305.1. Classification (NCBI taxonomy): domain Bacteria; kingdom Pseudomonadati; phylum Pseudomonadota; class Alphaproteobacteria; order Hyphomicrobiales; family Rhizobiaceae; genus Rhizobium; species Rhizobium sp. WYCCWR 11128. The sequence continues at coordinate 6,690 of NZ_JACCEZ010000016.1, forward strand.
GCCAGCTCGGCGGAATCGCTTTCCTCTCGCAACATTTCAGTGAGCCCCTGTTGTCGGTGAATGACGCGACGTTACCGGGCGCTCAGCGCTCGATGACCAGATCGCTGAGCGGCTTGGAGCAGCAGGGCAGAAAGAAGCCGGCGTCGATTTCCCTCTGACGAATTCCGCCATTGTGGTTCATGTCGACCGTGCCTGACGTAAGCTTCGACTTGCAGGTGCCGCAGACTCCATTCGCACAGGAGGACGGGATCCTGACGCCCGACTTCTTCGCACAAGAGAGCACGCTCTGGTCGCCTGTTACCTCGATGCTGCGCGCCTGCTTCGAGAAGGTGACCTGAAAGACCCTCGCCGCTGCCTCCTGAGCCGCAGGGATTTCGGGTTCGTCGATGACCGCGGCGTCGAAACTTTCCTCCAGGTAATTCGAGGCGGGCACGCCGAGCTCGGCGGCAATGGTGCGCGCGGCGGCCATGAACGGGGCGGGGCCGCAGCACATCACGGTTCGCTCGGCGATATCGGGAACCGCAAGCCGCATGTAGTCTTTCGAAATACGGCCGGTCAGACCGGGCCAGGACGGCTCGCCGGCCACGGTCTCCGGGAGGAATTGCAGGCGAAGGTCTTTCAGCCTGCGGGCGATGCAGGCCAGTTCGTCGCGAAAGATCAGGTCCTGCGGCGTCCGCCCGGCGTGCATGAAGACGACGTCGGCAGGTTCGCAACTGTCGGCGAGTTCCCGCAGAATGGACATGACGGGGGTAATTCCGGAGCCGCCCGACAAAAGCAGAAGCTTGCGTCCAGACGTCTCGGGCCTGACGAAGTGGCCGAGCGGCCCGTTCGCCTTGATGGTCGCGCCGGGAACCAGGGTGTCGTGAAGCCAGTTGGAGATCTTGCCGCCGGGAACGCGCTTCACCGTCACGGAGAAGGCGTTTGTCCGATGTGGCGAAGACGAGATGCTGTAGCACCTGTTTTCAGCGTCTCCATTATGTTCCAGGTCGAACAGGAAGTACTGTCCTGCCTTGAACGCAAACCGCTTGCCCTCACGGGACGCAAAGGTGAATGTCTTGACGTCATGGGTTTCCTGCTGGACGTCGAGGCAGACGAGCGCGTCGTCTTCTTCCGGGTTCCAGAGGTCGTGAAGGGCGGCCCTTGCTGCGGGCATCTGCGGGCTCCTAGTATCCATGGGCGCGCATCCGATCGATGTACCAGCTGGCGAATTTGTCGAGGTTCGTCTCGGAAAAGCGGGAGTAGGGGCCTGGTTGATATGCCGGGTCGAGAGTGCCTGCATGGGAGCGCGCCACGAGATCGGCGTCCTGGTCCGTCGTCGCGACCCAGACATCCGTCAGCTTGTCGAGATCGTAATCGACGCCTTCGACGGCGTCCTTGTGGACCAGCCACTTGGTTCTGACCAGCGTCTTGCCCGCCGAGAGCGGAATGACGGTTGCCACCACGGCATGGTCGCCCATGAAGTGGTTCCAGCTGTTGTGGCCCCAAAGATGCGTGTCGCCGAGATCCTTGCGGGTCATGTGCCCAAGAAGTTTGGAGGATGCGGCGGTGGCGTCGTGGGTCTGGGATTCGCCGGCGCCTGCGATGATCAGCCGCTGGGTGCGGAAGTTGGTGGCGCAGTCGGCGAGCTGCTCGACGGCCGCCGACGGAAAGCCGTCGGACTCCCAGGCCTTCGTCTGCTCTTCATACAGCCTGAAATGTTCCTCGGCCTGTTCGCGATCCTCCGGGCTCAGCGTCTCCGGGTCGAAGCCGAAGTCGAGATCGACGAAGGAGACGCAAAGCTCCGGATGGTTCGCCGAGCAATGATAGCATTCCCGATTGTTTTCCATCGTGAGCTTCCAGTTGCCATCCTCGATGACATCGGTTTGGAAGGCAACCTTTGCGTTCCGGATGTCGTAGGGGGCGAGGCGTTCGGTCATGGCCTGTTCGAGGATGGCGATGTCCTCGGGCGGATTGTCGGAGAGACAGACATAAATCAGTCCGCCGATCGACTTGAAGGTGACGGGCTTGAGGCTCCGACACTCCTTGTCGAAGTCCTTGCCCATGTGAGGCGCGTAGCTGAGCTCACCCGTCAGTTCGTATGTCCAGGTGTGATAGGGACAGACGAGTTTTGAGACGATCGTCTTGCCCGGATCGAGAAGTCGGGAGCCGCGATGGCGGCAGACATTGTGCAGGACGCGAATTTCTCCGTCGTCGTCACGCAGAAGGATCAGGCTCGTCTTGCCGATATCGATCACCGTGGCGTCACCGGGTTCTGGGACATCGCAGTCGAGACCGACACAAATCCAGTGATTGTGGAAGAAGACGTCGATGTCTGCTTCGAACACGTCTTCCCTGACGTAAAGGCCGGCCGGCAGGGAGTGACCGTTGGCACGAGCGTCGAGAAGGGCGGAAATGGAAGATGGGAGCTTGTTTAGCATCAGAACCTCTTATGCGAGAGTTTTCCTAGATTGCCCTTGCAGTTCCGATGTTTCAACGGCATAAAAAATTCGCTTCGCATAAGTTTTTGTCATGCGATGAGGAATTCTGGGATGCACTTTAGAAGACGGATCCCGTCGCTGACGGCACTGGTGACCCTGGAGGCGGTGCTCAGAAAGAAGAGCTTCACCACGGCTGCGACCGAATTGGGTGTCACCCAGGCGGCGGTCAGCAGGCAGATTGCATTGCTGGAGGAGGAATTCGGCCAGCCCCTATTCGTGCGCAAGCATCGAGCGATCGAGCCGACAGCGGCATGCATCAACCTCGGAGCCACGCTGGCCAAGAGCTTTGCCGATATTGCCGAGAGCGTGGAAGCGCTCCAGTCGCGCAGCCAGGACGTGTTGACCATAGGAGCGACCGTTGCATTCTCTTCTTTCTGGCTGCTGCCGCGGCTGGCAGAGTTTCGCCGTGCCAATCCGGGCATCCTGGTGCGGGTGATATCCCAGGACAGCCCGATCGCTCTCGATGACGGAGAAGTCGATGTGGCAATTCGATATGGTGTGCCACCCTTCAGCGATAGCACCGTCATCGCCTCGCACGGCGACGTCATCTGCCCGGTCTGCTCTCCCGACTATCTCAAGCGTCGTGGCGATGGCGCGCTCGGCTCCGCCGACGAATTCATCGAGACGGACGTTCTCGATCGTTCCTGGTATAGCTGGGCGCAGTGGTTTTCGCTGACCGGCGCCAACCTCGAGATAAAGCCGTCGCTTCGGTTCAACCACTATACCGAAACCATCGCAGCCGCACGCGCCGGGCAAGGGATTGCGTTGGGATGGCGCATGCTGGTGGGCACCTTTCTGGAGGATGGAACCCTGGTGCAGGTCGACGGCGGCGAGCTTGCCGCGGAAGATCGTTACAACGTGATCGTGCCCGTCAAAGCCAAGCGAAGCAACGCACGCGATCTTGCCGCCGCCTGGCTGACGGCATCATTGCACGGTTGATCGAAGCGTAATCACAAACCCAGCCCCACGGTTGCCGTTCGGTGAACGCCTTTCGGGACGAAGGCGAAGCGATCCGCCAGTCCCAGGAAATCGGCCGCCAGGTGAATGACGGAAAGCCACATTTCCGTTCCCTGCAAGCTCGGTTCAGCACCATCGGCAAACGGGAACCCTTCGCCATCCCGCCATCTATCCAACGCCCTCGATATGACCTTGCGGGCGATCGCCTCGCCGTCGGCCCGCCTGTAGTCGGTTTGCCGGGCAATCAGCAGCAGAGGATGAATCGTATCGAGCAGGTTGCACGCATTGTATTTTGCTGCAACGAAGCCTTTGTGGTTGCGATAGTTGAGATGAACCGTTTCAAGCGAGGCGTGCGGGTGGGGAAGTGCCACGCCGAACTGGGCGTAGGTGCCGCGCGTCAGGCGATAAAAGCCGTTCACCGGTTGAAGCCATCCTTCCGCCGCGGTCGGTTCACCCCACAGCCCCGAAACGCTGTTGGCATTGCGGCTCAGCCACTCGAAGAGCGCCTGCCGTGAATGCCTGATGCCGAAAGACTCCGCATTGAAGTACATGGCAGTTCCGATCGCATCGACCACGCTTCCGGCGTGCCATGCCCGGGTCGACCAGGGCAGGGCGCTCAGCCATTCATCCAGCTCCCCGGCGCCGAGCTCGACCGCATGGACCGGTTGGCGTGGACCGGAACCAAGCAGTTCAAGCGCATAGCCAACCGCAAGGACGTTATAGAGCGCCTTAGAATCATCCTTCAATGCCCTCCCGTGCTCTCGCGCATGCTCTTCCGGGAAAAGGCCGGTCTCTTGGTCCTGAAGACCTTGGAGACGCTCGACTGTCTCCGCCGCATCGAGATCGGGCGGCAGGTGGCCGAAGCCGGCAGCGATCTCGATTGCATCGCAGAGATGCCGGGTCGCCGGTCTGCGGATGCCGTCTGCTTCCAGCGATTCATAGGACCCCTGCGTTTTCCAGCGTGCCAGAATGTCCGGCCATTGGTCTTTTGCCTTCTGACCGAGCCTGGTCAATTGATCTTCAATGTCGCCAGTGCCGGATTTCTTGGGTGCCGAGCCTCGGCTCCGCAGCACCCGGGCGGGTACGCCACCGGCAATCGCCATGGCGGGAATGTCTCCCGTGACCACCGCTCCGGCGGCGATCACCGCACCGTTTCCAATCGTGGCGCCATCGAGGATCACGCAATTGGCGCCGATCCAGACATCGTCGCCGATCACGATGCCGATGCTGACGACGCCCTGGCGGTGTATAGGAATGGTCGGATCGTCGAAGCCATGATTGAAGCCGACGATCGAGGCATGCGAAGCAATCCGCACGCCATGACCGCACGTCACCGTGCCGGAAACACAGGCATAGGGATTGATGGTGCAATCGTCGCCGAGGATCACATGGCCGCGAACGAGCGCGTGCCCGGCGATCCACGACCGCTCGCCCATCGTCAGGCTTTCGGTGAAGACTGCGGCATTCTCGGCGATGTAGGACGTCTCGGCCAGTTCCGCATCGCATGATCGCCTGAGTTCCGCCTTGCGGGCGAGGTGAGTGGGATGACGGAGGTCCGACGCAATGTGTTCCCAGGTCAGGTATTGAAGCCTGCGCGCTTCCTTCTCTTCGCTCACTGACGATTGCGGGCTATTGACGTGATCCATTCTGCTCCTCATTCCCGGGTTCAACCGCCGAATAATCGTCTGCCTTCAGCGATCAATTGCCTCGCTTCATCAGACGGCCTGATTCGTCCAAAAAGCCGCAATTTGTCGGGGGCTGCTGGCCTTACTACCTAGGAAGAAATCGATCGAAATTCCATCGGTCTCGTTTCCATCGAAGGAGTTCGCTGCCTTGTTATCGCTGAACGGCACCTTAACCTTCAATGGCCCTTATGTATCTTTGAACAGACCCTTCCACGACACGTGAGCCATCTGTTTTGATCGTTCTCCCCGTGAATGCACCGTAAATCGACTCAAATCGATATGGCCGTACGGCCTCCGATATGCCTTCCACAGTTCTGGCGTTGAGCGGAATGAGGTTCGGATAGCTGCGCATGAAGCTCACATACTGACGATCCAGCGTGACTTGCATCGTGTCGCCCACGAACAGAGCGCCCCGTCCAGCTTCCAGCCAGGGACAGTGAAGCACCGAACTGCCAGCGAAATGCCCACCGCAACGAATTACGGTCGCCGGACCGACTTGCAAAGTTTCACCCTTCCAAAGGCGAAGTGCCGGACCAGGTCTCTGTACCCATTCGCCGTCATCGGCGTGGAGATAGATCGGCACGTCGCCACAGGCTGTGCTCCACTCGACCATCGAAGAATAGAAGTGTGGGTGTGAAATTGCGATCGCCGTAAGACCGCCCATCGCAGCAATTTGGGCCGCACTCGCCTCGTCAACGAGGCTGAGGCAATCCCAAAGAATGTTGCCATCCGGTCCCTCGATGAGGAAGGCGCGCTGGTCAATTGCGAAGGCAGGTGAGATCTGCAGGCTGTGAACACCCTGCGCTTCTTGGTTCCAGATCACACTGTGTGTCCGGCTGATTGCCGCCATATCCGTCCACCTTTGCCCCGACTGGGGCACGAACTGACGGTCGTCCTCGCAGACCGGGCAGGCTCGCGGCGGCTCAGATCTCTCGCTGAACTGAGCGCCGCAGGCGGTACAGATAAAACAAGTCATGCTCAAATCCTCAACAGGTTTGGGTGCGGCCTCTGCATCGCCAGCAAAACATGCAGCAGATGTCGAATGTTCCCAATTGCATTGTTCCCATCATGTAGTGTTGCGACATGGGAGATTGGAAGGTGCCAGTGAGGCTAGCCCTCGGCCGTGCATGAAGTCGCCCCCGGTCTTGGGACGACGGGGCCTCAAGCCGAGTGAAATGGGTGAGGCGCACGGAAGCCAGGCTAAAACGTTGTCGCTGACGTAACGGAAGAATCGGACTCGCGGAATGAGCATAGCCGCCCTTACAGCTTATCGAGTGCGGGCTGTTCGGTTGCCGGCACTCCTGACATGGCAAGATAGGCGCCACTCAGCATCACGACGATCTGCAAAGACGTCACATGCCACGCATCGATCATCGGCGACGTGCTGAGCCATCTGGAAACCTTGAGGCGAGTTATGCCGCGCTCAGAAGTTCAGCGCTGACCGGCATGCCCATATGAAAGCCCTGGACGCGGTCGATGCGAAGATCCTTGAGAAGGGAAAATTGTGCTGCAGTTTCTACGCCTTCCACCAGGATCGTATTCCCACGATTGCGGATGAGAGCAATCATGTCCTGAAGCATCATCAGACCGCGTGGGTTCGAGCAGTCGTGCAGGAAGGTTCGATCGACCTTGACCGTCTGAAACTCGATTGCCCTCAGCCAGGAGAGGCCCGCGAAGCCGCAGCCGAAGTCGTCAAGCCAGATTTCGACGCCGAGTGCCCGCAGATCGGCGATGCATTTCAGCACCTCCGACTGCATATCCATGTCCAGGCCCTCGGTGACTTCCAAGGCTAGTCGCGACCCGCAGACCCCGCACCGGGCAAGGATATCAGCGACACTGGCAGCAAAGCCGGGGGAACGCAGTTGTATCGGCGACACGTTGACGCTGACGGTCGCCATGCGATCGGTCATCAGTATATCCCGGCATGCCGTCTCGATCGCCCACCTGCCTAGTTCGAGGATAGCGCCACTTCGTTCCGCAACCGGAATGAATGTCTTCGGCGAAACCGCGGAGCCGTCCGGCATCCTGAGGCGCATCAAAGCCTCGACAGCTCTTGCTTTCCCGTTCGTCACGTCGAAGATCGGTTGGTACACGAGCGAGACCAGTTTGCGATCGATAGCGGCCGCCAGCAGCGGGACGAGTTTGCCAGCATGGTCGTCGGGGCGAGGCAAAAACGGATCAAAACTGCGAATGCAGTTTCGGCCACTTGCTTTGGCATTGTAGAGAGCGAGGTCGGCTTCACGTACTATTCGTTCAACTTTCTCTCCCACTTTCTCGCGGGTGAAGGCGACGCCGATGCTGACGGTTACGATCGACATATCGTCTGGTCGCTCGTCGTGAGCAATCGCAAGAGACTCGACTTCCATTCTGATCTTCTCGGCGAGAGTCATCGCGACCTTGGGGAGGGCAGCCGGCATGACCACTATAAACTCCTCGCCACCATATCTGCCGATCATGCCATCGGACGACTCTACAACCGCCTTCAGCGCAATGGCGATGACGGTCAGGCATCGGTCTCCTTCCTGATGTCCGTAGCGATCATTGAAGCGTTTGAAAAAGTCGACGTCGATGAGGAACACGGAGAAGTCGCGGTGTTCGTCTTTCCAGGCGGCCCAGCATTCGTCGAGCCGCCGATCCAGCGCGCGTCTGTTGCCGATGCCTGTCAGATAGTCAGTATGTGAAAGCTCGAGCAGTGACCTTCCGCGCTCGGACGCTTCCCAGTGCTGGTGGCGAGCCTCCGCCGCGTTCAACAACACGTTTCGACGCTCCACGTTCAATCGCCAATTGACGAAAGACGTGAAGGCAAAGCACGAAATGTAGAACATCCCGAAGGCAAGCTTGTAGGTTTGGCTTGAAGGAAAAAATTCCACGATCGTAATGAAAAATGCGCATAGAACGAGGCCCGAGGTGATCACCGAAAGCCGAAACGGGAAACTGAAAAACAGGTTGGCGCCCATCATGAAGATGGCGCCGAATATCATGTAGTATGACATGGCGGTGACGTCGCGGGTAGCAATCGCCGGGTAAAGCCAGCCTACATAGCCCACAAGCAGAGCAGCGGCGCATGTGATGTCAAGCCAGACGGTTTTCGCATTGGCCAGTCGCAGAATTTCGAACGCCAGCAGCGCGATCGTTGCAACGACGAATCGCGCGGCGATCGTCATAGGGGCAACATCGGGGATCAGCCATCGGTCGGGAAGTGCAAAGGCCACATAAACGGCAACCGCCATCCAAAGACCTTGCCGTGAGCTCCGCCTCCGGACAGCATCATTTTCAGTTTTCAGAGATTTGAGAGCCTCGGCGAATGAAAAACTGGCGGTAGATTCGTCACTCTGGACATTAGTGCAAGCCGCGATCATGCAACGACGCCGGCCTGACAGCCATCTAAAGTATGTTGAAAAGTAAGCCATACTTCGGCGCCCTCCAAAATCGCGTTCGGCGACCTGCAACCGGTTTGTCTTATTGCTTAGCTTTGTTAGAGGGGTAGCATCTGACCCGCAAGAGTAGAATTACCCTTATCCCGTGTGGATTCTAGTCGCATCCTATTTCGAGGTTGATTATGCTTAACGCTATATCAAGGGGATCTCGAAATGGCACAAAGCCTGGTCTTGGACGGTGAAAGTCTTGTTGCGCCCGGCGAAATTCGTCGGGTGGCAAGGAGGGTTGCTACCCCAGATCCCGGCCACCTGATCGTTGCCAGAGCCGAGCTTGCCCTCAGCCTTGACGTGTCGATCCGTCAGTTCAAGTCCGGCGTCGAGCCCAATGCGATCATCGAGCGTCTTGCCGAGGCCTTGCACCAGATACGGCGGCGCTTTCATCCGGAGGTGTGGGACGTCATCGTTCCGATCGCGCAATCCCATCCCGTTGCTCACTATCTTAATCAAGATCCATTGACCCGCTGGTCGTTCGAAAAACCGCGCGGCTATTCTGGCGACGCACGCCTTCTCGACTTCATATACGGCCGACCTGAAATCGAGGACGCCGTCTTGTCCGCGAGCAACTTGGGACGTTCGATCTACGCCTACACTCGAAATGCTTCGTCATCCGTCGCGGTGAGGGAGCGTCGAGACATTCTGGCTCGCCGCGTTGACGAAATCGCTTCGACCCGGGCTGGTTCCACCGAAGTTCTCGCCATCGCTGCCGGGCATCTTCGTGAGGGGCCTTTGTCGAGCGCTCTCAGCGCCGGCGCGATCAGACGCTGGGTGGCTTTGGATCAAGACCCGATAAGCGTTGGAACCGTCGCTCGCGATTTCGCCGGCACGTCCGTCGAGGCCGTGAACGGGTCGGTCAAATCCCTGCTCGGTGGGAGGCACGCGCTGGGAATGTTCGATTTCGTCTATGCCGCGGGTCTCTATGATTATTTGCCGGACGCGGTAGCCGTAAGGCTGGCCAGGAAGTGCGTCAGCATGCTGAAGCCTGGCGGCACATTCCTATTCGCCAACTTCTCCCCGGAGACCGACGTCGATGGCTATATGGAGACATTTATGAACTGGGCGCTGCTGTTGCGGTCAGAACCAGAGATGGGCTTGATCGCCAGTGAAAGCGTGACCGGGGCGGATGTGAAGGTGTCTGTTTGGCCCGGCTCAAACCGCAGCATTGTCTACTGTGAAATTCAAAAACCGCATTAGGCCGCACGTCTGCCGTCCGATCCGGTAGTCTTTGGGTAGTCCGTTAGTTCAAAATCCGGGAGCGACCCTGTCAGAGGCTGCATGAGAAAAGGGCGTGGCTGCTCTCCGCCACGGCCTTTGAGCTGTTTATCGGCCGGGGCAAATGAGACGGGCCATGGCTGTGTCCAGTGTGGTCGTGCCCTTCACCGGCTCGCCCTCGAACCGGATCCAGCCTTCGTTGAAGCCATCGATCATACGCATCCGCGGGAGGGGGTTCTGCATGCCCTGATCGGTGAAAATCTGCTCCCAGGTGTCGCGGGCGACCGGCTCCGCCCGGACGGGTTTGCCGAGGATGGATGATAGGACAGCGGCGATATCGTTGGGCGTGACGCCCTCTGGCCCCATCAACTCGACGACCTGTTTGCCCACCCACTCGTGCTGCAGCAGTTCTGCCGCCTTGGCTGCGACGTCGAGGACAGAAACCATCGGATAGGGCTGATCGAGCGGCTGCAGGAAACTCGAGAAGACACAGGTCTCGCGCGCCGGCGCGATATCCCAGGCCGTGTTCTCCATGAACCAGCCGGCACGCAGAAAGGCGATTGGCATTGGCAAGGCAGATAACGTCTGTTCGACGAGACCAAGCTGGCTCAAGAGGTTAGGTTCTCTGGCCTGCGCGCCGATGGTGGAGAGGCAAACGACCTTGGCGGGACGAGACGAAAGAAGCGCGGTCTTCAGGGCCGCAATGACAGCGCGCACTTCCATAAAGCCAGGGGTCGGATCGAAGGTCGGCGGGATCAGCAGAAAGACGCCGTCGGCGCCGGCGAAAGCCTTGGTGAGCGCATCGGCGTCGGTCATCTCGGCCAAGGCCAGTTCCGCTCCTTTGTCCTTCCATTCCGCTGCTTTCTCCGCATTGCGCGCGACGGCGCGTATCGGCACCCCTGCCTTCAGCAGACGCGCGGCGACAATGCCTCCGACTTGGCCTGTTACTCCGGTGATCACAAACATGGTTAGACTCCTTCGCTTCCTGCACCGCCAGCAGGTTGGCGGTTTGTTATGCTGATCATGTCCTTCGGCAGCACTTGACTGAAGCGCGCTTCTGTCACATGATTGGTGACTAAAAATCACGGATGCCCGATGTTTGACGGACGATTATTGAATGGCGTGAGCGTACTGGCCGCCGTTATCGAGAGCGGAAGTTTCGCGCGGGCGGCGGAGCTAATGGGACTATCGGCGTCGGGTGTCAGCCGCGCCATTTCCCGACTGGAGGGGCGGATCGGTCTGCGGCTGCTCGACCGGACAACACGCACGATGCGGCTCACCGATGACGGCGCACGGTTCTACGAACAGGTGGCCCCACTCTTGAGCGGCATCGAAGAGGCTGCGCAGACAGCTGTTGGCGCCAGACAGGCGGTGCGTGGCCGACTGCGAGTCAATGTCGACCCATATTTCTCACGCCTTGTGCTCGGCCCGCGGCTCGGCGCCTTCCTCGACCGTTACCCGGATATCCAGATCGAGGTCATCACCCGCAACGAGATCGGCGATCTTGTTACTGATGGCATGGACGTCGCTGTGCGCTTTGGCGAGCCTGCACAACGGTCGCTTATTTCGCGCCTGTTGATGCAGACACGCGTGATCACGATTGCGGCTCCCGCTTATATCGAGCGACATGGTCGGCCGGGCCGTCCACAGGATTTGAGCGAGCATACCTGTATCCAGTTCCAGGACCCGCTGACTGCAAGGCCTTTCGAATGGGAGCTTCGGCGGGGTGAAGAGGTCGTCTCGATCGAGACCCGCAGCCGCATTTTAGTCAACGATGCCGGCACGACCTTGGCGACCTGCCTTGCGGGGATAGGCATCGCGCAAGTCTTCTCACTCGGGATGGCGGATTATCTGAACAATGGGCAGCTCGTGAACCTCTTTCCCGACTGGTCGGACGAGACATTCCCGCTCTACGCCTTCTATCCCTCGCGTCAGCATGTCCCGGCTAAGGTCAGGGCCTTTATCGATTTCTGCGTCGAGATCATCGAATAGACGGAGGCGCCTCGTCGAGCGCCTCTGCTGACTAAGCCGGCCGCGGCTTTCTGGTTCTGATATAGGCCATTGCGGAAATTCGTCCTGTTGGGTTCTTTCATGCTTGGGAGGAAGCGATTTCAGATTTCCGGGCATGGAACCCTTGTCAGATGCGTTCTATGCGGACCGGATACGCGCCGCGCACCAGCAACGGCTCGAAACCATTGTCGAAGCGGCCGAGCCGGATCAGCCCGTCCCAGCGGTAATCCGCGTAGAACAGGGCCAGGTTACCCCACGGTTTGAAGTAGCAAAGGTCGCCCGGCTGCTCGTTTCCGAAAGCACCGCTGCCTTCTTCGGTCAGCTTGCGCGGCAGATGGACGATCTTTTCGTTCCTGCCGTAGTCCTCGATCGTGAGGTTCAGGGGCAGCATGGAAACGAGATCGCGCGCCGTCGGATTGTCGAAGAGTGTCGCGGTCAGGGTTAGATTGTTGAAGCCTATCCTGATCCTGACGTCTCTCGCCTCGGGACTCGCCGGGCCGCGCTCGTCCTGCCCTTGCGCCACGAGAGGGAGAGCGGCGGCCGCCAAAGTTCCGCCCAGCACCGCGCGACGGCTCATGAACTTGGATGTCATCGACATAGCGCGCCTCGCGTCAGACAGGTTGAGCCGTCGGCCGGAACAGGATTTCGTTGATGTCGACATCATCCGGTTCGTTCACCGCGAAGGCGACCGTTCGGGCGAACGTGTCCGCGCTGATGGCGATCTTGCTGACGAACTCCTTGGTGCCCGCCTGGATGTCCTTTTCGCTGATATGTTCGAGGAGTTCGGTGCTCATTGCGCCGGGTGAAATGATCGTGGTGCGGATATTGTATGGTTTCACTTCCTTCCGCAGCCCTTCCGAGAGCGCGCGCACGGCGAATTTCGTCGCGCAATAGACGGCGGCACCCGGATCGACCACGTGGCCGTAGACGGAGGACACGTTGATGATGTGCCCCGACTTCTGCGCTTTCATGTGCGGAAGCGCTGCTGCGATGCCGTAGAGCACGCCTTTGATGTTCACGTCGATCATGCGATCCCACTCGTCAACTTTGAGCCGTTCGAGCGGCGCAAGCGGCATCAGGCCGGCATTGTTCAGCATGACGTCGATACGACCGAAGGCGTTGACGGCGGTGTCGACGAGGTTTTCGACTTGATGTCGGTCCGTGACGTCGGTTTGGACTGCCTTGGCCCTATGGCCCTTGGCGGCCAGTTCCTCAGCCAGCTTAGCGATGCGGTCGCTACGCCGCGCGCCCAGGACGACGGAAGCGCCGCGCTCAGCAAGATGACGCGCGGTGGCTTCGCCAAGCCCGCTGCTTGCCCCGGTGATGACGACCACTTTGTTTTCAATTCCTTGGGACATGATGATCTCCTGTTTTGAGGTTTCTGAAGGTTCAGGAACGGCGACCGGCGAGCGCGGCGAGGACAGCCGAACCGGCGAGAAGGCAGGCGGCCAGAAGGAAGGTGCTCCACCATCCCGCGGTGTCGAACAGCATGCCGCCGGCGAAAGCGCCGCATGCAATGGCAAGTTGGATCAGCGCCACCTGCAGCCCACCTGCCGCTTCCAACTCGCCGGGGATGATAGCGGCCATCCATGTGTTCCAGGCGACTGGAATCGGCGTCGAGAAAAATCCCCACATGACGATCAGGCATGCGGTAACCGCCGCGAACGGCCCGAGAGCGATCAGCAGCAGGGCAAGGACCGAAAGAGCAGCCGGCAAGCCTACGAGAACGAAGAGGAGGTGGCGCCGGGCGACGAAGCCAATGACGGAGGTTCCAGCCAGTCCGCCGACGCCAAGGCCGAGAAGCACCATGGACAGAACATTCAATTCCAGTCCGGTGACGCCTTCGAGGAACGGACGAAGATAAATGGACAGTGCGTTCTGGCCGATGAAGGCGAGAGAGGTCGCCGCCATTCCAATCGCGAATGTGCGATTGCGCAGCAGCCCGAATATTCTGGCCACCGACACGGTTGATGTCGCCGGCATCCTCGGCAGAACGACCAGTTGCCAGACGAGCGCTGCTATTCCGATCGGCACCGTGATGAAGAATGTGCCCCGCCATCCGATCAACCCGCCAAGAAAACTGCCGAGCGGCGCGGCAAGGACGAGGGCGAATGCGGTGCCGCCTTGAAGAAGCGCAATGGCCCTGGGCAGATCACGGTCTGAAGCCAGGCGTGCCAGAATAGCCGTCGAGAGCGACCAGAAGCCGCCGATCGAAACGCCGACCAGGGACCGCCCGACGAGAAAGACAAGGAAGTTGGGTGCGAGGGCAACCGCCAAGCTCGATGCAACAAGAACCGCCGTATAGAGCAGGACGACAGACTTCCGGTCGATCCTCGCCAGGAAGGCATTGCCGAAAAGGCTGGTGATGACCGCAAAGACTCCCGACACGGTGATCGCTAATCCAGCTTGCCCCTCTGAAATAGAGAGCTCCCTGGCGATCGGGGTCAGAAGGCTCACAGGGAGAAATTCCAACCCCACCAGAAGGAAAGTGAGAAGCGAGAGGCAGGTCACAGCAGACCATGAGGTCGCCGTGTCGTCCGTCAGTGAGGTCTCATTCAATGTCAACTCGACGGTCATTCACGTTCTCCTGTCCGTTGCCAGATAGATAGCCGGACTGGTTTTGCGCGACTAGAAGTTATAATCTGAACGTCGTGATGAAGGAGATTCAACAATGCGGCGCGACGAGTTCACGGAAATGCGTGCGTTTCTGGAGGTGGCTCAGGAGCGGAGTTTCACGCGCGCTGCATCAAAATTGGGAGTCACGCGCTCGGCGCTGAGCCATACGATCAGCGCGCTCGAAGCCCGGCTTGGCGTCCGGCTTCTCTCCCGCACGACGCGTGACGTGGCTCCCACGGCGGCCGGTGCGCGGCTCGTGGAAAGTATCCAGCCGCATTTCGAGAGCATCGCTGCCGGGATCAGCGCCCTCGGCGCGCTGCGCGACAAGCCTTCGGGCACAGTCCGCCTCGTATGTCCCGATGATGCCGTGGAGCTGGTCTTCCGTTCGAGGCTGCCGGCATTTTTACGGGATTACCCCGATATCACCTTGGAACTCATCGTCGACAACGGTTTTACAAATATCGTGGAGCGCCAATTCGATGCCGGCGTGCGGCTCGGCGAAGCGATTGCGCGCGACATGGTGGCCGTTCGCATTGGACCCGATATCTCTTACGCCGTGGTCGGATCACCCGAATATTTTGCGGCCCGCACTGTGCCTTCGACCCCGCATGACTTGACGGACCACAATTGCGTCAACCTGCGTCTTCCGACGTCAGGCGCTCTCTATGCCTGGGAGTTTGAAAAGGATGGCCGCGAGTTCAGCGTTCGTGTGGAAGGCCAGCTCGTGATGAGCAACATAGGGCCGGCGATCAATGCCGCTCTCGACGGCGCCGGGCTGTCTTATGTGCCGAGAGACCTCGTCCGGCAATATTGTGACAGCGGTCAACTGAATGAAGTGCTGGCCGACTGGGCGCCAACATTCCAAGGGTATCATCTCTATTACCCCAGCCGGCGCCATCCATCCCCTGCTTTCTCCGCCTTCGTCGAAGCTTTTCGCTACCGGCATCGGTAACCAACACTCATGTCGAGAGGTTCTGCCGGACAACGGGGCGCAACAACGCTGCACCCCTTGCTCATCGAAGGTTGCCGAGGGCTGTTACCGGGCGCTGTCGATGATTGCGCCGCCGTCGGGGGTAAGGCTGTATCCCGTAATGAATTGGGAATCCTTGCTGGCCAGGAACAGCACCACCGGGGCAATGTCGTATTCCGGCGAGCCGAAACGAGCGAGCGCGTTTGTCGGGGGAGGGATATCCTTTTCCGCAGCACCCCAGGTGTCCGCGATCGGCAGAACGTTGTTCACGGTGATGTTGTCGGCACCCCATTCGCGTGCCGCCGTGCGAGTCAGCGCGCGCACCGCCTCCTTGGCCATGTTGTACGGACCGTAACCAGCCAGTCCCACGGTGCCGGCCATCGAACCGAAATTGATGATCCGCCCGTCTCCGCCTTCTCTCAGGTGAGGATAACAAGCCTGCATGAAACGCAGATATGCGATCGGCCCGGTGTCGAAGTTCCGTTGCAATTGCTCGACCGAAAGGTCTATGACCGACGACGAGACCGCAGAACCATCGAAAGCATTGTTCACGAGAATGTCGATGCGGCCATATGTGGCGACAACCTTGTCCACCGCGGCGGTGATCTGATCGGCTTCACCGACGTCGCAGACGACGCCGAGGGCGGTGCCGCCCGCTTCGACGATATCCGCGACAACGCGTTCGACGCCTTCGGATGTGCGCGAAAGAATTGCGACCTTCGCGCCTTCGGCCGCAAACAGTTTTGCGGTGGCGCGGCCAATGCCGCGGCTTGCGCCAGTGATAACGGCAATTTTTCCATTGAGTCGACCCATGTCTATCTCCATTTGATAAGGCTTGAGAATCGTCGAGGTGTCAGAGGGCAGCAGCCTGGACGTAAGGTGAGGGGACGTCGCGGGCGTCGTTCTGCGTCATAAACGAGGCGATCAGCAGCGCCAGGCCGATCGCCGCTGGCAGAGCACCGACAGGTTTTCGAACGCCGATATGGGCGAGGCCCGACAGCAGCAGGTGAAAGAAGATGCCGGCATAGGCGAGATCGCTGAGCGGCACGCTCACGCGCGAAAGGATCGCGATCGGGCCGATGACCTTAACAATGATCATGAACGGAACCAGGTTGTTCGCGCTGTATCCTAGTTCCGTCAGCGCCTCACGAACCCACTGTTTCTTTGTGGCGTACATGTAGGCTGAAGCGAGATAGAGCGCGGATAGAAGTGCCGTGCTGATCCAGTATCCGTAAAATTCCAGCATAAGTTCATCCCTGTCGCTGCCCAGGCAGCAACATTCCTCTCGTCGAGTCTGTCGGTTTCTATGTGAGGGGCGCTCCTTTTACTGCGTCCCTGATGCACGGATGGAAAATGTCGTCTAAGGTCTATCTTTGCAAGTAGGATGAATTACTTGCAGCTAGTATGGAAAACCAGACCGTGGCCGATGGCAAAATCAATATGCATGAGGAGATGCGTCGCGCATTCGCGCTGCTCTCCGGCAAATGGAAGCTGGAAATCATGTGGCTGCTCCATCAGCGGATCCACCGGTTTGGCGAACTGAGAAAGGCTATTCCCGGCATTACCCAACACATGCTGACGGCGCAACTCCGCGAGCTCGAAGCAGACGGGCTCGTGTCCCGCACCATCTTTGCGGAGGTTCCTCCGCGCGTCGAATACGAGATCACCCAAAAAGCGCGGGGCCTCGGTCCCACCATGGAAGCGTTGACGACATGGTGGAATGAGTACGGGAAGAGTGTGCCGGTGAAACCGAGCGCACGCGGTCGGAAAGCGAGAGATGGCTGAACTGCCTGTGGGCCGATTGATCATAGTGGCGCGATAGCCGATAGCAATGACGATATCGCAGTCCGTCCGGCGGCTACTCACCGGAAGTTCGTCATCTCAAGGATCACATTCACGAAAAACTCGAACCGGACTTGTCCCAGCCTTCCTTGACCGTCTCCATCGCAACATTCGTCGATGTGCTGGCAACGTGGGGCAGTGTCGAGATGCGCTCGCCGAGGACGCGGCGGTAGCGGCCGATATCGCGCGTGCGGATCTTCAAGAGATAGTCGAACCTGCCGGCAATCATATGGCACTCTTCGACTTCGCTGATCTTCTTGATGGCATCGTTGAAGCTTTTCAGCGCATGCTCGCGGGTATCGGAAAGCTTCACCTCGACGAAAGCAATATGGTCGAGCTGCATTTTCGACGGATTGAGGATGGCCTTGAATCCTTCGATATATCCGTCGCTGATCAGCCTTTTGAAGCGGATCTGGCACGGCGTCTTCGACAATCCGACACGCGCGGCCAGATCGGTGATCGACAGCCTGCCGTCCTCGGCGAGTGCGGCGAGGATCTTTCTGTCGAACTGGTCCAATTCACTAAAGATGTCGGTTTCGGCAGCCATTCGAACTCTCGGGGGTGAATTAATAAGTTCATACAGCCTGGAAACGGCTGAAATCAAGTGAGATCGCGATTTGAGGCTGTGGTAGATTGTGGGCCGGGCAGAAGAGTGCTGAAATCGGTATCGGCGCCGCGCTCAAAACGGGGATCATTCATGCATAATAAAGAAGCGGATGACGATCGGACGCCGGATTTGCTCGCTCACTACCGGCCGCTGGCGATCAGAGCCGTAGCCGCGGCGCTCACCCTCAAGCGCGACAGACCGGATGCGCGCCCGCTGCGAGAGACGGAATATTCCGGCCCCGCCTTCACGGACGATGAACAGTGGGACGACGAGCCCGGCATCTCGTTCATCCGTTAAACCAGACATCGATTGAATAGGGACTCTCATGTTGAACGCAGCGATCGACCCCGCCCCCTCCAATAATCCGACCGCCGGCGCGCCGTTTTCCGGCTTTGCCCCACCGATCCGACCGCAATCCGAACTTCGCCAGGCCATTACGGCTGCCTATCGCCGGCCGGAAACCGAATGCCTGCCGCCGCTCGTTGCCGCAGCGCGCGTCTCCGAGGCAAAACGCTATGACATTCGCAGCACGGCCCGCAGCCTGATCGAGGCGTTGCGCGCCAAGCACAAGGGGACCGGTGTCGAAGGGCTGGTGCAGGAGTATTCGCTTTCCAGCCAGGAAGGCGTGGCGCTGATGTGCCTCGCCGAAGCGCTGTTGCGCATTCCCGATACCGAAACCCGGGATGCGCTGATCCGCGACAAGATCGCCGAAGGCAACTGGACCTCCCACATCGGCGGCGGAAAATCCATGTTCGTCAACGCCGCCACCTGGGGCCTCGTCGTCACCGGCAAGCTGACCTCGACGGTCAACGACCGAAGCCTGTCGGCAGCGCTGACGCGGCTGATCGCGCGCGCCGGCGAGCCGGTCATCCGTCGCGGCGTCGATATGGCGATGCGCATGATGGGCGAGCAGTTCGTCACCGGTGAAACGATCGCAGAGGCGCTGAAACGCTCCCGGCCGCTGGAAGCACGCGGCTTCCGTTATTCCTACGACATGCTGGGCGAGGCCGCGACGACGGGCGCCGACGCCGAGCGTTATAACCGGGATTACGAAAAGGCGATCCACGCCATCGGCAAGGCGTCGGACGGACGCGGCATCTATGACGGCCCGGGCATTTCGATCAAGCTTTCGGCCCTGCATCCCCGCTACGTGAGGTCGCAAGCCGGCCGGGTGATGAGCGAGCTGCTGCCGAAGGTCAAGGCGCTGGCCGTTCTCGCCAAGACCTATGATATCGGCCTCAATATCGACGCGGAGGAGGCCGATCGGCTGGAGCTTTCACTCGATCTCCTCGAGGAGCTTTGCTTTGCCCCTGATCTTGCCGGATGGAACGGGCTGGGCTTCGTCGTGCAGGCCTATGGCAAGCGCTGCCCCTTCGTCCTCGACTACATCATCGATCTCGCACGCCGCTCCGAGCGCCGGGTCATGGTGCGTCTCGTCAAGGGCGCCTATTGGGATGCGGAGATCAAGCGCGCCCAGTTGGATGGACTCGACGACTATCCGGTCTATACCCGCAAGATCTACACCGATGTCGCCTACGTCGCCTGCGCGCGCAAGCTGCTCGATGCTCCGGATGCGGTCTTCCCGCAATTTGCCACCCATAATGCACAGACGCTCGCCACGATCTATCGTCTGGCGGGTCCTGATTTCACCGTCGGCAAATACGAGTTCCAATGCCTGCATGGCATGGGCGAACCGCTCTACGACGAGGTTGTCGGGAAGGAAAAACTCGACCGGCCCTGCCGCATTTATGCGCCTGTGGGAACACATGAGACGCTGCTTGCCTACCTGGTTCGACGTCTTCTGGAAAATGGCGCCAATTCCTCCTTCGTGCACCGCATCTCCGATCCGAATGTCTCGGTCGAGGTCCTGATTGCCGATCCCGCCGAAATCGTCGCAGCTATGCCCGTTATTGGCGCGCCCCACGCGCAGATCGCCTCGCCGAAGGCCCTTTACGGCAACGCCCGGGCCAATTCCGATGGTCTCGATCTCTCGAACGAGGCCACCCTTTCGGATTTGGCTGAGGCGCTCGCCTCCACGGCTGCTGCCCCGTGGCATGCGCTTCCCCTCCTTGCCGACGGCTCTAGGGATGGGGTGACGCGCGATGTTCTCAATCCTGCCGATCACCGGGATGTCGTCGGCACGGTAACCGAGGTGAAGGTCGAGGAGGCTGCGCGCATCGTTCGCATGGCTGCGGATTATGCGCCGCAATGGGCTGCCGTGCCGCCGGCCGAGCGTGCTGCCTGCCTGGAACGGGCCGCCGACATCATGCAGGCCCGCATCAAGGTGCTGATGGGCATCGTCATGCGCGAGGCCGGCAAATCCGCGGCCAATGCCGTCGGCGAAGTGCGTGAGGCCATCGACTTCCTGCGCTACTATGCCGAACAGGCGCGCAAAACCCTCGGCCCCTCGCATGCGCCCCTCGGCCCGATCGTCTGCATCAGCCCATGGAATTTCCCGCTGGCGATTTTCACCGGACAGGTCGCCGCAGCCTTGGTGGCCGGCAATCCCGTGCTTGCCAAACCTGCCGGCGTCACGCCGATCATCGCTTCGGAGAGTGTGAAGATCCTTCACGAGGCGGGCGTGCCTGTCGGTGCCCTGCAGTTCGTGCCCGGCAGCGGCCGTCTCGGCGCCGGCATGGTCGGGGCGGAGGAGACTGCAGGCGTGATGTTTACCGGGTCGACCGAAGTTGCCCGCATGATCCAGGCACAACTGGCCGAAAGGTTGTCAGCAGGCGGCAAGCCGATTCCGCTGATTGCCGAAACCGGCGGCCAGAACGGCATGATCGTCGACTCGTCCGCATTGGCCGAGCAGGTGGTGGCCGACGTCATTGCCTCTGCTTTCGACAGCGCCGGTCAGCGCTGCTCGGCCCTCAGGGTTCTCTGCCTTCAGGACGATGTCGCCGATAGGACCCTCAACATGCTGAAGGGCGCCTTCCGCGAGCTGACGATCGGCCGAACCGATCGGCTGAGCATCGATGTCGGCCCGGTCATAAACGACAGCGCCAAGACGGAGATCGACCAGCATATCGAGCATATGCGCGGCTTAGGCCGCAAGGTGGATCAGCTGCAGTTGCCGGAAAGTACTGCGGCGGGGACGTTCGTTCCGCCGACGATCATCGAAATCAAGTCGCTGTCGGACCTGACGAGGGAGGTCTTCGGACCGGTCCTGCATGTCGTCCGTTTCAAGCGAAACAGCCTCGACCGGCTGATCGACGACATCAACGCATCGGGTTACGGCCTCACATTCGGCCTTCACACCCGGCTCGATGAAACGATCGCGCATGTGACCAGCCGCATCAAGGCCGGCAACCTCTATGTCAACCGGAACATCATCGGCGCGGTCGTCGGCGTGCAGCCTTTCGGCGGCCGCGGCCTGTCGGGCACCGGTCCGAAAGCCGGCGGTCCGCTCTATATCGGCCGGCTGGTGCAACGTGCGCCCGTGCCGCCGCAGCAGGATTCCATTCATACGGACCTTGCCCTTCGTGACTACATTGTCTGGCTCGACAAGAAGGGCCTGTCGGGTGAGGGGGAAGCGGCGCGTGGATATGCGAGCCGTTCGGCGCTCGGGCTCGAACGCGAACTCACCGGTCCGGTGGGCGAGCTCAATCTCTACGCGCTCCATCCCCGCGGCCGTATTCTCGTCGTGCCGCAGACGGAGGGTGGGCTTCATCGCCAGATTGCCGCTGCCCTATCGACCGGCAATCACATCGTCGTGGACTCGGGTTCGTTATCGAGGTCAGTCCTGGCGGATCTTCCGGCGGCTGTCGCCGGCCGGATTTCCTGGACCTTGGACTGGGAAAAGGACGGGCCGTTCTCCGGTGCCCTCGTCGAAGGGGATCGCAACAGGGTTCTGGCCGTCAATCAGAAGATTGCTCACCTGCCCGGTCCGCTTCTGCTGGTCCAGGCCGCAACGACCGAAGAATTGGCGAGCGATCCCGAGGCCTATTGCCTGAATTGGCTGCTGGAGGAGGTGTCGACCTCGATCAACACCGCGGCTGCCGGCGGAAATGCAAGCCTTATGGCCATCGGCTGAGTGACAAGACGAGGGCGCAGAAATGTGCTCTCGTTGGCATGCATGCGCCCTTGATCGTCGGGAAGGGTGGCCGAAAGCCGGCCCATCCAATGGGTTTGCCCAAGCCTGAGAAAACCGCGGTCTTTCATGAGCAGCATAAGCGTCCGCATTCCCCCGGCAGCTCGGCCGCGGCCGCGGTCTCCGGTGCGGTGTAGCCCTGTCCGGATCAAAATCAGGCAAGTCGGCTGGTGGTCATGCCGCCGCGTGCCATCCATCGCGGATATGGCGGTAGCCTTCGCGATAGACCGATTCCGGTGTCTCGGAAAAGTCGCGCCAGACCTTTGTCGCGGCGGCGAGCTCCTTGAGCGCCCGACCGAAGGCCTCGATTGTCAGCCACCCGTCGTAGCCGCTCGCGCGTAGCGCCTCGAACGTCTCCGCCCAGGGAATGTTGCCGCGCCCGGGTACGCCGCGGTCGTTCTCCGAAATGTGGACATGCACGATGCGGTCACTGTTTCGCGTGAACGCGCCGATGGGATCTGTCTCTTCGATATTGCTGTGGAACGTGTCGTACATGGCGCGGATATGCGGATGTCCCACCGCGTCGATATGGGCCGCGAGATCGTCCATCGTGTTGAACAGGTAGCATTCGAAGCGGTTCAGCGCCTCAAGCCCGATCGTGATGCCGTGCTTTGCTGCATGATCGCCGATCGCGCGTTGCGAGGAAACCGAGCGCTTCAGTTCCGCCGCGCTCGGGCCACTCCCGGAGAATTTGCCGAGTGTCGAATGCAGCGGCCCGCTCAGCATCGTCGCGCCCAGCGCCTCGCTGCAGTCGATCGCCCATTTCACGTAGTCGATGCCGCGCCTGCGGGTCGCGGCGTCGGCGGCGATCAGGTTCATCTGCGGGTCGCCCATGGCGGAAACGGCGGTCCGTTCCAGGCCGATCCGGTCGAGCAGAGCCCCCAGCCGCCGGTAGTCATCGGGTGTGCCGGAAAAGATCGGAATCTCGACTCCGTCAAACCCCGTGTCCTTGATATCGCGTAACAGTGCCTCGTGTTTCCGGCCGACACTTGTCGTCCAGAGGAACATGCACATGCCGATCTTCATCTCCCCTCCCCTTGGCCCTGCGGCCACTGCGCGGCGGTTTCAACCGCCTATCACTTTCCAGATCTGGTCATACCAAATCTTGGAATCTGGTCAAGCCAGTTCATGGCGCGCTTGAGGTGTTGGATTCGCACCTTAGCAGCAAATTCAGCATTAAATATCGATCTGCAAAAGAAATATCGACGTTTTGGCCGGTCTTGCAGAGGGTGAAGAATTACGTTAGAGCTTCTAAATAACAAGAATTGGCCAAACCAGATTGCCGGAAGTCGCGAGGCTGGCCAAGGATAAGGTGACATCTTGCCGACCAATTGGCGGTCGAGCGGGCCGCAACAGTCTAGGAGGACCTCATGCATCTTTCGACACATAACTGGATGCGGGCCGAACCGCTCGCCGTCACGCTGAAGCGCATCAAGAAATATGGCTACGAAAGCATCGAGATATCCGGCGAGCCGGCACAATACGACGTCAACGAGACGCGCGCGCTGCTGAAAGAGCACGGCATCCGCTGCTGGGGTGCCGTCACGCTGACGCTCGGCGAGCGCAATCTTGCCGCCAGGGATGAAGGCCAGCGCGCCAGGTCAGTGGACTATGTCAAGAGCGTCATCACCATGGTCAGCGAACTCGATGGCGAGATCGTCACCCTCGTGCCGGCGACCGTCGGCAAGGTGGTGCCGGATGGCACCGAGGAGGAAGAGTGGACATGGGTGGTGGACGCTACCAAGGAGTGTTTTGCCCATGCCCAGAAGAGGGGCGTGCGCATTGCCGTAGAGCCGCTCAACCGTTTCGAGACCTATTTCTTCAACCGTGCCGCCCAAGCGCTGGCGCTCGCCGATGCCGTCAGCCCCGAATGCGGGGTTTGCCTTGATGCCTTCCACCTGAACATCGAGGAGGAAGACATGTATGAAGCGATCCGGCTCGCTGGAAAGCGCCTGTTCGATTTCCACGTCGCCGATAACAATCGTTTTGCCGCCGGCCTCGGCCAGCTCGACTGGCCGAAGATCATCGGCACGCTGAAGGAGATCGGGTACGACGGCGCCGTCACCAACGAATTCGTTGCTCCGGTCGACCGCACGCCGGCCTCAAAATATCCGGACATGGTCGAGCGTAACCCCGTCGATATTCCCCCGGAGCAACTGAAATTTATCCAGGACCACGGCTCGAGCGTTCTCACTGAGAAGTTCTACGACGATCAGATGCGGATCACTGCCGAGACGATCCTGCCGCTGATCAGGTAACGAACGGAAAGACATATGCCCTGTGGCTCGCGGGCCGTGAGGGGCAGGGGATCCGAGACATGCGCATTAAGACCGTAGAGGCCTGGTGGATCAAAATTCCCATCGAGGCGAGCCGTCAGCACCGCAGCGACTTCGGCCGACTGACGAGCTTCGATAGTGCGATCCTGCGGATCGAAACGGACGACGGCATCGTGGGCTGGGGAGAGGGCAAGAATGCCGCGGGCAGTTCGGGCACCTATGGCACGCTGGTACACATGCTCAATCACGAGGTGGGGCCGAAGCTCATCGACCGCGATCCTGCCGACATCTCCACCATTTGGGAGATGCTCTATAACGGTGTACGCCACGAGACGGCGGCGAGTTCGGGTCACGCCATGCCCGAGATCGCGCGGCGCGGTCTTTCCGTCGCGGCGATCAGCGCGGTCGACATAGCGCTCTGGGACATTCTCGGCAAGTCGCTCGGCGTCCCAGTCTGGAAGCTGCTGGGTGGGCGCAAGGCGGACAGGTTGCCCGCCTATGCCTCGGGCGGTTGGGAGAGCGTGGACCGGATCGGCGAACAGCTCCGGTCCTATATCGCGGCCGGTGGTTTCAAGTCAGTCAAGATGCGCGTCGGTGCGATGGATCGTGCGCTGCATGTCTCGGCATCGCGCGTACGGGCGGCTCGCAAGGCGATCGGCCCCGACGTCGACCTGATGGTCGATGCGCACGGCACCTATACCGTTGCGGAGGCAAAGCGCTTCATCCAGATGGTCGCCGATTGCGACCTCGCCTGGTTCGAGGAGCCGGTGATAGCCGATGACAAGCCGGGCATGGCGGAGGTGCGCGCGGCTGGGAACGTGCCGATCGCTGCGGGCGAGAGCGAGTCGACGCGTTTTGCCTTCCGAGATCTTGCCATGCTTCGGGCCGCCGACATATTCCAGCCGGATCCCGCCTTCTGCGGCGGCATTACGGAGGCGATGCGCATCAGTTCGCTCGCCAGCGCCTTCAACCTCCGTTTCGCGCCGCATCTTTGGGCCGGCGCGCCCTGCTTCTTCTCCGGCCTGCATTTGTGCGCGGCTTCCCCGGCAAGCTTCGTCATCGAATATTCGCTCGGCGCCAATCCGATGATCCATGATCTTGTCGAGGACACTGTGTCGGTGAAGGACGGTATGGTAGAGATCCCGGACAGGCCTGGCCTGGGCTTCACGATCAATCAGCGGGTCCTGGAGACTCACGCGCAAAGACAGTGACGATGAAAGAAAATTCCCTCCTCTCCGATCTCGCGGCACATCTTTTCTCGAACTCGAGCGGCAACGGCCGCACGCCATCGGAGCGAGAGCTTGCGGAGCATTTCGGCGTCAGCCGGGGCCAGGTTCGCGAGGCACTGGCCATTCTGGAGGCAATGCGCATCGTCGAACGCCGGGCCAAGTCGGGCATCTACCTGACGACCACGGAGGCGAGCGTGGAGGCAATGGCACTTTTTGCCCGCGCCGGCGTGCCGCTTGATCCTATCCTGATCTACGAGACCGTGGAGCTTCGCAAGATCCATGAGATCAAGGCCGCGGAACTCGCATGCGATCGGGCGACGGAGGAGAATTACCAGCAATTGCGCGATATCCTCGCTGCGTCCGAGGCGAAGCTTGCCGCCGGCGAGGGGCTGGCGCGCGAGGATCGGGACTTCCATTTGGAGATCGTCCGAGCCACCAAGAACAGCGTCTTCCATCGGGTGTGCAGCGTCTACTACGTCATGGGCGAGCACCGCCTGCCGATCTATTTTGCCGACGCCGCCCGCAGCCGGCGCTCGCATGAGGAACATATCCGCATCTATGAGGCGCTGCTTGCCCGAGACGGCAATCTGGCCCAGGCGCTGATGAGCGCGCATCTTCAAGGCGCGGAAAGCTATTGGAAGGGTCTCATCGGCGGTCCAGCGACGACAGCCGGATAGGCGCAACCGGCGGGAGGGCCGATGAGCTTCATCTTTTCCACACATCCCCTGCACCCCGCGGCCAAGACCATGCTTGAGGCTGCGGGTGATCTGCGCGTCGCTTCCGCGCCCGATCCCGAAACGTTGCTGCGAGAAGGCCGCGGCGCGGGTATCGTCGTCATACGCGCGCCGATCCCGCCGGCCTTCTTCGAAGATGCGCCGGCGCTTCGCGCGGCGATCCGCCATGGTGCCGGGCTCGACATGGTGCCGATGGATGCGGCGACCCGGGCCGGCGTACTTGTCGCCAACGTCCCGGGCGCCAATGCCTCGACTGTCGCCGAGCACGTCTTTCTCGTGACGCTGGCCCTGCTTCGGCGCTTCCGCCTGATGGACCGCGACCTGCGTCAGAACGGCTGGGTGGCGGGCCGCGCCCAATCGGACGCGGCCGTCGACCTCGCCGGCCGCACCATGGGCATCGTTGGAATGGGCAATGTCGGCAAGGCGATCTTCAAGATCGCGAAGTTCGGTTTCGGACTGGAGGTGGTCGCCACGAGCCGGTCGCCGGAAAGCGTGCCGGACGGCGCGCGTTTCGTCACGATCGATGAGCTTGTGGCGACGGCTGACATCGTGGTGCTCTGCTGCCCGCTGACGCCGGAGACGACCGGCTTGCTCAATGGCGGTCGCATCGGGCGCATGAAGCCCGCGGCCATTCTGGTCAACGTCTCGCGCGGCCCCGTGATCGATGATGCGGCGTTGATCGAGGCGCTGCGCGATGGTCGTATCGGCGGAGCCGCGCTCGACGTCTTCGCAACGCAGCCGCTGCCGCTCGACCATCCCTATCTCGGCTTTGACAACGTCATCGTCACGCCCCATCTCGCTGGTCTGACGGAAGAGAGCATGATGCGCATGGGAACAGGCGCGGCGAGCGAAGCCCTGCGCGTCATCAAGGGCGACTTGCCCGTTAATTTGCGCAATCCCGAAGTGGTAGAACACTACCGCCGGCGCTTTCCCGCATAGCGCCTCGTCGCGACAATTCGAAACGCTGGCTGCCCCTGCCGTGCCGCCGAGACCGCTGGCATCCTTCGGACCGATCAGGTCAGCCCGCGTGCCGCAGGCTTACACCGCTTCCGGCATCAAACAGCACGACCTTTTCCGGATTCCACGAAAAGCGAACCTCATCCTCGATCCGAAGCGCCGTCTGTGTCGGCACGGTCGCGTGGATGAACTTCTCGCCGGTGCGCAGCGTCACGATCTTTTCGACACCGTGATTTTCCACGTCGTGGACCCGTGCTTCGCCGGGCGCGCCGCTGTCGAGAAAAATGTCCTCGGGACGGATGCCGAAGGTGAGCGGACGACCGTCTGTCGCGATCCCGTGTCCGTTGCCGAGGGGCAGCCGATAGCCCTCGCTCGCCACTGCCTCGCCGCCGGCAAGCGTGCCGGCAATCAGGTTCATCGGCGGCGAACCGACCGCGCGCGCGACGAAGGTGTTGACCGGGTTTCCGTAGATCTCCTGCGGCGTACCCGTCTGCACCAGTTGACCATTGTTCAGGACGCCGATTTTGTCGCCCATCGACATGGCCTCTATCTGGTCGTGAGTGACGAAGAGGAAGGTCGCGCCGAGGTTCATCTGCAGGTTTTTCAGCTCGGTGCGAAGTGCTTCGCGAAGCTTCGCGTCGAGCGCCGAAAGCGGTTCGTCCATCAAGAAGACCCGCGGCTTGCGCACGATGGCCCGGCCGATCGATACGCGCTGCATCTCGCCTCCCGACAGCCGGTCCGTCTTGCGGTCGAGCAGATGCTCGATGCGCAGGGTTTTCGCAACGCGGTCGACGCGCTCCTTGATTTCCCCGGGTTCAACGCGACGGATACGGGATTTCAACGGAAATTCCAGGTTCTCCCGCACCGTATAGCGCGGGTAAAGCGAGTATTGCTGGAGCACCAGGGCCACGTCGCGCTCGGCGGCACCCCAGTCGGCAACGTCCTGCCCGTCGATGAAGATCTGGCCTGCGGTCGGCTTCTCGAGACCGGCGATCAGGCGCAGCGTCGTCGTCTTGCCGGCGCCGGTCTGCCCGAGCAGCACGAAGAACTCGCCGTCAGCAATGTCGATGTTCAGGTTTTTCAGCGCCGTGTGGCTGCCGAAGGTTTTGGTGATGCCCTTGAGTTCGATATGCGCCATCAGAGTCTGATCCCCAGCGACGAGCCGGTCGCGGTGTTGAAGAAATGTGCCTGGGCGGGGTCGATGCGTGCCCAGACGGCTTCGCCGGGACCAGGCACGAAACCGCTCTTGGTGCGTGCCCTGATCATCTGGTGACCGACCTTCAGGTCCACGATGTCGTGCGAGCCGAGAGGCTCGATGATATGCGCTTCGACCGGCATGAAGCCCTCGCGGGCCTCCCGTGAAACGAGCACGCCCTCAGGGCGTACCCCGAGTGTCAGCTTGCCGTTCTCGGCCCTTGCGTCAGAGAGGCGGTTGGCCAGTACGGCGGGGAACTCGAAGCCCGTCGTCCCGTCGCCGACCTGCACGCTGGTATGGCCGCCCGTTTCGCTGACGGTCGCCGGCGCCATGTTCATGACGGGGCTTCCGACGAACTGGGCGACGAACGTGTTGGCGGGTTGCGCGTAAACCTCTTCCGGCGTGCCGATCTGCTGAAGGATGCCCTCGTGCATGATGACGATGCGGTCGGCGACCGACATGGCCTCCACCTGGTCATGCGTCACGTAGATGGTGGTTGAACCCTGCTTGATATGCAAACGCTTGATTTCCGCCCGCATCTCCTCGCGCAGCTTCGCGTCGAGCGCACCGATCGGCTCGTCCATCAGCATGGCCTTTGGCCGTCGCACCAGCGCGCGGCCGATTGCGACACGCTGCATGTCGCCGCCGGACAGCGCCGAAGGCTTGCGGGCCAGCAGACCGGTGATGCGCAGCACACCGGCGATCTCGCGGACCGACGCATCGACATCGGCACGGCTCATCCGGGTAGCGCGGAGCGGGAAGGCGATGTTCTCGTAGACCGTCATGTGCGGATAGAGCGAGAAGGATTGGAACACCATGGCGATGTCCCTGCCGGATGCCTTGATATGCTGCACCGGCTGCCCGTCGATCAGAATGTCGCCTTCGTCGATCGTCTCGAGCCCGGCGACGGCGCGCAATGTCGTCGTCTTTCCGCAGCCCGATTGTCCAAGCAGCACGATGAATTCATTGTCGGCGATGGCGAGATTAAGGTCTTTGATGACCTGGACGGCACCGAAATATTTCTGGATCCCGCGAAGTTCGATCTGCGTCATGAATGGCTGCCTTCGTCTGGTTGCGCGTCCCGCGGGATTTTGGTCGTCACCATGAAGGCGATCAGTCCGACGAGCGTCATCGTCATGCCGTAGCGATGCAGAAATAGGTTCCAGGGCTGGCAGAGCGCGATAATGCCGAGGATCATCAGATACTGCGAAGCGGGTTCGAGAAATCTCTGGTTCAAGGCGCGGAAGGTCATTTGCGGATCGCTCCGAAGCTCATGCCGCGCAGGAGATGGTTCCTGAGCAGGAAGGTGAAGATGGCGACCGGTAGCAGGAACAGGAACGTGCCGGCCGCAATGACCGTCCAATCCGGCAGGCCCGAGCCGACCTGGCTCGGAATGAAGGGTGGAGCCGTTTGCGCGCGCCGGTTCGTCATGATCAGCGCAAATGCATATTCGTTCCAGGCCGTGATGAAGCAGAAGACCGCGGTCGCGGCGATTCCGGTCGCCGCTTCCGGGATGACGATCTTGAAAAAGGCCTCCATCCGCGTGTAGCCGTCGACGAGAGCGGCCTCCTCGTACTCCTTCGGGATCTCGTCGATGAAGCCCTTCATCAGCCAGACCGAGAAGGAAAGGTTGAAGGCGGTGTAGAGTATGATGAGGCCCCAATGCGTGTCGTTGAGGCCGACGACACGGTACATGAGGAACATCGGGATCGCGACGACGACGGGCGGCAGCATGCGCGTCGACAGGATGAAGAAGAGAAGGTCTGCCTCCCCCTTCACCTTGAAGCGCGAGAAGCCGTAGGCAGTGAAGGTTCCCATGCCGACGGCCAGTACCGTGGACGTGATGGCGACGATCAGCGAGTTCATGAAGCGGTTCGGATAGCCGGAGGGCTGCACCTCGCCGCGGCCGGAGCGGACGATCTTCTCGCCGCCGTCGAACACCATCCGCTCCCACCAGGGGGCGGCGGCATATTCTTCAGGGGTCGGCGCCCCGCGCAATTGCGAGCGCTTGGTGAAGAGCTTCACGAAGGGCGAGAGTTCCGGCTCGAAGAGCACCGTCGGCGGAATGGTGGTGGCGAGGTTGCGCGGCTTGAAGGCCGTCGAGGTGATCCAGTAGATCGGCGCCAGGAAGATCAGCGTGATGACCAGTACGGCGGCGATCGCCACCCGGTTCAGGGCGCGTTCGGAGCGGGTTTGGACGGCGGCCATCTCAGCGCTCCTTCACTTTGTTGAGGTACTTGACGTAGATGTTGGTGATGGCGAGGACCATGATGAGCACGATGTAGGCGAGTGCGCAGGAGCGCCCCGTCTGCCATTCCTGGAAGGCCATCTTGTAGAGCCGGATGGAGATCACCTCGGTCGTCGGTTGGCTGGTCAGGATGTAGGCGAGGTCGAAGGTCTTGAAGGCTTCCATCGTACGGAAGATGATTGCGATCATGAGGATCGGCGCCACGAGCGGCAGCGTGATGCGGAAGAAGGTATAGAACGGCCCCGCCCGGTCGATCGCCGCTGCCTCGTAGAGATGCTTCGGCACGGCCGAAAGACCGGCAAGCGACAGCAGCATCACGAAGGGCGACCACATCCAGATGTCCGTGATTGCGACTGCATAGAGCGCCATGTCCGGATTCGACAGCCACTCGAAGGAGCCGAGGCCGAGTGCGTAGTTGATGATGCCGAAGGACGGGTCGTAGAGCAGCTTCCAGAAGAGGCCGACCACTGCCATCGAGAGCATCATCGGCAGCAGCAGCAGCGTCGTCAGAAGACCCTTCAGCGGGATATCGCGGTTGAGCAGCATCGCGGTGCCGAAGCCGACGATCACCTGCCCCGTCACAGAGACGATCACATATTTCGCGGTGATGGCGAAATTCGACCAGATGAAAGGATCGTTCAGCAACTCGCGGTAGTTCTGCAGGCCGACGAAGTTGGCCGGCGCGTTCGACGAGGCGCGAAAGTCGGTGAAGGAATAGCCGAGCGAATAGATCAGCGGAAAGATGTTGAAGACGATCAGGAACAGGATCGTCGGAATGATGAAGAGATTGCGAATCCGGATGTCGCTCATACCGCGAGATGCGGCACGCGATTTCGTGTCCAGCGATGTCATGACTGCGGTGGCCAATCCTCTCCTCCTCCGAGAGTTTGGCACCGGATGCCGGAACGGCATCACGATGCGCGAAGTTGATGCCGGGCGCCGCGCCCTCTCGAACCGCGCCCTTCGACGCGGAGATGCAGATGAAATGGGAGGGGCCGTGGCCCCTCCGCTGAGCGCGCTTGCTACTTGTTGCGTCCGTATTTCGCGAACGTAGCGTTCCAGTCCGCTGCCAGAGAATCGAGCACTTCCTTCGCCGTGCCTTGGCCGGCGGTGACGAAGGGATAAATGCGCTGGTTCATCTGGATCAGCAGTTCGGCATATTCAGGCGTTGCCCAGAAGTCCTTCACCTTGAACATCGTCTCGTAGAAGGCCTTGTTATAGGGTGTCGCGTTCTGAAACTCCGGCGATTCAAGCACCTTGGCGCTTGCCGTGTAGCCGCCGAGTTCGGCCCAGCGCTTCTGGGTCTCGTCCTTGATGAACCATTCGAGGAATTTCATCGCCTCTTCCTGGTTCTTTGAGTAGGAGATGACCGATATGCCTTGGCCGCCGAGCGCTGCGAATTGCTCGCCGTTCGGGCCTGCCGGATTGGCAAAGAAGCCGGTAACCTTGGCGTTCGGGTTGGACGCCTCGTTCACCAGGGCCGGGAAGAAGGCGAAGTAGTTCATGCTCATCGCCGCCAGGTTCTCGGTGATCGCCTGGTTGTTCTCGACGAAGAAGGACTTGGCCCAGCCCGGAGGCGTAAAGCCGTAGAGCTCGCGATACAGCTCGAGCGCCTTGACGTTCTTCTCGGAATTGATGATGCCGTCAACCTTGTAGCTCTGGTAGTCGCCGAGTTCGCCTCCAAACGAGAAGATCGCGTTCTCGACACCCATGACGAGACCGTCATAGGAGTTGTCGGTATAGATGGCGATTCCGTAGCGCTTCTGGTCCGGACGGTGGAAGAACTCGGCGATGTCACGCATCTCGGCCCATGTCTTCGGCGGGGCGAGGTCGTAGCCGTATTTGGCCTTGAACGCCTCCATCTCCTTGGGATCTTCGAACCAGTCCTTGCGGTAGGACCAGCCGACGGCGTCGCCTTCGGCCGGAACTGACCAGTACTTTTTCGAGTTCGACGGATATTCGGCGTAGTATTTCACCGTTGCCGGAGCCATCACCTGGGTCAGATTGTGCTTGGTGAAGAATTCGGTCAGATCCACGTAATGTCCGGCTTCTGACGCTGCCCCGATCCACTGGCTGTCGCCGACGACCATGTCATAGGCTGAACCCTTGGCGTTGAACTCGGTGAAGGCCTTGGTCTGGAAGTCAGCCCATGGTGTGGTCTCGACCGTGACTTTGACGCCGGTTTGAGCCTCGTATTCGTTTGCGAGTTCCTGAAGGTAGTTTGCCGGGTCCCACTCGGCCCAGAAGATCGTCAGTTCCTGGGCTTGCGCGGACGTTCCGCAGGCCCACATCAATCCGACACCGGCCAACAGACCGGTCATAGTTTTGCGCATAACGTTTCCTCCCATTTATGCACGCTTCCCGCTTCATCGCGGGCCTCCCGATCCGGCTTCCCGATCCCCCTGGGTGGTGTTCGTGCTGGGGGTCCTCCTCGACCCCTAGCTCGTTTCAGATCTCAAGCCTGAATGTCGTTACCTTGATCTGGTATTACCAAATGCCATTATCGTCAAGCGCAACCTCGGAGAGCTTTCGTCAAAGGCTCGTCTTCCGTCTTTCGACGTCTTTCCCCCGCATTTGCAGGCCTGTCGATGCCATTTTGTCGGTTCGTCTCACATTCATCATCGGCGATCCAGACCACAATACAAGAATATATTACTGGCACTGGTCTAACCAGTTGGTGTGCCAAGTCTGGGCGCGCCACGTCATGACTCGCTCTCCGCCTGCCGTAACGCGGTATCAACAAGCGCCTTGGCCGCCCACTCGGCAACAGACTGCGCGCTTTCCGAGGTCAGGCCCCAGATATCCTTCAATACGATCAGCACCTCGACGCCGAAGACAAGCGAAAGCGCCTGCGCAAGGCGTTCCCGGGACTCGGGCGGCACGGTGCCCTGCAGCGGGGCCGTCACGCTCTTCAGCAGGTCGACCCGGTGGCCGCGCTTGAACAGCGGCTCGTTGCCGAGCGTGCCCGCCTGACGCTGCGCCCACTGGTCCAGTGAAAGTTTCAGCGCCGCCTTGAAGGTGGCCTCGAACTCGTCGATGCGCGGCATTGCGGTCGCCAAGAGGTCGGCAACGCGGGTGCGCGCATCCGGACTGTCCGACGACCAGCCGAGGATCGGCCCCAGAGCCTCATCCACCACGGCATGCACGAGCGCGGCCTGGCTCGGAAAGTAACGGTAGGCCGTCGCGCGCGAGACTTCGGCAGCCTCGGCGACTTCACTTACCGACGGAGTGATACCGGACTGCATGATCCGCGTTGCCGTTTCGAGCATCAGTTTTCGCGTTCGGGCACGCGGGCCTCGCTCGGTCCTGGCTGTTTCGTTCTGTTGACGTGAGACATCCATGTCTTTATGATACGCACGTCTCACAAATTTGCAAGGGCCCGTCGCTTTGTCCCAACGTGAGATATGCCGGGAGGAAATCCACCCGGTCGCGGAGGGGAAATGAAGCAGATCTACGTGGTCGGCACGGCCGACACGAAGGGCGAGGAGCTTGCGTATCTTGCCGCTTGCATCGAAGCGGTGGGCGGCGGTGTTGTCCGCGTTGACGTCGGCATAGGCGAGCCTGCGACCGCCGTCGATGTGAAGGCCGACGCAGTGGCGGCGTGCCATCCGGACGGGGCTGGAGCCGTTCTTGCCAGCGGGGACCGCGGAAGGGCGGTCGAGGCGATGGGCATTGCTTTCGCGCGCTTCCTTGTGGAGCGCCAGGACATCGCCGGCGTCATCGGTATCGGTGGAGGCGGAGGCACTTCGATCATTACCGCAGGCATGCGCCAATTGCCGCTCGGTCTGCCAAAGATCATGGTCTCGACGCTCGCATCCGGCGATGTGGCTCCCTTTGTCGATGTTTCAGACATCGTGATGATGCCTTCGGTCACGGACATGGCGGGCCTGAACCGGCTGAGCCGCGTCATCCTTCACAACGCCGCTCAGGCGATCACCGCCATGGCCCACCGCCCGGCTGAGGTGACTGCATCCAAACCGGCCCTCGGGCTTACCATGTTCGGCGTTACCACACCTGCCGTATCCGCCATGGTCGAGCGCCTCCGAGCGGACTATGATTGCCTGGTCTTCCACGCCACAGGCACGGGCGGGCGGGCGATGGAGAAGCTTGCCGACAGCGAGCTCATCTCTGGCGTGCTCGACATCACGACGACCGAGGTCTGCGACCTGCTGTTCGGCGGCGTCTTGCCCGCCACCTCGGACCGTTTCGGCGCCATTGCTCGCAAAGGCTTGCCCTATGTCGGTTCGGTTGGTGCGCTCGACATGGTGAACTTCTGGGCGCCGGAGACCGTTCCGGAGCGTTATGCCGGCCGGCTGTTTTACCGGCACAACCCGAACGTCACCTTGATGCGCACGACACTGGCCGAATGTGCGCAGATTGGCCGCTGGATCGGCGACAAGCTCAATCTCTGCCACGGCCCCGTACGCTTCCTCATTCCCGAAAAGGGCGTTTCGGCCCTCGACATCGAAGGCGGTCCGTTCTTCGATCCGCAAGCCGACGCCGCCCTTTTCGCCGCTCTCGAGGCGACGGTGAAGCCGACGGCGTCGCGACGTATTATTCGCCTGCCGCTCCATATCAACGACCCAGATTTCGCCGAGGCCGCCGTCGCGGCCTATCGTGACATCGCCAACCCCTGAGAGACAAATCGATGCCAGTCATACCGCGCAACACCATCCTCGAAAAATTTCACGGCATGATCGCAGCCGGCGTGCCGATCGTCGGGGGCGGCGCCGGCACCGGCATCTCCGCCAAGGCCGAGGAAGCAGGCGGCATCGACCTCATCATTATCTACAATTCCGGGCGCTACCGGATGGCGGGGCGCGGTTCGGCGGCCGGACTGCTCGCCTATGGCAATGCCAACGAGATTGTGAAGGATATGGCGCTCGAAGTGTTGCCGGTCGTGAAAAAGACGCCGGTACTCGCCGGCGTCAATGGCACGGACCCCTTCGTGCTGATGCCGCGCTTCCTTGCCGACCTCAAGGCAATGGGCTTTTCCGGCGTACAGAACTTCCCCACAATCGGCCTCTTCGACGGCCGGATGCGGCAGAGTTTCGAGGAGACAGGTATGAGCTACAATCTGGAGGTCGAGATGATCGCCACCGCCCACGGGCTCGAGCTGCTGACGACGCCTTATGTTTTCAACGAGAGCGAGGCGATCGCCATGACGGCCGCCGGCGCCGACATCGTCGTGGCGCATATGGGAGTGACGACTGGCGGCACGATCGGCGCCACATCCGGCAAGTCCCTCGATGACTGCGTCGATGAGATCACCGCGATCATCAAGGCGGCACGTTCCGTGCGCGACGATGTCATCGTGCTCTGCCATGGCGGCCCGATCTCCATGCCGGAGGATGCGCGCTATGTTCTCGAGCGTTGCCCTGGCTGCCACGGCTTTTATGGCGCAAGCTCGATGGAGCGCCTGCCGGCAGAGGCGGCAATTCGCAAGCAGACCGAAGATTTCAAGGCGCTCGCCATCGGCGCGGTCGTCTGAGGAAGGATGTGGAGGAGGCAGTTTCATGGTAAAGGACAAGTACTTCATCTATCCTAAGGACGTGAGCGCCTTCGGCTTCGACTGGGGCAAGCTGTCGCTGACTGTGGCGCCCGAGGTCAACGGCGCCAGCCGGTTTTCCGGCGGTGTCGTCGAACTGCCGAGCGGCGAGGGCCATTCCCGCCACAATCATCCCGGCGCGGAGGAAATCATCTTTGTGATTTCTGGCGAGGGCGAGCAGATGGTCGAGGACGAGACGGGTAATCCTATCACGCGGAAGGTCGCCAGCGGCTGCACGATTTATGTTCCGGAAAGCCGCTTTCATTCGACGAAGAACACTGGCGGCGGGCCGATGCTCCTCTTCGTGGTCTACTCACCGGCGGGGCCGGAGCTTGCGCTTCGCGATTTGCCGGACTTCCGCCTGCTGCAGCCGGGCTCCTGAGGCGGGGCATCCATTTTCTGGGAGGAAAGACAATGAACGACAATGCAGGGCAAACAAGGCAGGCCGCCGTGACGCCGTTCGATACGGCCAAGCTCGACCGTCTCATGGAGGAAGCCGGTATCGACGTCATCGTCGCCACCTCCAAACACAACACGCAATATCTCATGGGCGGCTATAAGTTCATCTTCTTCGCCGCCATGGATGCGATCGGGCATAGCCGGTACCTGCCGATGGTGATTTATGAGAAAGGAGCGCCTGATCACGCCGCCTATGTGGGGAACCGCATGGAGGGCGCAGAGCACCAGAACAATCCATTCTGGACACCCGCCGTGCATACGGCAACCTGGGGCACGCAGGATGCCGCCGGGCTTGCCGTCGAGCACCTGAAGAAAATCGGCAAGGCCGGTGGGCGCATCGGCATCGAGCCAGCCTTCCTGCCATCCGACGCCCGCGACCTGCTTGCCTCTCGGCTGGATGGCGCTCGATTTGTCGATGCCACGCATGTGTTGGAGCGGCTAAGGGCGGTCAAGACGCCGGATGAACTGGCAAAGCTGAGACGCGCCTCCGAACTGATTACCGACTCTATGCTGGCGACAGTCGCGGCGGCCCGCGCCGGCTCGACGAAGATGGAGATCATCGAGCAGCTGCGCCGGGAGGAAACGAACCGCGGCCTGCACTTCGAATATTGCCTGCTGACGCTTGGCTCCAGCCACAACCGCGCGGGCTCGCCGCAGGCCTGGGTCGACGGCGAGATCCTGTCGATCGATTCTGGCGGCAACTATCACGGATATATCGGTGACCTCTGCCGCATGGGTGTGCTCGGCGAGCCGGATGCGGAGCTGGAGGACCTTCTGGCCGAAGTCGAATGCATCCAGCAAGCGGCCTTCGCCAAGGTCAGAGCAGGGGCTGCGGGCAGTCAGATGATCGAGGCAGCAGAAGCCGAGCTCAAGGCCTCGCCGTCGGCAGCCTTCACCGACTTCTTCTGCCATGGAATGGGCCTCATCACCCACGAAGCGCCATTCCTCATGACGAACCACCCCGTCACCTATGATGGCATCGATGCCGACAAACCGCTGGAAGTCGGGAGCGTGATCTCGGTCGAGACGACGATGCTTCACCCAAAGCGCGGATTCATCAAGCTGGAGGATACGCTTGCCATCACCGATGGCGGCTATGAAATGTTCGGCGACCGTGGCCGCGGCTGGAACCGCGGTGGAGCGTGATTGCAGGCCAAACCGCAAAGAAGGCCTGGCAGATGTCACCTGCTAGGCCTTCTGCTATTTGGTACCGTCGTCTCAGGTGTGGTGGATCTCCGTCCCCAGCACCTTCAGGCATTCGCGGATAAAGGCGGCGAGCGCCGTCCAGCCCTTGGCCGAAACCATCGTGCCGTCGACATAGGCTTCGGTTGGCGAGAGGTCGATATAGGTTCCGCCCGCCAGGGTGACCTCCGGTTCGCAGGCCCCAAGTGCACCCACCTTCTTGCCGCGAACGACACCGTCGACCGCGATCAGGATCTGGACCCCGTGGCAGATAGTGAAGATCGGCTTCTTCTGCTCGTGGAAATGACGCACCATTGCCTGCACCCGCTTGTCGGTGCGGATGTATTCCGGTCCACGCCCGCCGGCGCAGTAGACGGCATGATACTGGTCGAGCTGGTTCTCGGCCTCGGAAAACGTCTTGTTGATGGTGACGTTGTGCCCGAGTTTTTCGGTGTAGGTCTGGTCTCCCTCGAAATCGTGCAGCGACGTCCTGAGGATGTCGCCGGCCTTCTTGTCCGGGCACACGATGTGCACCGTGTGGCCGACCGCCTCCATCGCCTGCTGATAGACGAAGATTTCGTACTCCTCGGTGAAATCGCCGGTGAGCATCAGGATTTTCTTGCCTGGCATGGGTTCTCCTCCTCTTGTCAGATCGGGCAGGCACGATCGTGCCTGCCAGGTTGCTCAGATTTCGTCGAATGCCGGCAACAACCGGTCGCGCGAGTGTTCGATATGAATGCGCATTGCGTTCGCAGCCGCGCCCGGGTCGCGCGCCGCAAAGGCATCGAGCAGCGTCTGATGCTCGGCGAGCGCCTCCTCGGTGACGCGGCGATGGAACATCAGGCGGAAGATATGGAAATGCGTGTGCTGGAATGTCAGCATCTCGCGGATCAACTCGTTGCCGGCAAATTCCATGATCCGGTCGTGAAAGATGGCGTCCTGGCGCGCGAAGGCCGAATAGTTCGCTCGTTCGTCCCTGTTGTCGCTGCGTGTCATCACGCCTGCGGCCTCGGTGAGAATGGCGAGCTTTTCGTCGTTCATCGCCTCGGCTGCCTTCGCAGCGCCGGCAGGTTCCAACAGTAGACGCAGTTCATAGAGCTCGTCGAAGCGGTGGCGCGTGATCTGGGGCGCGGCACGATAGCCAACGAGATGCTGCTTGACGACAAGGCCTTCGCCTTCAAGCCGGCCGAGGGCTTCGCGGATCGGCGTATGGGAGACGTTGAACTCCTTGACCAGGTTGTCGACCGTGATGCGCGTCCCTGGCGCAATCTTCAACGACATGAGCTGGTTGAAAATTGCCTCGTAGACGTCGCCCGCCAGGCTGTTGGCGCGCGGTATCTGGGTTGTGCCCGTTGAGGGTTCCTTCGGTCTCGTCGAAATCATCTGCTGGCTTGCCTCTTGACAGGTTCAATCGCTAGCACGATGCTGCGGCCAAGACAATCCTATATCCTATACGATTTAATATAGGGAGGAAAAATCATGCGCGTATCCGAAGCGGCAGCGCTTGCGCTTGCCACCCGCCTGCTGGAAGAGCATGGCGCACCGCGTGACCATGCGGCCCTGCAGGCTCGCGTCCTGGTGACGGCGGAGATGAAGGGGCACCCTTCGCATGGCCTGTACCGGCTTCCGCGGCTGGTCGAACGGATCGAGCGCGGGGTCATTGACCCGCAGACGAAGGGCACCCAGCGCTGGCGCGCGGATGCGGTGCTGGAGGTGGAGGGGTCGTCGGGATTTGGCCCCGTCGTCGCCATGGCCGCGATCGAACGGCTGGCGCCGCACATTGCGGATCTTGGTATCGGCCTTGTCGCCGTGCGCAATGCCAACCATCTCGGAATGCTCGCGCATTATGTGGAGGCCATCGCTGCAATGGGTTTCGTCGGCATCGCGCTCTCGTCAAGCGAGGCGCTGGTCCATCCCTTCGGCGGCACCCGGGCCATGCTCGGCACCAACCCCATCGCCATCGCCGTGCCGACCGCCGAGGAACCGCTCGTGCTCGACCTGGCCACCAGCCTCGTGCCGATGGGCAGGATCCATCATCACGCGGCGACCGGCAGACCTATTCCCGAGGGATGGGCGCGCGATGCGGCCGGTAACCCGACGACCGATCCGGGGCGTGCGAAGGCCGGCGCGATTGCGCCCTTCGGCGACGCGAAGGGCTACGGCCTCGGTATCGCTTTGGAGCTGCTGGTGGCAGCTCTTGCCGGCTCGGCGCTAGCGCCGGAAGTGCGCGGCACGCTCGACAGCCAGTCGCCGTGCAACAAGGGCGACGTCTTCATTTTGATCGAGCCCAGTCTGGCGCCGGGACTGCCGGCGCGACTGTCGACCTATCTCGATGCCGTGCGCGGTTCACCACCCGCCAGCGCCGGCGAACCGGTTCTCGTCCCGGGCGATCGTGCCCGCCGGCGGCGGGCGGCGGCAAGCCGCAACGGGTTCGAGATCGACCAGCGCCTCTGGGAAGACCTCAACGCGCTTTCGCGCCCCCGCATCCTGGCCTTCGAGGGACAAAGATTATGAGCCTGTTTGCCGCCTTGAGGCTGCCGCGGGAAATCCTGTTTGGCGTCGGCCAGCGCCATGCGCTCGCGAGCGTCGCCAGCAGGACCGGCCGGCGCGCTCTCGTCTGCACCGATGCGCGTTTTGCCGCAACACCCGTCTTCGCGGAAATGATCGCCGCGCTTGAAGCAGCCGGCATTGTCGTCCTGGTGCATGACCGGACGCTGCCGGACGTGCCGCAAGATACGGTCGCGGTTTGCGTTGAAGCCGCGCGCGGCTTTGAGCCCGATATGGTGATCGGCATCGGTGGCGGCAGCTGTCTCGACATGGCGAAATGCGCTTCGCTCCTGCTGGCTCATGGCGGCGCGCTCGCCGATTACTACGGTGAGTTCAAGGTGCCGGCGCCCGTCCTGCCGGTCATCGCCGTGCCGACGACGGCAGGCACGGGCTCCGAGGTGACGCCGGTTGCGGTTGTTTCCGATCCCGATCGTACGCTGAAGGTTGGCATTTCGAGCCCCTATCTCATTGCCGCAGCGGCGATTTGCGACCCGGAACTCACGCTCTCCTGCCCGCCGGGCCTGACCGCGGTTGCTGGTGCGGATGCGCTGACGCATGCCATCGAAGCCTTTACGGCCATGCGCCGCCCCGGCGATCCTGAACTCGCGCAGCAGCATGTCTTCATCGGCAAGAGCGATCTTTCCGACCAGTTCGCGCTGCATGCCATCCGGCTCCTCAGCCGGAGCTTGGAAAAGGCCTTTACCGACGGCTCCGACATCGATGCGCGCGCCGATGTGATGATGGGTGCGCTCGCAGCCGGCTGCGCCTTCGGAACGGCGGGTACCGCTGCGGCCCATGCCGTGCAATATCCGGTCGGTGCCTTGACCCATACGCCGCATGGGCTCGGGGTTGCGACCATGCTGCCCTATGTGATGACATATAATCGCCGTGTCGCTACAGCGGAAATTGCTGTTGTCGGCAGGGCGCTCGGTCTCGATCCCACCGGCGTGGAGGACGACGAAACGGTTGCCAATGCCGCGATTGGCGAGGTGTGCCGCCTCTTCGCCGCGATCGGCATCTCGCCGACGCTTGCCGGGCTCGGCCTGCCGGAAGACCGGATCGACTGGGCCGCAGAGCAGGCGCTCGGCATCGGCCGGCTGATCAAGAATAACCCCCGCTCCTTCGATGCGGCCGCCATGCGCGGCCTGGTGCGCGCCGCTTATGACGGCGACCTGGCCGCTTCCGCCCTCTGACTTGGAAATCATCATGAACGTCAACCAGCATTCTTCACATCCAGACCACGATCCCTTCGGGCTCAACTCGTTCTCCCGCGGCCTCTATATAGGCGGCGCCTGGCGGCCTGCGGCTGGCGAGGGGCGGATCGACGTGATAGACCCCTCGACCGAGGCGGCCATTGCCTCCGTGCCCGATGCGACCCTTGCGGATGCGGCAGTGGCCGTGGAGGCTGCCGCAGGCGCCGCGGAAGGTTGGCGCGAGACGCCGCCGAGAAAGCGTTCCGAGATTCTGCGCCGCTGCTTCGAACTTATGGTGGAGCGCTCCGAAACGCTTGCCAGGCTGATTTCGCTCGAGAACGGCAAGGCGTTGCGCGACGCACGCGGCGAGGTGGCCTATGCGGCGGAGTTCTTTCGTTGGAACGCCGAGGAGGCGGTGCGCAGCTCTGGTGAGTTCGGCACTGCCCCGGCCGGTGGAAACCGCATCGTCGTCGATTACCAGCCTATCGGCATCTGCGTTCTCATCACACCGTGGAATTTCCCGGCCGCGATGGC
This sequence comes from Rhizobium sp. WYCCWR 11128, assembly GCF_013416305.1. Classification (NCBI taxonomy): domain Bacteria; kingdom Pseudomonadati; phylum Pseudomonadota; class Alphaproteobacteria; order Hyphomicrobiales; family Rhizobiaceae; genus Rhizobium; species Rhizobium sp. WYCCWR 11128. The sequence goes on from NZ_JACCEZ010000016.1 coordinate 48,692, forward strand.
GACCCGCAAGATCGCGCCGGCCCTTGCCGCAGGCTGCACCGTCATTCTGAAGCCGGCGAGCGAGACGCCGCTGACGGCCTATGCGCTTGCGGCTCTCTACGAGGAGGCTGGCGTGCCGCCGGGTGTCGTGAACGTGATGACAACATCGACGCCAGGCCCCGTCATCGCCGCCATGCTGACCGACCCGCGCGTGCGAAAACTCTCCTTCACAGGCTCGACGGGCGTCGGCCGCACGCTTCTGGCGGAAGCGGCGAAAAATGTCATCTCCTGCTCCATGGAACTTGGCGGCAACGCGCCGTTCATCGTTTTCGACGATGCGGACATCGACGCGGCGATCGAGGGTCTGATGGTCGCGAAAATGCGCAATGCGGGTGAGGCCTGCACGGCTGCAAACCGCATTTATGTCCAGTCCGGTATCCACGATGCCTTTGCGGAAAAATTTACCCGACGCATGGCCGCCCTCAGGGTCGGTCCGGGTGTGGATCTGGATACCGAGTGCGGTCCGATGATCACACGCAAGGCGGTGGAGAAGATCGAGCGCCTTGTTGCAGACGCCATTTCGCGCGGCGCGCGCGCGCTCTGCGGCGGACGAACATTGGCAGAACGCGGCTTCTTCTATCCACCGACGGTGCTCGTCGATGTTTCCCCGGCCTCCGACATGGGGTGCGAGGAGATTTTCGGTCCCGTCGCGCCGCTCTACCGTTTCGAGAGCGAGGCGGAGGCGATCGCTGCCGCCAACGATACGGAATATGGCCTCGCCGCCTACATCTATACCCGCGACATTGGCCGCGGCATGCGGGTCGCCTCCAAGGTCGAGGCTGGAATGATCGCGCTTAATCGTGGACTGGTCTCCGATCCCGCTGCCCCCTTTGGCGGTGTGAAACAGAGCGGCCTTGGGCGTGAAGGAGGGCAGCACCACGGTATCGCGGAGTTCATGGAAGCCAAGTACATTGCGACAAGTTTCTGAGGGAGGAACTTGTGGCCGATCCGTTTCGCATTCGTGACCATGTCGCAGATTTCGACGAAATCGTTGCCGATATCCGCGCTCGCAGCCTTGCAACGCGGCGCACTGTCGCCATGGAGGCCAACATCGCCTATGGGACTGCGCCGGGCGAGACGCTCGATATCTTCCTGCCAAACAGCGCCGGCTCGGACATGCCGATCCACATGTTCATCCATGGTGGTTATTGGCGGATGTTTTCCAAGGAGGACTATTCCTGCGTCGCTGAAACGATCACCGGCGCCGGCGCGGTCGCAGCCATCGTCGATTATTCGTTGATGCCCATGGCGAGAATGGACGTCCTGATTGATCAGGTCCTGAAGGCCAAGGCTTTCCTGCTGGCGCATGCCGATCGTTTTGGCGCCACGTCAAAGCGGTTCTCCGTCAGCGGCCACTCCGCCGGTGCACATCTTGCAACCTTTCTCTTCCATCGCTCGCCAGCGCCTTCGGGTGTAGTTGCTGCTTTCCTGCTCGGCGGGCTATACGATCTCGAACCCTTGCAGACGTCTTTCCTGCGTGACGAGATCGCCTTGAGCGACGAGGAGGTGCGACGGTTTACGCCCATGCATCAGGAGCACGATCCTGCAACACGTGTCGATATCATGACCGGCGAACTGGAAACTGGTCCGTTCAAAATCCAGGCAAATGCGTTCAGGGACATTCTTGCCACCCAAGGGCTTGACGTGCGGGCATCGCAGGTCGCAGACGGCAATCACATGAGCACGGTACGCGATCTCGCCGTCGCTGGCACGCCTGTGGCGGCAGCATTGCGCGCCTTGATTGCCAATGATGCCGGTGAGGAACCGAAGCGATACACCTTCCCTTGACCGCCGGTTTTTCGTGATCGTGGCAATCGAAGCGTGATGCATCGGCTCCTATGGCCGGTACCAAGTCGTGCCGATCCGCGTCGTCGAACGTCGCGCAAAGGCCGACCGTGCCCTAAAAATCGGCGACTTTGCCCCAGGCGGATCCCCCGAAGCGGTCGGGATGGTAGGGCCTCGGATCGACGATCGGCTCATCGCCCGTGACGATATCGGCGATCAGATGACCGGCGCCCGGTCCGATGCCGAAGCCGTGGCCGCTGAAGCCGGCAGCGAGGATGAAACCCGGCAGGGTGGCGATCTCACCGATCCCCGGCACGCCATCGGGCGTGCTGTCGATATAGCCTGCCCAGGTCGCGCTGATGTCGGTTTTCTTCAAGGCGGGCAGAAGTTCGAGTGCCCGCGAATGCGTGAGGGCAATGGTGGCCTCGTCTACCGTCGGGTCGAGGATGCGCATGCGCTCCATCGGCGTCGGCCTGTCGAGCCGCCAGCGTGCCAGAGATTCATGCCCTGAGCGAAAACCTTCCAACCCGCCGGGTGCGAGACTGCGCCAGCGCCGGACGAACATCGGCAGGAACTGTGGCGCGAAGCGGAACTGCTGTGGGGTCGGATCGACGCGGCCGCGGCCGCTGATCGCCAGCGTGTAGCCGCCATCGCGGCGTCGCGTCACCGACACGGCTGATGTATGCAATGCATCCGGCAGGCCGTCGGCACCCGCGGAAACGGAGAGGATCGAGGAGCGGATCGAGGCTTGCGGAAATCGAATACCGAGCTGGCGGCAAAAGGAGGAGGCCCAGGCGCCGCCGGCGAGGACCGCAATCTTTGTCCGGATCGTGCCATGCTCGGTGACGACGCCCGAGAGCCTGCCGCCTTCGACGTCGAGACCGCGGGCCGCACAGGACTGATGCACCGTGCCGCCGAGTTTCAGGATCGCGCGCGCGACGGCTGGCGCAGCGCTCGCCGGATCAGCGGTGCCGTCGGTCGGCGAAAACACCCCGCCTTTCCATGAGGTGCCGGTGGCACGCCCGCGTTCGGTCGCCTCGGCGCTGCTCAGCATAAGTGTCGTGACGCCGACCGAGCGGGCGAAATCGCGCCAGCGTGCCCAGGCGGACAGTTCCTCTTCGCTATTGCTCAGATAGAAGAGGCCGCAACGACGGAACCCGGTGTCCTCCCCGGTCTCAGTGGCGAAGCGCTCCCACAGGTCGAGGCTCTTCGTCGACATCGGCAATTCGCGGGCGTCGCGGTTCTGCTGGCGGCACCAGCCCCAGTTGCGGCTCGATTGTTCGGCGCCGATCAGACCCTTCTCGACCAGGGCCACCTTCAATCCGCGCCGGGCGAGATAATAGGCCGTGAAAACGCCGACGATGCCGCCGCCGATAACCACGACATCAGCGGTGGAAGGCAGTTCCGGCGTGGTGTCGACGCGAGTGAGAGGTGCGGGCATGGGAGAGTCTCCGTTTTAACGGTAGTGTAGCGGATCCGACGCCACGGCTTTGCCGGAGATCGGTTGGCGGCAGCAGAAGATTCCGTGTTGGGAGGATACCAGCAGCCGTTTGTGCTTCGGCCTGTCTCGCAACGCGATCGACAGGCCAACGTCATGTGCTAAGGTTGGTGCCGGGAACAAGCAGCATAATCTGCTGCGTCATTGGCGATCTCCAGCAAGTGAGGGCGTATGAGATGAAACTCGACCGGATCGACGTAAAAATCCTTTACGAACTGCAGAAGAATGGCCGCGTCACCAATGTGGAACTCGCCGAACTGGTCAATCTGTCGCCGAGCCCCTGCCTGATGCGGGTAAAGAAGCTGCAGTCGGAGGGCTATATCGAAGGTTATTCGGCTCAGATCAACGTCAGCAAACTTGGGCAGACGCTGACTGTGTTCACCGAGATCACCCTGAAGAACCATCGGCAGATCGATTTCGCTCGCTTCCTGGCGGCGATCGAAAAAGTTGACCAGGTGATCGAATGCCATCTGGTTTCGGGCGGCTACGATTATCTGCTGAAATTCGTCACCGCCGGGATCGACGAATACCAGACGATCATGGAGCGCCTTACCGATATGGACGTCGGCATCGACAAGTATTTCAGCTTCGTCGTCCTGAAATCGCCGATCATCAAGGCCCACATGCCGCTAACCACCTTGTTTCCGCATTAGGGCTATTTCAGCAAAAGTGAGCAGTTTTTGCGTCACTCATCAGTCCTGCGCGGATACTGCTCTCTCTGTCGCAGGTTGTTCTCCCTATAACTCTAAGCTTCTACCGGTTGGAAGGACTTGCGACAAAATTTCGGCCTTACCTTCCAAAGCCATGTTCGCTGCCACTTGCTGGGCTCCTGCCGCGGAGTCGAGGCTTTCCAGCACGACCTGACCCGGTGGGCGCTTGATCTGGCAAGCGCCCAACTCTGGTTTCGAGGAGGGCAGAGCAGTTTGCTGCCTAATTTCTTGAAGCAAATCCGACCCGAGAAATTTCGCGTTAGAATCGTCGCTCAATGCCGGCAATAAGCCCGCACCAGTTCCGGATCCTGCTGGAGCCCGTCGAGCCAGGCCGGATCGAGCGTTGGCACCGATGAGAAGAGCAGTTGCGAATAGGGGTGTTGCGGCGCCTTCACCGTCAGGGATGTGATTTCCTCGACCTTCCGGCCTCCATACATCACGACGATCTCGTCGCAGATCGCCTCCACCACCGAGAGGTCGTGGCTGATGAAGATGTAGGAGAGGCCGAGTTCGCGTTGCAATTCCTTGAGCAGGTCGATGACCGCGGCGGCGACCACCGTGTCGAGCGCCGAGGTAATCTCGTCGCAGAGGATCAGCTTCGGATCGGCGGCGAGCGCCCGGGCGAAGTTGACACGTTGCTTCTGGCCGCCCGAGAGTTCGCCCGGCCGGCGATGGCGCAGGTTGCGGGGCAGGCGTACCATGTCGAGCAGTTGATCGATCCGGGCGTTCCGCGCCTTTCGATCCATGCGGTGGTAAAAGACCAGAGGCCTGTCGAGAATGTCCTCGACCGATTTTGCCGGGTTGAGTGCGGTATCGGCATATTGGAAGACGATCTGCATCTCGCGCAACTCATTGCGCGAGCGCTCGCGCGCGTTGCGATGCAGTTCCGTGCCGTCGAAGACGATCTTGCCGACCGCCGCCGGCAGGATGCCGGCGATTGTGCGGGCGAGCGTCGACTTGCCGCAACCGGATTCGCCGATAATGCCGAGATTGCGGCCTCTTTCCACCTTCAGGCTCACATGCTCGACCGCGCGAACGAGCGGCAGGCCGTCAGCCTGGCGCTGCCCATAGCCCGCGACAAGACCTTCGATGCTCAGCAGGGGAGCCGTCGCGGGTTCGGCGAGGCCAGTTGCGCCGCGCGGTTTCGGTTCGAAGGCTGCGAGCAGCTCCCTGGTATAGGGGTGCTTGGCATTGTTGAGGATTTCGTCGGTGGTGCCGGTTTCCTGCGTCTCTCCGCCTTTCAACACCACGATGCGGTCGGCGATCTGCGCGACGACGGCAAGGTCGTGCGAGACATAGACGCCAGCGATACCACCCTTCTTCATCACCGACTTGAAAGCCCGCAGGACTTCGATCTGGGTCGTCACGTCGAGCGCCGTCGTCGGCTCGTCGAAGATGACGAGGGTCGGGTCGCCGATCAGCGCCATGGCGGCCGCCAGACGTTGCAGCTGGCCGCCGGAAACCTGGTGCGGATAACGGCTGCCGATCGTCTCGGGTTCCGGCAGGGACAGCGCCCGGAAGAGCTCGACTGCCCGGGCACGCGCATCGTCCGGCGACATCAGCTGGTGAATACGCGTGACTTCGATCACCTGGTCCATGATCGATTTGGCCGGGTTGAACGCGGCAGCCGCCGATTGCGGGACATAGGCGACTTCGGTGCCGCGCACCTTGGCGCGCTGCTTCTCGCTGAGCGTGACCATGTCCTTGCCGCCGACCGAAACGCTGCCGCCGGAGATACGACAGCCCGCACGGGTATGGCCCATCAGGGTCAGGGCGATGGTTGTCTTGCCCGAGCCGCTCTCGCCGATCAGCGCGACGATTTCGCCCTCGGCAACATCGAGGCTGACACCCTTGATGATCTCGACGCGACGGCCGGAATCGGTGGTGGCTTCGACCTTCAGATCACGGATTTCGATGAAATTGCTCATGACACACTCCGGTCGCGGATTTTCTGCGGCAGGTTGTCGATCAGCAGGTTGACGCTGATCGTCAGGCTGGCGATGGCAAGCGAGGGGAACATCACCGCCGGCGCACCGAATGGCAGGCCGCCGATGTTCTCGCGCACGAGCGCACCCCAATCGGCATAGGGCGGCTGGACGCCAAGGCCGAGGAAGGAAAGTCCGGAGAGCAGCAGAACGATGAAGACGAAGCGGATGCCGAGATCGGCAAGCACCGGCCCGACGATGTTGGGCAGGATTTCCGAGCGAATGAGATAGAGGGTGCTTTCGCCGCGGATGCGCGCAACCGTGATGAAATCCATCGCATTGATGTTGACGGCGAGCGCCCGGGCGAAGCGGTAGGCGCCGGGGATGTAGATGACAGACAGCGTCATGATCAGCACCGGGACCGAGGAGCCGACGGCCGCGACGACCACCAATCCGAACAGTTTGCTCGGGATGGAGTTGAGGGCGTCGAGGAAGCGGCTGAGGATCGTGTCCAGCCAGCCGCCGGCGACTGCTGCGATCATGCCGAGCACGACGCCGCTGAAGCAGGCGATCGTCACCGCCGCCAGCGAGATACCGACCGTGTAGCGTGCGCCCATCAGAATCCTTGAGAGCATGTCGCGGCCGAGATAATCGGAGCCGAGCCAGAGTTCCCGGCTCATCGGGCCGAAATAGTCGAGATCGATGATCTCGCCGACGGGGTAGGGGATGACCCATGGCGCGAAAATCGCGACGAGCGCCCATAAGAGGATGACAGTGAAGCCAATCGCGCCGACGATGTTGAAGCGATAGCCAAACCGGGTTCCGGACAGCCGGCCGGAGGTGGTTTCGGAACTGGTCATGGTCATCGTAGCCTCGGATTGGAAAGGATGGCGATGATATCGGCGATGGTGATCAGGAGCAGGTAGCCCAGGCAGAAGATCATCGCACAGCTCTGGATCAGCGGCAGGTCGCGGGTGGCGACGGCATCCAGCATCAGTTTGGCGATACCGGGATAGTTGAAAATGGTCTCGACGATGATGACGCCTCCGAGCAGATAGGACAGCGAAAGCGCAACGGCATTGACGATCGGGCCGAGCGCATTCGGCAGTGCATGACGAAAAACGATGCGCGGCCGGGAAGCGCCCTTGAGCAATGCCATCTCGACATAGGGTGTGTTGAGCGTCTCGATGACAGCCGCGCGCGTCATGCGGATCATCTGGGCCGAGACGACGAAGGTGAGGGTGATCACCGGCATGGCATAGACGCGCAACAGGTCGGTCAGACTGTGGACTTCATTGGCGAAAGACAGCGCCGGCAGCCATTTCAGATAGACGGCGAAGATGAGCGCTGCGGAGGTCGCGACCATGAACTCGGGCACGGAGATGACGCCGATGGTGATTACCGTGACGATCCGGTCGTAAAGGGTGCCGCGCAGCATCGCCGCAGTGATCCCGAGCGTCAGCGCGATCGGTACGGAGAAAAGCGCGGTGACGCCGGCAAGTTTCAGCGTGTTGACGAAGCGGCCGGCGATGAGAGCGGCGATCGGCATGTCGTTGGCATAGGACGTGCCGAGGTTGCCTTGCAGCAGCCCGACTAACCAGCGCAGGAAACGAAAGAGCGCCGGCTCGTCGAGATGCATGGCCTTGCGCAGGCCTTCGACGGCTTCCGGGGTGGCGGCTTGGCCGAGCAGGATCGTGGCCGTATCTCCAGGCAACAGTGTTGTCGCGAAGAAGACGGCGAAGGAGACGATCACCAGGGTGATCACGGCGACGAACAATCTGCTCAGTACAAGGGATAAGACCTGGCGGTTCACTGGCGTCTTCCCTTTGCGTTCGAGTTAAGTTCCATCAATGCAGATGGAGGAACTGGGGCGCGGCTGCAGCCCCAGTCTGCTTTGCTGTATCAGGCTTCAAGCCAGACATATTCCGCGAAAGCGTATCCCATCTGGCCGCCGAGCGGGTTGGCTTCCAGGCCCTTGAGCTTGGCGGTCGTGGCATCGACGTTCGAGATATAGGCCGGAATGATTGTACCAGCTTCCTGGGCGACCATGCCCTGCATCTCGTTGTAGATCGTCTTGCGCTTGTCTTGATCGAGAGAGCCGCGCGCCTCGATCAGCATCTTGTCGAACTTCTCCGACTTGTAGTGGCTTTCGTTCCACGGAGCGTCCGAGGTGTAGAGCAGGGAGAAGAGGATATCGGGGGTCGGCCGCGGGTTGATATTGCCGAAGTGGATCGGCGCCTTGAGCCAGTAATTGTCCCAATAACCATCAGATGGCACTCGCTGCACATCGAGCTTCATGCCGATTTCGGCGCCGGCCGCCTGGATGATCATGGCCATGTCGATCGACGAGCTCGCCGCATCGGAAGCGATGATCGGGATGGATTGGCCAAGCACGCCGGCCTTGTCGAAGTGGAACTTCGCCTTCTCAGGATCAAAGGCTCGCGCTTTCAGCTCTGCGTCATGATAGAAGTTCGCCGGCGAAACGGGTTGATCGTTGCCGACTTCACCGAGACCGCGCAGCGCCGATTTGACGATCTGTTCGCGGTTGACGAGATACTTCATGCCCTCGATGAAGTCCCGCTTGTTGCCGGGCTCCATATCCAGTCGCATGTTGAGATTGGTATAGTTGCCGGACGTGGTCTTCGACAAGGTGAAGCCGTCGCCCTGGGCCTCGACGAGGCGCATAGAGCGCGGATTGATCGTGGCTGCGAGATGGATGTCGCCCGCAAGCAGTGCGTTTACACGGGCATTGTCGTCGCTGATCGCGAAATATTCGAAGGAATCGACATTCGGGCCGGATTTCCAGTAATTCTTGTTCTTGATCCCGACGGACCGGACGCCCGGCTCGAAGACTTCCTTGACGAAAGGGCCGGTGCCGTTGGCCTTGGTGAAATCGGTCGTGCCGTCGGCGACGATCATGAAATGATGCATCGACAGAATGGTCGGCAGGTCGGCATTCGGGCTGGCGAGTGTGATCTCGACGGTCTGTTTGTCGACCGCCTTGAAGCCGGTCATCTGGGCGGCGATCTTGGCGACCTTCGAGCCGACGGATGGGTCGAGATGGCGCTTCAGCGAGAAAACCACGTCATCGGCGGTCAGCGGCTTGCCGTCATGGAAAGTAACGCCGTTCTTCAGCTTGACCGTCCAGGTCTTCGCATCCTTGGACTCGATCGCTTCGGCAAGCTCCATCTGCGGCGTGCCTGATTTGTCGAGGAAGGTGAGGCGGTTATAGAAGGAGCAGCACCGGACATAGTCGGTGGAGAGCGACGCCTTGGCGGGGTCGAGCGTATCGGCCGTCGAGGACGACCAGCCGGCCGCCTTGAGCGAGCCGCCGGAAACGGGCGTAGCGGCGAGCGCCTTGCCGGCGCGGCCAAGCACGAGCCCGCCAGCTGATATGGCCACGCCGCCCGCAAGCATCATATGCAGCAACTCGCGACGAGTGGCGCCACGACGGATGGCGCTTTCGACTATGGCGTCGTCGGATCTGGTCCAATTGGTGATCTTGTCGTTCATCTCATTCCCCTTTTCTTGTGTGGCGGGCTGCCCGTTGCGGGCAGGCCCGATCTGCTTCAAAGTCAGGCGCGCGCGGCGGCCACGGCATCGGCAAGGCCGGCCATGGAGGTGAAATGGTAATCGGGTTTGGTGAACTCGGCCGGTTCGATCGTGCCGCCGTAACCCTTCTCAGCATGGCGCCGCTCGATCCAGCAATTGGTCAGCCCGAGTTTCCTGGATATCCCGATATCGTGGAACTGGCTCTGGGCGACATGCAGGATGTCGTCCTTCGAATGTCCTTCCGAGGCAACGTAGGCGAATACCTTCTCGAAGAAGGCGGGATCGGGTTTCTCGGTCCCGGTATCATCCGCGGTGAAGGCGGCATAAAAGGGATTGCCGAGCTCTTTCTCGAAGAAATCGAATGCCCAGCGGCGGGCATTGGTCATCGCCACGAGGCGGTAATCCTTCGCAAGACTGGCCAGTGCCGCGGCACTGTCTGCAAAACCCTTCCAGCTCTTCGCCGAGTCCCGCAGTCGTTCGCCATATTTTTGCTCAGTGGGCAGGCCGAGCTTCGGCGCGATCGCAAGGTAGACGCGCACGAGGTCGTCCGGAAAGAGATCGGCATCCTTGGAGTAGCGGGCTGCGCGGTAGAGGCTAAGCGCTTGCTCGCCGTCGACTGTGCTTCCGACCTCGGCCGCGATTTCGGCGAAGCAGGTCTTGAGGCCGCCTTCGAAGTCGATAAGCGTGCCGACGACGTCGAAGGTCATGTATTTGAATTCCGAAAGGCTCTTGCTCACGTGAATTCCCCAGTGTTCGGCTCCGATGGGAGCTCGGCTTCTCGAAGAAGAAAATTCTGTTCCGCTGGCGGGGTCATTGTCCCGCTCTTGTATGGGAAGGCCCGCATCTGTCGGGATCCAGGCCTTTCGTTGACTTCAGTTTGTCACCTGCACTGCGCCGGATTCGCCGAATAGGCGTCACAAGGCGGCAGAAAATACCGAATCTGGCGGTTTCCCGATATTCTCAGGCCTGCAGCGCCCGACGCACATCCGGGTCCTCCAGCGTCTCGTCCAGCGTGATGCGGGTGCGCTCGACGATCGCGTCGATCTCCGTTTCGGTGCAGCAGAGCGGCGGCGCATAGCCGAGCACACCATTGCCGAACGCGCGGATGACGAGGCCATTCTCCCAGGCGCGATCGAAGATGCGGCGGGCGGGTTCGGCGGATGCCGGCAACGGCGTTTTGTTCACCTTGTCGACCACGAGTTCGACGGCGGCCAGCATGCCGCGGCCGCGGACATCGCCGACGAGCGGATGATCCCTCAGCGATTCCAGGCCCTGCATCAGCCGCGCACCGGCCCTGACGCCGTTTTCGAGAAGGCCGTTTTCGTAGAGCTTCAGGACTTCGAGGCCGACCGCGGCGCTGACGGGATGGGCCGAATAGGTATAGCCATGGCCGACGGCGGCGGCACCGGCACCTTCGGCAATCGTTTCATAGACGTGATCGGCCATCAAGACGGCGCCCATGGGGACGTAGCCGGAGGTGAGGCCCTTGGCGGTCGTCATGAAGTCGGGCACGACCTCATCCTCGCTGCAGGCAAAAAGCGGGCCGGTGCGGCCAAAGCCGGTGATCACCTCGTCCGCGACGAAAAGGATGTCGTGCGCGCGGCAGAATTCGCGCATGGCTTTCATCCAGCCTTTCGGGGGCACCAGAACGCCGCCCGAGCCCTGGATCGGCTCGACGTAGAAAGCGGCAACGCGTTCCGGCCCGATCGCCTCGACCTTGCTTCTCAGCGCCGCAAGCGAGGCGTCGATGATCGCTTGCGGATTGTCGCCCACCGGGTTGCGATAGGCATAGTGAGACGGAATCTTATGCTGCCAGTCGAAGGGAACACCGAAGCCGGCATGGAAGGCCGGCAGCGCTGTCAAACCCGCACCGACCGTCGAGGAGCCGTGATAGCCCTGTTCGACCGAGATGAACTGATCGCGCTGAGGCTGCCCACGGGCGTTCCAGTAGTAGCGGATGAAGCGGATCGTGCTGTCCACCGCATCGGAGCCGCCGAGCGTGAAATAGACATGGTTGAGATCGCCAGGCGCGCGGTCGGCGAGTTCGCCTGCAAGCCGGATCGCGGGCTCGGAGCCGAGGCCGAAATAGGCCGTCGCATAGGGAAGCTCGCGCATCTGCCGGGCCGCCGCCTCGACGATGCTTTCGTGGCCGTAACCGGCATTGACGCACCAGAGGCCGGCGAAGCCGTCGATCAGCTGCTTGCCGGAGGCGTCGGTGACCGTCGCGCCCTTGGCCGAGGCCAGCACGCGCACGCCAAGCTTTTCATGGCCGCGATAGGAGGCGACCGGATGAATGAGGTGGGCGCGATCGAGTTCGATGAGGGAATTGCTGTACATGGAGATCTCCGGATCAGCCGAGTGCCTGGCTGGCGAGGGCAAAGGTGGTGGCGGTCGGATCGGCGGCATCGTTGGCCAACGGCTTTTTCATCGTGATTCCGCCGCCGACATGGGCGAGCCCCTGTTCGGCGAGCCACGGAGAAAGCCCGGTCTCGGCCGTGGTGTCGACCCTGAGGAACCGTCCGGGCCGTCTGGCGATGAAATGTTCGATGAGTTTCCTGGCTTGCCCGAGGTCGGCGGCCACCACCGGTCCGATCACTTCGCCGCGCCCGAAGGGACGCAGGCAAGCGAAGCCGGAAAGGTGGCCGTCGCGGCGAATGACGGCGAATGCGCCGATCCCGGCGAAATAAGAGAGCAGTCCTTCGCGATCGGCGCCGAAGGCAAGTCGGTCGAGGGCTACGATAGCAGGGAGGTCGGCGTCTGTAGCCGCTTGCGTTTCCGCCGACGCGGCGATGTCTCCGGCAAGGCCCTGATGTTGTGCCACGGTTCCCGTCTCGTGGAAGCCAAGCTTCTGGTAGAGCGGCAGGCCTGCCGTCGTCGCCACCAGCCTCAGCGGCCGGTCTCCGGCGATCAGCAGTGCGGCGTCCATTAGCTTGCGGCCGAGGCCCCTGCCGCGCATCGTCTCGTCGACGATGACCATGTTGATGGTCGCACAATCTTCCTTATACGGCGTGACGAGGACGGTGCCGACGACCTTGCCGTCCTCGACCGCAACCATCCCGTCGCTCAAGGCGAGCGCCAGCTGCCAGTCTTCCGTCCGATGCGGCCAGCCCGCCTGTCGGGAGAGCGCGACGGCGGCTTCCAGATGGTCGGGCCCGAACGGGACGATTTCGATCTGACTTGTTTGCATGGGGGCGTCCTTCATATCGTGCCCGCCAGTCTGCCGGAGCGCCGGCGGGCAGATCGTCTGAAGGCCGTGGTTCAAGCAGTATCTTATGGCTTTGCTGTCACGGGCCGCCGCATCTTATGCTAGAACCAATCTATGTCGATCCGATCGAGATCCTGTCAGTGCATCATCGCCAGCGCTGCCGTAAAGAAATCTTCGCCTCCGAAGTTTCCTGATTTCAACGCCAGAAGCATGTCGCCCTGCGCATTGCCGACCGTGCGCAGCACCGGCACGCCGGGCGCAATCTCCGGGCCGATCAGAAATGCCGGAATAGCGAGCCTGTCGACTGCCGCGCCCGAGGTTTCGCCGCCGGCGACCACAAGGCGCCGCACGCCTCTCTCCACCAGTTCGGCTGTAATGATCGACGTCGCGGTCTCGATCGCATGGCCGGAGGCCTCTCGTCCATAGATCGATTGCAGCCGGGACACGGTTTCAGGCGAAGCACTCGCGGCGACCACGACGGGGCCGGCGGAGATGCGGTCTCCGGCCCAGGAAATTGCCGCGGCGATCTCATCGGGACCGGCAAGCAGCCGCTCCGGGTCGAGCCGCAGCACGGGCATCGATCGTTCGGCGATGTCGAGTTGATGGAGTGTCGCCTTGGAACAACTGCCGGCAACGATCGCTGAAAGCCCGCCCACCGGGCGAATGGCGTCCGCCGTCGTTGCGCCGCCGGAGGATATCCGGCCGGAGCGGACGAGCGCACGGGCAAGGCCGAGGCCGAGGCCGGACGCACCGGTGGACACCGGCGTCTCGAGAGCGACCTCGCCGAGCGTTTCAAGATCCCGTTCGAAAATCGCATCGGCGATAACAGCAGTGACGCCTGCGGTGCGAAAGGCATCGAGCCTCACTTTGACGGCGCCGGGTCCGGCCGCGATGGTCGTCAGATCGATTAGTCCGACAGCGTTGCGCGATTGTCGGGTGAGCACCCGAACGAGATTGGCGTCATGCATCGGATTGAGGGGGTGGTCCTTGAGCGGGCTTTCGTTCAGCGGCTGTCCGCCAACGAACAGATGGCCAAGATAGACGGTGCGTCCCGTTTCCGGAAAGGCGGGCGTTACCAGTACGATGCCGCCGCCGGCAGCATCGCTCAAGGCCTCGGTGACCGGACCGATATTGCCGGCATCGGTGGAATCGAAGGTCGAGCAGATCTTGTAAAGCACATGGCCGGCGCCCCGCTGACGCAGCCATCGCTCGGCGCTCGCCGCCGCCGCAACGGCGTCCGAGGCCGGGACGGAGCGGATCTTCAGGGAGATGACCACGGCGTCGACATCCGGTAGGGCGAGCGACGGGTCGGGGATGCCGACCGTCTGTACCGTGCGCAGACCGTTCTTCGTCAGCGTGTTGGCGAGGTCGGAGGCGCCCGTATAGTCGTCAGCGATTGATCCGAGCAAAATAACCATCGTCTAGCTCCGTGCAAAAGGTTTGAACCAGCCAAGACCGTCCAGCGTGTGGCCGCGCGGGACGTATTCGCAGCCGACGAAACCGTCGTAACCGAGGCGGTCGATTTCACCGAACAGATAGGGATAGTTCAGCTCTTCCCCATCCGGCTCGTTGCGTGACGGCACGCTGGCGATCTGGATATGGCCGGTGATCGGCAGCAGGCGTCGCAACGCCATGGTGACGTCGCCATGGATGATCTGACAGTGATAGATGTCGAACTGGAGCTTCAGGTTCGGCAGACCGCATTCGGCAATCAGCCGCTCGGCGGCGCCGAAGTCGTTGAGGAAATATCCCGGCATGTTGCGCCCGTTGATCGGCTCGAGCAGGAGATCGATGCCTCTTTCAGCAAGCCGCCCCGCGGCGTAGGTGACGGAGTGCCGGTAAGAGGAGGAGGCGTCTTCGTCGTGACGGTCGGCGATGCCTGCCATCAGGTGCAACCGCCTGACGCCCGTTGCCGCCGCATAGTCCAGTGCCCGCTCGACATCCTCTTTCAGCGCATCGAACCGTCCTGGAAGAGCGGCGATGCCACGTTCGCCTGCTGCCCAGTCGCCCGGCGGCAGGTTGAACAAGGCCTGCTGCAGATTGTTGCGCGCAAGCCGTTCAGCAATTGCCTCCGGCGTGGCTTCATAGGGGAAGAGATATTCGACGGCGGCAAACCCGGCATCGGCTGCGGCGTCGAAGCGGTCGAGGAACGCCCATTCGTTGAACATCATCGTCAGGTTGGCGGCGAAAACCGGCATATCTAGCGTTCCTTTTACAGGCTCTGCGGCTCTTTGGTGGAGCTGGGCAATTCAGCGCCGGAAAGCTTGGCATAGAGCCGCGCCAGCGAGGAATCGTCGTCACGGCCCATGCCCGCCCCGGAGGCGGCCAGATACATCTGCAGGGCTGCTGCCGCGAGCGGTACGGGATAACGCTCGGAGCGGGCCATGTCCTGGACGATACCGAGATCCTTGACGAAAATCTCGATGCTGCTGAGCGGAGTATAGTCTCCGGCCAGCACATGCGGCACGCGGTTTTCGAACATCCAGGAATTGCCGGCCGATGCCGTGATCACCTCATAGACCTTGTCGAGGTCGAGGCCCTGCTTGGCGGCAAAGGTTATGGCCTCACAGGCGGCCGCGATGTGCACACCGGCGAGAAGCTGGTTGATCATCTTGAAGGCCGCGCCTTTTCCGGCCTCGTCGCCGAGCTCGTAGACCTTGGCGGCCATGGCGTCGAGACCCGGGCGCGCCGTATCGAAGGCCTGTCCGGAGCCGGATGCCATGATCGTCAGTTCGCCACGCGCCGCCTTGGCCGCACCGCCCGAAATCGGCGCGTCGAGGTAATGCAGGCCGAGAGCCTCCACCCGCCCGGCCAGATCGCGCGCGACGGCGGGATCCATGGTTGCCGACGAGATGAAGACGGCGCCGGGCTTCATTGTGCTCGCGACGCCGTGGGGCCCGAACAGCACGGCCTCGGTCTGCGCGCCGTTGACGACCACGGAGACGACTATGTCGGCATCCTTTGCCGCAGCGGCAGGGGTCGCCGCGCCACGTCCGCCATCGGCGACGAAGCGGTCCACTGCCGCCGGCGTGATGTCATATCCAACGACGTCGAGACCTGCGCGCTTCATCGACTGGGCCATTCCAAACCCCATGGAACCAAGACCGATGACGGCTGCGACAACGGCCGAGCCCGAGTTTTCAGCAAGCGGTGACATGAGGATGTTCTCCAGTCTTGTGAGGAAAGGTCTGCGCCCCTCCGGGTGCCATCCCGGAGGGGCTTTAGAGCGCCGTGCGTCTACAAGACGCGCTAAGGACGCTCTAACATTTTGAATTTGCGCATAATCCTTTCCGAAAATCGATTCCGATTTTCGGGGTTATGCGCGAGTTTAGCGATTGACGGTTTTCGCCGGAACCGTCAACACGGCCAGCGAACCAATGATTAACGCAGCTGCCAGCAGATACATGCCGGCGCTGTTGGTGCCGGTGACGTCTTTGAGATAGCCTACCAGAAACGGCCCGAGAAACCCGGCGAGATTGCCGACCGAATTGATCCAGGCAATGCCGGCCGCAGCGCCCGTACCGGCAAGAAAAGCCGTCGGAAGCGACCAGAAGAGCGGCGCGCAACTGATGGCGCCGGCGGCAGCCAGCGAGAGGCAGACAATCGAGACCGTCGTGCTCGTCGCCATCGTCGCCGCGACAAAGCCACCGGCCGCGATGAGGGCCGGGACGACGAGGTGCCAGCGGCGTTCGCGCAGCCTGTCGGCGGAACGTCCGAGCGCCAGCATGGCGACGAATGTGCAGATATAGGGGATCGCGGAAATCAGGCCGATATTGAGGTTTCCGCTAACGCCCGAGGCCTTGACGATGGTCGGCATCCAGAAATTCAGGCCATATTGCCCGAGCACGAAGCAGAAATAGATCAGGCACATCAGCCAGACGCGACGGTCGGTCAGCGTTGCGCCGATGCTGTGCGGGCTTGCCGTCTTGGCCCGGTTCTCCGCCTCGATATTGGCCGTCAGCACGCCTTTTTCCTCATCGTTCAGCCATTTCGCGCCCTGGATCGTATCATCAAGGTAGAAGAACGTCGCAACGCCGAAAAGAATGGCCGGAATGGCTTCGATCAGGAACATCCACTGCCAGCCGGAAAGGCCGTGCGTGCCGTGAAAACTGTCCATCAGGAGGCCCGAAAGCGGGTTGCCGAAAATGGCGGATATCGGGATCGCCGACATGAAGGTTGTGATGATCCTGGCGCGGCGATGAGCCGGATACCACGCGGTCAGATAGAGAATGATGCCGGGAAAAAATCCGGCTTCGGCAACGCCCAGCAGGAAACGCAGGACATAGAAGACGGTTTCCGAGGAGGTGAACATGAAGGCGGCGGAAATGACGCCCCAGGTGAGCATGATGCGGGCGATCCACACCCGCGCGCCAACCTTGTTCATGATGATGTTGCTCGGCACTTCAAACAGAAAATAGCCGATGAAGAAAATGCCTGCGCCGACGCCATAGGCGGCTTCCGAGAGGCCGAGCTCGCTCGACATCTGCAGCTTGGCGAAGCCGACATTGACGCGGTCGAGATAGGCGACCACGTAGCACAGCATCAAAAAGGGTACGATGCGCCAGAATACCTTGCCATAGGCACGGTCTTCGAGCGTCTGGGCGGGATGTGCGCCAACGACTGGCGCCTGCGTCTGCAGCGTCATGATTTTCTCCTCCGATTGTTGCCGCGGTCTCCTGTCGATCCTCCCGCGGCACGCCGAGCCACCTTTTGGCAGCGCTGCCATTTTCATTAATCCATTTTGGCAGCGCTGCCAACGGCAAATTGGTAGCGCTGCCAAAAAAACCTTGCTTCTTGGCGGTAGCGGTGAAAAATGGGGGGCAGAGCGGTGGTCATCGGGCGGGCAGGCCGGGCAACCACCTCAACAGTCGGGTTCAAACGTAACGATGCAATTCAAACATCAGGCGACGGTGACGCTTGCCGAGGTCGCGGAAGCCGCCGGTGTTGGCGAGAGCACGGTGTCGCGCGTACTGCGTAACCACGGTTCGTTTTCCGGCAAGACGCGCGAGCGGGTGATGGCCGCCGTCGAGCGGCTGGGCTATGTGCCGAACCGGATTGCGGGAACGCTGGCCTCCACCGGTTCGCGTCTTGTGGCCTTCGTCATTCCCTCTTTGTCCAACATCGTCTTTCCCGATGTGCTGCGCGGCGCCAGTGCCGTTCTGGAGGAGAACCGGTATCAGGCGGTCTTCTCCGTGACCGACTATGATCCGGGCAAGGAGGAAGCGCTCGCCGCCGCGATGCTTGCCTGGCGGCCGGCGGCGGTCATGCTGGCGGGATGCGAGCATACCGAGGGCACGGTGAAGATGCTGCGCGCCAGCGGGTGCCGGGTCGTCGAACTGCTCGATCTGGACGGCGATGCTCTCGATATCGCGGTCGGTTTCTCGAACCGCGCGGCCGGGCGGGAGAGCGCTGCATTCCTGCTGAAGCGGGGCTATCGCCGGATCGGCTATGTCGGCCACGACCTGAACCGCGATACCCGTGCCGGCAAGCGGTTTTCCAGCTTTTGCGAAACGCTCGCTGCGCATGACGCCCCCCTCGTCGCCCGCGAGATTCTCCCAGGCGCTTCGTCCGTGGAAAATGGCAGGCTGGGGCTGGAGCGGCTGCTTGCCCGGACGACCGATCTCGATGCGGTTTATTTCTCCAATGACGACATGGCGCTGGGCGGCTATTTTCACTGTCTGGCTAAGGGAATCGCGATCCCCTCGAAGCTCGCCATTTTCGGCTATAACGGCCTCGATATCGGCCGGGCAACACCGCAGCCGTTGTCGACCATCCGAACGCCGCGCGTCGCGACCGGGGAGATCGCCGCGCAACTGGTCGTCACCAATGCGCCGCCACAGGCCGTCGATCTCGGCTTTGAATTGATCGAAGGGGCAACCGCCTAATATTGGAGGAACTGTCATGTCCGACGCGCGCCTGCGTGAGGAAATCTGCCGATACGGCCGCTCGCTGTTCGAACGCGGGCTGACGCCCGGTTCGTCGGGCAACATATCATTACGGCTGGAGGATGGCGGCTGGCTGGTCACGCCGACCAACGCCTCGCTGGGCTTTCTCGACCCGGCACGGATCTCCAGGCTCGATGCCGAAGGCCGGCTCCTGTCCGGCGACAAGCCGACCAAGGAAATTCCGCTGCACACTGCCCTTTACGATACGCGCGGCAGCGCCCGCGCAATCGTCCATCTTCACTCTACCCACGCGGTGGCACTGACCATGCTGCCGGAGATCGATCCGCGCGCCGCCCTGCCGCCGATGACGCCATATTATCTGATGCGCGCCGGCGAAACCGCGCTGGTGCCTTATTATCGTCCCGGCGATCCTGATGTGGCCGACGCCATCCGCGGGCTGGCGGGCAAGTATTCGTCGGTGCTGCTGGCCAATCACGGACCTGTTGTCGCCGGCGACAGCCTGGAGGCGGCGGTCTTTGCGACCGAGGAACTGGAGGAAACGGCGAAGCTCTATCTGCTTTTGCGCAACCTCAATCCCCGTTTCCTCAGCCCGGCGCAGGTGGCCGATCTCGTCGACACCTTCGGCCTCGACCTCCCGTCGCATCACGATCACGATCACGACGGCGATTGAATGCGTCATTCCGCCGGCCATTAACCGCGGGCAAGCGCGCAACCTTCTGCCAAACCCTGCTTTCGATACGATAGATTCTGCTTCCGATGGCGGCAATTCAGGCGAGCTGTGGGTGAAGCGGTGCCTATGATTGTGACACGTCCCCAGTTCCGATCGCTCAAGGATACGCAGATGACGACGTTCCGTCCGAAATACATCACCTTCGACTGCTACGGCACGCTGACCAACTTTCAGATGGCGGAAGCGGCGCGCGACCTCTACGGCGAAGAGCTCGACGAGCCACGTATGGCGGAGTTCATCAAGAATTTCGCCGCCTATCGGCTCGACGAGATCCTGGGCGACTGGAAACCCTATGCCGAGGTCGTACACAATTCGCTCGAGCGGACATGCAAGCGCAACGGCGTGACATTTCGCGACGAAGCCGCCCGGATGATCTATGAGCGGGTTCCGACCTGGGGGCCGCATTCGGACGTTCCGGCCGGTCTCGCCAAGGTCGCCAAGGAAATCCCTTTGGTCATCCTCTCCAACGCCATGAATTCGCAGATCATGTCGAACGTCGAAAAACTGGGCGCGCCCTTCCATGCGGTCTATACCGCCGAGCAGGCTCAGTCTTATAAGCCACGCTTCAAGGGCTTTGAATATATGCTCGATATGCTGGGCTGCGGGCCGGAAGACGTGCTGCATTGCTCGTCCTCCTTCCGCTACGACCTGATGTCGGCCCACGATCTCGGCATCAAGAACAAGGTTTGGGTCAATCGTGGCCACGAGCCGGCTAATCCCTATTACGGTTATGTCGAAATCCCTGACATCTCGGGCCTGCCTGGAGTCGTCGGGCTCTGACGGAGACACGCGGATGCAGTTCGAATCCTACTGGCACAACACCGCCCAGCCCTTTGCCGGCGGCGCTCAAGGCCCCGTCGAAGGACATTACGACGTCGCCGTCATCGGCGCCGGCTTTACCGGGCTTGCCGCGGCGCGCCAGCTTGCGAAAACGGGCGTCAAGGTCGTCGTGCTGGAGGCCGAACGGGTCGGCTGGGGGGCATCGGGGCGCAATGGCGGACATCTCAACAACGGGCTCGCCCACAGTTTCCTCTCCGCCAAATCAGCACTCGGCGTGGAGCGAGCCGTCGCCCTCTACAAGGCGTTCGACGATTCCATCGACACGATCGAGGCGATCATCGCCGAAGAGGGGATCGACTGCAATTTCCGCCGCGCCGGAAAGCTAAAGCTTGCCTCCAAGCCGCAGCATTTCAATGCCCTTGCCCGCAATTTCGAGGCTGTTCACAGAGAGGTCGATCCGGACACGGCGCTTCTGACGGCGAGTGACCTGAAAAGCGAGGTTGGGTCGCCCTTCCATGGCGCCATGCTCTCGAAGAAGAGCGCGATGATGCATATGGGCCGCTATGTCGCGGGGCTCGCCGCTGCGGCCACCCGTCACGGTGCCGCCATCTTCGAAAAGGCCTCCGTGACCGCGCACCGGCAGGGCAACGGTCGCCACAGCCTTGAGACCGCACGCGGCACCGTCACCGCAGATCACGTCCTGGTCGCGACAGGCGCCTATACGCCGTCGCTCTTTAATTATTTCCGCCGCCGGATCATTTCCGTCGGCAGCTTTCTGATCGCGACCCGTCCGCTGACCGACGCCGAAATCGCGGCTACGATGCCGGGTAACCGGACCTGCGTCACGTCGATGAACATCGGCAACTATTTTCGGCTGTCGCCGGACAAGCGGCTGATCTTCGGCGGTCGCGCGCGGTTTTCCGCCACATCGGATCAGCGCTCGGACGCAAGGAGCGGCGACATTCTCCGCGCCAGCCTGGCTGAAATCTTCCCGCAGCTTGCTGGCGTCGAAATCGACTACTGCTGGGGCGGGCTCGTCGATATGACCAAGGACCGCTATCCGCGCGCCGGCTATGTCGATGGTGTCTGGTATGCCATGGGTTATTCCGGCCACGGCGCCCAGCTCTCCACCCATCTCGGCATGATCATGGCCGACGCCATCCTCGGCAAGGCCGACCGTAATCCGATCAAGGGGCTCGAATGGCCGGCCGTTCCCGGCCATTTCGGAAAGCCGTGGTTCCTGCCGCTCGTCGGGCTCTATTACAAGACGCTTGATCGCTTCCAGTAACGGACCGGATCAGTCCGATTGCAGCCGAAACGGCTCGATGGGGGCAGGAGCACCTGCGCGGAGTTCAACTATCTGGCCTCGCTGACTGGATAGATCCTGAGAATCCCAAGGCGGTTATCAGTCGTGATCGCTGCAATACCCGCTTCATATGCGGCGCGGACGATTGCCTCATGCAATTGCTCGGGTTCGCTCTCTCCGGTAAGGACCTCCAAACAGATTCTCACCGCCGTGAGGAATTCCTCACCATCGTCGGTGGGCCATTCCTTCAGCAACAGTTGGGCAGCCTCGTGAGCGGTACGGATCACCTTGCGATCTTTCCCTTCGGCAAAAACAAGAATTATCGTTGGGAACTTTCTCACCATATCGAATCTCATTGCCCCTGAACTCCGCGGGACGGCCAGTGCCAATGCCGGGCCATGGTTCGGACCGAGATTGGCCGCACATGCTCGTCAACCATCTTCCGCGTCATCTCGACAATCACGTGCCTATCCTCCGGTTGGTGGGAAGGAGGAGTTCGCTAGATTGGCTTTTAGCTCGCGGGCTGCCGCCTCAAGGAGTCGCTTGAATTCTTCGGAGGTCACGCCATCCGCGCGCATCACGATGGCGATCAGTGGATCACGAAGAGCTTCGGTTATCGTCAGCTCATCGTTCTTTCCGGCAGTTGCGCCAACGGAGCAACAATATTCCGAGGAAAATAGCGCGATCATGGACATACCTTACATTCGGGGTGTTTTAAGAGAGTGCAGCTCGGCTTGATCGCCTTTGAGGTCCAATATCCATTGGCGTCCCCGGGCGACCGAGTGTCTCGAAAGGCAGTTTTGGGCGATCTGCGACACCGCAAGGTCGGCGACCAATGGGTTGTCGACGGTGGCCGGCAGGGTGCGAAAGCTGCCGTCGGTTGCAACCTGGGTGGCGCAATGGCAGACGGAACAAGCGTCCTCATGCACCAAGACAAAAGGACCTGCCATGCAATAGTTTGCCGAGCGGCCGACATGCAGATGCGGCGGGAGGCCGGCTTTCAATGCTCGGCAGGCCGACAGGAGATCTTGGGCTCGACGAGAATCGTCGCCGGCGAAAATTAAGAACGGGTTATTAGCGTAGTCTGCGATTAACCTTAGCGCCGAGGCGCCTTCCGCAAATTCCGGCAGCGCGAAGACATAGGCCGAGAAACCCGCGGCCAGATGGGTCGCCAGCCTGTCCGTCTTCAGCCAGCCGAGATCAGCCTCGCTTGCCCATGGGAGACGGTTCAAGTTGTTCTCATCGATACGATCCGCATCCACGAGAAGGAAATGGCGCGCGCCGAGGGCCGCAAGCTGGATGGCGATCTGTGAGCCCAAGTCGCAGCATCCGATGATGACGAAGTCGATATCGCCAAACCGTGCGATGTCGCGTTGCCGATGAAGAGGCGTCAGGATTGCGTCGTGGTGATCGATTGCGGCGGAGTCATATTCGTCCTCCGCCGGCTCGGAAGCCTTCAACGAGACGACGAATGCAGACCGGGTAACATGGGGGCTCTGTTCCTCGACAGAATCGGTACTATTGCCGGTGAACAGAGCCCCCCGGCCGCCCCGCCCAAGGCTGTGGGTGACGAGGTTTGGGAAGTCGACGGACGCGGTGGCGGTCGCCGATAATCGTTTGGGCCGATCATTGACCATCACATCGCCTCCATCTCGCTGGGCGCAACTCCGCGGATCATCGCGGCGTAGTGACCGTAATCCTCGCCCATCGCATGGTCGGGGGTCTTCACAATCACGTGGAATTTGCCGTCGTACCAGAGGCTGACATTGTCGCCGCTGTCATCGATCTCTCGCCGGCCCATCCGAGGATCGATCGGCTCCTTGCCGCGCAGCAGCATCTGTCCGATATCCCAGGCTTGGCGATCGAGAACTCGCTGGCGCTCGGCAAGATGCGCCTGTCGGTGCGCAAGGGGTTCTTCGGCAAGCAACTGGCTGACGAGGAACAAGATCCGACTGCTCCAGGAAGGAATGGCGGCGATGTCTGGGAGGTCGAGGAGGACATCGCCGCCGAGACGTTCGATACCTTTCCGAGCGATGTCGATAAGCGGGACTTGCCGCGCGGCATAGGCGATTATGAATGCCGCTTTCCGGGCGCGGCGCTCAGGATCCGCCTCGGTGGATAGGCATGCCATGCGCAAGGCGCACTCCCAGGGAATGGTGTAGGCCGTATGCAGGATGCTCTCGAGCGTCTGTAAGTCCTTCTTGTATGGGGAAACATATTGGAACTCGCCGGGCAGGGATGCCGCCGCCGAGGTCGTATAGAACCCGAGCAGGATATTCCCCGTCTCATGAAGCAGTTGGGCCGCTGTCGCGGCATGATCGCCGGCGCGCAATCTCTCTCTGGAAAGGACGATGAGCGCGCTGCCCGGCAATTCGTTCGAACTCGAAAAGGAGCACTGCGGTTCGCGCCGCACGCCAACGTAAAGCGTGTGCAGGCCGGCGATCAGACGATGATGGCCGTACTCGTCCAAGTCCGCGATCAATGCGAAGGCCTTCTCCAGATGGTCGGCGATTCGATCCAATTCCGCATCGTCGGTGATCGGATAGCCGGGCCGGGGATAGTCCGGCATGCATTGGCGGAGGAGGGCTTGCATGATACGGCTTCGCGCCGGACTTTCGATGTGCACGAGGCCGATGCCGCAACAGAGCCGGCACGCTGTCTGACGTTCGAGTTCAAGATCCGATGCGAT
The DNA here is from genome assembly GCF_013416305.1 of Rhizobium sp. WYCCWR 11128. Taxonomy (NCBI): domain Bacteria; kingdom Pseudomonadati; phylum Pseudomonadota; class Alphaproteobacteria; order Hyphomicrobiales; family Rhizobiaceae; genus Rhizobium; species Rhizobium sp. WYCCWR 11128. The sequence goes on from NZ_JACCEZ010000016.1 coordinate 72,817, forward strand.
CAGATCCGGCTGCAGATAGCGGCCGACGACCTGCACATCGGGGCGGGCTGCCTGCCATTCCAGACTGCGCGCGAGCGCACCCATCCAGGCTGCAAGTACGGATGAACGGTAAGGGTCGGCGCCGACCGGTCCGGCAACTGCTGGCGGAAGCTCCGGCAGGCGAGTGTATCCGCCATCTGCAAGGTCGGGGAAATAACCTGACAGTGCCTCTACCCCAGCCGAACAACCGGCGAGCTTCGAAGCCGCCGCAAGCGTGCGGCCATATTGGAAGCGTCGCTTCAAAAGGTTGCGTGTTGCCACGCGCTGCAGGGAGACGGAACTTGCCATCAGAGGATTGCGCTTGAGCAGGAGGCGCGCCTCATCTGCCAACTGTTGTATGCGTGACGCGGACATCGGCAGCCTCCGTGAGTTTGTCTTCGGGCGGATCAAGGTTGCATCTCAGGCAAGAATGCCGGAGTTCGGGCCGGCTTCGTCGAGTATCGGAACGGTATGCGCCGTCCGTTGAGAGGCACTATTGCCCAAGGGCGTCATTCGCCCGCCAGTACCGCGTTAAAAATCCGTAAAAAGGGGCGTAAACAAAGAAAAAGCCCCCTCGATAGAGGAGGCTTGGAATCTCTCGAAAAGCATCCCCGGGCTTCAGATGGCCAGGGCTGCCTGTACCGCTGCCCGCGCATTTGGCAGGCCCGATCCAAAGAAATAGCCCATCTCGACGGCGTCCTCGCTTTCGGCGTTCATGCAATCCGCCGTCAATTTCCTCGTTCCGGGCGCGACAATGGCGTCCAGGCGGGATGTGGTCTTCAGAATCGATTTCACTTGGGGCCCCGAGAGGCGGTCACCGGGATTATGGCCGCTTTTGTAGGCCCGCTGTATCAGGGCACATAGCCCGCCCACCTGCGCCGCCGCGCCTGATGTGCCCCCGAAGGTGGTGTAGTATCCGCCCCCGATGCCGGGATTGGTTCCGAACGGCACGACGGCCGACCACGGATCGGAGCCATGATCATAGCCGAAAATCCCCGATAGGTCGGTCGTCAGCAGCGAGAAGTGCGAATAGCAGTATTCCCGCGTTCGAAAAGCGCTGTAGTCGTGCTGCGCGGCAAATGGAGAAAGCCGGTCGAGGCGCAACTGATGCCTATTGAAGACCTCCCCGTCGTCGGAGGGGGAGACAACCGTCAATCCTTCGCCGTAATTGCTGTAGCCCGAACGGAAACCTTCGACGGTAACGGCTCCAACTGCAATGACGCCGTTGTTGTCGGCGGCAAGACTTGCCGGATAGATCAGCTGGCTCTCGCCACTGTTTCCTGCGGCGCAGACGATCGGGATGTGCCGGCTGATGGCGAGGATGAGTTGTTTGAGGACATGCCATGGGCGATCCGGATTGGAGCCTTTCTGCGCAGCCTTCGGCTCCAGTTCAGGCCCACCCTGATCAGCAAGGGCAATGCGCGTGAACAGATTGGCGGCATCCTGGTTTTTCCATAATTCCAGGTCGGCCTTCAGCTCGTTCTTCGGATCAACGATGCTGTGTTTCGGGTCAGGCAGACCGCGCGGCAAGACGATTACGTCTGCTTTCTGAAGATAGGCATAAAGGAAGGCCGCAATGAACTGCCTGACATCGTCTTCGAAGGATGTTCTGATCGAGATGAGCCTTGAGAAAGGGTCAACGCCGAAATAGGGGATGACATTGCGATTGCCGCTCGTACGCAGCTCGTCGCCATTCCCGTAGAAGGCTCCTTCCGGCGGAAGGCTTGGCGTGCCTTCTTCCGCAACAACGGCGGGTTCGCCGACGATCAGCCCTGCGCAGCAGGTACCATGCGACGCAAACAGCGATTCCGGATTGTAGAGCCGCCGGAGGACACCCTCCGACGCGGCGTATTCGGCAACCAGATCACCAAGATAGTCCCGGTCGTCGTTCGAAAGGCCCATATTGCCGAGCGGAGCGATGTCGAGCCCGGCAAAGAAGGGATGTCTTTCCTCACGGTCAAAGGACGTGGTCGTATCGAGAATTTCGAGCACGCGCGCGCCGTAGCGATGGGTCGTCAAATCGATTGACGCCTCTCGGTCAAGCCGGGTTGCCAGATTGGGATGATCCGGAGATACGCCGACATCGATCAGCGCGACCCGGGCGGGACGCAGCGGGCCGGCGGATACGATAGCATCCCAGACCGTGCCGGTGATGAGGGGATCGGGGAGCGCGCGTGCGGCGCTCGCATCGGGCGCTGGAGGCGCCGGCGGAGCCGATCCGTATTCCGCGTCGACTACGCCAAGAGCAGTCAGGTGCCAGAGATAGTAGTAGTTGATCGGCGCGGGCTCAGGCATTTTTGTTTGATCCGTCATGGTTTTAACCCTGTTGAGCAGCAGCTGGAGAATTCAGACCCATTCGTCGTGTACGGCCTGGAACAGAGGACCGAACGCGTCGTGGAGGTAGGGAGCGAAGCGTCGGGCGAGATCTCGCCCTGCCTGCGTGTCGCTCGGATAGTGCAGGCCGGCCCATTCGCGATTTTCGGCGACGTTCTGGGCGATGCGGGCAAGCTCGTCGGTGGCCGGATGTTCCGGCAGGATCGTCGAGAACGCAAAGGCGATCGAAAAGCACTGGAACGAATGGTTGCTGGGATAGGACTCGTGGACCGGCACGGCCAGCAACGGCCGCAGCATGGGCTCAAACTGGTTTGGCCGCAGCCGGTTGAACTGGCTCTTGTAGATCAGTCCGACATATTCGCAGGCCGTCAGGATCGCCTGGAAAAGCCCTTCCGTCTGCTCGAAACCGCCGAGATCCTCGATATGCAATGCGCGGGTGAATTCCCCCACGGAGATCGTCGACTCGACTTGGATGTCGGGCAGGCGCCGCACACGCTCGCGGTCGCGGCGCTGCATAGAGAGCAGCACAGTCGTTTCGAGGCGGGTATAATCCGGGCCGGGCGGCGGAAGTATATCCAGCATTTCCCAGGTGAAGCGCCGCGCCGCGGTATAGGCGTTGCGTGACGGCTGCTGGTGCAGCCTGCGCAGCTCGAAGGAGGGGATAAGCTGCGACACGCCGAGGCTGGCGCCGTCCATCGTCGACTTGTTCTTGTTCTTGTTCTTATTCTTATTTTTGTTCTTGTTTTTGTTCAGTGACGCCTTGTTGAGCACCGACTTATTCGCCACGCTCGTGAGGACCGAGGCTACGGCCATCGTCGCCATCATCGGCCCGACCAAAGGCGATGCATCTTCACCCGTGCCGGGGAAAAGCGCAGGTTCGGAGGCTGCATCAGGTGCTGCTGGCGACGCACCGGCGAGAGGATCAGCACCGGCGTCGTCCCTGGGTTCGCATGGAAGGACCGTATCCGGCTCAATCCTGAATTTATAGCTGTTTAGAAATAAAACTAATTTTGATTGCGATTCGTGGGCAGTGTCCGCTTCCATTGCAGCCTCCTTGCGCGATGATGTGAAGAATTGTCCGGGGCTCAGCGCAGCTTGGCGCCGGCCTTGAGCAGGCCGTCGATCAAGATCTGGCCGCCGCCTGTGTCGAGCAGCGGATAGCCGCTGCCGCGGAAGTCGTTGATGGAGAAGCCGCCCTCGACTGCCTCAAGACGCTGCAGGTAATGCCGCGCGCCGCCGAGATCGTTGGAATGGGCATGACTGGAGGCAAGATAGCGCAGCAGACTGTTGAAGTTCGGCCGTGCCCGCAGGGCTTCTTCGCCTGCAACTATGGCTGCGGCATGGTCGCCTGCAAGCGCTGCCGCAATGCATTTGGTCGTATCGAAGTAATATTTATGCGGGCTGTAGACGCCGAGTTCCTGTACCCAACGCGCCATCGCCACCGCCTTGTCGGGCTGGCCTGCATAGCAGTGCAGCATTGCGTAGAGGTCCCAACCGAGCGGCAGGGCCGGATTCAGGCGGATCGATTTTTCGAACAGGTTGGCCGCATAGTCGTATTCGCCGAACAGGAACGAATGGACGTGGCCGACGAGCGCGAGCGACACGGAATTCTGCGGATCGAGTTCCAGCGCCTTGCGAGCATAGGCCTGGGCTTCCTCGATCAGATGCGCGTCCAGCGCGTTGAAACGCTGGCCGACCTGGAAAGTCCGAATGAATGACAGCCAGGCAAAAGTCGATGATCGCGGCTGATACTGGATCTGTGCTTCCAGGCGCCGTTCCGCGTTATCGAGGTCGTCGCGCGACAGCCGAAAGATCGCACTGACGGCGTCGATCAGGAGACCGTCTTGCGACAATCGGCTGTCGGTTGCCTGGAACTCCTGGAAATAGGCCAGCTGATCGACGGCCTGGCTGATCAGCGCAGCGGCGATGCCGAACTCGCCCCGCTCGAACTGCGTGCGGTTGATTGCCTGACTGCCCAGCCAATGAATACGGTTGTTGATCAGATGCTTCATCACCAGCTCGATCAGCACCATGTCACCATCAAACGTCAGGCGAAGCTGTAGGCATATGGGAAGGCTGATCTGCTGTTCGTTCTCTTCAATATGCGGCAAGGTGAAGGAGAGGTCGGTGACGCCAAAGCCCAGCCCATCGATGATGGCTTTTGCAATGAGGTTCTGGAACCGTGTCGCAGCAATTTGTCCGCCCTCTCCGGCACCCACCACGATGGGGGACAGAAGAGCCATCATCCATTGCCAGCCACCGCCGCCCCGCCGCCCATCTGGGCCGCTGCTGGCGCTGTCCACGGGTTTGCCTGTTCTCGACGTATCCGGGGCGCCTGTTAAAGGCAGCAGGGCGGAATGTTTGGCGATATCGCGGCTCGGTTGCTGTCGCGGCTCGAAGACGTCGTGGACTTGTCCTTCATCGAGGCGGCGATACCAGTTTTGCCGTTCCAGCGCCAACCAGTCCTCGAATTCGGGATCGCGGATGTCGATGCCTTCGAGCAATTCGTCGGTGACTTGATCTGGAGACCGCTCCGTCCGAATCATCAGGTCGGTATCGAGCACGAGTCGGTCCGTATCCAGCCAAACGGTATTCTTATCCGCAATCAAGAGATCACGTGCCGGTCCCAGACTCTTATGAATGTCCAAAAGCGCCTGGCGTAGACTGGCTGCCGCCTGGTCGTCGGAGCGATCGCTCCATAACTTGTCCCTAAGCCAGATTCTCGAGCGCGAGCCCCGGGTGGACAATGCAAGCATCGCCAGAAGAGCCTGTGCCTTTTTGGATTTCGGAGCAACCGACCGCCCCCCGGCGTCCACAAGGGCAAAAGGCCCGAGCAGGAACATCCGAAACGGATAGTGCCCCTTGTTCATGCGATCCACCGGCCCCGCCCCCGCTGCCTCCGATACGCTCGTTTGGCGGCCAGAAGACCTAGCATCCAGGGGCCAGTCTGCCACAACTTCGGCTCCTGGCAAGCAACCGGGAAGGGAAACCGGGATTGCGAAATGTAAATCTATGCTATGACGATGATCGAACTGAAGCATAACCGGTTGAAATCCCTCTGCGTAACTTCGCAAACCGGCCGTAGCATCCTTCCGTCAAAGCAGCGTCAAAGAAATGTTGTTTGGGCACCGTAATTCTGCAGGCATCCGCCAAAGGCTGCGGAGTACTTAAAACGACGTGTCGGAGTTGCTCCAGCAGGAGCATCGACCGTCGCTCCGATCATCCAGCGCCGGGATGATGTCCCGGCGCTCTTTTGTTTTCCTGTAGTTAGGCGAGCCCGCCGATGTGGAAGCTCTTCATTTCGAGATATTCCTCGATGCCGCACTGCGCGCCCTCCCGGCCAAGACCGGATTGTTTGACGCCGCCGAAGGGAGCGACCTCGGTCGAGATCGCCCCTGTGTTGAGGCCAACCATCCCGAATTCGAGCGCTTCGGCGACACGCCAAGAGCGTTTCAGGCTCCCGGTGTAGAAATAGGCCGCAAGCCCGAAGGGCGTGGCGTTGGCGATGCGGATCGCCTCTTCCTCGTTGTCGAAACGGAAAAGCGGGGCAACGGGTCCGAACGTCTCTTCGCTGGCGAGCCGCATCTCGGTCGTCGCACCGCCAAGCACCATTGGCACCGCATATTGATTGCCTTCAGGCACGGAATCTGCGGTGGCGAGGATCCTCGCTCCCTTTTCCACCGCATCGTCGACATGACGCTTGATCTTCTCGATCGCCGCCTTGTTGATCATCGGCCCGATATCGGTGCCGGCATCCGTGCCGGCCCCGACCTTCATGGCCGATACGCGCGCGGAAAGTTTGGCGGCAAAGGCCTCATAGACGCCGGACTGGACGAGAAGCCGGTTGGCGCAGACGCAAGTCTGCCCGCCATTGCGGAATTTCGATGCGATCGCGCCTTCCACGGCCAGATCGAGATCGGCATCGTCGAAGACGATGAAGGGCGCGTTGCCGCCGAGTTCGAGGCTGAGCCGCTTGATGCTGTCGGCCGCACCGCGCATCAGCAGCGAGCCGACGCGGGTCGAGCCGGTGAAAGAGATCTTGCGGACGGTTTGGTTCGCCATCAGTTCGTCGCCGATGCCGGCCGGCATGCCGGTGACGATATTGATCACGCCCTTGGGGATGCCGGCGCGCTCCGCCAATACGCCGAGCGCCAGCGCCGAATAAGGGGTGAGGTCCGATGGCTTGACGACGACGGTGCAGCCTGCGGCGAGCGCCGGTCCGACCTTGCGGGTGATCATCGCATTCGGAAAATTCCACGGCGTGATGATCGCCGACACGCCGACGGGCTCCTTCAGAACGACGATCCGCCGATCTGCCGTCGGCGAGGGAATGGTCGTCCCGCCGATGCGGCGCGCCTCCTCGGAAAACCATTTGATGAACGAGGCGCCATAGCGGATTTCGCCGCGCGCTTCCGTCAGTGGCTTGCCCTGCTCTCGGGTGAGGATCAGCGCCAGATCCTCGATATTGTCGAGCATCAGATCATGCCAGGCTTCCAGCAATGCGCCGCGCTCGGCATTGGTCTTTGCGCGCCATGGACCAAAGGCCTTTTCCGCCGCGGCGATCGCCGTCCTCGTATCGGCTCCGTCCATGTCGGGCACCGTGCCCAGCACATGCTGGGTCGCCGGGTCGATCACCTCGATCGTGCGCCCAGCTTCAGCCCCGCGCCATTCTCCGTCGATCAGCCCCTGCTGGCGAAGCAGACTGCTATCTCTTAATCCGTTCATTCTGTTCTCCATTGATCAGCCGAGTGCCGAAAGCACCGATGCCGTGATCGCGTCGGTCTTGTCCTTGCCGGGAATTGCGCCGATGCCGCGCGCCGTTGTTGCTTCGATTGATGCCATCACCCTTGCGGCAGCAGCCTTTTCTCCCAAATGCTCCAGCATCATCGCGCCCGACCAGATGGCGGCGATCGGATTGGCGATGCCGAGATCAGCGATATCGGGCGCCGAGCCGTGGACCGGTTCGAACATCGATGGCGCTGAGCGATCGGGATTGATGTTGGCGGAGGCGGCAAAACCGAGCCCGCCCTGGATGGCGGCGCCGAGGTCGGTCAGGATATCGCCGAACAGGTTGGAGGCGACCACGACGTCGAGACTATCAGGCGCCATGACCATGCGGGCGGCCATGGCGTCGATATGGTAGCTGGTCACCTCGACATCGGGATATTCCGCTGAAAGCCTCTGGGTGATCTCGTCCCAGAAGACCATCGAATATTTCTGGGCATTGGACTTCGTCACCGAGGCAAGCTTGCCGCTGCGCGCACGCGCTTGCTCAAAGCCGAAGCGCAGAATGCGCTCAACCCCCTTGCGGGTGAAAATCGAGGTCTCGACCGCCACCTCATTATCGGTGCCCTGGTGGACGCGGCCACCGGCGCCGGAATATTCGCCCTCGGTATTTTCACGAATGCAGAGGATGTCGAAGCCATCGGACCGCAACGGCCCCTGCACACCCGGCAGCAGCCGGTGCGGGCGGATATTGGCATATTGCACGAAGGCCTTGCGGATCGGCAGCAGCAGCCCATGCAGCGACACCGAATCCGGCACTTTGCGAGGCCAGCCGACGGCGCCGAGCAGGATTGCATCGAAGGATCTGAGCGTTTCGATGCCATCGGCGGGCATCATGCTGCCGTTCTCCAGATAGTAGTCGCAGGACCAGGGATAGCTGGTTGCATCCAGAGAAAATCCGTTCAGGCGAGCTGCCTTTTCGAGCACGGCCCAGGCTGCTGCCGTCACGTCACGGCCGATGCCGTCTCCGGGCAGAAGGGCGATCTTGTAGGTTTTCATCGCAGATCCTCACAGGCTGATGAGCACACTCTTGCTCTTGCGGTTGGCGAGATAGGCGTCGCGGCCGAGATCCTTGCCGATGCCGGACTGCTTGTAGCCGCCGGTCGGCAGGATATGGTCGCGCGAGCGACCATAGCGGTTGACCCAGACGGTGCCGGCCTGCAGGCGGCGCGTCACGCGGATGGCACGCGAGAGATCGCGGGTGAAGAGGCCTGCGGCGAGCCCATAGGCCGGATGGTCGGCGAGGCTCAGTGCCTCTTCCTCGTCCTCGAAGGTCTGAATGGTCAGGACCGGTCCAAAAATTTCCTCAAGAACTGCTGGCGATGTTGCCGTCACGCCCGAAATCAGGGTCGGTGCGTAGAAATAACCTTCGCGGTCGAGGCGGCGGCCACCGGTGAGGCATTCGGCGCCACCGTCGATGGCGGCACGGATGATGCCGTCCATGCGGGCGATCTGTCGTTCGGAGATGACGGGCGAATAATCGGTCGCTTCATCCCAGGTGGGGCCGGGGCGGATGGCCGCTAGCCTCTCGACGAGTGCAGCTGCGAGCGCGTCCGCCACCTTCGCCTCGACGATAAGGCGGGATCCGCAAACGCAGGCCTGACCGGCGTTGGAGAGAATGCTGCCGGCGATTGCGCCTGCCGCAAGATCGAGATCGGCATCGGCGAAGACCAGCTGCGGGCTCTTGCCGCCGAGTTCCAGCGTCATCGGCTTGACGCCGGTGCGGGCGATGTTGGTCATGATCGCCGCGCCGGCTGCGGTCGAGCCGGTGAAACTGACCTTGGAGATGCCGGGATGTCCGGTGATCGCATTTCCGGTGGTCGGGCCGTCGCCGAGCACGATGTTGACGAGACCGGCCGGCAGGCCGGCTCGCACCGAAAGTTCGGCGAGATAGAGTGTGGAAAACGGCGTCATTTCCGATGGCTTCAGCACCACCGCATTGCCCGCCGCCAGCGCCGGGCCGATCTTCCAGCCGGCCATGGACAAGGGAAAATTCCAGGGTGTGATGGCGCCGACGACGCCATAGGGTTCCGTCATGATCATGCCGAAGTTCGCATCGTCGGTCGGGACGAGGTCGCCGCCCTCCTTGTCGGCGAATTCGGCAAAGAAGCGGATCTGTTCGGCGGTGACGGCGATGTCGCCGGCGACAAGATGACCAACGGGACGTGTCGAGGAGAGCGCTTCGAGCCTGGCGAGGGTCTCCGCCTCGGCTTCAATCAGATCCGCCCAACGCTGTAGCGCCACAGTGCGCTCGCGTGGTCGTACGCCACCCCAATTGCTCGTCTTCAAGGCGGTCCTGGCGGTTTCGACGGCGTGGTCGACAAGGGCCTCGTCGGCCAGCGGGCAGCCGGCATAGGCCTTGCCGTCGGATGGACGGTGCATGTCGATGACGGCTTCGGCCGGAACCAGCCGGCCGCCGATGAAATGTCCGACGGGCAGGGAAATCGTGTTCGGATCGAAGCTGAGTGTCATCGCATGTCCTCTGGATGGGCTGAGACAAGCCTAACCGGGGAAGGCGAGCAGCATGCGTCGACCGGCGATGCCGCAGCGGCGAAAAATTGCGTTTTCGCCGCCGCCGCAGTCAAATCTACGGCGTCGGCATCACGACACGGTGACGTAGATCTTGCGCACCGTCTCGATCGTCTTCCAGACGCCAACGAAGCCCGGCTTCATGACGAAGCTGTCGCCGGCCTTGTAGACAACCGGTTCTCCGCCTTCCGGGGTGAGTTCGATCAGGCCGGACAGGATATGGCAGAACTCGAACGTCTCCCCCTTGATCGAGCGCGTCTCGCCGGGTGTCGCTTCCCAGACGCCGCTATGAACCGTCTCACCGCGGGCGACATCCTGCGCCCAGGTCTTGAAGGCAGGATTGCCCGAGATCAGGCGTTCGGGGAGGGGCCCGGACTCGCGCGGCGCGAAGGATGGGTTGGTGTCGATCGTCTTGAGGAGGGACATGATTTTGCTTTCCTAGGTTGAGAACTCAGTAGCCACGGTTGCGATCGACCAGACCGATCGGATCGACGCCCGCCTGATGTCGTTTGATGTTGCCGATGACGGCCGCCGCGGCGGTTTCAGGCTGGGTGACGCTCGCAATGTGCGGCGTCAGCAGGATCTTCGGATGGTTCCAGAAGGCGTGGTCCTGAGGCAGCGGCTCCGGATCGGTGACGTCGACGACGGCGCCGGAGAGATGCTCGGTGTCGAGCGCGTCGACGAGCGCCTGATGATCGAGCTGAGGACCGCGACCGACATGGACGAGTGCGGCAGCGGCCGGCAGTCTGGCGAAAAGCTCGGCATTCAGGAAGCCCCGCGTCTCGTCCGTCAGCGGCAGCAGGCAGACGAGAATGTCGGTGGTTGCAAGCAGAATGTCGAGGCCGTCCCGGCCGCTCAGGCATCGGACGCCGTCGATCTCGCGCGGGTTGCGGCTCCAGCCCGAAAGCGGAAAGCCGAAGGGCTGTAAACGTTCGAGCACGGCGCTGCCAAGCATGCCGAGCCCGAGCACGCCGATGCGGCGTTCCGAGGCCTGCCTAGGAGCGATAGCCTGCCAGGTCCGGCGCCGCTGCTGGTCGAGATAGGCCGGCAGGTCGCGATGCAGCGCAAGTACGGCCAGCGTCACATATTCCTGCATCATCCTGATGATGCCGTCCTCGACCATGCGCACCACCTTCACCGAAGCAGGCACTGCATCGATACGGAGCTGGTCGATGCCGGCGCCGATCGAAAACAGGATTTCGAGATTGCGATAGCGTGCGAGATCCTCCGGCACCGTCCAGGTGATCAGGTAGCGCACGGCGTCCGGTTCGACCGACTTGGGATCCATGGAGAAAGCAATGTCGGGCAGTTCGCGCGCGAAGGCTTCGGCGAATATGGCGCCGCGCTTCGCATCGGAATTGAAGAGAAAGGTCATGGCGTCGGCTCCTTGATCCGATGTCATCAGGTGCAGCGGCGGCCAAGCGCCTCGACCATCGCCTGGCAGGCGAGCAGTTCGCCGGCGAGGATGAATTCGTCCGGCTTGTGGGCGCGGCCGATGTCGCCCGGTCCGCAGATGATCGCATCGATGCCTGCGCGCTGGAAAAGCCCGGCCTCCGTGCCGTAGCTGACGGCGGCGAGCGGCTCGATGCCGGTCAGTTCGCCGAGCAGAGTTGCAAGCGGCGCATCGGCGGCAAGTGAAAGCGCCGGATAGGCGCTGAGTTCGCGCCATTCAACCTGAAAGCCGAACTGCGACAGCGCCTCGGCCGATGTTCGAAGGGGCGCTAGCAACGCGGCGGGATCGACGCCGGAAATAGCCCGCGCCTCGAACTCGGCCTCGCAGCTGTCGGGAATGATGTTGACCGCCTGGCCGCCTTTCAGCGTGCCGACCTGAAGCGAGGAGTAGGGCGGTTCGAAGACAGGCTCATACGGGCCGCGCGTGAGCCGTTCGGCTTCGGCGCGAGCGCAAGCCAGGACGTCGGTAATGGCATGGATTGCGTTCAGTCCCTGGTCCGGGCGCGAGGAATGGCCGGACCGGCCCCTGACCGTCAGCCGGGCGGCGGCCTTGCCCTTGTGGGCGCGGATCGCCCGCATGCCGCTCGGCTCGCCGATGATCGCGCCAAGCGGAGTTGCACAGAGCTCCGGCAGGCGGGCGATCATGTGCGGCACGCCGCGGCAGCCGGCCTCCTCGTCATAGGAAAAGGCAAGGTGGACGGGGCGGCGAAGCGGTGTTTCCGCCAGCGCGGGGACGGCCGCGAGAACCGCGGCCAGGAAGCCCTTCATATCCGTGGCGCCGCGACCGTAGAGGCGGTCCGCCTCGGCGCGCAGGCGAAACGGGTCGCTGGTCCAACCGCCTTCGGCGGCGGGGACCACGTCCATATGGCCTGAGAGGATATAGCCCGGCTCCCCCTTTGAGCCGATTGTGGCGAAGAGGTTCGAGCGATCGCCCTCCGGGCCGGGAAGCTCCGTGACGACGGCGCCGTGGCTTCGCAGGTAGTGCCGGATCCACGCCACGATCTCGCCGTTCGGCGTGCCGACGACGGAGGGGAAACCGACGAGCCTTTCGAGAATTTCAATGGCCTGCATCGGTGACCTCACAAGCATGCCCTGCTTGCCGAGACGGCGGCCATGCCGCCGACGGAAACGACAATTCGGCCCAGCGAGATGTTAGAGGTGTTTGCAACTGGGCTGAGGGAGGTGACATTTCCGGGCTCTCACAGTGAATGGCGACTCCGGCCGCTGGATCTGTCGATGAGTCTAGAGGGAGGCGCAGGCGTTACTTGCCGAAAGCGCATCGGGATTTGGTCGATTGTTGTGTTTGCGCAGGCTTCACCAGTGAATTGTGTCGAACGATCTGTTCTAGTCTGGGCGGAGAAGTTTCCGGGCGCAGACTTGGCCAGAAAAATGCGGCAGGAGGGCGGGAGTGAGTGAACTGATATCCGAATCCAGGTTCGTCGATAGTTTCGAGACGCATATCGCCGGGATCGACAGCGTTGCCCTTGACCAGTTGCACGCACTTTCGATGACCGTCGCCTGGCCGCATCGCGGTGAGGACTGGCAGTTCCTGCGGGAGTTCGGACAGGGCATCGTGGCGATCGATGAAATCGGCCGTATCCTGGGCTCTGCCATGTGGTTTCCCTATGACGCGCAATTTGCCACGGTCGGTATGGTCATCACCTCGCCGCGTCTTCAAACCAACGGCGCCGGTCAATGGTTGATGGGCCATGCGCTGAATCAGGTCGCCGGGCGGAACCTCGGGCTGAATGCGACGCGCGCAGCGCGCCGTCTTTATCGGTCCCTGAATTTTGTTCGGGAGGCGCTCGTCTTTCAATGCCATGGCGAAGCGATATTGCCGCCGGATGTGGCGCCGCCGTCCGGCGCCGTGATACGGGCCGTCGAGGCTGGCGATCTGGAAGCGATCGCCGAATTGGATTGCGTGGCCTTCGGCACGGATCGCAAACTGCTCCTGGCCCGGCTCCTGGCAAATTCCAAGGGCATCGTGTTGAGCCGCGCCGGCCGGATCGAGGCATTCTCGCTTTGCCGGCGGTTCGGGCGTGGCCATGTCATCGGTCCGGTTGTGGCGCGCAGTGACGCAGACGCGATCGCCGTCGTCCGCCCGCATGCGGCCGAGCATGCAGGGGCGTTCCTGCGCCTCGACACACGCGAGCAGGGCGGGACCTTTTCCGATTTCCTCTCCCGCTGCGGTCTTCCTGTCTACGATATCGTGACGACCATGTCGCTCGGTGGCCCTTGGCTTCCGGTTGCCGGACGCGCGATGGCGCCCGAGCCGAAGACCTATGCGCTCGTCAGCCAAGCACTCGGTTGACACAAGCCTACTGACGATCGTTGTCGGGTTTTAGGCGCCGGGACAGATGGGTATGCAGGTCAGAGCCTGCTGACGTTCGAATTCGGGCCGGAACGAGCGGTATTGCCAGAAACCCTCCGGGCTTTCCTTGCGGTATACGGTCTCGAGCCAGAACACTGTGTCATCGGTCGGCAAGACAGGATGCCACGCGTACCATTCCGACCAGATTTTTCCTGCCGGGTCGCTGTCCATGATCGCCACTCGCCTCCTCATCATCGGCGCAACTCGAACATCCGTGCGGCACGGGAGCCGTTGCGGTCCCGGCGTGCCTCGGCAAATGTTCTGTTGTGGAGAATAACAGCGAGAGAATATTCTTCAATGGAGATCATTTTCCCGTATTGCGCGAAGTCTTTCTTGTCGGCGGTCGGTGGATGTTTCAGGTTGTAAGATGTGGCTCTTTGACGAATGATTTCGTCGGTAGATGCAACGCCTCGATTGGGCTTCGACACCGGGCGATGAGCTGCGGTGTTCAATCACCACTGATCTGTTTGCGTGATGGTTGGATGGCTTAGCTAATCGAACGCAGCCCGAGATAGGCCGCCAAACTGACGGCGGAGAGGGCGATCGTCAGCCTGGGTCTCGCATCGTCGAACATCGCCGCCAGCGAAAGGCCGAGCATCAGGATGATGGATTTTGCCCAAAGCTCCTGATCGGAGACGGTGAAAGCGATTGCCGCCAGAAAGACGGCGCTTGCGACGATCGTCACAGGGGCGGATTTCTCAGCGAGATCGCCGCCTGGGAAATACGGCAGGAGAAAACGGCGCATGCTCAAGCCTGAAGCGACGCTCAGAAGAAGACAGGTCAAGACAAGTTGCAACATTAAGGTCGTCGCCGATCGATCTGCAGATGGCCTTGAGGATGCAAACCGCATGCCAGCCTCAAACCCGCAAATCCTCATCCGACAGAGGCAATGCCGCCGCCTGCATGGCTATTTCCTCGGCGTCGCGATCCTTTTTTCGGCAATCGCTTGCCTGTTCGGTCCGCGGATGGCGTTTTTTCGCCCAATGCCGAAATCGGCTTGAGCCTGCGCAATGATTTTTATATAGAGAATTATCTGTCGTCTTAATTCCGGAAATGAGATCCTTTCATTGGACCTTTCATCGATCGAGATATTCCTCGCTGTTGCCAGCGACCGCAGTGTTACCAAGGCTGCCAAGGCCGTAGGGCGGGTGCCGTCGAATGTGACGACGCGCGTCCAGCAATTGGAGGAGGATCTCGGCGTTTCGCTCTTCAGCCGTGACGGCAAGAAGATGACGTTGACACGCGAGGGCGAGACGTTTTTCGCCTATGCCAACCGGCTTATGGCGCTTGCGCTCGAAGCGCGCCAGGCCGTGCGGCCTCTCGCCCCATCGGGGACATTGCGGGTCGGCACCATGGAGAGCACGGCAGCCAGCAGGCTGCCGGCGGCGCTGACACAGTTCAATCAGATGTGGCCTGATGTGTCGCTTCATCTGACGATGGGAGCGTCCCGCGATCTGACCCGCGACGTTCTCTCTGATGCGCTGGATTGTGCGCTGATTGCCCGCCTGCCGAAGACGATGCGCGAGGAAGACTCGAGCTTCGATGCCGAACTCAAGGCGCTCGAGATCGAGCCGGTCTTTGTCGAGGACCTGTTGATCGTGTTGCCGTCCGGGCATCCCTCCATCAAATCCGCCGCCGACCTGCGTGTCGGGTCGCTCGCTGCTTTGGAGCCCGGCTGCACCTATCGCCGGATCGCCGAAAACTGGGCGCGCAAATCGAGCGCCCTGCCGACGAGCGAACTCGGCTCCTACCACGCGATCCTGGCGAGCGTTGCGACCGGCAACACGGCGGGTGTCATGCCGCGATCCGTCCTTGACCTCATGCACTGGCCGACGCCTGTCCAGACCCACCAGCTAGGCCCCGTCGAGACGCTGCTCGTCTATCGCAAGAATGATCGCCCCAGCGCCTTCAACGCATTCCACGAAGTCCTCAGCGCGACAAAAGGCAGAGATGTCAGGCTGGCGACAAACTAGTCCGCACGTCTTCCTCTTTGGTCCGCCAGATAATCCTCGCTTAAAATTGGTCTTGTCATGCAGTATCCCGTTTCCCCGAAGGTGGGACCGAGCCGCTTCCGCCGCTTCCGTTTGTTCTCACCCATATTGGCGGGAGCGACCTTACGAGAGCGATTGATTGCATGTCTCGGCGCTTTGCTGGCCATCGGTCTCACCGGCGTCATCAGCGGCTATATGTTCGGGCAGGGGCCACATCTTCCGCTGATCGTCGCGCCGATGGGCGCGTCCGCGGTGCTGCTTTTTGCGGTGCCGGCAAGCCCGCTTGCACAGCCTTGGTCGATCATCGGCGGCAATACCATTTCCGCCCTGATGGGGATTATTGCTGCCTATTTCATCCGCGATCCGATCATCGCGACCGGCGTCGGCGTTTCGCTTGCCATCGGCGCGATGTCCTTCACGCGCTGCCTTCATCCGCCAGGAGGAGCGGCTGCGCTGACCGCCGTGCTCGGCGGTCCTGTCGTTGCCGGCTGGGGATTCCTTTTTCCCTTCGTGCCCGTCGCTTTGAACTCCTGCATTCTCGTCGGCCTTGGCCTGCTGTTCCACAAGCTATCCAAGCGGAATTATCCGCACGTCGTTCCAAAGCCGGCGGAGAACACCCATCAGACGATCGACCTGCCGTCAGCCGTGCGGGTGGGTTTTCGCGAAGAGGATGTCGATGCGGCCCTTGAGGCGTTCGACGAAACCTTCGATATCGACCGGGCAGACCTTGGCCGGCTGTTGCAGCAGGTCGAGCTGCAAGCGGCCATCCGCTCAAACGGCAAGATCAGCTGTGCCGATATCATGTCGCGCGACGTGATCGCCATTGGCGAAGCTTCGGAACCGGATGCCGCACGGCATCTTCTGCTCAAGCATAATATCCGTACGCTGCCGGTGAAGGACCCGGAGGGTCGCCTAGTCGGCAGCGTCGGCTTGCGGGAGTTGTCGATGAGCACCGAGACCATCGCGCATGCGATCTCGAGGCCGGCGGTGGCCAGACCTTCGGATCCTGCTCTGTCGCTGTTGCCCGTCCTGACGGACGGGCGCACGCATGCCGTCATCATCGTCGACGACGATTACCGCATCCTTGGCCTGATATCTCAGACGGATCTGCTGAGCGCAGTAGCGCGGCTGCTGCCAAAGGAGGACAATGCGATTCCGGCGGTGGCCTGAGCCGTGAGCGTGGAACTTAGCTGGAGAAAAAATCGGTGCTGATTGAGCGCGATTCAAATGGCGATTTTATCCTGGAATCATCGGAGCTGGCGAAACGGTTCGGATTGTCGCTGGCCGATCTTCGCCGCCACATGCGCCATGGTTCCGTCGTCAGTTCCGTGGAAATCGGGACTGCCGAACATGAGGGGACAAAACGCGTGTCGCTTCGGCTCGGCAACAGGCTTTGGCAAGCCGTTCTGAACGATGAAAATGAAGTGCAGCAGGAACAGATGACCGTTCTTCGGGGTAAATCCTCCGGACGGCATCCGCGCTAAATCGACGCCAGCTGTCGGCAGATTGGCCATGCCGGCTGGAAGCCCCTTGTTCAGTGCAGTCCGAGATAGGCTTTGCGGACCTCTTGGTTATCGAGCAGGGCGGCGCTGTCGCCGGAAAGGTGGATGCGGCCGTTGACCATGACATAGGCCCGCTGCGACAGCTTCAGTGCATGGTTGGCGTTCTGCTCGACGAGAAATATCGTTTTGCCCATCGCAGCGATCTCCCGCAAAACTTCGAAAACGCGCTTGACGATCAGCGGCGCCAAGCCGAGCGACGGTTCATCGAACAGGATCAGCTCGGGCCGCGCCATCATGGCGCGGGCGATGGCGAGCATCTGCTGTTCGCCGCCCGACATGGTGCCGGCGGTCTGATTTCGGCGCTCCTTGAGGCGCGGGAAGAGCTCGAACATGGTGTTCCGGTCTTCTTCGAAGCGGGCCATGCCGATTGGCGTCGTGCCCATCATCATATTCTCTTCGACGGACATCTCCTGAAAGATCTGACGACCTTCCGGAACGAGCGCGATGCCGCGCCGGGAAATCCTGCTTGTCGGCATCTGGGAGATATCTTCGCCGCGATGCAGTATCTTGCCGGATGAGGCGCGCGGCGCGCCGAAGATGGAGGAAAGCAGCGTGGTCTTGCCGGCGCCGTTTGCGCCGATCAGGCTGACGATCTCACCGGCTGAGATATGGACGTTTACCGCCTTCAGCGCTTCTACCGGGCCGTAATGGGCGTGAACGCCGGCGAATTCGAGAAGCGGTACCTGCGTGTCGGACGACTGGCTCATGCTGGTACCTCTTCTTCGCTGACCCCGAGATAAGCGGCGACGACGGCCGGGTCGTTGGCGACATACTCAGGCGTGCCGTCGGAGATCACCTCGCCATGATCGAGCACGACGATGTGGTTCGAAATGCGCATGACGAGACCCATGTCGTGCTCGATGACGAGAACCGTCTGCTTGTGATCGGTACAGAGCCGTTGGATGACCTCCGCCAGATCGAGCGTTTCGGAGGGGTTGAGGCCGGCGGCCGGTTCGTCGAGGCATATGAGGCTTGGACCCGTGCACATGGCGCGGGCAATCTCGACGCGGCGCTGCCGGCCGTAGGGCAGTTCGCCGGCAAGACGGTTGGCGTCGTCGGCAAGCTTCATCTGTCCAAGCCAGTGATAGGCGCGGTCGACGGCGTCTGCCTCGGCCTTGCGAAACGCCCCGGTTCGGAAAACGCCGCTGAGAATATTGTTGCGGGTGGCCAGATGCTGGGCGACCAGAAGGTTCTCGATGACCGACATTTCCTTGAACAGGCGGATGTTCTGGAACGTCCTGGCAATCCCGGCGCGCGTCACGAGGTGCGAGCCGCCGGTCATCGGTTTCGTCACCAATTGGCCGATATCCGTCGGACCACCGCGTCCGTTCAGCATGATGCGGCCTTCGCTGGAGCGGTAGAATCCGGTGATGCAGTTGAACATCGTCGTCTTGCCGGCGCCGTTGGGGCCGATCAGGGCGGTGACATCACCGCGTTCGACGGAGAAGCTGACGTCCCGGTTGGCGACGATGCCGCCGAAACGCATGGTGACATTCTGCACTTCGAGGATGGGTTCGTTCATCGCCCCGCCTCCGCCTTGCCCTCAAAGGACAGTTCGGTGCCGATGCCTTCTTTCATCGAGCTCGGAAAGAATGCCGGACGCTTGATGCGGACCAGGCCGCGCGGTTTCCAGATCATCATCACTACCATCAGGATGCCGAAGACCAGAACGCGGTATTCGGCGAACTCACGCAGAAGTTCCGGAAGAATGGTGAGAACGAGAGCTGCCGAGATGACGCCTGCCGTCGATCCGAGGCCACCGAGCACGACGATGGCGAGGATCAGCGCGGATTCGAAGAAGGTGAAGGAGGTCGGGTTCACGAAGCCCTGTTGCGCGGCGAAGAAGACGCCGGCGAGGCCGCCCGTGGAGGCGCCGAGCATGAAGGCCGTGAGCTTTGTGAAGACGTGATTGACGCCGAGCGAACGGCAGGCGATCTCGTCTTCCCGCAGCGCTTCCCACATGCGGCCAAGAGGGATGACGCGCAGCCGCTCCACGGCGTAGATGACGAAGCAGACGATGAGAAACAGCACGAAATAGAGGAACCAGAACCGGTAGTCCGCACTGTAGGGGATGCCCAGATATTCATGAATGGGAACGCCGCCCTGTTTGGCCGTACGGGTGAATTCGAGGCCGAGGAAGGTGGGTGCCGGAACCGGAGCGCCGTTGGGGCCGCCGGTGAATTCCAGCCAGTTGTTCAGCACCAGACGAATGATTTCGCCGAATCCGAGCGTGACGATGGCAAGATAGTCGCCATGCATCTTGAGAACGGGGAAGGCGAGGATCATGCCGAAGAGACCGGCCAGAAAAGGCGCAAGGACCAGAGCGCCCCAGAACCCGATGCCGAGATATTGCGACCCGAGCGCCAGGAGATAGGCTCCGACGGCGTAGAAGGCGACGTAGCCAAGGTCCAGCAGACCCGCAAGCCCGACGACGATGTTGAGCCCCAGGCCGAGCAGGCAATATATCAAGGCGAGGATCGCAATGCCCAGGAAGTATTTGTCGGCAAAGAACGGCAGGCTCAACCCGGCGAAAAACAACAGGGCAAGGACCAGCATCGGCGACCGTTCCTTGCCGGTCATGACGGTCACACCGGCGCCGTTGCCTGCCATGCCCCGGGTGAGCTTTCGGCCGAGGCTGCTCATCTGGAACAGCGAGAGTGCCGATCGGCCTGCCGTGACGACGGCCGCCAACAACACCGCGCGCATCAATTCGTTCGTGAACGAAAATCCGTCGAGCACCAGCCCCGAGATCGGGCCGAACAGGATGAGGGAGACCGTAAAAGTGAGGAGTGCTTGCTTGAAGAGTGCGCGAAGGCGGTTGGATTCCATGGTTCGTGCTCCTCTTCAGACTTTTTGGATTTCCGCCCGGCCAAGCAGGCCATACGGTCGGAAAAACAGGAGAGTGATGAGCAATGCGAAGGCGAAGACGTCCTTGTAGTCGGTGCTGACATAGCCGGCGAACAGAGCCTCGGTCAGGCCGAGGACGATGCCGCCGAGTACGGCGCCGGGCAGCGAGCCGATCCCGCCGAGAACCGCGGCCGTGAAGGCCTTGATGCCCATGACAAAGCCGATGAAAAAGTTGAAGGAGCCGTAGTTGAAGGTAACGAGCGTGCCGCCGACGGCGGCAGTGGCCGCGCCCATGACGAACACCGCCGAAATGATCCGGTCGGTATTGACCCCGAGTATCGCGGAGATCCGGATATTCTGCTGGGTGGCGCGGCATTCGCGGCCGATCCTGGTGTAGTTGATCACATAGGTCAGCACGCCCATGGCGATCAGCGACGCGAACAGGATCACCGTCTGCATATAGGTGATCTGCGCGAAGTGGACATCGCCACCGATGCGAAATGCCCCCTGGATGAGGGTCGGCACACCCTGGTCGCGCGCGCCTTGGGCGATCTGGACGTAGCTCTGCAGCATCAGCGAGATGCCGATCGCCGATATCAGCGGAGCCAGCTTGGTCGAGCCGCGAAGCGGCCGATAGGCGACGCGCTCGATCACCCAGCCATAGACGGCTGTGATCGCGCAGCTGATCACCAGCACGGATATCAAGGCGAAGGGAACCGACTGAACGCCGAAATAGCCAAGGACGGCAAGCGTGATGGCGGCGATATAGGCCGATACCATATAGACGTCGCCATGGGCGAAGTTGATCATCCGGATGACGCCGTAGACCATGGTGTATCCGACCGCGATCAGGCCGTAGATCGTCCCCAGCGTGATGCCATTGAACAATTGTTGAAGCAGGATGTAAAAGTCCATGGTGAACCCCTCTTATGGTTTTCGGGGATGGATAAGCCGGCCGAACCTAAAGCGCGTCGCGATCTTTCAGAGTCTCTGGTCGCGCTTTAGGTCTTTATTTTTCCGCATGTCGTTACCGCAAAACCGCTGCACAGTTTTGCGCGACAAGCTTTAGGTCCGGCCGGCTCGGGCAAAATGCCTTACTTCACCAAGACAGGGGTTCCCTTGTCGTCGAAGTTGTAGAAGACGAACTTGAAGTCCTTGATGTCGCCCTTGGCGTCCCAGGTGATTTTGCCGATGGCGGAATCGACGGTGTTGTTGCGGAGGTAGTCGGCCTGGGCCTTCAGCTCGTCGCCGGCCTTGAGCGCGGCAATGACGGCCTGTGCATTGGCATAGCCATAGAGCACGTAGTTGGCCGGCGTGATGTTGGCTTTCTTCAGCGAATCCTGGACGCCCTGCGTGGAGGGATCCGCCAGCGGGTCCGGTGTTGCCGAATAATAGACGTTCTTGAGGTTCTGCGCACCGCCGGCGGCCGCGACGAGTTCCGTCTGGGCGAAGGCGTCACCGCTGACGACGACCACGTCGACACCCTGCTCCTTCAACTGGCGGATCAGCGGACCGCCTTCGGGAATGAGGCCGCCGAAGTAGACGGCGTTGGCGCCGGAGCTCTTGATCTTGGTGACGAGCGCGTTGAAGTCGCGTTCGCCGCGGGTCAGGCCCTCGTACATCACAGGCTTGATTCCGCGCGCTTCGATCGTCTTCTTGACGGCGTCCACCAGGCCTTGGCCATAGGTGTCCTTGTCGTGAATGAGCGCGATCTTGTCCCGCTTCAGCGTATCCAGAATGAAGCTGCCGGCAACGACGGCCTGCTGGTCGTCACGGCCGCAGCCACGGAACAGATTGTCGAAACCGCGATCGGTGACGGTCGGATTGGTCGAGGACGGCGTCATTTCGAGGATGCCGGCATCATTGTAGATTTCGGAAGCGGGAATCGTGTTGGACGAGCAGAAATGCCCGATCACGGCCTGGACCTTGTCCTGGTCGACGAAACGATTGGCGACGGAAACGGCTTGCTTCGGTTCGCAGGCGTCGTCCCCCTTCACCAGTTCAATCTTCTTGCCATTGATGCCGCCCGACGCATTGACGTCGGTGACGTAGGCGGACACGCCGCTGAACACCTGCTCGCCGAAGGTCGCATTGGCGCCGGTATAGGGGCCGGCGACGCCGATCTTGATCGTGTCGGCCGCCAATGCGTTGGAAAACAGCAGGACGGAGGCGACGGCGGTGGCGCTAAGAAGTGTCGAGATGGATTTCATGTGTTTTTCCCTCTGGTTGAAGCCATTCGATTTTTAGTCGTTCTCGACGCGGTTCAAGTCCGCGTTCATGCTTCGTCGTTCGGCGAAGCTATTATTTTTGCTGTGTAATTCGTTCTCGTTGAAAACGCCGAGAAGGGCGAGTTTCGAGACTTTCGGGCCTTTTCTTAATTGACACTTATATGATAAGTGACATATACGAAGACCGTCAAGCGGAAATGTTGCAGTGTCGTTTGCAACAGTGAAGAATGGCGGGATGCATGGCCGCGCAGCGCGGTCTCGAAGGTTAAGAAAGCGGGGAACAAGACGGTGAGCAGCACGCCACGAAACTGCCGGGTGGGCGTCGATATCGGCGGCACCTTTACGGATATCGCTCTCGACCTCGATGGGGCGCTTCACTCGACGAAGATCCTGACGGACTATACGGCGCCGGAGCGGGCGATCCTCAAGGGTGTGAAGACCGTTGCCGACATGGCGGGCATCGCTCTTTCAGAGATCGGCATCCTCATCCATGGCACGACGCTTGCCACCAACGCACTCATCGAGCGGCGCGGCGCCAAGACCGCCTTCGTGACGACGGAAGGTTTTCGCGATGTGCTCGAGATGCGCACTGAGAACCGTTTCGAACAATATGATCTCAATATTTCCCTGCCGCCGGCTCTCATCGCGCGCGCCGACCGCTTCGTCGTGCGTGAGCGTATCGATGCGACGGGCAAGGTTCTGCTTGATCTCGACGAGGCTTCGGTCGCAGCCGTCGTCGAGAAGGTCGCGGCAGGCGGCTATGAAAGTGTCGCGATCGGTTTCATCCATGCCTATGCCAATGGCGCCCACGAGATCGCCGTCCGCGACGCGATCCTGAAGCGCCTTCCTGGCCTCTCCGTTTCGATCTCGTCGGAGGTTTCTCCGCAGATGCGCGAATTCGAGCGCTTCAACACGGTCTGCGCCAATGCCTATGTCAAGCCGGCGATCAAATCCTATCTCGACCGTCTCGTCGTGTCGCTGAAGGAGATCGGCGTCGGCTGCCCGGTCTTCATGATCCATTCCGGCGGCGGGATCGTCTCGGTCGAGAGCGCCTCCGAGTTTCCGGTCCGCCTGGTCGAATCCGGTCCGGCGGGCGGCGCGATCTTCGCGGCCGACATCGCCCGTCAATATGGTCTCGACACGGTTCTTTCCTTCGACATGGGCGGCACCACCGCCAAGATCTGCCTGATCGAAAACCAGGTGCCGAAGACGGCCAAGACTTTCGAGGTCGCGCGCACCTATCGATTCCGCAAGGGATCAGGCATGCCGATTTCCATCCCTGTTGTCGAGATGGTCGAAATTGGCGCCGGCGGCGGGTCGATCGCTTCGGTCGACGCAATGCGTCAGATCCGCGTCGGGCCGCATTCGGCGGCCTCGGAGCCCGGCCCGGCCTGTTATCAGCGCGGCGGCAAGAACCCCACCGTGACCGATGCGGACCTGATCCTCGGCAAGCTCGATCCTGCCAATTTCGCCGGTGGCGCAATCCCGCTTTCCGTCGAGGCGAGCCACCAGGCGATGAGCGACGATATCGGCTCGGTCATCGGTCTCGATCCGGAAGCTTCCGCTTACGGCGCCTGCGAAATGGTTGACGAGAACATGGCCAATGCCGGCCGCGTTCACACCGTCGAGAACGGCAAGAACATTTCCGATTTCACCATGATCACCTTCGGCGGCGCAGGGCCGCTGCATGCCGCACGCCTCTGCGAAAAGATGGGTATCTCGACCTTCCTCGTTCCGCCAGGCGCCGGCGTCGGTTCGGCGATCGGTTTCCTCAAGGCGCCCTTCGGCTACGAATCCGTCCGCAGCGCCGTCTTCAACCTGTCGAATTTCGAATATGCGGAGGCCAACCGCCTCCTGGAAGCGATGAAGGCCGAAGCGCTTGGCTTCGTCGAAGGCGGGCTCGACGCCGGCTCCCCGGTGATCGAGCGCACGCTGTTCATGCGCTATGCCGGGCAGGGCTGGGATATCCCGGTCCCGCTTGCCGACGACAATTTCGACCCTGCGAGCGCCGAGACGATCGCAGCCTTGTTCGAAAGGGAATATGAGCGCTTCTTCGGCCGCGCCATCGAGGGTCTCGATATCGAGATCGTCAGCTGGTCGGTCAAGGCGAGTTCGCCGCTGCCGCCGGTCGAACGCATCCCCTCCGTCGCCGAAGGCAATGTCGTGCCGCCGGGCAAGACCCGCCGTCTGTTCGAGGCTTCCCAAGGCGCCTATCTCGAAGCCGGCATTCACGAGCGCACCGCCCTGAAGCCTGGCGACGTGATCAAGGGCCCGGCCGTCATCGTCGAGCGTGAGACCTCAACCGTTCTCACTTCCTCCTTCAAGGCCATCGTTCAGCACGACGGCTGCCTTCTCGCAACCCGGATCTGAGGATAGTCACGTGAACCAATCCATGATCGATATCCATATGCAGGTCATGTGGAACCGGCTGATCTCCGTCGTCGAGGAGCAGGCGCAGACCCTGATCCGCACGGCCTTCTCCACCTCGGTGCGCGAGGCAGGCGATCTGTCGGCGGGCGTCTTCGACCTGGAAGGCCGCATGCTGGCACAGGCGGTTACCGGCACGCCCGGCCACGTCAATGCCATGGCGGAATCCGTTGCGCATTTCATCGCCGATATCGGGCCGGACAATATCTTCGAAGGCGACGTCTACATCACCAACGATCCCTGGAAGGGAACCGGCCACCTGCACGACATCACCGTCGTCACGCCCTCCTTCCATCACGGCAAGCTGGTCGGTTATTTTGCCTCGACCGCGCATGTCGTCGATGTCGGCGGCCGCGGTTTCGGCCCGGATGCCCGCGAAGTCTATGAAGAGGGCATCTTCATTCCGATCATGAAATTCTTCGAGCGCGGCGAGCTGAACCGGACGCTGATCCATATCGTCCGAAACAATGTTCGCGAAAACGACAAGGTCGTCGGCGACTTCTATGCGCTCGCCGCCTGCAACGAAACGGGCCAGCGGCGGCTCGTCGACATGCTGACGGAATTCAATCTTCCTGATCTGTCGACGATCGGCGGCTTCATCCTCAAGCATAGCCGCGAGGCAACGCTGGAGCGGCTGCAGAACCTTCCGCATGGCTCCTGGAACTATAGCCTCGACCTCGACGGCTATGACGAGCCGGTGCATCTTGCCGCAAAACTCACCATCGGCCCCGAGGGGATCGTGGTCGATTTCGACGGCACCTCAGGCATGAGCAAGTTCGGCATCAATGTGCCGCTCGTCTATGCCAAAGCCTATGCCTGCTACGGTATCAAATGCGTCGTGGCGCCGGAAATTCCAAACAACGCAGCCTCTCTCGCGCCCTTCGAGGTGGTGGCGCCGGAAGGCTGCATCCTCAATGCCAAGCGGCCGGCGCCGGTCGCCGTCCGCCACGTTCTCGGCCATTTCGTCCCGGATCTCGTGCTGGGCGCGCTGCATCAGGCGCTTCCAGGCCAGGTCCCGGCGGAAGGTGCGAGCGCGCTCTGGAACCTGCATATGAGCGTGCGCCCCGTCTCCGATCAGATCGGCGGCAAGGGCGCAGAAATCCTGATGTTCAATTCCGGCGGCACCGGCGCCCGCGCCGCTCTCGATGGCTTGAACGCCACCGCCTTTCCGAGCGGCGTGCACACGATGCCGATCGAGGCGACGGAGAATGTCGGTCCCGTCATCATCTGGCGCAAGGAATTGCGCGAGGGGTCCGGGGGTGCCGGTGCCCAGCGCGGCGGTCTCGGCCAGATGATCGAGATCGAAGCGGCCGAAGGCTTCAGCTTCCGCTTCTCCGCCATGTTCGACAGGCTTGGCCACCCCGCACGCGGCCGCGAAGGCGGACTGAACGGCACGGCCGGCGCAGTTGCTCTCGACGACGGTACGGTTCTCAAGGGCAAGGGGCTGCAATTCGTACCTGAGGGCCGGCGCCTGGTCCTGTCGCTTCCGGGCGGCGGTGGTTACGGCGATCCGGCACATCGCCCGGCTGATGCGGTCGAGCACGATCTGAAGCATGGATACATCACAGAAGAACAGGCTGAAGCCTACGGCAGGAGCCGGACTAAGGGAGGCAAGGCATGAATATGATTGCATTCGAAAGCACACGTGTTGCGACGATCAAGTCCTCACCGTCCATGGCGGTATCCGTCGCCGCCAAGGCGATGCGGGCCAAAGGAGAGCATGTCGTCGACCTGTCGCTCGGCGAGCCCGATTTCGATACGCCGGATCATATCGTTCAGGCGGCGATCGAGGCCATGCGCAAGGGGCTGACCCGCTATACCGCGCCGGACGGCCTGGTGGAGCTGCGCGAAGCGATCGTCGCCAAGTTCAAACGTGAGAACGGCCTCGACTACGCCATGGATGAGATCTCCATCGGCAACGGCGCCAAGCAGATACTCTTCAATGCATTTCTGGCCACGCTGGAGCCCGGCGACGAAGTGGTCGTGCCGGCGCCTTACTGGGTCTCCTATACCGACATCGTCATCCTGCATGGCGGCATTCCCAAAACCGTGTCTTGCGGTGTCGAGGACGCCTTCAAGATCACAGCCGAGCGGCTGGAAGCAGCCATCACGCCGAAGACGCGTTGGTTCCTGTTCAATTCTCCCTCGAACCCGACGGGGGCGATCTATACGGCGGACGAACTGAAAGCGCTTGGCGCGGTGCTGGCGCGCCACCCCCACGTGGCGATCATGTCGGATGAGATCTACGAACATATCGTCTGCGGCGACGTGCCCTTCACGTCGTTCGTCGTCGCGTGCCCGGAGCTGAAGGACCGCACGCTCATCATCAACGGCGTATCCAAGGCCTATGCCATGACAGGATGGCGCCTCGGCTATGCGGCCGGTCCGCGGGAACTGACCCGGGCCTTGAACAAGCTTCAGTCCCAGAGCACGACCTGCCCGTCCTCCATCACCCAGTTTGCGGCCGCCGCAGCGCTCAACGGTCCCCAGGACTTCGTCAGGACGGCGGTTGCCGAATACAAGGCGCGCGGCGAACTGGTCGCGAGGGGCTTCAGCGCGATACCCGATCTCGATGTGCGAGCTCCGGAAGGGGCCTTTTACCTCTTTCCGAAATGCGCCCACTATATCGGCAAGACGGCGCCCGACGGCGCCAGGATTTCCAACGATACGGAACTGGCCTCCTATCTCCTCAGGGAAGGCAAGGTCGCAACCGTTCCCGGCGCCGCTTTCGGTGTCGAACCCTATATTCGCCTTTCCTTCGCGACATCGCGTGACAATCTTGCCATTGCCATCGAGCGCACCGCCGATGCACTGGCCAAACTTCGCTAAAGGGAAAATTCGATGACTGATTATCAGCGTACGCTTCTGACCGGCGCGGCCGGCGCTCTGGGAACCCAGCTGCGCAAGTCAGGAACAAGGCTTGGCAAGATCGTCAGGCTGTCTGCACGCAGGCCCTGCGAGAACGTCAAGCCACACGAGGAAGATGTTCCGGCGGACCTTTCCGACTTCGACGCCGTTTCGAAAGCCGTGGAGGGTTGCGACGCCATCATTCATATGGGCGGTCAGGGGCTGGAAGCCCCCTGGAACACCATCCTCAACGCCAACATCGTCGGCAGCTACAACATCTATGAGGCGGCCAGGCAGCATGGCGTCAAGCGCATCGTCTATGCCAGCTCCGTTCACGCCATCGGTTTTTACGAGCGCACCGAGACGATCGACGGCGACGTTCCGACCCGCCCCGACAGTCTCTACGGCGTGTCGAAGACCTTCGTCGAAAACCTCGGCCGTTACTATTTCGACAAGTTCGGGATCGAGACAGTGAGCCTGCGCATCGGCTCGTCCTTCCCTGAGCCGACGGACCGGCGCCACCTCATCACCTGGCTTTCCTATCGCGATTGCCGCCAACTCGTCGAAAAGAGCCTGTCGGCCGAACGCGTCGGCTTCATGGTCGCCTATGGCATGTCCAAC
Organism: Rhizobium sp. WYCCWR 11128; assembly: GCF_013416305.1. Classification (NCBI taxonomy): domain Bacteria; kingdom Pseudomonadati; phylum Pseudomonadota; class Alphaproteobacteria; order Hyphomicrobiales; family Rhizobiaceae; genus Rhizobium; species Rhizobium sp. WYCCWR 11128. The sequence goes on from NZ_JACCEZ010000016.1 coordinate 100,829, forward strand.
AACAGCCGGGCGTTTTGGGACAACCGCACGGCGGCATCGCTTGGATACAAGCCGGAAGACAGCGCCGACGACTACGCGGACAAGGTCTTCGGCAAGACGAAACAGGGCGATCCCAACGATCCGGCGGTGCGCTTCCAGGGCGGCAGCTTTGCCGCCGCCGGCCACTATGAAGACGAGAAAAAGTGAGACGCCCTGATGCAAGCTTCCAAGTCATCCTATGACGTGGTGATCGTCGGTGGAGCAGTGGTCGGCAGTTCGACGGCATATTTTCTGGCGACCAATCCCGACTTCAACGGATCGGTCCTGGTGATCGAGAAGGACTGGACCTATCAACGTTCGGCGACGGCGCTGTCTTCCAGCTCTATCCGTCATCAGTTCTCGAATGCGATCAATGTCAAAGTCTCGCAGTTCGGGACGGAGTTCATCCGCAACTTCAAGGAAAATGTCGCCGTCGATGACGACACGGCGGAGATCGGCTTTCATGAGGCCGGTTATCTGTTCCTCGCCGAGGACGAACGCGGCGATCAGGTTCTCAGGCGCAATCACGAAACCCAGATCTCGTGCGGCGCGGAAGTCACGCTGCTCGATCCTGATGGTCTCGGCCGGCGGTTTCCCTGGCTGAACCTCGAAGGACTGACACTCGGCAGCACCGGCGAGCGGGGCGAGGGCTGGTTCGACAGCGTCGGTCTGCTGCAGGGCTTTCGCAAGAAAGCGCGCGCGCTCGGCGTCGAATACATCGAAGACGAAGTTTTTGCCGTCAATAGAGAGGGAGACCGCATCGTTTCCGTGTCGACGAAGAGCGGCCAGACGATCGCCTGCGGCACGATGGTCAATACATCAGGAACCAACGGCAAGAAAATCGCTGGGATGGCCGGGCTCGACGTTCCCGTGGAGCCGCGCCGACGCTCGCTGTTCGTCGTCGATTGCCGCACGCCTCTGGAAGGAAAAGTGGGCCTGACGATCGATCCTACCGGCGTCTTCTTCCGGCCCGAGGGCAAGTTCTACCTGATGGGCACCTATCCCAAACATGACCCTGAGGTAGACCCCAACGATTTCGATGTCATGCACGACGAATTCGATGAGGAAATCTGGCCGATCATGGCGAACCGGGTTCCGGCATTCGAGGCAATCAAGGTCGTCAACTCCTGGGCCGGCCACTATGACTATTGCACTCTCGATCACAATGTCGTCCTCGGACCGCATACCGAGGTCAGCAATTTCCTCTTCGCAAACGGCTTCTCGGGGCACGGTCTCCAGCAATCGCCGGCAATGGGACGGGGTCTCTCGGAACTGATTACCTATGGCGGCTTCAAGACCCTTGATCTTTCGCCATTCGGCTACGAGCGGGTAGTAGCACAGCGCCCCTTCCTCGAAGACGCCGTCATTTAACGAACAGCAGAGGGGCTCCCCGATGAGAAACGAAACATTGAAGCGCAGCGGCGGCCAGGTGCTCGTCGATGCCTTGCGCATCCATGGTGTCGAGCGCGTGTTCGGCGTGCCGGGCGAAAGCTATCTTGCTGCTCTCGACGCCCTTCACGACGTGGAAGACGCCATCGAATTCATCGTCTGTCGGCAGGAAGGCGGCGCTGCTTACATGGCGGAAGCCTACGGCAAGATGACCGGCAAACCCGGCATCTGCTTCGTGACCCGCGGGCCGGGCGCGACGAACGCGTCCGTGGGCGTGCATACGGCCTTCCAGGATTCGACACCGATGATCCTGTTCATCGGGCAGGTGGCGCGCGATCAGATGGAGCGCGAAGCGTTCCAGGAGATCGATTATCGCCGCATGTTCGGCCAGATGGCGAAGTGGGTCGTCGAGATCGAGGATGCCGCCCGCATTCCCGAGCTCATCAGCCAGGCATTCCACCGAGCGGTCAACGGCCGGCCCGGGCCGGTGGTCGTCGCCCTTCCCGAAGACATGCTGACCGATATGGTCGATGTCGCCGACACCCCGCCCTACAAGCGGGTCGAGGGCTTTGCCGGCCCGCAGCAATTCGAGGAATTGCTCGGCCTTCTCTCCGAGGCGAAGCGCCCGATGGTCGTCGTCGGCGGCGGCGGCTGGACGCAGCAGGCCGTTGCCAACCTGAAGGTATTTTCGGAAGCCTTCGGCCTGCCCGTCGCCGCTTCTTTCCGCTGCCAGGACTTGTTCGACAATACGCACGAAAACTATGCCGGCGACCTCGGCCTTGCGGCAGGGCCGAAGCTGATCCGTCATGTGAAGGATTGCGACCTGCTGATCTCCATCGGCGCCCGCCTTGGGGAGATGACGACAGGCGCCTATACGCTGATCGACATTCCGGTTCCGAAGCAGTTGCTCGTTCACATCCATCCGGGCGCGGAGGAACTGGGGCGCGTTTATCACGCGCGATTGCCGATCAATGCCAGCGTCGCTGGTTTCCTGTCGCAGGCGGCAAAGCTGAAGCCATTAGCTGCCCCGGTATGGAAGGATTGGACCAGGACGGCCCATGCCGACTACCTCGAAAACCTCGATCATCCCAAGGTGCCGGGTCCGGTGCAGATGGGCGATATCATGGAATGGCTGCGCGGACATCTCAAACCGGATGCCATCCTGACCACCGGCGCCGGCAATTATTCCGCCTGGGCGCATCGCTTCTATCAGTATCGCACCTTTCGCACCCAGCTCGGACCGACGAACGGTTCCATGGGCTACGGCGTGCCGGCGGCGATCGCTGCCAAGATCACCGATCCCGCGCGCACGGTCGTTGCCTTCGCCGGCGACGGATGTTTCCTGATGAACGGTCAGGAACTCGCAACCGCCATGCAGTATGACGCTCGCGTCATCTTTCTCGTCATCAACAACGGCATGTATGGCACGATCCGCATGCATCAGGAGCGTGAGTATCCCGGCCGCGTCTCCGGCACCCGCCTGACGAATCCGGATTTTGCCTCGCTGGCGCGATCTTATGGCCTCCACGGTGAGACGGTGGAAAAGACCGAGGATTTCGCCGGCGCCTTCGAACGCTGCGAGTTATCCGGCAAGCCGGGTCTCATCGAAATCCGGATCGACCCGGAAGCGCTGACACCGAAAATGAGCCTGACGCAAATTCGCGACCAGGCGATCGCCCAGGGAAAGTGATCGCAGCAAAAGGCGCCGCCTCAAAAAGCCGGGCGGCGCCTCAGCAGACCAGCGGAAAGTGAAGCCGCTTGAGGGGCGTGGAAAAGGGCGAGATAGGAGCGCAGGATGTGTCGCAGCAGGCGGATCATCCTTTCCTTCCCCCTGACTTAATCCTCGGTTTCGCTACTCGTCGGCTCATTGAGCATCGTGCGGTAACGATGGAGGCTTTCCTCCAGATGGACGATCAGCGCGGCCTTCGCAGCCTTGGCATCACCCTGGGTGATGGCGGCCAGGATAGCGGCATGTTCCTTGTTGATTTTCTTCAGGTAGGTGCTGTAGCCGCGCGCCGATTGGCGATGCTTGAGCACGAGGTCGAAATTGATGCTCTCTATCACCGCTTCCAGAAAACTCGGGAAGTGGGGATTGCGGGTGGCGCGGGCGATCGCGAGATGGAATTCGAAATCGGCGCGTGCCTCGACCTCGGCATCCTCAGTCACCAGGTTTTCGAGGTTGTCGTAGGCGCGGGCAATTTCAGCCAGCGCCTCCGGCGTGCGCCTCGACGCGGCAAGGGCGACGGATTGGATCTCGACGCCGAGCCGCAATTCCAGGATCTGCATCGCGGAACGAATATCCTCGATGCGGCTGATTTCGAAATTGAGGGTCTTTGCGTCCTTGTCGCTCACATAGACGCCGGCACCCTGTCGCGTCGTGACCCTTCCGCCCACCTTAAGAGAGGTGAGCGCCTCGCGAATGACGGTTCGGGACACGCCGAACTCTTCGCACAGCTGGGCGCTTGACGGAATTTTCTCGCCGGGAGCATAAAGGCCGGAGTCGATCCGTTCCATCAGCTTCGCAACGACGATTTCCGCAAGATTGCCTCGTTGCGTGATGATTGACACTGGTTTGCTCCGATTTTCACGATAAAATTTAGCACATATCACATATCATGCCACGTCTGATTGCGGAACGTCGGCTTTTTCAGACATTATCTTATCGATCACCTGAAAGGGATGCGGGATGCGCTTGTTGTCGATTTCCTTCACCTGCGAGCGGCATGAATATCCGGTGGCCATGAGACTGTCGGTGTCGCCGGCGGCATCGATCTCCCGCTTCCAACTCATCGCATAGAGGCGCTCGGAGATCGGCCGATTGCGGGCCTCGTGGCCAAAGGTGCCGGCCATTCCGCAGCACCCCGTTTCTGCTGCCTGAAGGTCGATGCCGAGGCTTCCGAATACGCTTTTCCATTGTGCGATGGAGGCGGGCGCATTGGTGCGTTCGGTGCAATGGGCCATCAACCGGAAGCTCCTGCCTTTGCTGGCGGAGGGGGAAGCGGCGAGCCTGTCGAGCTTGGCGATCAGCCATTCCTGCGGAAGGAGAATGGTTGCCTGCAGCCTCCCTTTGTATTCGCTGCGAAAGGCGAGCGTCATCGACGGATCGAGCCCGACCAGCGCCACGCCTGTATCATCCAGCCGTTGCAGATAGCGCGCGGTCCGCTCGGCCGCAGCCTCAAAGCGTCCGAGATAGCCATGCACGTGCAGGGCTTTGCCATTGACATGCGACGCCGCGAGGAAGGGCGATAGCCCCATTTTCCGCGCGAGTCCAATTGCGGCGAGGGCGACCTCAGGATCGAAATAGGCGGTAAACGCATCGGCGACAAAGATGACGCTCTGCTCCCTCTCACGTGGCGACAAGGCCTCGATTTGCGGAAGGGTCGCAAGCGGCACGCCAAGGCCGGCGGCTTCCTTCGCCAGAGAGATCCGCGGCAGGCGAGGCAGGGACGTCAGGCCGGCAACGCGCATCATCATCCTGCCGGCTCGCGTGCCGACGACCAAGTTGTAGGCAGGTCGTATCCGGTGGACCAGCGGCAGGGTGGTCTCGATGGCTGCGACCAGCGGATCCTTCAGCGGACGCAGGTAGCGTCCGTAGTAAAGCTCCAGGAATTTGGAGCGGAAAGCCGGGACGCTGACTTTCACCGGACATTGTCCCGAGCAGGCCTTGCACGCCAGGCAGGTGTCCATTGAAGCGCGGACCTCGTGGGAAAAGTCGTCGCGATTTTGAGGATTCAGCGAGTTGAAAACGCGCCGAGCGAAGCGCGCGAGCGGAACGCTCTGCCGCAGGCGTTTTGCCTCCTGGCGAGGATCGATGCCTTTCTCGGCAAGCAGCCTCAGCCATTCCCGCATCAGAGCGGCGCGGCCTTTGGGCGAAAAACGCCGGTCGCGTGTCGCCTTGTAGGAGGGGCACATCGGGCTCGTTTCGTCGAAATCGAAACAGGCGCCGTTGCCGTTGCAATAGGCGGCGTTGTCGAAGGCTGCGCGGATCTCGTTGCCGATGATGCGGTCGGTATCTCCCCGCAGCGGAACCTCGTCGATCTTCAGCAGCGCTTGGCCGGAAGGAGTTGCGATCTTGCCCGGATTGAGGCGGTTTTCCGGATCGAAAGCCCGTTTGATCTCCTGCAGGCTGGGATAGAGATCGCCGAAGAATTCCGGCACATATTCGGAACGTACCCCCTTGCCGTGCTCCCCCCAGAGCACGCCGCCATATCTGCGCGTCAGCGCCACCACGCCATCGCTGACCTCCCGGACCAGCCGGACATGGTCATTGCGGGTGAGGTCGAGGGCAGGCCGCACGTGCAGGACGCCGGCATCGACATGGCCGAACATGCCGTAGGAAAGGCCCGCGCCATCAAGCAATGCGCGGAACTCGCGGATATAGGCCGCGAGGTTTTCCGGCGGCACGGCGGTATCCTCGACGAAGGCGACGGGCCTGACCGGCCCGTCCACATTGCCGAGCAGGCCGACCGCCCGTTTGCGCATCGACCAGATCGCCTCGACGTCGGTATGGCTCCGCGCGATCGTATAACCCAGGTGACGGGCATCTGCGCCCGTGTCGAGAGCGGCGATCACTTCGGCCAGTTTGCGGTCGAGTTCGGCTTCATCGTCGGCGAGCACTTCGGCGATATTGATGCCGTTTGTGGTTCCGCCTGCATCGTCAGGGAAAAAGCGGGCAATGCCCGTCCAGACGATGTCGCCCCTGGCGAGGCCTAGAACTTTTTCATCGACCGTTTCCACCGAGGCGACATTCAGCGCGACAAGCGTGCGGGCATCCTCCAATGCCGTGTTGAAGTCCCCGTAACGAATGTTGATCAGCGCCGCATGGGCTGGAATCGGTAGAAGGTTAAGTTCCGCTTCGGCGATCATCGCCAGCGTTCCCTCCGAGCCGCAGAGAATGGCATTGAGGTCAAAGCGTCCGTCGCTGCGCCGGATGTGAGCGAGATCGTAACCGGTCATATAGCGATTGAGTTTCGGAAAAATCTCGGCGATCCGGTCGCGTTTTTCACGCGCGATTCGGTCGACCGTCCTGTGGATCTCACCGACGCTGTCCTCACGCGCGACGATCTCTTCGAGCGCCGCTTCATCGAGCGGGCGCGACCACCAGTCGGTTCCATCCGCGAGCACGATGCGCAATCCCAGCACATGGTTGCTGGTCTTGCCGTAGAGGCATGAACCCTGGCCGCAGGCATCGGTGGAGACCATGCCGCCGATGGTAGCGCGATTGGAGGTGGAGAGTTCAGGCGCAAAAAACAGGCCGTAGGGCTTCAACGCTTGGTTCAGCTGATCCTTGACCACGCCCGCCTGGACCCGAGCAATTCTCCTGATCGGGTCGATTTCGAGAATGGAATTCATATGTCGCGAACAGTCGACGACGATGCCTGAGGTGAGGGATTGACCGTTCGTGCCGGTTCCGCCGCCGCGCGGCGCGACGGTGATCCCCAGAAAAGCCGGCTCTGACAGCACGGCCGCCGTAATCTGCAGGTCTTCGACGCCTCTGGGGAAAAGGATACCGGCCGGCTCGACCTGATAAATGGAATTGTCGGTCGAAAAAACGGTCCGGCTCGCCGCGCCGCTTTCGATGTCGCCACCGAACCCCGCCTCGATGAGCCGCTGGAAGAATCCCGCAGCGGGAAGGGGGATTGAACCGTTCGGCCGGAGGCGTGGAATCATGTCGAGACCTTCAGAATGCACTTGAGCTTTATCGAAGTTGGCATATAAGTGATAACATACAATGCCAGCGGTGCAACGCAAAACACTGAGGTGGAACTTTGAAGAACCAGACCGCAATCATCGTCGGCGGCGCTTCCGGGCTCGGATTGACGACGGCCAAACTGATGATCTCGCATGGGGCGACCAGGATCGGGCTCATCGATCGTAATGAGCAGTTGCTTGCCTCTTCGGCCGAGGCGCTTGCCGCGCTCGGCGCCGAGGTCGCAACCGCGGTTGCTGACATTTCCCGGGCGGAAACGGCTCATCGCGGGTTCAACGAGATCGCCGGCAAGCTCGGTCGGGTCCACGTGCTCGTCAACAGCGCTGCCATCTATCCGAGACGCCCTATCCTCGAGATCACCGACGAGGAATGGGACCTCGAAAATGCGATCAACGTGAAGGGTACCTATCATATGATGGTGGCCGCCGTTCTTCATATGCGCCAGCACGTGAACGCGCCTGCGGTTACCGGGCGGATCGTCAACGTGACCTCGGTCGATGCTTTCAAGGCCCATCCCCAGAATGCGCATTATGCCGCAACCAAGGCGGCTGTCGTCAGCCTGACGAAATCCTTTGCCCAGGAATGCGCCAAGGACCAGATCCTTGTCAATTCCGTCGCTCCTGCCGGCTTCGCCACGGATCGCGCCAAGGAGCTGGGATTCCTTCCGGAACTGGCCAAGGCCAGCGCGCTTGGCCGCGCGGCCGAGCCGGTCGAAATGGCGGAGTGGATCGTCATGATGGCATCGAGCCGCAACACCTATGCCACCGGCGAAAACGTCGTCGTCAGCGGAGGCTATATCTATGTCTGAGCCGCTGCCCTATCGGGTCGCCGTGGTCACCGGTGCGACGAGCGGCATCGGCCGCGCCACCGTCGGCAAACTACGCGAGATGGGGCTGACGGTTTATGCCGTTGGCCGAAACGCCGAGGCTCTTGAGGAACTCGCGCGGGAAAGCGGGGCGAAGCCGGTCCGTGCCGATGTACGCGATACCGCGGAAATCGTCAGGCAGCTTCACGGAACAGACGTCGATATCCTGATCAACAATGCCGGCATTCTCTCGACACGGGCGACATTCAACGAGATCGAACCGTCCGAGATCGATGCCATGATCGACATCAATCTCAAGGCGCCGATGCATCTGACCCGCGCATTCCTGCCTGCTATGGTCGAGCGAAAGCGCGGCCACCTGATCTATATCGGTTCGAGCGGCGGTCAGGCGCCCTATCCGAACATGGCCGCCTACGGCCCGTCGAAGGCCGGGCTCAGCCTGTTTTGCGACAATCTGCGCTGCGACCTGCTCGGGACCTCGGTTCGTGTGACGGAGGTGGTGCCGGGCCGCGTCCAGACGGAGCTTTATCGAACCGCAATGGAGGGCAACCAGGCGCGGACCCTGCTCTATGACGGCTACCGTCCGATACAGCCCTCTCACATCGCCTCGATCATCTCGAATGCCATCGAGCTTCCCGTCTTCGTCGACGTCGCCAGGATAGAGGTCTTCCCGACGGACCAGGCGACCGGTGGCGGCACCATGGTCAAATTCCCGGAGCAGTAGGCGGGCGCTCGCTCGTTTCGAAGAGGCCGCGGGCCGCCTCGACCATTGACTGCAGGTGATCGGGGTCGCGCACGCCCTGCCGGTAAAGCTCGATGATGATGCTCGCCATTCGTTCGGCTTCGTCGCTGTTCCTTACCACCCCGTAATCGGTGCTCAGCCTGTCGAAGACGCGCTGGCAGGTTTCAAGATCGCGGGAGTCCAGCGGCACCTGCGATCGGTTTTTGATCGTTTGAACCATCTCTATTCCCTCGGGAAAGGCCCGCCCGGCGGTGCGGGCGGGCGATCATTCTAGAAATCCATGCCGGGGCCGGCGGGCATTGGCGGCGGCGCGTCCTTCTTGGGCTTGTCGGCGATCATGGCTTCCGTCGTGACGAGAAGACCGGCGATGGAGGCCGCATCCTGCAGCGCGGTGCGAACCACCTTGGCCGGATCGATGACGCCCTGCACATAGAGGTCGCCATATTCGCCAGTCTGAGCGTTCCAGCCGTAGGAAAACTCGCTCTTCTCACGCAGCTTGCCGACGATGACCGAGCCTTCCGCGCCGGCGTTTTCGGCAATCTGGCGAGCCGGCGCCTCGACCGCGCGGCGAACGATGTCGACACCGACGCGCTGGTCGCCATTGGCGGTCTTGATATTGTCGAGCGCCTTGACGGCGCGCAGCAGCGCCACGCCGCCGCCCGGCAGAATGCCTTCCTCAACCGCCGCGCGGGTTGCATGAAGCGCGTCGTCGACGCGGTCCTTCTTTTCCTTCACTTCGACTTCCGTCGAGCCGCCGACGCGGATGACGGCAACGCCGCCGGCGAGCTTGGCAAGACGTTCCTGCAGCTTCTCGCGGTCGTAGTCCGAAGTGGTTTCTTCGATCTGGGCCTTGATCTGGGCCACACGGCCTTCGATGTCGGACTTGGCGCCTGACCCATCGACGATTGTGGTGTTTTCCTTCTCGATCGAGACTTTCTTGGCACGGCCGAGCATGTCGAGCGTGACGGATTCGAGCTTGATGCCGAGATCTTCAGAGATGACGGTGCCGGCGGTCAGGATGGCGATGTCTTCGAGCATGGCCTTGCGGCGGTCGCCGAAGCCTGGCGCCTTGACGGCCGCGATCTTCAGGCCACCGCGCAGCTTGTTGACGACGAGCGTTGCGAGGGCTTCGCCTTCTACGTCTTCAGCGATGATGAGGAGCGGCTTGCTGGATTGGACGACAGCTTCGAGAACCGGCAGCATCGACTGCAGGTTCGAGAGCTTCTTCTCGTGGATGAGGATATAGGGGTCCTCGAACTCGACCCGCATTTTGTCGGCATTGGTCACGAAGTAGGGGCTGAGATAGCCGCGGTCGAACTGCATGCCTTCGACGACTTCGAGTTCGGTTTCGGCGGTCTTTGCTTCTTCGACGGTGATGACGCCATCATTGCCGACCCTTTCCATGGCTTCCGCTAAAAAGCGGCCGATTTCGGCATCGCCATTGGCGGAGATTGTGCCGACCTGGGCGATTTCGGAATTGTTGGAGATCTTGCGGGCGTTGGCCTTCAGTTCCGCGACGATGGCCGCGACCGCAAGATCGATGCCGCGTTTCAGGTCCATCGGGTTCATGCCCGACGTGACCGCCTTGGCGCCCTCCTTGACGATTGCCTGGGCCAGCACCGTTGCCGTCGTGGTGCCGTCGCCGGCGACGTCGCTGGTCTTCGAAGCAACTTCACGGACCATCTGGGCGCCCATGTTTTCGAACTTGTCTTCGAGTTCGATTTCCTTGGCGACCGAAACGCCGTCCTTGGTGATGCGCGGGGCGCCGAAAGATCTTTCGATCACAACGTTGCGGCCTTTCGGGCCGAGGGTCGCCTTCACGGCGTTGGCTAGGATGTCGACGCCACGCAGCATCTTCTCGCGGGCTTCGGTGCTGAATTTGATTTCTTTAGCAGCCATGTCCTCACTCCTTCATAGGCAGCCAGAGCAATTCCAGGAAAGTGCGACGCGGTTTTCCATCTGGAATCGCGTCTGAAATAAAAGGTTGGAGCGGTTCTGCTTTTTCCATGAAAAGCTGAAGCACTCCAGCATTGACGACGTCCGCAGGGATCTCAGGCGGCCTGCTTCTTTTCGCCCTGCGGCTCGATGATGCCCATCACGTCGCTTTCCTTCATGATCAGCAGGTCTTCGCCATTGATCTTGATCTCGGTGCCGGACCATTTGCCGAACAGGATGCGATCGCCGGGCCTGACGTCGAGCGCCTGGATCTGGCCGGCTTCGTTGCGCGCGCCGGGGCCGACGGCGATCACTTCGCCTTCCTGCGGTTTTTCCTTAGCGGTGTCGGGAATGATGATGCCGCCCTTGGTCTTTTCCTCTGAATCGACCCGGCGGACGAGAATGCGGTCATGAAGCGGTCGGAACGACATGTCTTCCTCCATCGACAAACAGTGATGACGTTTGTTTCCCTGGCCGGACCGGATGACCAATCCGGGCGGGTGCTCGCGCGCGAGCCTTGCGACAGTGATTTGGTTCGATGGTTTTGCAATTCAAGAGGTGATGGAAGAGAAATTGGCACTACCTGCTCGTGAGTGCTAACGCCCGGCAGGTAACAGAAAATCGCCTCCCGCGTTCGAATAACGAAGGCGACGGCGTGGTGCCGGAGGCGAGTTCGAGCAGAATTGAGGCTTGAATCCGGATTTCGGCATTCCCAACTCTTTGATGATCGAGGCTTACTTGAGCTCGGTCATCGTCCCACGTCTTTTTGGAGTGAGTGACATGGAAGAGAAGACCAATATCATCAAAGACCTCAGTATCGAGGAACGCGAGGAAATCCTCGTCGATATCGCTCGTACGCTGGAGGACACGGCGCGTGAGGCCTATGTCGAAGGCAACACGCAGTTTGCCGCACTTTCCAACAACATGGCCGAAGCGATCCGCGGCAACGCCGATGAACTCGCCCGTGATGATCCGGAAAATGCCGAGCTCGTATTTCAGCAGGCGACGGCGATGATCTCGCAATTCGAGGCCGTGCACCCCTATCGAATGGTGAGTATGGCCGTTCATTGATTGCCGCCCGGGCGGTGCGGCTCGGTCGCCGGCTCAAATCAATCGCCAACCACGCGGAACTCTCACTCTTTGCGAAGGTTATTGGATCACAACATCGAAAGGTGATCCATGACGACTTTCAAATCCAGCGTGCCGCCCGAGAGCGGCACCGACGATGCGCGGTCCGCCGATACAGAACGGGCCGAGACCGATCGTAAAAGGGCAATGGAAACTGCCCGACGCAACGCCAGCTCGGCATTAGATCGTGATACCGAAACCGAAACCCCAAGCCTGAAGCTTACAAAGGAATATCTTAGCCTCGGCGGCCACCGCCGATCCATGATTGACGACAATATCACCGATGTTCGCCAATGGGACGAGGATCCGCCGGAGGCCGAACGGTTCTGGAAGGAACGGGTGGAGACGCTTCCAAAGGATCAACGCAAACAGGTGGAGGATTTTCTTCCAACCATCAACACGCCCTGATAGGCGGCCGGGCCGCTCTTCGGAGGGCTCATCCCAGTGCGCTTGGAGGAGATCATGGCGATAGACAAGCACGAGCAGATACGCCAGCGCGCCTACGAAATCTGGGAGGCCGAGGGCCGCCCGGATGGCGCCGACCAGCGCCATTGGCTTCAAGCCTGCGACGAACTGTCGGGCGACGATGAGAATGAGACGCTGCAGAATCTGCTCGATGAAGACGACAGGGATGATGCGGCGCTACTTCAAGGCGCCGGTGAGAGTGGCGATCTCGATCGGCGGCGGGCGAGGCCTGTCCAGGCCGCCGTGGCTCCCGCCCCTGACATCGAGATGACGACGGGCGAAAAGCCTTACCCGCGGAAGATTAGAAAAACCGAAGGGCCATAATCGCCATGCAGCATCTCGACCATGCCATCCAGATCGCTCTTACGGCCCATGAAGGTAAGGCGGACAAAACCGGCCGGCCGTACTTCGAGCACTGCCAGCGGGTAGCCCTTCTGGTTTCCGGCGACGAGACGCGAACGGTCGCTTACCTTCATGACGTCGTCGAGAAGGGAAGCGCCTGGACGCTCGACAGGCTGAGGGAAGAAGGCTTTCCGCCGGCGATCATCTCGGCGGTGAATGCTCTGACACGGCGGCCGGACGAGCCGGATGACGACTTCGTCAGACGTGCGGCATCAAACCCGCTGGCCTTGCCCGTCAAACGGGCCGACCTCGAAGACAATCTCCGGCAGGCCGAACAGGCCGGCGAGAGAATGGAAAGATACCAGCGCGGCCTGGATCTGCTGCGCGAGATCAGGAACGGACAATAGAACTCGGACAAATTTGCGCAGTTCGCCTGCAACTGCCACCAAGGTCGGCAATTGGCGCAGGGGCGCACTACTCGGCTTCCATGTCATGTGCCGAGCGCGACAGCAACCTGGCCTCCCTTGCAGCGGCGGAGGCCGTTTGGCCCTATTTCATGTTTTGTTGGTAAACCACACCGTCGGCGCGCCGAGCACGCCTCCCGTGCGCATCGCCGTCTTCAGCTCATCCAGCTTGCTGAACGACTGAGCCGCTTCCAGCGTGGCAAACTCGTGGGTCACGGTAATATCATTCGGATTGTCGACGGCTCGGTAAACGGCTTGCGCTGTCACCCCATTGGCCTTCTGTACTGGCGAAAAGGCATCATATATTTTGCGCCAGGCGGCGTAGTCGGAGACCTCGTGCCTCACGAATAATGTCGTCATGTCATCCTCCCGCGTTGCATTTCCGGGTTTGGTCGAGACACATGTTACGATTGAACGAGGAACACCATGGTCTCGGGCAAGACGCCGTCACTCGCCATCGCATCGGCCGCAGCTTTGGTCTGCATGAAAGCCATCAACTTATCCATGTCTGCAACGTCCATGACCAAGCCGACGCGGTTAGACGTCTGAGGGTCTGTAAACGTGCGAATGTTCGTGACGCCAACGGGTTCCAATACCTCTTTGCGGATGGGTGAGGCGAGCCAGTGCTTCGTGTCTTTGACGTCGTGACAGATCATTATGGTAGGCATTGCGTCCTCCTCTCAAGATTTCGGAAACTGAAAGCAGAGTATGCTGCTGCGCTTTGCCGGATTTCATTACAGCAATGTCGCGAAGAGTGGGTTTTTCTTATTCATTAGTTGAAGATGTAAATATAATTATTGAGTAATTCGAAAATATTATGCGGCGGCGGCGTTGAGCGCGCATTGGTTTTTTGAGAATAGCTTTGGTGACGGTTCCGGAGTCAGCGAGCGTCATTGGCGCTAAGATATGATCGTGATGCCCGCACGGCGCCCATAGTCCCGCAGTTCGAGAAGGAGATCGGCGTCCGCACCGGCGTCAATGGATTGAACGTCGAGCCGGTCCTCTGCCAAGCGATCCTCGAACAGGATGATACATTGCTCGGGGTCGCACTGGCGGGACGTCCAGACCAACCCGTCGACGTCGGCGCGCGCCCGATGAATGGCTTCGGCCCATAGGACGGTCTCGCCATAGGTTGACTTCGGCGTTTCGATGAGATCCGTTTGACTGAGTTTCCAGGCCTTCAAATCGGGTGCGAAAAGGCTTGCCAGCCGCAGATCACGCTTTGGCGCGATGACGCTCACCGTCCGCGCTTCGACGACAGCAAGCCGGACGGTCTTGAACGCGGCGGTGGGTTCGATGTCGTGAAAGATCGACTCGAAGGCGGCCGCCTCTCTGCTCGTTGCGGCATAGAGCGTGGCGACACAATTGCCCTGCGCGTCGTTGAACGGAGCAAAGCTCGTCGGCTGTCCCTGGCAGGGATTGAATTGTCCTGCCCGGAACGATGACAGATGGCTTCGATGAAGCGCCGTACCTGCCTTGATCGTCCGGATGTTGATCGTTGGAAAAGGCGACGGCGGGCTTGGCAGAGGAGGGTGGCTCACCCAGCGACCTCTTGCCGCTCGCGGGTCGCGGCAGCCGTCACCGCGTCCATATCGTCAAGCACATCCATGGGCGGGGGAGTGTCAGGACGACCATAACCTCGCATATGCGCCCGTGGACAGATTTGATGGCAGGATCGATTTGACTTCCCAATATCGGTTGTCGCACCAATTTGACGATCGGATACGCCTCGTGCGTCAGAGACAGAGGTTTAGAATGATCGAACGCCAACTATTTGATCTCAAGGCCTATGGGCGCGACATCGGAACAAGGCCATGCTTTATCTGCGGCTTGGTCAGGAATGACCCTGCCTTCTTTCATCATCGCATTTTTGAAGACGGTGAGACGATCATTTTCCTGAGCAAATATCCCACTCTACCCGGCTATTGCCTTGTCTGTCCGAAGGCGCATCGTGAGGATCTGGCGCGGGATATGTCGACGGATGAATATCTTCGACTACAGGAGAAGGTGCACGTCTTGTCGCGTGCCCTCAAGAGCGTGTTCGACGCCGAGCGAATTTATGTGCTTTCGCTCGGCAGTCAGCAAGCCAATAGCCACCTGCATTTTCATGTCGTTCCCTTGCCTTCAAGCGTGCCTCTCGAAGAGCAGCAATACCATGCGCTGATGGCGGAGTATGGGGTCCTGCAGATACCTGACGATCAAATGGCAGAGTTGGCGCAGCGCATTGCAGAAGCATACCGTGCCGAGTTGACCGCACGATAGTCACTCCTGTTCCCCCAATCCCAGGCTATGTCTGGAGGGCGAATGCCGGCACCCGCTCGCCGTTCTGGCGAAAGAGCCGCTCCACCTCTTCGAGGCGAGGGCAGGTGGGCGGATTATCGAGCGCTTTTGCCCAGTTCTCGCGGCTGGGCAGGGCCATTGCGGCGGTCACGAGCACCGTGGTTCCGGGGCCGATTTCGCCGCGCAGCTGTGGCAGCAGGGTCTTGGCGTGGATGAGGTTGGTGTTCGGGATCGGGCTCATCGCATGGCCGGACCTTCGATTGGGCGATAGATCGACGATCGCGCTGACGTCGGTCTGTCCGTACCAGACGGCCCGGCCATCGCCCACATCGGAGCGATCGGCATTGAAATCCGCGCGCTCGATCGCAAAGCCGCCCTCGATGGTCATCAGGGCGCGTGGTGTGGCGATGCGGTGAATGCGGATGTGCCATGGGTTTTCGGGAAGCAGCCAGGTTTCGATGGTGACGTCGCTCCAGGGGCGCCAGCGCGAATAGAGCAGGTCGCCAGCGATCAACGCCTCTTCGAGAGTTTCCCGCATGCGGAAATGGACGCCGTCGTCGGAGAGGCCGAGCATGCCGTCGAAGCTTGCGGCGGAGAAATTCCGGTCGTCGGCTTCGATGTTGAAGGCGTAGCGGGTGGAATAGACGAATTTCGAATATTTCTCGTTTGCGCCGAGCATCTTGTCGTGCTGCTGCCCTGAGGAGAGTACGACCACGTTTCCCGGCGTGTGCATGGCGACCATTCCCGCCGGCTTCAACGCAACCGGCTCCGGAAATTCCGGCTGCGGCGCCTCCTCGGCAGCCCAGAACGGGTGATCCCCTGCAAGGGCGAGCGGCAGGAAGAATTTCAGCGCCCAATAGGGCGAGCCGGGAGAGTTGTAACTCTCGCTCATGAAGAGGTTCGGATAGCCGTAGCCGACGGAAAGAATGCCGTCGCGATCGGCAATCGGCATCGCCGACCACCAGCGGATATGGCGCATGTAATAGCCCTTGATCTCAGCCCAGGGCAGGGCTTCGACGCCGGCAAAGGCAAGCGCGCCCCAGAAACCTCCCGCCGCGAAGCGGTAGGTCTGGCTGCGGCCGAAGGCAAGGGCTGCGCCATCGGGGCCGAACCAGTGGCGGATATCCCTGGCGAAGATCTCGGCGCGATCGCGGAAGCGATCCTTGCGCGCCTCGTCGCCGTTGGCCAGCACCGCATAGATCAGGCCGTAGAAATGCATGGCGAAGGGAATGTAATGATCGACCCGCCGGACCGGCCCGTCGCGATACCAGCCTTCTCCGAGGTCGAACGCCTCCACTTCGTCGAGATAGGTGAGGGTTTTCCGGTGATCGAACGCCACGCTCACGCGTTCCAGCCCGAGATCGATGAGCACACGGAAGAATTTCCAGTTGTTGTCGATGAATTCCAGCTCGCGCGCGCTGAGAAGATAGGCGGCGACCGTCTTCTTCTCGCTGTCGTCAAGCGGTTCCCAGATGTGCTCGGGGACAAGCGCCAGGGCGAAGCCGACGGCGGCGAGCTCGACCAGCCGCTGATTGCGGTCGGCAAGATCGCCCCAATATTCGGGATGAGCAGGATTGGTGCCGTTTGCCAGCCCGCGGCGATAGAGATCCCAGTGCGGGAACGCGCCGCCGCCGGCAACGAGCGGAACGATCCCCCAGAGCGGCCGCGCAAATCCCTCCAGATCCGCCGCCGCCCGATCGAAGATCGCGCCGGCCGCGCCGAGGCGCACCCGGGCGCCGCCTTCGGAAAAATACGGCAGCAGCGGCTCGAAGAGATCGATGACGGCCTTGGCGAGGTCGTCGCGGGTCTTCAGGGGATTGCCGAAAAGCGGATTGGCCCGGGCGGGATCATAAATCATTGTCAGGCTCGAAATTCATGAAAAACAGGATCTGAAGATCATGCAGCCGCCGCAGCCGCCGCCGGAGAAATAGAAGCCG
>NZ_JACCEZ010000017.1:0-108689 GCF_013416305.1 Rhizobium sp. WYCCWR 11128
GGCGTCGATCCGAAAAAATGCCTGGTCTTCGAAGATGCGGTCGCCGGCATCCTCGCCGGCGAGGCCGCCGGCGCCGACGTCACCGTCATCACCGAAACCCACGCTACGCCCTTCGAAACACCGCATTTTTCGATCGCCAACTACCAGGCCTGGCAGCCGAGTCAAACCGCCGAAGGCCGGTTGACGCTCGCGGCGATCTGACCATTCGCGCAAACCGCCTCCTTTTTGTTGAAGGTAAGGTTTTTCCGCTTGCATTGCACGCGCTGAAAAACTAAACGAAACAAGCCGTTTCGGCAGGTCGGGGCGTAGCGCAGCCCGGTAGCGCACTTGACTGGGGGTCAAGGGGTCGCTGGTTCGAGTCCAGTCGCCCCGACCATTTATCCCCTTGAAATCCCAGTCAGAATGTCACTTTCTTCGTCCCGCTGGCGGCGGAAAGCGGAACGAGACATAGGCAGAAATGCTGAAGCGGGAGCCGAACGTCCCGAACGAAAATGTCATTTGTTCATGTCGCAGGTGAGGCGTAACCCCCCATTGCAAAACGGCGGCGGGCCTTCGACCGCTTTCAGTGCGGTTTCTGAGCGATTGCGATCATCGATTTTGCCAGCAGCGGAATTCTCCCGACATATTCGAAGTCGACGTCTTCGAAGCCTGTTTCGACCAGGAGCGTGCTGAGCGTTCCGGGAGACCAGAATTTGATATGACCATGGTCCTTCAGAGGCATAAAATGGTCGTCCATCTTTCCGCTCACGGCCAAAGCCAGATTTTTCCAGTAGCCGTGGAAAGGCGTCGATACGACCGCGATGCCGCCAGGCTTCACCAGGTCGAAAATAGTCGTCGAGAAAGCCTTGGGATCATAGACATGTTCCACCACTTCAAGGCTGATCACCGCATCGAAGGTCCCGTACCGACTGGAAAGATCTTCGTAACCGGAACCGATTTCCAGTGGAAGATCGGGGTGGGCCGTTCTCGCTTTGGCGATGCCGTCCTTCGAGGGATCGACGCCGACGACGTCATACCCTTTTTCGGCAAGCACGGCGGCAGCACCGCCGGTGCCGCAACCGAGGTCGAAGACCGCCGTTTCTTTTGCCTCCTGGAAACTGTTCTCGAGAACATCGACAACGGCCGGCAGAATATAGGAATGGGCGGTCGCCGATTTGGCGTGTATATATGTAGTAGCGTCCAGTTCGATAGACATTTTACCTCCTGAAAACCTGAAGAAGTGAGCCGCCAATGGTACGGCGGACTTTGACGGGAGTGTGGTGTCGTTGTGGTATTACGGTGATTAACGCCGAAGGCGTTCGTGGCGACTAAGCGTCACTGCCGATTGGCAGTACCGACAGCGCGAGACATTCTCCAGCACGCCCGACGCTCGCCCGCCGGATCCCGAAGCTGATTGACAGGGTGCCCTGAAGATGCTGAAAACGGCCCGCGTTCAGGTTTGCCGCATTCTCGTGGTTCAAAGGGCCGCTGCATCCGGCTCCGACCGGTTCGACCATTTAAACTAAATAACGCGATGAAATACCCTTTGAAGGTGCATCGCAAATAAATCCTTTAGTTCTTTTTGGTACTGCCTCAGTTGGGAGAGGTGGTATTTGTTGTCTTTTGTTAAGGTTATACCCAGTTTGGAAGTTAACAACCCAAATTTGGATTGAAAAAAACCTGAAGCCTCTTCGCATTCTCGTGAATATGTGTAGATTAACATTATCCCTGTCACAGATAGCCTAGTCGAGCATGGCGGATATGAAGCACAATCTAACTTGCAGGCAGAGTCTCGCCAGCGCGTTCCAGGCTCTGTCGGACGAGGCCGTCAAAGCCGGCTGGTCGGAAGGCGATGTCGCTCTCGCGCTTGCCGAGCTCGCCGAGGAGCAGGTGATCGAGGTTACCGCCAAGGTGATCATGGAAGGCTCCGTCCATCCTCAGCTCATCGCTGCCGGCGGTGGACGCAACAGCTGACGATCTTACACCAGCAATCCCGCCGTTTTCGCTGCCGTGATGAAGGAAGCCTGTGCTGCACGCGGGCTGCGCAGTCCATCGAGCGCATCCAGGCAGTGCTGGCGCGCAACGCGATAATCGCGCCCACGCTTGCTCGGCCACCGCTTCAGATATTCGACGGCCTCCCAGACGGTGGAAACGATCAGGCTGCTGTTTGGAGAAACGACCCGAACGGGGGAGGGAAAGCGTTTTTCACTCACGTCTGCACTCACTGATTCCTGCTACCAAACGCGGCCAGAACGCGCGGGATAAAATTTTGTTCCATAATTTTGTTCCACAAGAATTTGCGTAGTTGCTAAAGTTCAGACCCTCGCGCATAATCACTTTATGGTCGGTTGCGGAGGGCGGCCGGCGATGCAAGCGTGGATGCGTTTGCCCTCGGAGGAGATGCGGCGTGATGTTACGATCATCAATTCATCCGCATGATTTGCCGTTATTTTCGGAAGATCTCGATCTGCTTTCGCAGGTCCTCGACAAGGTCTGCGACGAACGCGGCCTCGCCAGGACGACGCCGGAGGCCGAACGGATCGGTGCGGTCATCATTCAGCTCTACAGACAGGGCGTGAAGGACGGCGGCAAACTCGCCGACCTTGCAAAAACCTATTTATAAAGATCAGTTCTGCTCGATCGAGACACCGTTCTTACCGATGCTCATCTCGATGCCTTGCGGCTTGCTTTCCTCGTGGAAGATATAGGCGCCGAGGCCGATGACGGCGACGACAAGAACGCCGATGATAACGTAGAGACCATTGCTGCGGTTCAAGAGACTGCCCCCGATATGTTATAGGCCCCGATATGTTCTGGGACAGCGAAACGCCCGGGCGAGCGATTGGTTCCGTCAGTCGTCGTTGGCGGCGTTGAGGTTTTCCGGCCGGATGCCGTCATCGCTGGAGGTGCGTGCGCGTAACCGGATGCCGGGGCCGCCTTCATCCTGATTGCCGCTGGACAGGAAGATGATGCCGTTCGCCTCGAGCGTGCTGCGTACGTCGAACAGCGCGTGCGGCTCGCCGGCGAATTCGCCATTTTCCAGCGCCATCAGGGTCTCGACCGGCAGGCCGCTGGCGGCGGCGAGCTCTTCGATGCTCATTCCAATCATGGCGCGCGCGCCGCGGATCTGCGTTGCTGTTATCATGATGGAAAATCTAGCGCATTTCCAGCGCTTCTCAAGTGGCGACGCTGCACGTTCGCCCTATGGTATGCGCTCTTCAAACTTCCCTCAATTTGACACCAAATAGATCGTCATGCATGCGCTCGACCGCGATCCCCATTCCTCCCATCAAGGCGGCCCGGTTCCCAAAGCGACTGATCTCGATGC
This sequence comes from Rhizobium sp. WYCCWR 11128, assembly GCF_013416305.1. NCBI lineage: Bacteria > Pseudomonadati > Pseudomonadota > Alphaproteobacteria > Hyphomicrobiales > Rhizobiaceae > Rhizobium > Rhizobium sp. WYCCWR 11128. The sequence continues at coordinate 3,308 of NZ_JACCEZ010000017.1, forward strand.
GCGGCGGGTAAGGCGTACAACGCGGCAGGAAACCACGGATGGCGTTTACGAGTTCCGGTCTTGCGCCGATGCTGCCGCCGGTGATCACCAGTTCAGGATCGAGAGCCGCTCCGATTGCAGCGATAGCGACTGCGACCAGCCTTGCCGTCTCTTCGATGGCAGCCGCAGCACTTGTTTCTCCTGCATTAAACGCGGCGAAGAGATCGGCCACGGTGGATGCGTTGCGGCCGCCGAAACCGACGTAGCGGCGCAACATCGCGACGCTGCCGACCGCACTCTCAAAGGTTCCAAGCGTAAATCCGCCAGGATCAAAAGCATCTCCGCCGATCGGCAGATAGGCGATTTCGCCGGCCGCCCCACGCGCGCCGCGCAACAGAGTTCCGTTGGCGATGATGCCCATGCCGACGCCCGTGCCGAGAGCAACGAAAGCAAAATTGCTGGTTTCGACACCGTGTCCCCGCCATCTCTCCCCTTGGGCGGCCAGGTTGACGTCATTTTCAACGATCACCGGTATCCCCATTCTGTCGCTGAAGACTTGCCGCAGATTTATTGCGTCGATGCCGGGGATGCTTGGCGCTACGTTGATATGTCCGGTGGCCGGATCGAGCACACCGGGACTGCCCAGAACGACCAGACGGAGTTTGTCGGCAGTCGTCCCGGCCGCAAGCGCGAGTTCCACGATAAGATCACTGAACTGATTGACGAGATGCATTCCGCCGCGCGGATCGGTGGATACTTTGGTTTCAGCAACCACGTTCCCTAACAGATCGCAGATAGCCGCAGCAATCTTGGTGCTCCCGAGATCGATGGAGACGGCCAGTCCCGCCTTGGCATTGATTTCATAGGTGATCGCATTCCGGCCCGGGCGACCATCGGTCTGCCCGACTGGTTTCAGCCATCCGTCATCCTCAAGGTCGCGCACGACATCGGAAATCGTCTGCTTTGACAAGCCGGTTAGCTTGGCAATATCGGCGCGAGAGATTGATCCATTCGCGAACACGGTTCGAATGACGGCATTGGTTGAAATTTTTCGTGCGATCGGAGTCTGTGCGACAGAAGATGTCATTGCCATCCGGCGAGCTCAGTCAATTAGTTCGGAGCGCATACTTAATAGGGCGATATTGGGTTCACAACTATCGCGACTAACTGGAATTCAATACATTGAAGCACGCAATTTGTCTATGTCCTTGACAAATGGGAGGCCAGCTGTAGGCTTTGGATCAACGCGCGATAAAAATGCGCGATGAAATAAAGAGGGTCGAGTAGAAGTATGCGCCATACGTATCGTCTGGTTAGCCGTGCGCTCGCCAAGATCGCCCAAAGAGGAACCGGCCTAGGCTTCCCTGGCTATTTCCTTTTTTGCGCCCCGCCGATCCCTTGAACCTGGCTGCCGAGGATTTGCTCATGATGAAGCCCTCGATTGATGGACAGCTTTCCGCCGAGCAATCTGTTTTACTGCCGACAATAGCACTACGCCTTCAGGCGGACGTTCATCCGGATGGGCACGCTGATCTCGCCTCGTGGGGAGCAGGCAGCTCTGGGCGTGTGAGATTTTCTCCAATCAAGGGTTCTTATACCGATGAGGCAAGGCCTTTCCCTGCCTCGGAGAAGCCAGGAAATGCTTCAACCCAATCCCGCATGGATCCGCATTGCGAAGGCGACGGAGCCATCCTGCTCGAATTCGGAAAAGCCAAGGTGACGGTAGAAACCCTTGGCGCGTTCGTTGTTTGGGTCAACCCCGAGATGCACGCCGCCGACCCCGTGATTTCGAAGCGCCTGAAGCTCCGTGCCGATCATCCTGCGTCCCCAACCGCTTGCCTGAAGTCCGGGAAGGATGTTGATGTGGAGATGCGCCGGGTACTGGTCTTGAAGCCACCCCGTTCCACTGCGCGGATTTTGAATTCGTTCCATCACGTCGGCGTCGCGCGGGCGGCTGGGTGCCAGTCCTGCAATCTGCTGGCGGACGAACGGCCACCAGTTCATCTGCAAGTCTCTGTCGAACCCGCCGGTGTCCGGCACCCCTACAACGTAGCCGACCGGCCGGTCGTCCTGAACGAGAACAAAGGCAAAGTCTTTGGCGAATTTGAGGTAGGGTACCGACCAGATGTAGCCGGGCAGATGCGGGTCGCTATAAAGCGCGCTGGCATCCTCACCGCCATTCGCGGTTTTCAGGCAGATGTCGAAAAGGGCGTCGATATCCGCTTCAATCGCGGGGCGGATGAAGCAGCTGTTGTCCATCACTTTGCCACCTCCTGCGTGGCGCTTTGTCATTTTGGGTCGCGAGAGGAGCTGATGCATTGACGATTACCTCAGATTCGCCAGCCAGGCAAAGCTCTGGGGGAAGAAAACGTTCGGCCGCTGCTTGGCGCAAGGCCTGAACGGGGAGTGGAGAATAAACCAGATGAGGTGGAGCAGATGAAAAGAACCGTGAAATCGATCAGCATACTGCCGGCATACCGATTGAAAGCAGCTGTCGCGCTTGTTGGCGCGGCGCTTTTGAGTTTTGGTCTTTCGGCAGCCGCGCGCGCCGACGACCTGGCTGTGTGGGATGACCAAACCTATGAAGGTCAGAGTGCGGTCATAGAACAGCTCAACAAGGAGTTCGAAGCTGCGCATCCCGGCGTCACGATCAAGCGCACCGCCCGCACTTTTGACGACATGAAGTTGACGCTGAAGCTTGCGGTTTCGGCAGGTGATGGCCCTGTCATCACGAAAGTCAATCAGGGTGCCGGTGACATGGGGGCGATGGTCAAGGAAGGATTGCTCCTGCCGGTCGACGACTACATCAAAAACTATGGCTGGGATAAGCGCCAGTCGGATTCGGTGCTTGCTCGAGACCGCTGGGAAGATGGAAAATTTGGGGTCGGTAAGACCTACGGCATATCAGGCCTCGGCGAGATCGTTGGCCTCTACTACAATAAAAAGATCCTCGGCGATGCGGGAGTAGCGCTACCGCAAACCTTCGAGGAGCTGTTGGCCGGGCTTGATAAGCTGAAGGAAAAGGGCGTTGCGCCCTTCATGATGGGCTCGGCAAAGCAGCATCTGGCCTTGCACATGATCGGCGCCATCGAGCAAGCGCATATCGACGCGAGCAATCGCGCCGAGCTTGACGATCTGATTTACGGCCGGGGCGGCTCGTGGAACACCAAGGGGAACATCGAATCCGCCAAACTCGTGCAGCAATGGGCACAAGGCGGTTATTTTTTCCCCGGTTTCGAAGGCATCTCGGGTGACGACGCCGTCCAGCTTTTCATTTCCGGGCAGGGCGCGTTCCTGATCTCCGGGACCTGGTATTTCGGTGACATGCAACACAATCCGGATATCGGCTTCATGGCCATTCCCGCCCCGAAAGGTGTTTCCAAGCCCATGAGTGTCGGGGGCGTGGATCTTGCCTGGGCGATAACGAGCCTTGCCAAAACGAAGCCGACACAGGACGTAGCCGGCGCATATATCGATTATATGGTCTCGGAAAAGGCTGCTGAAACCTGGGCCAATGCTGGCTATCTTCCGGCAACTTCGCTCGCGGCTGACGCAAAGCCAAAGCTCACGCCGCTCCTCACCTCCGGCATCGAAATGTGGAAGACACTCAACGCAAACGACGCTCTCGGCCATTACCCCGATTGGTCGAGCCCAACGATGCTGAAGACAATAGACGACAACACGCCGCTTCTTCTGTCCGGCAATATCACGCCCGAAGCCTTTGTCGATGCTATGGACAAGGATTATCAGGCGTACCTGAAGGACAAGAAATAAAGACTGCGAGCGCTGGTCACGGCCGTCCCCGGCGGTCGTGGCCTCAGTCTCGTCGATCCAAATAAATGAGCACTGCGATCGGCTTGCTGCGCGATGACCACAGCTTTGGCTTTATGGAGTAATGGATGAAACGCTCCGCACTTGACGGCTCGCAACAGACCAATTTTATCTATTTATTGCCGGGATTGCTGTTCTACACGGCTTTTGTCTTTGGACCCATCGTCGCGGCTTTGGGTTTGAGCCTGACCAGTTGGGACGGCTTGAGCATGCCCAAGTGGGTTGGTCTCGGCAATTACGCTGATCTTTTTTCTGACAGTCGCTTTTATATTGCCCTGCGTAACAATGCCGAGCTTATGATCTTCTACTGTGTCCTGCCGCTCGTGCTCGGCATAACTCTTGCTGCGTGCGTCTGGAATCTGAAGCAGCGCGAACAACTTGCGCTCCGCACCTTCTTGTTCCTGCCTTATATCATGCCGACCGCCGTGTTGGGCATCATCTGGGCATGGCTCTACAATCCCGCATTTGGCCCGTTCAATCAGTTTCTGAGAGCGGTGGGGTTGGGCGCCTTCGCGCTCCCATGGCTGGGAGATTTCAATTTTGTGCTTCCCGCGGTCGGGATCGTTGCCACTTGGTATTTCTTTGGTTTTTGCATGGTCATCTTCCTGACCGGGATTCAGCGCATCGACCCGTCTCTTTTCGACGCTGCCAAGGTCGATGGCGCTTCGGGGCGAAAAACCTTTTTCTGGATAACGCTGCCGCTTCTCTTGCCTGAAATAAGGGTGGTTTTGCTCCTGACGGTCATAGCGTCAATCAAAAGCTTCGACCTGATTTTTACAATGACCAGGGGCGGACCCGCCAACGCGACGCTCGTGCCGAACATCTACATGTATCAGCTCGGCTTCGAGCTTAATCGGTTCGGCGCCGCAGCGGCCATCGCCATTGTCGGCGCGGTACTTACCTTCGTCATCAACTATGCAATTCACCGATTTGTGGGATCGCAGAACAAAGGACGGGCTTGATGAGCCGTTGGTCTAAAATCTCGGCCGGTACGCTATTCCTTCGCATTGTCCTCTGGCTTCTTGCTTTCGTAACGATCACGCCGTTCCTGCTTCTGCTTCTGACCTCGATAAAGAGCAAGGCCGACGTTCTCAAGGGTGCATTCGCGCTGCCGGCATATCCGCATTTCGAAAATTACATCGATGCTTGGAATGCCGGGCATTTCAACATTTACTTCTGGAATTCGATCATCGTTGTCATACCCGTCGTTGCTGCAAGCGTCTTTTTAGGCCTGCTGACCGGTTTTGCCTTCGCCTACCTGTCGTTTCCGTTCCGGCGCACGCTGTTCGCTATCCTGACGCTCGGCATGATGGTGCCGGCTGAAGCCTTCATCATCCCGCTTTATTATGAAATGCGGTATCTGGGGTTGATCAACACCTATGCGGCTCTCATTCTGCCGCAGATCGCGATGTCGATACCATTCTCGACGATCTTCCTCGCCAGCGCGATGCAGCAACTGCCGGAAGAAGTCCTCGAAGCGGCGGTTCTCGATGGCGCCGGACGCTTCTATATCCTGCGCAAGATCGTTGTCCCACTCATGGTGCCGGCAATGTCGACACTGGCGCTGTTCCTGTTCATATGGACCTGGAACGAGTTTCTGATTCCGTTCATCCTGGTCAACGACGACGACTATCGGACGCTGCCCCTCGGCATGCTGTTTTTCCAAGGGCGTTATACCGTCAACACGCCGGTTTTGACCGCCGGCGCGGTGATTGTCATTTTCCCCCTCATCGTGACTTATCTCATTTTCCAGCGCAGGTTTATTGCTGGCTTGACGGCAGGAGCGACGAAATAGACAGCCGCCCATTGACGGCAACACCTTACGCCGCCTCGTGGCGTCTTCGCTCGCGCTTGTGGCGCACTTCCAGCGCCGCGCAGCCCCAGACCGTGCCGAGCAGCAGATAGACATGGCGCCAGTGGTCGATATCGATAACGTTGCCGATTGTCGCATGGCCGAGAACCGAGATCCAGGCGATCATCAGGAAGGGCTGCCACGGCCGGTCGAGCAGCAGGTTTCGGAAACCGAGAGCCAGCGTCCAGAGAAGCATGCCGACATAACTGACGAAGCCGAGCCAGCCATAGGAGGTGAGCGATTTCAGCCAGATATTGTGCTCGTCCTCGGGAAACATCGTGCCGAACACCAGCGGGCCGATGCCGAGCGGACGCTCCATCATCATGGTGAAGCCGATCCGGTGGCGCTCGAAGCGGCCGAGATGTTCGCCGTCATATTGCTGCACCAGCTGGGCGCGCGCCGAAAACAGTTCGGCGACCTTCGGGATCTGCAGCGCCACCAGCAGCGACGCGATCAGCATGATGATCGCCGCAAGCGACAGGACCAGGACACGCAAGCGAAAGGCGCCGCTGCGCTCCTTCAGCAGCATGATGAAGATCAGCAGCACCACGCCGAGCGCAAAGAGCCCCCAGGCGGCGCGGGAAAAGGAGAGGAAAATGCCGAGCGCTAGCACGAGCAGGGCGGCGGCCTTCAGCGGCGATTTCTTCAGGTCGCCGACCAAGATACCGTGGACCAGATAGAGCGATGGCGGCACCAGGAAGGGGCCGAAAACATTCGGATCCTGGAAGGCGCCCTTGGCGCGGTCGTAGAGCGTGAAGATTTCCGCGCCCGGGAAGGCGTGGAAATAACCGAGTATGCCGAGCGCTGAGGTGGCGACGGCGGCGAAGGCCCAGGCATTGAAGATCAGCGGCAGTCGCTTGTGGCTGTCCTCGATGATTGCCGCGTAGAAGACCGCCGTCAGCGCCAGGAAGGTCGACACCGCGATATACATCGGCGCCGTTGCCAGGTCCTTCATCTGCGTCAGCGACAGCATGCCGCCGATATTGAAGGTCAGCAGCAGGGCAAGCAGCGGCGCCACGCTGCGCGAAATCCTGAGGCCCAGAATGAACCAGAGGCCGATCAACCCCGCCATCCAGAGTTCATAGGGCGCCGGCTCGTCGATCACGAAACCGGAAAGAAAGACGCCGAAGGCGACGAAGGCCGAGCCGATCAGGCGCAGCGTCATCCGCTGCGGTTGGGCGACACGGGGATATGTCGCCTCGATCGCGCTCAATAGGCGTTTTCCGTGTTGAGCAGTCGGATCGGCGTCAGGAACAGGATCTTGAGATCGAACCAGAGCGACCAGTTCTCGATGTAGTAGAGGTCGTAGGCCGTGCGGAACTTGATCTTCTCGTCATTGTCCACTTCGCCGCGCCAGCCGTTGATCTGCGCCCAGCCGGTGACACCGGGCTTGACGCGGTGGCGGGCGAAATAACCCTCGACGACATCGCCGAAGGCGCGATCGCGCGCCTGGGCGAGAACGGCGTGCGGGCGTGGGCCGACCAGCGAGAGCTCACCCCTCAAAACGTTGAAAAGCTGCGGCAATTCGTCGATCGAGGTCTTACGGATGAAGCGGCCGACGCGGGTGACGCGCGGATCGCTTTTGGTCACCGCGGCCTTGCCGGTGGGATCGGCCATGTTGGTGTACATCGAGCGGAACTTGAAGACGTTGATGATTTCGTTGTTGAAGCCGTGGCGCTTCTGCATGAAGAAGACCGGGCCTTCTGAAGTCGCCTTGATGGCGATCGCGGTCGCGATCATCAGCGGCCAGAGCAGCGCGAGCGCAACCAAAGTGAAGAACAGGTCGAAGCCGCGCTTGGCGACGGAATCCCAGTCACGGATCGGCTTCTTGAAAATGTCGAGCATCGGCACCGAGCCGACATGCGAATAGGCGCGCGGCCGGAAGCGCAGCCGGTTGGCATGCGCGGCAAGGCGGATATCGACCGGCAGAACCCAGAGCTTCTTCAAAAGGTCGTAGATACGGGCTTCGGCCGACAGCGGCAGGGCGATGATCAGCATGTCGATGCGCGTCAACCGCACGAATTCGACGAGTTCGGCGACAGTGCCGAGCTTCGGATAACCGGCGACCATGATCGGCGAGCGTTTCTCGCCGCGGTCGTCGAAGATGCCGCAGATGCGGATGTCGTTGTCGGCCTGCTGTTCGAGGATGCGGATCAGGTCCTTGGCCGGCTCGCCGCCGCCGACGATGACGGCGCGGCGTTCCATGATGCCGTTGCGCGCCCAGTTGCGGATGCCGTAGGCGACGAGGAAGCGCTCGGCCGCAAGGAAGAGCGCGCCCGCAGCGAACCAGACGATATAGGCATCGACCATCGCCGATGTCGTGCCGCGAAGAAGTGTGAACAGGCCGGTGGTGAGGACAAACGCGATCGTCCACGCAACGAGGATGCGCGGTATCAGCCGCAGCTTGGAGCGAAGTGCCGGAATTGTATAGGTATCGGCAAGCTGCAGGCTGATGACGGTCAAGGCCGAGGCAATCGCCGCAATGCCCGCCCGCATCAACGGGGAATCGCCGCCGTCGCCGGGGCTGAAATAATAGGTGATCAGAGCTATCGCAAAGAGCGCCAGGAATTCGAGCAGCCGCAATTGCCCGATGATGATCGTTGGCGAACGGGTTCCGTCACGGTACTGTTCGGCGATCTGCCGGGCATAGGGGTTGATCTCAGTCGGATCGGAAGGCTTCTCCTGACCCGCTTCGCCGCGCACCTCGACGTCGGAAACCTGCTTGCGCAGTGCGTCCACGTCGAATTGATCGCCTTTTTCCAGCTTGTTCATGGGGTTTCATCGCTCGTTGTTACCCAAGCGAAATAGCAGAAAGCCCCTAAGAAACATTTACGAGGCGACAGGCAATACTTGGCCGGCAGCGGGATTGACGAGCTCTTGGTACAATTTCAGGACATCACGCGCCATGACGGCGGAGGAAAACACCGCCTTCACCGCTTCGGGCTTAGGCATCGTCCTGGCGTGCCAGTCGGGTGTGCTCAGCGTTTCCGCCATGACGCGGGCGAGATCGTCGGAATTGCCGGGCTCCACCAGTGCTGCGCTGTCCGCGCCGAGCACCTCTGGAATGCCGCCGACACGGCTTGCGATGATCGTCTTGCCGGCGCCGAGTCCCTCGAGCACGATATAGGGCATGGCTTCGGCGCGTGAGGGAACGACGAGGTTCTGCGCCATGGAGAAGGCTTCATGGACTCGCATTGCCGGCAGCATGCCGATGCGTTTGCCAAGGCCGCGTTCGACCATCATCTCGCGGTAGCGGTCGCGATCCGGCCCGTCGCCGATCATCAGCGCCGACAGTGGCCTGCCGAGCAGCCGTTCGGTTTTGGCGAAGGCATCGACAAACAGATCGGGACCCTTGAGGTCCCGTAGCATTCCCACATAGATGAAATGCACGGCATCCGAGCGGGTCGGGATCGGCTCGAAATCGCGCTCGCCGATGCCGTTGTAGATCAGTCTCGTCTTCGTCCGCGGTCGCCCGACCTTGCGCGCGTAGGTATCGCGCTCATATTCGCAGATGAAGACCAGCGCATCGGTGAAATATTCCTGCAGGCGTTCCATCTTGAGGACAAACTGTCCGCCGAGCGAGGAGCGCGAATAATGCAGGCTTCCGCCATGCGCGGTATAGAGGCGGGCTACGCGATACCTGTTCACCCGCAACGCTGAGCCGGCAAGTCGCGCGAGCACGCCGCCTTTGGCGCCGTGTCCGTGCAGCACATCCGGCCGCAAACTTTTGATTTTCTTGTAAGTATCCCACATCGTCGCAATATCGGACGGGCTGATCGAGCGCCGGATCGGCACGCGCGTCAGGCCGAGCGAGAGATAGGGACGGATATCGTCGAACAGGCTGTCCTCGTACTCGCCGCCGGTCGAGCTGTCGCAGAGGATGCCGATTTCATGGCCGGCTTTGCTGTGCTCCTCGACGAGATCGCGGACATGGCGGAAAATCCCGCCGATCGGCGATCTGAAGCAATGGAGGATGCGGAGCGGCTGGTGTTTTGCCATCGCTCAGAAAAGCCGTTCGCGAACGTAGATCGTGTCACCTGCGATGATCGGCCCCGATATGTTGATGCGGCCGGTCAGCACCTGTCCATTGATTTTGCGGGTGACATCGACCATGCGCTGGTTGGCGCGGCTGGTGAAGCCGCCGGCAACCGCGATGGCATTTTGCACCGTCATGCCGGGAACATAGGCATACTGGCCGGGCTGGCCGACTTCACCCATGATGAAGACCGAACGGTAGCGATCGACATCGATGGTGACGTCGGGATCGCGAAGATAGCCTTGCTGCAGCTTCTGGGCGATCTGTCCCGAGAGTTGCTGCAGGGTTCGGCCGCGGGCAGGGACCTGGCCGATGAGCGGGAAAGCGACATAGCCGGCCTGATCCACCGTATAGGTATTGGTCAGGCTCTGCTGGTCGAAGACGGTGATGCGCAGCCGATCGCCGCTGTCCAGCGTATAGGGCTGGATGGTGGCCTCGTTGAAGGCCTTCGGCGCCGGCTTGTACGTCGTGCAGCCGCCCAATGCTGCCGTCATGGCTGCAAGGCTCAGGGCCAAAAGGATCTTGGGCTGGACGACAGACATCCGCTTGTGCTCACAAAAATGAACTCGGTGCAGTCGTTATCGATCCGTTAGGGTTAATGCCCGGTAAAGGACGTCTGCAATTTCCCGGTTTCCTTCATCGATCATCGCTCTTCCCGGCGAGATCACCATTAACCGTTGAGTTACCATGGTCGTTTACGCTTACGGCACCTTTGTTGTGGAGTAAGAGCATGTCCGGCGTAGCTCGTGATCAGGATGTGGACATCGACCTCGGCCAGTTGGTCCGTGCGGTCTGGGCGCGCCGTCTGCGGATTTTGACAATCACCCTCGTGGGGGCGGGCGTCGCCTTTGCCGGCGCCAAGATCATGTCGCCGCAATATCGCACCGAAACACGCATCCTCATCGAACCCCGGGCGCCGGCCTTCGCCAGTACGCAGCAGATCAATGACGCCAGCGCCGGCCCGCTGATGGATGAACTGAACATCGCCAGCCAGGTGCAGCTCCTGCAATCGGCCGATCTCCTCAAGAAGGTCATCAACGACCTCAAGCTTTATAACCTGCCGGAATTCGACGATGCCGCCAGCGGCTCGGCGATGAGCAGTATCCTGGTGAAGCTTCACCTGAAGAAGAACCCGCTGGAAAATCCGCCGGAAGAGCGCGTCATCGACGCCTTCGTCGAACGCCTGCAGGTCTATCAGGTGCCGGGTTCACGCGTCATCGGCATCAATTTCACCTCCAAGGACCCGAAGCTCGCCGCCGCCATCCCGAACGCGATGGCGAATGTCTATCTTTCGACCCAGAGCGGCGCCAAGCTCGATTCCAACTCCGAGGCGACCCGCTGGCTGGAGCCGGAGATCGAAGGCCTGCGCCAGAAGGTCAGCGAAGCCGAGAAGAAGGTCGCTGAATACCGCACCTCGCACGGGCTGCTGCAGACGAACGCCACAACCACTTTTCCGGCCCAGCAACTGAACGATATTTCCGCTGAGCTGACCCGCGTGCGGGGCGACAAGGCTAATGCCGAGGCGAGGGCGCAGGCGGTGCGCAACGCACTGTCTTCGGGCGAAGCCTCCGATACGCTGCCTGACATCATGTCCTCCCAGGCGATCCAGCGGCTGAAGGGGACGGAATCCGGCCTGCAGTCGCAGATCTCCGATCTGCAGACCAGCCTTCTCAACAACCATCCGCGGCTGAAAAGCCTGCGCGCCCAGCTCTCCGATATCCGTAGCCAGATTCGCCAGGAGACGCAGAAGATCCTGGCGAGCATCGAGAACGAGTCGAAGGTCGCGGATCTCCGCGCGAGCGAGCTCGAGCGCCAGTCGGACACGGTGCAGGCAAACAGCGCCCGCGCCGGTGAGGACGAGGTCGGTCTCAATGCGCTGGAGCGCGAGGCGAACGCCCAGCGCCAGTTGCTCGAAACTTATCTGGTGCGCTACCGCGAGGCCGCCTCCCGCGCCGACAGCAATTCGAGCCCAGCCGATGCCCGGATCGTTTCCAGGGCCGTCGAGCCGGTCGATCCCTATTTCCCGAAGGTGGTGCCGATCGTCGTCGTCGCTGCCGTCGCGACGCTGATCATGAGCGCCATCGTCATCATGCTGGCCGAACTCTTCAGCGGCCGGGCACTTCGCCCGACAGATGTGGCTTCAGAGACAATCGAGGCAGAAGCAGTCGTCGAGGAGAAACATGTGCCGCAGGCCGCACCGATCGCCGCTGCCGCCGGAAGGCCCGTTCAGCCGAGCATGCTCGCCGTCGTCGCAGACGAAGAGGATACAATCCAGGACGTGAAGGTTGCCGATGAGGCGCCAGAGGACGAGCCGGAGGATGACAATGAATTCTCCGTCGCCTCAGTTGCGGATTATCTCACCGGCAGCCGCGCGCCGCTGGCAATCGCCATATCTCCGACTGGTGATAACGGCTCGGCGGCGACGGTTTCGCTGACCCGAATGCTCGCCGATGCCGGTCACCGCGTTATTCTGATCGATATGACCGGCTCCGGCTACCCCACGGAACTGATGGCCGAGGACCCGGCCGCCCTTGGCGTCACCGATCTGCTTTGCGGCGAGGCGGCCTTCGGCGACACGATCCACGGCGACCGCCTTTCAGACGCCCATCTCATTCCCCAGGGCCAGAGCGACGTGCGCCGCGCCATGCGCGGTGTCGACCGGCTCTCGTTGCTGCTCGATGCACTCGCCGCCGCGTACGATCTCGTGGTGGTCGAATGCGGTTCGGCCGATGTCGCCGGCGTATCGCGGCTGACGCACAGCCGGGACGTCGAGATCATCCTCTCGCTGCCTGAGGTCGAGGAGGCCATTTTCGTTGCATTGATGACGGAATTCCAGGCTGCCGGCTATGAGCGCGTGGTGCTGATGTCGGGCGGCGAAGGGGCCGAGCAGGCACTCGGCCGGGCCGCCTAGTTTTTTGACGGTCAGCCGATCCGTGCCCGGATGCCCTGGGCGAATTTATAAAGCTTCGGGCGCACCTTGATATGCGCCTTGCCGCGGGTGACGAGCCGGTGAGCGGCGCCGGCGACCACGCCGAACGGCGATACCGGCAACACCACGTCGTAATGCGCGGTCTCGACCGGCGCCCAGGAACGCTTGTAGGTCTGGTCGCCGAGGCCGAAATCGAACAGCGCGACGCCCTTGCCATGCAATCCCGAGATGGTCTGCCAATAGAGAAATTCGCCGGGGCTCGTATCCGGCGCGAGCTCTTCATCGATCGCGCCGAACTGGCAGATTATATGGTCGCCCTTGCGCGAAATCCCTGAAATCGCGGCGATCTTACCCTCATGCTCGCCCTTGAGCCGGAGCATATGCATCTGCAGCCCGAAGTACTGCCTGCTGTCGTCCTGCTTGTCGATGAGACCGTGCAGGAAGGTCTGCGTTTCCCTGTCGGCAAAGACGTCGGGCAGGCCGAGGCTGGCGAAGCGGGCGCTTTTCAGGCGGAAGAAGATATCGAGCAGGCCGTGCTGTTCTGCCGATGTCTCGGGAATGACGTATTCGAAGCCGCCGGCCGCCTCTAGACGCTTCGACTGAACACGGAATTTCTTGCGCCGGTTCTTCGCGTTGAGCTGCTTCAGCGTGTCCTCGAAAGCGGGAAGGAACGGCAGCTGATAGGCATGATTCTGGTTCTGCACCATCGGCAGCCCGGCGAGCGGGCTCTCTCGCCCGCGCCATTCGAGCGGAATGTTCTGCAGCAGCAGCAGATCGGCGCGGCCCTTCAGCGCATGCCGGAGCTGGCCGGCGAACTCATGGGGGTCGATGGTCCTGCCGGCTTCGGCAAAGCTCTCTGCGAACAGGCCGGTATTGATATTGCTGTGATCGGCGGCAATGAATTTCGCCGTCCTGAGGCCGCGAGACTTGACGATCTCGATCGGCAGAATGAAGGCGGTCTGACCCGCATGAGTGGCTTTAAGGATCGCAAGCGGCCGCTGGAAGGCGCTCACCCAGGCGGCGCACCAGTCGTAGCTCTGATGCAGGGACTGGAGGTTGTCGCGCTCCAGCGCCCGCCAGTCATCCTCCAGCGGCTGCATCGCGTCGAAGACTTCGATGTCGAGTTGGGTCATGGCGAGTTTCATGCTCAGCTGGCGCAGGCGCGAAATGGCCGTATCGGCCAGCGCCACGTCGTCGGACGGCTGTTCATGGACATCGAGCTGTTGCGTCTGCACGGTCTTCTCCGGTCAAGAATGCTGAACGGGAGGGTAGGTATGCCGGACGTATATTTGGTTTAACCGCAGGCGATGGGCGAGGTTTTCCGCAGATCACGGTTATTCGGCCGTTAATGGGCCTAAAGCATGTCGCGCAAAAGTGTGCCGCGGTTTTTGCGACAACGACATGCGTAAAAACAAAGACCTAAAGCGCGACAAGCGTATCTGAAAGATCGCGACGCGCTTTAGCGCTGCGGTGGCCCGGCCATCCATTTGATGATCACCATCGCCGGCAATACCCAGAGCAGGCCGGTGAGCAGGAAATAGAGCAGATGTCCCCACCAGGGCGCGTTGCCGAGCGTTGCCACCGCGATCGTATTGGCCACCAGCGCATAGACGACCACGAGCACGATGATGAGGATCGTGCCGATGAATTTGCGGAGGCGGACGGGCATCGGTTATCTCTCGGCATGGAGGGGACGAACCGGCGCGACGGCATGCCGCAAAGGTTCGGGGCTTGTTTTGCATGAGCCGGTGGGGCAAATCAACTGCCGGATAGAAGGAGACATCATGGCCGTCGCAAACCCGACCACGGAACAGGCGATCCTGAGCGAAATGCGCAAGCAGAATCGCGACCGCCGCGCCTTGCGCTTCTGGCTCGGCTTCGTGCTTTTGGCGCTTTTCTGTCTCGTGCTCGTCGGCGGCGCCACGCGGCTGACCAATTCCGGCCTGTCGATCACAGAGTGGAAGCCGATCCACGGCGTCATCCCACCGCTGTCGGCCGCCGAATGGGAGGAGGAATTCCGCCTCTACCAGCGCATTCCTGAATTTCAGCAACTGAACAGTTCCATGACCGTCGATGAGTTCAAGGGCATCTTCTGGTGGGAATGGGCGCACCGGCTGATCGCGCGTGCCATTGGCGTGATCTTCGCGCTGCCGCTTATCTATTTCTGGCTGACGGGGCGGATCGAGAAGCGTCTGCGCTGGCCGCTCGTCGGCATCCTGGCGCTCGGCGGCCTGCAGGGGTTTATCGGTTGGTGGATGGTGTCCTCGGGCCTTTCCGTCCGCACCGACGTCAGCCAGTACAGGCTGGCGACGCATCTTGTCATGGCCTGTCTGATCTTTGCCGGCTGCATGTGGATCATGCGCGGTCTCTCCAGACATTCCGACGATCCGGCGCCGACAAGAAGCTCGCACGGTTTTGCCGCCGCGATCGCCATTTTCTCACTGTTCCAGATCTATCTCGGCGCGCTGGTGGCGGGGCTCGACGCTGGTTTTTCCTACAATACCTGGCCGCTGATGGACGGCGCCGTCATCCCTTCCGATCTGCTGATCCAGCAGCCCTTCTGGATCAACGCCTTCGAGAACCCGAAGACGGTGCAGTTCATCCATCGCATCGGCGCCTATACGCTGTTCGCACTGACGTTGATCAACATGGTGATCGCCCTTCGCGCAGCATCTTGGACCACCCATGCACGCCGCGCCATCCTGCTTTTCGTGCTGGTGACGCTGCAGGCAGCGATCGGCATAGCGACGCTGCTGATGCAGGTGCCGCTTCACTGGGGCCTGCTGCATCAGGCCGGCGCGCTTGTGGTTTTCGGCTTCGCCGTCGCCAACTGGCGCGGCTTTTACGGCGAATATCCGCACGGGACGATGATCGCCGAGCGCGATTGACGCGAGCGGCCTTCGCTCCACGGAGGGGTTCTAGCGCAGCACGCCATCGAGCAGCGGCATGCCGATGATCGCGGCGGCGGCGATCAGGACGTAGCAGGCGATGCGGAAGGTCCGTTCCTCGGCAAGCCCGAACAGTTTCGAGCCGCCGTAGAGCCCGACCACGTAACTCGGCAGGATGACGGCGGTGAGCGCGAAGACGGCAGGCACGAACAGTCCGCCGACATAATAGCTGATGGCGCTGAAGACGGACGAGATCGAGAAGTAGAGCACGACATTCGCCCTGACGCGGGTGAAGTCGCTCTTGCCGCCGAGCCAGTAGGCGACGACTGGCGGCCCGCCCAGCTGTGCGGCGCCGCTGAAAAGCCCGGCGATAAGACCGACGCCGCTGCTGATTGGCGCCGAAGGTGCGCCGTGGTAACGCCATCCCGATACGAGAAGCGCGAGCAAGGAGATGGCGATGATCGTGATGCTCCAGCGCAACAGCATCGGGTCGAGCAGCGCCAGCATCGCCGTGCCGGCCGGGACGCCGAGCGCGGCACCCGCCGCCATGACGAAAACCTCGGGTCGGTTGGCGCCGCGCCAGGCCGGCGGGATCATCCCGAGTGTGGCAATGCCGTCGATGACGAGCAGGATCGGTGAGATCAGCTTCGGCCCGACGATCGCGCCGCCGAGCGGAATGAAGATCAATGCGGCGCCGAAACCCGAAAAGCCGCGGGCAAGCCCGGCGATGAAGGCAAATGCCATCAACGCATAGATGCCATGATCGGGCAAGGCTGCGGCAAACCATGCGCCGACGCCAGCGATAAGCGCATCCAGCGTCATGACATCGGCTCCGTGATTCGGGATGGGCAGCGAGGAAGGATGCGGTTTCATAGCCCAATCGTCATCGATGATCGAGCGCGAAAGCGATGCTGCGGCCGCCGATGCAAGCGGCCGCGAGATCATGATGATGAGATCGACACGAAGCTTGAGCGGCATCAGGCCGATGCCGCCGCTCACGCCTTACGAGGCGAGCATCAGGTCCATGTTCTGGACGGCGGCGCCCGACGCCCCCTTGCCGAGATTGTCGAGCAGCGCCACCAAATTGATCTGCGAAGCGCCCGGGGTGCCGAAGACGAAGAGCTTCATCGTGTCCTTGCCTTCGAGCTCGATGGCATTGACGCGGGGCAGGGCCTTACTTTCGGCCAACGGCACGACACTGACGATATCCTGGCCGGCATAATGGGCGACGAGGGCGGCATGGATGCTCTCCATCGTCGTGCCCTCGGCGAGATCGTCGAGATGCAGCGGCACCTGCACGATCATGCCTTGAGCAAACTTGCCGACGGACGGCGAGAAGATCGGCGCGCGGTCGAGCAGGCCGTGCACGGTCATCTCGGGCACATGTTTGTGGGTGAGCGGCAGGCCGTAGAGGAAATGCGGCGCGGTGATCGCATCCGGATGATCCGGGTTCTCCATCTGCGCGATCATCTGCTTGCCGCCGCCGGTATAGCCGGAGACCGCGTTGACCGTAATCGGATAGCCGTCCGGCAGAATGCCGGCGGCGCGCAGCGGCCGGATGAGGCCGATCGCTCCGGTGGGATAGCAGCCGGGATTGGCGACGAAACGGGTGGCAGCGATCTTGTCGGCCTGCTGTTTGTCCATTTCGGCAAAACCATAGGCCCAGCCGGGATTGACGCGGAAGGCGGTCGAGGTGTCGATGACGCGTACATTGTTGTTGGCCGAAACCATCTGCACTGCTTCCTTCGACGCATCGTCGGGCAGGCAGAGAATGGCGATGTCGGCGCCGTTCAGCATGTCCTCGCGCATGGCGGCGTTGCGCCGCTCGGCTTCGGGTATGGACAGAAGTTCGACATCGCGGCGGCCTGCCATGCGCGTGCGGATCTGCAGACCCGTCGTGCCGTGTTCGCCGTCGATGAAGATTTTCGGTGCCATGTTAAACCTGCGCTTTCAATGGGTTCTGAAGGTTTCCGGATTCAGTTTGAGGATGATAGGTCAGCCTTGTGACACGGCGATGGCGCGTCGCTCGGCATGAAGCCCCAGCATATACATCGCCACCGTTGCCCCCGCAATGGCGGTGATATCGGCATGATCGTAGGGCGGCGATACCTCGACGATGTCGGCGCCGCGGATATCGAGCTGGTGCAGACGCTGCAGCACCGAGAGGATCTTGGCGCTCGATGGTCCGCCTGAAACCGGCGTGCCGGTGCCCGGCGCAAAGGCTGGATCGAGGCAATCGATATCGAAGGTGAGATAGGCCGGCGCCCCGCGCGTATGGGAGATGATCGCCGAGGCGATATCGCTGGCGTTCATCTCCTCGACCTGATGACCGTAGAGAATATTGACGCCGCAATCCTCAGGCGCATGGGTGCGGATGCCGATCTGAATGGAGCGGTCGGGATCGATGATACCTTCGCGCGCTGCCCGCGCCACGAAAGAACCGTGGTCGATGCGGCGTTCCTCGTCGAACCAGGTATCCTGGTGCGCGTCGAACTGCACGAGCGCGAGGGGGCCATGTTTTGCCACATGGGCTTTCAGCAGTGGCCAGGTGACGTAATGATCGCCGCCGAGCGTCAACAGGAAGGCGCCGCTGTCGAGGATGACATTCGCCTGGCGTTCGATAGCTGCTGGCGTGTCCTGATGATTGCCATAGTCGAGCAGGCAATCGCCGTAGTCGATCACCGCCATTTCGGCGAAGAGTTCGCGGTTGAAGGGATATTGCGCATCATTGTCGAAGATCGCCGAAGCGCGCCGGATCGCCTGCGGCCCGAAGCGTGTGCCCGGCCTGTTCGATGTCGCAGCATCGAAGGGAATGCCCCAGACGGCGACGTCGACGCCGGCGAGCTCCTTGGTGAAGCGGCGGCGCATGAAAGACAGCGCGCCGGCAAAGGTCGGATCGCTGGCAGCGGAGGTGAGGCTGGTCGCCGTGAAGGCGTGGTCAATCGATCTGTTCGCCAAATCATGCTCCTTTTTCGGTCGCAAAATCATAGTCGCGTTCGATACGGACGCTGCATTGTAGGATCTCCGCACGACGCCAGAGCGTCGGGCGGCGGGTCTCTCGCGAAGGAATTGGCCGATCCCCCGCGCGCAGAAAGGGGTAGGCGAGGTGCGGACGGATTTCAAGCAATCGTTCGGACGACGGCCGCTCGTTATCGTCGAGCGACCGTCATTTGTCCGCTGCCTATCCGGCCAGCTCCCGCAGGCACCACAATCCAGCCAGCGTTGTCAGCGCGGTCGCTGAGACATAGCCCGCGAGCGGCCAGGCGCTGTCACTGCCGAGCAGAATCACGAAGAAGGTTCCGGCAAAGCCGACGATGATGCTCGCGACGCAGGAATAGAGCGCGACCGCCGTCCCGGCCGTATCGCCAAAGGCGTCGAGCGCGCCGTTGGCGGTGACCGCCGTCGCAACGACGATACCGATCGCGATGATCCACATCGGCACGACGAAGCTGACGAGGGAAGGCTGCAGAAACAGCTGTCCAAAGGTAAGCAGCACGGCGCCGAGAAGCAGCATTGCCATGCCTCTGGCAAGGCTGCCTGCAATGCCCCAGCGCATGACGAAACGCTTGGCGAAACGCGCCGTCACGATCATCACCAGCGCCACCGTGGCAAAGATGAAGCTGAAGGCGATGCCGGAAAAACCGGCTTTGTCGATCAGGATACGGGGTGCCGTCGAGAAGAAGACGAAGAAGGCGCCCATCGCCGTGCTGAAGCCGCCCGTATAAACCCAGAAGGGAAGGCTTGTAAGGATCGGGCGGAGAGCGATCTTCGCGGTAACGGCAGGGCGGGTTTCGTGCCATCGCATGCCGGCGTTGAAAAGGGCGGCAACCGCAAGGAGGCCGATGACGAGGAAGATGGCGCGCCAGCCGAAGCGATCCGCGATCAAGGCTCCGATGATCGGGCCGAGTGCGGGCACGAAGGAGAGGATGGATCCGAGAAGGCTATAGATCGTGCTGCTTTCGGGACGCCCGGCGTAGACGTCACGCACGGTTGCGAAAGTTGCAACGAGGGTCGCCGACGCGCCGACTGCCTGCAGCAATCTCAAGACCACGAAGATCGGCGCCGACGAGGAGCCGGCAAGCAGGAAGGATGAAGCGGCAAAGAGTGCAGCACCTCCAAGCAGGACAGGCCGTCGTCCGGCAGTATCGGAAATTGGGCCGAAGACGATCTGGCCGACACCGAGCACGAGCATGTAGAGGCTGAGGGTCAGTTGGATGACCGCCGGCGAAGTGCCGAGCGCCTCCGGCATGACCGGCACGATCGGCAGATAGATATCCATGGCGAGCGAGGCCAGGATGTCGAACGGTGCCATCAGCAGCAAGGCTGCCGGCAGGGGATAGGTCCATTGCTGGATTTTGGGATAAGACATGGGAAAGAACCCGCTCAAATGATTTCATTCGGCGGCGATCTGTCTCTTCATCAGTATCGGGATTGACCGGACAGACGCCGCAACAACAGGGCAGAGTTGTTGCGGCTTATTTGTCTGCGGACTTGGTTGTTCCCATGATTCGACCCTGACTGCGGCTTTGCTCATTTCCGAAGCGCTTTGCCAAGTTTCTACCAGCAGAGCGGGAATGCGACAATGGCATACCGGCACGCTTCCGATTGGTTTAAACAGCGCAAAAAAGGCCGGGTTGCCCCGGCCTTCGTAAATTCCATCTGTCCGAAGCGATTAACGCTTGGAGAACTGGAACGAGCGGCGGGCCTTTGCCTTGCCGTACTTCTTGCGTTCGACGACGCGGCTGTCGCGGGTCAGGAAGCCGCCCTTCTTCAGTACCGCGCGCAGGCCCGGTTCGAAGTAGGTAAGCGCCTTGGACACGCCATGGCGAACGGCACCGGCCTGGCCGGAGAGGCCGCCGCCGGCAACGGTTGCGACGATGTCAAACTGGCCGTCACGGGCAGCCGCAACGATCGGCTGGCGCAGGATCATCTGCAGCACCGGACGGGCGAAATATTCCGCGAATTCCTTGCCGTTGACGGTGATCTTGCCGGAGCCCGGCTTGACCCAGACGCGGGCGACGGCGTTCTTGCGCTTGCCGGTCGCGTAGGAGCGGCCGAGCGAGTCGACCTTGCGGACGTGGGCCGGAGCAGCAGCTTCGGAAACCGTGCCGAGATCCTTCAGGGAGGAGAGGTCAGCCATATCAGGCGCTCCTTACGTTCTTTTTGTTGAGCGCGGCAACGTCGAGGGCGACCGGCTGCTGGGCTTCATGGGGATGGTTGGAGCCGGCGTAAACGCGCAGGTTCTTCATCTGGCGACGGCCGAGCGGGCCACGCGGAACCATGCGTTCGACGGCCTTTTCGAGGACGCGCTCCGGGAAGCGGCCTTCGATGATCTGGCGTGCGCTGCGTTCCTTGATGCCGCCGGCATAACCGGTGTGCCAGTAGTAGACCTTGTCGGAATACTTCTTGCCGGTGAAAACGACCTTTTCGGCATTGATGACGATGACGTTGTCGCCGTCGTCAACGTGAGGCGTGAAGGTTGCCTTGTGCTTGCCGCGCAGGCGCATAGCGATGATGGAAGCGAGACGGCCAACGACCAGCCCTTCGGCGTCGATGATCACCCACTTCTTCTCCACCTCTGCAGGCTTCTGGGAGAAGGTTGCCATAGTGAATACTCTCTTTTGGGACCCTTGGCCCGAGGGCTTGAAGGGCGTTTCTTGTTGCTTGGATTGGCAGGCTTTAGGCATGCCAAAAAGAAAGCAGCCCGGACAGGCTGCGTTCTGGCGCGGTGTATAAAGGCAATATGACATTGGGTCAATATCGACGTCCCGAAGGTTTGGAAAAATTTTGAAGTAAAAACAAATACTTAGATATGTGGTATTTTGATACCGCATATTTCTGCAGCCGCGAACTGCTGCGTCTGACGTTTTTCACGTCGTCTCTGCCGGTTTGAAATCGCGTCCCCGGTCGAAAGCGGCACTCACCCTTTGAACGCGCGCAGGCATTTCATCATCTCGCGAAGGCCGCGTGTCAGATGTTTGTCCCGGCGCAGAACCATGCCGAGGCGGCGCGTGAGCCGCGGGTTCAGCGATGCAGTCGTCACGAGGCCGGCGCGGTCGCGCTTCAGCGCCAGACCCGGCAGGATCGACCAGCCGAGCCCCACGGCCACCAGCTCCTTGATGGCCTCGATGCTGCCGAACTCCATCGTAGGCCGGATCCTGGTATCCGGTGCAGCCAGCCACGCGTCGATTGCGCGCCTGGTATTGCCACCCTCATAAAGCAGCAGCGTCCTGTCGCGCATGAAGGCGGCGTCCGGTCCGCCTTCGGGCATGAGGCTGCCCGCAGGCGCGACGGCCAGCAATTCCTCCTCGTAGAACGGCTCGATCTCGAAGTTCCGTCCCGATGCCGGCAGGGCGACGACGGCGATATCGAGGCTGTTGGCCTCCAGATCGCGCAGAATGTCATCGGCATCGCCGATGCGCACGGTGATTTCGAGGCCGGGCATGGATTTTCTGGCGACGGCGATGGCGGGAGGAAGCAGATGGATCGACGCCGTGCCGCCGCTGCCGATGCGCACACGGCCGCTGGCGCCATCTCTATACGGCATCATCGCTTCTTCCGCGGCGGCCGATTCCTGAAGCAGTCGCCTTGCATGCACGAGCAGGTCGAGGCCAGCCGCGGTCGGCTGCGCCCGCCGCCCGACACGCTCGATCAGCCGGACGCCGAGCCGCTGCTCGAGCCCCTTCACCTGCAGGCTGACGGCCGGCTGCGTCAGGCCTTCCTTGTCGGCCGCAGCCGTAAAGCTTCCGAGCTCGGCGACGTTGACAAAGGCGGCAAGCTGATCGAGGTGGAGAGGCATACAAAAGAGATCCTTATGCATATCATAATATCCATAAGCTTCTTTCGCGGCATCTTCCAGCGCATCTTTCATCCGTTGAAGAAAGGAAGAAGAGATGGCCCTGGAATTAAGCGGGATCCTTGACACACCTCGCGATATCGTTCGGTCGAGACTTCGCGGCATGGCGCGCTGGAGCCTGCGGCTGCTGATGACGATCGAACATCACCTCGAAAAGCGCCGCAGCCGCCGCACGCTTTTGGAACTCACCGACGACGAGCTGTGCGATGTCGGTCTGACCCGTGCGCAGGCGAGCGCAGAAACATCGAAGTCGTGGTTCTGGTCCTGACGGCAACGGTCTCTGCGGGGAGTGTGGATCCTGCTCGAAATTTCCGGCGCCTTGTGGCAAAACGTCTGCCTGGAATCGAGCGCAGGGAGCAGCATCATGGCCGAAATCGTATCCTTCCGGAAGGACGCCGCCGGAGCGGAAGAGGGCGGCATGCTGACCCGCTCGCTGCGCGACGGCGTGCTGCGGCTCGTGCTCAACAACCCACCGGCCAATGTGCTTTCGATCGCGCTTCTCGAAGCGCTGATGCAAGAACTCGAGACGGCCGGGGCGGAGCCGGATGTGCGCGTCGTCGTCATCGCCTCGACCGGCAATGTCTTTTCCGCCGGGCATGATCTCAAGGAACTCACCGCCCATCGCGCCGATGAAGATCAGGGGGGCGGTTTCTTCGAAAGGTCCTTCCGGCTCTGCGCCGATCTGATGCTGAAGATCGCGCATCTGCCGAAGCCTGTCATCGCCGAGATCGACGGGCTTGCAACGGCTGCGGGCTGCCAGCTCGTTGCCTCCTGCGATCTGGCGATCTGCACGGACAATTCGACATTCTGTACGCCGGGCGTCAACATCGGCCTGTTCTGTTCGACGCCGATGGTGGCCGTTTCCCGTGCCGCGCACCGCAAGCAGGCGATGGAGATGCTGCTGACCGGCGAGACGATCGACGCCTCGACCGCCAAGGACTTCGGCCTCGTCAACCGTATCGTGCCAAAGCAGTATCTGGCGCAGGTGGTTTCCAAATATGCGGCTGTGATCGCCAGCAAGTCGCCACTGACACTGAAGATCGGCAAGGAAGCCTTCAACCGGCAGCTCGAACTGCCGGTGGAGGCGGCATATGATTATGCCGCCAGGGTGATGGTCGAGAACATGCTGACTGAGGATGCGCAGGAAGGGATCGGCGCCTTCCTCGGCAAGCGCAAGGCCGAATGGACAGGTGAGTGATCACGCCAGTTTCAGAAGCAGCCCGCCGATCGCGATGACGACGCCGGCGACGTAGCGCCAGATGCTGGCTTTTTCCTTGAAGACGGTGATCGAGATCACCAGTGCAAACAGGATTGCGGTTTCGCGCAAGGCTGCGACGGTCGCGACCGGGGCTTTCGTCATCGCCCAAAGTGCCAGCCCGTAGGAAGCGATCGAGCCGGCGCCGCCGATAAGGCCGCGCCACCAGTTGCGGCGAACGTGACGCACGACCGCGAAAGCGCCGCGCTGGGATGCTGCCCAGGAAAACAGCAGCAGCGGCGGCAGCAGCGACATCCACAAAGTGTAGGAAACCGCATTGCCGGAGATGCGCGCGCCGATTCCGTCGACATAGGTGTAGCTGGCGATGACGCAGGCATTGGCAAGCGAGAGGATGACGGCGCGGCTGCTGCCGCGCCGCGCCTCGAGGGCAAGTGTCAGCACGCCGGCCGAGATCGTCATCGTGCCCGCAAGGGCGCCGCCGGAAAGATTTTCCTTCAGGATGAAACCGCTTGTCGCAGCGATCAGCAGCGGCGCGCAGCCACGCATCAGCGGATAGACAAGGCCGATATCGCCGGCCCGGTAGGCGGCGGCGACCAGCTGGAAATAGGCGAACTGCAGGATGGCAGAGGCGCCGATGAACGGCCAGGCCGAGGCGTGCGGCAACGGCAGGAATGGCAGGAACGGCAATGCCGAAACCGCGCCGCCGGCCGAGATCAGCGCCGCATCGAGGGACTTATCGCTCCCCGCCTTGATGATGGCGTTCCATGTCGCGTGCAGCAGTGCGCCGAAGAGAACGAGCAGGATGACGTCGAGAGGCAAGGGAGTAATCCGGAAAGGATGAGAGGAAGCGGAACACGCCTCGCCTTCGGCGTTTCAAATTCGTGAAAAGACAACTGGGATTTGCACGAAATTGCATGGCGGCGGTCGCTTACGTGTCCATATGACGAATAGCATCCTTTCAGGAGGTGAACAATGGCGACCCATTGGAGCAATTTTTACGTGCGCGCGACATGCGTTCAATCCACGCGATCCTTTCAACTATGAGATGTTTCTAATGGATGGGGGAACAAAGAGTGGCTTTATCGAGAACAAAAAGAGAAAATACCTGCAGGAATTCGACAACTGATTATTCTATGGTGCTGAAATATAGATATTATTCTATAACTTTGACATAAGGGAAAATTAAAGCTTGTGATTGTGTAATCATCGCGAAATCGCAGCGCGGGATTGATCTCAAACCTTTCGCAACCGCGAAAGGCGTACTGTTCCTGCGCCCGACATGACGGCGAAAAACATCATAGCTGATGATGCGGAACGAAGAGCATCCCGTCAAGGTTGTCGATGTTCTGGCAGTTCAGCACTTGGCAGCGGGGAGTGTCTTTTGAAGGGATATATGTCCATTCCGCATAATCGGTCGCGTCGCAATAATTGCTGTTGCGGACATAGCGATCGTAGAGCGGCAAGCCACGGGGAGACTGGTAGCGGAAGATGACCGCGCCCTGATTGTGGATGGCGGCACGCACGCTGGCACAGCTCATGGTTAGCGGATTGTAGCGCGAGATCGCCAGCGCCGGCGATGTGGCCAGCACGAGCATGAGGGCAAGAGCGACTTTTTTCATCGAATCATCCTCAGGGAGTATCCAATTCATATATACGGAAAAGATGCCCAGTCGGTTTCACGGACACGCAAAAAAATATGCCGGCCGCGCCGAAGGGCTTTCGGGAGTGGAGAAATGGACATGAATCACGACGCCTACACGGATGATTACCTCGCCGGAATCCTGCATTCTGTAAAGACCATCGCGCTGACCGGCGCTTCGCCCAATCCGGCCCGGCCGAGCAACGGCGTCATGGGCTATCTGCTGTCGCGCGGCTACGAGGTCATTCCTGTCAATCCGGGGCAGGCGGGCAAACAGATCCAGGGCCGTACCGTGTATGCCCGGCTCGCCGACATTCCCGTGCCGATCGACATGGTCGACGTCTTTCGCGCCTCCGAATATCTGGACGGGGTCGTCGAGGAGGCGCTGGCGCTGAGGCCGCTGCCGAAGATCATCTGGTCTCAGCTTGGTGTCCGCGACGATGCGGCTGCGGCAAAGGCGGAGGCCGCCGGCATCCAGGTGGTGATGAATCGCTGCCCGGCGATCGAGTATCCCCGTCTTATTGCCTGAGTTGCGGTCCTCGGAGACGGATTTTCCACCGAACGCCCACGGGTTGAAACGGATCGCGATTAACTTTCGCAAGCGACCGGCTATGATCCTGCCCGTCAGCAACAACTGGAGGACGACATGGCCAAGAACGATCCGGGATTCAACACGTTGGCGATCCATGCCGGTGCGCAGCCCGACCCGACGACTGGCGCGCGGGTAACGCCGATCTACCAGACGACCGCTTTCGTCTTCAATGATTCCGATCATGCCGCCGCCCTTTTCGGCCTGCAGGCCTTCGGCAACATCTACACCCGCATCATGAACCCGACGCAGGCCGTGCTCGAGGAGCGTGTCGCAGCGCTCGAGGGCGGCACCGCAGCCCTTGCCGTCGCCTCCGGCCATGCGGCGCAGGTGATCGTCTTCCACAATATCATGCGCCCCGGCGAGAATTTCATCGCTGCCCGCCAGCTCTACGGCGGCTCGATCAACCAGTTCGGCCATGCCTTCGAGAATTTTGGCTGGCAGGTGCGCTGGGCCGATGCCGCCGATCCGGCAAGCTTCGAAAGCCAGATCGACGACAAGACGCGCGGCATCTTCATCGAGAGCCTCGCCAATCCCGGCGGCACTTTCGTCGATATCGCCGCCATCGCCGACGTCGCGCATCGCAACGGCCTGCCGCTGATCGTCGACAATACGATGGCAACGCCTTATTTCATCCGTCCGATCGAGCACGGCGCCGACATCGTCGTGCATTCACTGACGAAGTTTCTCGGCGGCCACGGCAATTCCATGGGCGGCCTCATCGTCGACGGCGGCACCTTCGACTGGTCAAAATCCGGCAATTATCCGATGCTGTCGAGCCCGCGGCCGGAATATAACGGCATGGTGCTGCATGCGACTTTCGGCAATTTCGCCTTTGCGATCGCTGCCCGTGTGCTCGGCCTGCGCGACCTCGGGCCGGCGATCTCGCCCTTCAACGCTTTCCTGATCCTGACCGGCATCGAGACGCTGCCGCTCAGGATGCAGCGCCACAGCGACAATGCGATCGCCGTCGCGAAGTGGCTGAAGGCGCACAGCAAGATTGCCTGGGTGAACTATGCCGGCCTCGACGACGACCCGAACCACGCCCTGCAGCAGCGCTACTCGCCGAAGGGCGCCGGCTCCGTCTTCACCTTCGGCGTCAAGGGCGGCTATGAGGCGGGCAAGACGCTGGTCGAGGGGCTGGAGCTCTTCTCCCATCTTGCCAATATCGGCGACACCCGTTCGCTCGTCATCCATCCGGCCTCGACGACGCACCGGCAGTTGACAGACGAGCAGAGGATCGCTGCCGGCGCAGGCCCTGACGTGGTGCGCCTCTCCGTCGGCATCGAGGACGTCAAGGACATCATCGCCGATCTCGAACAGGCACTCTCGAAGATCTGATGTGGTTCGCAACAAACGTTTTTAATTTCGCAGATGATGTTTGTCGGCATACAGCCATAAAATCAGCGCCGAGGCGACGATCGCGCAGCCATACGGTCGTAACGATCAAGCGTGAGCGCGCTCGGACTTTGGGGAAGGGTTCAAGACCACGATCGCGCTGTTGAACCAAATCTAGCGATCAGCACGGCAAGCGCTGCCACCATGATAAGATAGGCGACGAAGGCCTGCCACGCTCCCATTGGGAGACCGACAAGCAGGAGAGTGTCATTTCCACCTGGGATAAGGAGCGCCCCAAAGCCCATCAGCAAGCCTCCAATTGTTCTTCGCGACACGCTCTTCCATGTCGGCGGCCAGCTCAGTGAAAACTGATGCCGGCGAATTCTCGCCGAGACGAGACTGCCGCTAAACATGCAGACAAAGATGAGTGAACTCGTCACCGGGATCGAAAGCATCGATCCGACCGAGGTCGTGACTGAGAAGCGAGGGGCGAACGCCGATAAGGTGGCCGAAGTTATGCCAATAGTACCCATTGCCAATGTCAGCCGACGGAAGTTGGTCTCCGATTTGATCGAGACGCCGAGTCTCAGGAGTAGGAACACGAACAAAACCACCAACAAGGCTTCTAGCGCAAGCGGCGGTGAAGCGCTGATTGGCATCGGCTCCGCGCGCAGATTGAACACAGAATCGAGGGACAGGATCACAAGAATCCCGAGGAAGGTGAAACCGAAATCCATCTCTCCGTTACCAAAGTGCCCTACCGATCCAAAAATGCAGGCACCGTTTACATATACGCCGACACCAAAAAGGATGGCTGCGCCGACCATGTGAACCAAAGGCGACCATCCACCATTCATGGTCGGCAACTTGTCGAGGATGATATAGGCGATCGCGGCCCACACTGCGCATTCGGCCAGAGCGAGAAATCGCGCGGGTCTGCGTTCGGAAATCAATTCCGTCGTAGCGATGAAGGTGCAGATCGACCCGTGGTTCATCGCGAAGCCGAGGACGAAGCCCAGCCCTCCAATCAAACCGAAACTGGCCCACGTCTCGAAGTCTGCCACCCCAATGCCGTGGGACAACCCGTTCACGGCACCAATCCTCCGTACGTTCAGTGAAGAAGATCGCGGGCACAATGACACGAGTTTGGAACTTAGTGAATGGCGAACGCCCCGATCCAGGCTTGGATCGGGGCGTTCGCACGAATGGCAGATGTGCCGAGCTTCCGGATTTAGGTTCTCGTGAAGCGGATTGCGGTAAGGGAATCCATTGCAATCCAGAGTGATAGCGCCAGAAGGCCGACGTCTTTGAGCAGGAACTGGCCAGGAGCGACCGAGATGGCCGGGAACCCGAGTTCGGGAACAATCACGCCAGGGGTCGTAATCATGAAGCTGATGGTGGTGACAAACAGTCCGGACGACAGGACGCCTCCCACAAGCGAATAAATCGGGTTGACAAGTCTTGCGGCTATAAGTGCGCCGATGCTGAGTTCGAGGACTCCCAGGAAGCTCGAAAAGCCTCGCACGCTCAAGATGGAGTACATCCAGCTTACAAGAGGGTTGTTGCTGACCAGATCGACCAGTCCTTGGGCCTCGTAGGCTGTGAATTTCATGCCGCCAAACCAGGCATAGATCACGATGATTGATACATAGAGGCCACCGGTGGTTGCCGTGCGGCCATAGGTCTCTGCTAGATGCAGGATGCCTGCGATGCGTTTCGATTTCGGCTGGATGCCGACATGATCGATAAGTTGGGTCATTTCCTTCTCCCATTGATGTCTGGACTTTGCGGTCAGTTCGACGACCCAAATCCAGAACGATACAGATCTGTATCGATGTTGAATTAATACTACTGATCTGTATCGTTTTCAAATCACGAAATCGCGATCCATGTCGCTTCCGATTGACGGTGCAGCATGGCGACTTGCGCGTAACTGTCAGCTGCAGCCGTATTCTGTTCCCAGCCAACAAGCCATTGCTTACCATCCGACGAGTGATTAAGTATCACTACAGATCAGTATTTTTCGGTGAGGGATAATGCGGCGATCGGAAATCAGGGACCATCTGCTCGAAACATCTTTGCGCCTGTTCAACGAGCATGGTTACCATGCGACTGGCATTGACTTGATTATCGCGGAAAGTGGCGTAGCGAAAACGACCCTATACCGACACTTCGAGACAAAGGAGGACCTGATCCTCAAGGCGCTCGAGCGGCGCGACGAAGAGGATCGCCGTAAGATGCGCGAGTTTGTCGAGAAGCGTGCGACCGATCCGATGGAGCGAATTCTGTCGACGTTCGACTTTCTGGAACTCTGGTTCAAGGACAAGGATTTTAGAGGCTGTGGATTTATGGCTGCTGCTGGAGAACACAAGGACATCGCTGATCCCGTGTTCCGAGCGGCGGAGATGCACAAGCGCTTGGCGCTCGCCTACTTCGAAGAACTGGCTCATGCTGTGCGATTCCGCGACCCTCGGCGTGTGGCGGATGAAATCAATCTTCTCCATGAAGGAGCAACGGCGGTAGCCCAAATGGTTCGCTCAGCGGAGCCTGCCGGTCAGGCTAAACGAATGGCAACGGCGCTCCTTTCAACGATGGATCGCGGTTAGTCTGAAACGAGACTGTGCGGTCACGCATGAGGGCATTACCAGCGAAGTGAGATAGCCAGACCTTCGTCCGCAATTTGTCGCGTGCTGCGTAGTCGTGAATTGCCTGTGCGAGGTCGCCGAAAACGGGGCTGTCCTCGTCCGCGCCGATCTCTGCCAGCCGCATCGTGTACCACGCGGTGATCCCACCCTCGGGGGCTTGCGAGAACCTTGGAAAAGACGGCTCGGGTTTCTGATCGTCTTTCCAGAGATTGGGAAGTGAAGGCTCAAGGACGAGCGCACGTGCGAGGCCGACGATGTCGACTGCACCGCTTGCCACAGCGTCTTCGGCCTGAGCGCGCGCCTTGAAGCAGCCTGTCAGCATAAGAGGCTTGGCAGTCATAGCGCGCGCGTTTTGCGAATTCGAGGAAATAGGGTCCGCGTCCGGACCGGTCGGAGGCGGATTTTGGGAGCACGGCAACACCAGCACGAAGATCTATGCGACGGGATACAAAATCGCTAATGATTTCAAATAATCCCACGCAGGCATTGGCTGCGAAGGAGACTGACATCAGAGAGGTCCATGACGACGATGGCAAATTTCATCACCTTCAGCATCGACGGCGTCGAACCCGAGTTCGGCGCCCCGGAGCCCGGCCGGATCATCTCCGGCGATCCGCAATTCCGTACGTGGAACCTAGAGGAGAGAGAAGGTGGCCTTTATTCCGGCATCTGGGAGGCGACACCCGGCAAGTGGCGGATCGTCTACGAGGAATGGGAATATTTCAGCCTGCTGGCCGGCCATTCGATCGTGACGGAGGACGGCGGTGAGCCGGTTCATCTGAAGGCAGGTGACCGGATGATCCTCAGACCCGGCTTCAAGGGAACGTGGGAAGTCGTTGAAACGACTCGCAAGGACTACGTGATCGAGGTTTGAGCGGGCCGGCAAATGGGGCGCGACGAAGCCGGGCCTTTCCCGTTTTCGGCTTCGCCTTTTGTCCTCGCAGTCGCAGCGATGATCCGAAACGGCAAGCGGGCAAAGACGGTGCTTGTGGCCTCATATCCCGGATTTGAATGCTTTTAACCAATCCCATTAATCGTGCCTACATCGGCAAATGCTAAACCCTTATCTGCAGCGCATTGCGGACATGATGTCTCCTGCCGTCCCCCAGACATGGCCTTGCAATTAATCTTTGCGGAATTTGCATGTCGTCGAATCTTGCAGCCAGGCACGTTCGGACTCAAACGTCTTCCATCATTGCGACAACCGTCTGCTTCCTTGTCGTCGCTCTCGTATTGACCGGCCTTATGGCACATGTCGTCGCCACGATGACCCGGTCGGCGAACGAGATCGACGATGCCAGGGCCAGTCGCGCCGCCCGCGCGGCGGTCGCAGCCTTTGTGGCTCGCTTGAGCGGGACAACGACGGACAATGCCATATGGGACGATGCCTATAGTGCTGTCTCATCTCCGGCCGCTGCGGATTGGGCCTATGAGAATTGGGGAAAAACCAGCGAGGATTATGCGCTTTATGACGGCGCGATCGTGACCGGCCCTGACGGGTCTTCGATCGTCTCGGCCTATGCCAAAGGCAAGCCCTTCCAGCCGGGCACGTTTTTCGGAGAAGCCTTTTATCAGCAGATCAATGCGGCTGCAGCTCCGGCCAAGGCGCCGGTGGTCAATTTCATCAAGACCGATAGCGGTATGGCACTCATCGCCTCGCAGGCGATCCAGCCGTTCGAGGCCGCCGCCGAGGTTCCGAAGTTCAGCGTGCTGAGTTTCTACAAGGCCTTTACGTCGGAGGTACTCGACACTCTCTCCAACGAACATGAACTCGAGGGGCTGAGCCTTGAGACGACGCCCAAGCCGGGATTCCTGAACACGCCGATCACCGACATCAAGGGAGGCGTGATCGGCTACCTCGTTTGGCCGAGCAAAGCGCCCGGAAGTGCCGTGTTTCAGCAGGTCTATCCTTATCTTGCAGCTTCTACCGTCGTTCTTTCGCTATTCTTGATCGGCGTTCTGTTGGTTGGCGCATCCGAAGCGCGGCGCCTGCGCCAACTGGCGCAAACAGCTCGCTTCGAAGCGAGCCATGACAGCTTGAGTGGCTTGTTGAACAGACAGGGTCTTCTCCGCCTGCTGGAGGATCTGGAGAGCCCGGAACCTTCGTCACCGCGGCTTTACTTGGTTGATCTCGACGGCTTCAAGGCGGTCAACGATGCTTGGGGGCATGCGGTTGGGGATGATTTGATCCGGATCGTCTCGAACGCGCTGATGACCAGTCATCCCGAAGTCCTAGCCGCGGCCCGGCTGGGAGGCGACGAATTCGCGTTGGTGCACGTTGGAGCCACTGCACGCGAAGAGATGGAAGAGGCGATTCTGGCGCTGTTTGCCGAGCCCTTCAAAATTGACGGGCGAACGATCGAAGTTGGCGCAAGCATCGGAGCTGCGGCGCACGATGGAGACATATCGCCTCTGGAGCTTCTTCGCAGAGCCGACATGGCCCTCTATCGAGCCAAGGCAAATGGTAAAGGTCAGGCGGTTGAATACGATCCCGAACTGGACCGGGAACGCATACGGGTCGCCGAGCTGGAAGGTCTCTTGAAAAACGCCATCGGCAGCGGCGCAATCGAAGCTGTTTTCCAGCCTCTCGTCTCTGCTTCGACCGGCGCTGTCACCGGTCTTGAAGCACTGGCGCGCTGGAAAACTGCAACGGGAAACGTCAGCCCGGAAATATTCATCCCGCTTGCTGAAAGGTGCGGCCTCATCGATGCCCTTGGCGTCCATATGCTGAGAACGTCGATCGGGCATGCCAAGAGCTGGCCCGGTCTGACTTTGTCGGTGAACGTTTCGCCGATCCAGCTCTGCAATCCGGAATTTGCTGCCCAAGTGATCGCGATCCTGCAGGAGCTGGATTTCGATCCAAACCGCCTGACACTGGAAATCACCGAAGGCGTTCTGATGACAAATCCGGATCAGGCCCGTCGGTCGATAGACCAACTCAAGCGCGTCGGCATAAAGTTTGCTCTTGATGATTTTGGCTGCGGCTACGCCAGCATCGGTGCATTGCGGCAGTTTGGGTTTGATCGCATGAAGATCGACCGCTCGCTCGTGTCCGCTCTCGATGTAACCGCAAATGGCGCCGATATTCTTCGGGCAACCATCTCCTTGGCGACTGCTCTGCAGATACCCGTGACCGCCGAAGGTATTGAGAATACCCGTCAGGCGGCGATCTTGCGAGACGCCGGCTGCGACCAGCTTCAAGGGTATATGCTCGGAAAACCCATGTCGGCATGCGACATATCCAGCAGGCTGCGAGAAGAGTCGGCCGCATGATCTCGTAAAGGCCATCGCACGAATTCGGTATCGGCCACGAGCAGGCCCCGGCATTTCGAAATCCTGAAAACGACATTTCCAGGCATCGCTGCGGCAATCCACCACAGCCATGCGTCAATCTATCCCAATGTTTTTGCTAAGGCTTTGTTAAATCCGCGATTCAATCGAAAGGCCGTAACTGCCGCATTTGACGCACGGCCCTGCATTCGGTTTCGGCGGTCAAAAACCGTCATCAAACTGTAATAAAACGCGCCTAGCCCGCCTGATGTGACGAGAATTTCAGCGCCCCGACAATGACACCCCCTCCATGGCGCTGGCCTCGTTGTTTTTCAAATCCATTAGGGAAGCGCTCATATGCTCACCAAGAAACTTCTTTCGGCCTGCCTCGGTGCGGGCCTGGTCGCCGCGCTGGCGGTTTCGGCCTCCGCCGCCGATATCACCGGCGCCGGCTCCACCTTCGTCTACCCCGTCCTGTCCAAGTGGTCTGCGGACTACAACAAGCAGACCGGCGACAAGCTGAACTACCAGTCGATCGGTTCGGGCGGCGGCATCGCCCAGATCAAGGCTGCAACGGTTGACTTCGGCGCGTCCGACGCCCCGATGAAGCCGGAAGACCTGACGACCGGCGGCTTCGGCCAGTTCCCGCTCGTCGTCGGCGGCATCGTGCCGGTCATCAACGTCAAGGGCATCAAGTCGGGCGAACTGAAGCTCACCGGCAAGGTTCTCGCCGACATCTACCTCGGCAACGTCACCAAATGGAACGACAAGGCGATTGCCGATCTGAACCCGGGCCTGAAACTGCCCGACAGCCAGATCGCCGTCGTCCACCGTTCGGACGGTTCGGGCACCTCCTTCAACTGGACCAACTACTTCTCCAAGGTCAACGAAGACTGGAAGAGCAAGGTCGGCGAAGGCACTACCGTCAACTGGCCGGTTGGCATCGGCGGCAAGGGCAATGAGGGCGTTGCCGCATACGTCACCCGCGTCAAGGATTCGATCGGTTACGTCGAATACGCCTACGCCCTGCAGAACAAGCTGCCTTACGTGCTGATCCAGAACGCCGCAGGCCAGTATCCGAAGCCGAATGCCGAAAGCTTCTCGGCTGCAGCTGCGAGCGCCGAATGGACCAAGGCTCAGGACTTCTACCTGATCATGACCAATGCTCCGGGCGAAAAGGCCTGGCCGGTGACTGCCACGACCTGGGCGATCATGTACAAGGAGCCGAAGGATGCGGCGCGCTCCAAGGCCGCCTTCGCCTTCTTCAAATGGGCGCTCGAAAACGGCCAGAAGGAAGCTTCCTCGCTCGACTACGTTCCGCTTCCGGAAACTCTGGTGAAGCAGATCGAAGATTACTGGACGGCCTCCTTCAAGGGCTGATCCTGACGAAACTGCGGCCGGGGCGGCAAGCCAAGCTTTCCGCCCCGAATCCTTTGACATCCTCAAAGCAGCAGAGCGGACGGATATGAGCGAAGCAATGGCATCGCTGCCCGCCACAACCGCGGGCGTCAAGCGCCGCGACGGCGCGGCAGGCGATCGTATTTTTTATTGGATAGTTTTGGGCTGCGGCCTGTTTGTTCTGGTCGCACTGTTCGCAGCGGCGTTCTCCATGGTCTGGGACGGGTTTCTCGCGTTCCGGACCTTCGGCTTTGGCTTCCTGACCGGCATGGAATGGGATCCGGTTGCCCAGCGGTTCTCGGGCCTTGTGCCAATTTACGGCACGCTGGTCACCTCGGCGCTCGCCATGATCATCGGCGTTCCCGTGAGCCTCGGTATCGCCGTTTTCATTACCGAAGTTGCGCCGCGCTCCATTCGCGGTCCGATCGGCGGCGCCATCGAGCTTCTCGCCGGTATTCCCTCGATCATCTACGGCATGTGGGGTCTCTTCACGTTTGCTCCCTTCATGTCGGACTACGTTCAGCCGGTGCTGATCGACTGGCTAGGCCCGATCCCGATAATCGGCGCATTGTTCACCGGCGCCCCGCTCGGCATCGGCATGCTGACGTCAGGCATCGTGCTGGCGATCATGATTATCCCCTTCGTCTCCTCGGTCATGCGCGACGTCTTCCTGGTCGTCCCGGCGCAGCTGAAGGAATCGGCCTATGCGCTTGGTTCGACCAAGTGGGAAGTGGTGCGCGATATCGTCATTCCGCACACCCGCACCGCTGTCGTCGGCGGCATCTTCCTTGGTCTCGGCCGCGCGCTCGGAGAGACCATGGCGGTCACCTTCGTACTCGGCAACACCCATAACATCGCTGTGTCGTTGATGGAGCCCGGCACGTCGATCGCTGCGACGCTCGCCAACGAGTTTGCCGAAGCTTCGGATGATCTCTACAGGTCGTCGCTCTCGGCGCTCGGTCTCATCCTCTTCGTTGTCACCTTCATCGTTCTGGCGGCCGCCAAGCTCATGCTGGTGCGCATGGCAAGACAGAGGGGAGAGTAGTCATGGCGACCCATTCGGGTTCCATTTACCGCCGCCGCCAGATCGGCAGCATGATCGCGCTGTCGCTCTGTGGCATCGCGACCGTGGTCGGCTTGGTCTTTCTGGTTTGGATCCTCTGGACGACGCTGATACACGGCCTGTCTGCGCTCAGCCCTAGTCTCGTCACGGAAATGACGCCGCCGCCCGGCGAAGATGGCGGCGGTCTCGCTAACGCCTTCATGGGCAGCCTGCTGATGGTCGTTCTGGCTGTTATCATCGCCACGCCGATCGGCGTGCTGGCCGGCACCTTCCTGTCGGAGTTCAGCCGCGGCAAGAAGATCGGCGAAGCAATCCGCTTCGTCAACGATATCCTGCTTTCGGCGCCGTCGATCATCATCGGCTTGTTTGTCTATGAGCTGGTCGTCCGCCCGACGTCACGCTTTTCCGGCTTTGCCGGCGGCATCGCGCTCGCCTTCATCTTCCTGCCGGTCGTGGTGCGCACCACCGACGAGATGTTGCGGCTGGTTCCGGACGTCATGCGGGAGGCAGCACTTTCGCTGGGCATCCCGCGCTGGAAGGTAACGGTCAACATACTCTACCGCGCCGCCTCCGCAGGCATCTTGACGGGTATCCTGCTTGCGATCGCCCGCATTTCGGGCGAAACCGCGCCACTCCTTTTTACGGCTCTGAACAACCAGTATTGGAGCTTGGACATGTCGCAGCCGATGGCGAATATTCCCGTCGTCATCTTCCAGTTCGCTATGAGCCCCTATGAGCAATGGCAGAATCTCGCCTGGGCCGGCGCCTTCGTCATGACGGCGATCGTGCTTCTCCTCAGCGTGGGCTCCCGCGCCATCCTCAACCGCAGGAATGCGAAATGATGCTTGAGAACAAAGCCTTCGAACCTCGCCCGGCCCACTCGGCCATAACAGTCGACAAGATGGCGCTGACCGGCGTCAACTTCTACTACGGCGATGCCCACGCGATCCGCGACGTCACCCTGAGCTTTCCCGAGCGCCAGGTCTCGGCTCTCATCGGTCCGTCCGGCTGCGGCAAGTCCACGCTGTTGCGCATCTTGAACCGCATCTACATGCTCTACCCGAAGATGCGTGCCACCGGCTCCGTCACGCTCGACGGCCAGAATATCCTTGACCCCGGCTATTCGATGAACGAACTGCGCGCCCGGGTCGGCATGGTCTTCCAGAAGCCGGTGCCGTTCCCGATGTCGATCTACGACAACATCGCCTACGGTATCCGTCACCACGAGCGCATCTCCAAGGCCGAGATGGATGTCCGCGTCGAGCAGGCGCTGCGCTCGGCAGCGCTCTGGGAAGAGGTCAAGGACAAGCTGAAGGGCAGTGGCCTCGGCCTTTCCGGCGGTCAGCAGCAACGTCTCTGCATCGCGCGTGCCGTAGCACTTCGCCCCGAGGTGCTTCTGCTCGACGAGCCGACCTCCGCCCTGGACCCGATCTCGACTGCCAAGGTGGAAGAGCTGGTCGCCCGGCTGAAGACGGATTTCACCATCGTCATCGTCACCCACAACATGCAGCAGGCAAGCCGCATCTCCGACAACACCGCCTTCATGTATTTGGGCGAACTGGTCGAATACGGCCCGACCGCCGAGATTTTTCAGTCGCCGAAGGTCAAGCGCACGGAAGACTACATCACCGGCCGCTATGGCTGATCTGCGACGCCGGAGAGGAATGGATCACCACTGCAAATCCAGCCGGTCCAGCCCGTGGAAATGGTAGACATCCTTGACCACGGGTGTCTTTGCCAGCTTGAGGCCGGCCAGCCGCTCGAACAGGATCGGCAGCACGACGTTGAGCTCCAGCCGCGCCAGTGGCGCGCCGATGCAGAAATGGATGCCGGCGCCGAAGGAGAGGTTCGCCGCCTCGTTGCGGTCGGGCTTGAAGGTGAGGGGATCGGTGAATTTCGCCGGATCGAGATTGGCGGCGGCGAGGATGAGACTGACCTTGTCGCCGCGCTTGAAGGAGACGCCGTCGATTTCGGCAGGCTCCAGGGCCCAGCGCTGGAAGATGTGGACAGGCGCGCAGATGCGCAGGGTTTCCTCGACGGTGCGCTCCGTCGTCGCTTCGTCCCGGAAGAGGTCCGCCGGATCGCAGCCGCTGTCGAGAATGGTTCGCACGGAGTTGCCGATCTGGTGCACGGTCGCCTCATGCCCGGCATTGAGCAGCACGATCGTCGTCGAAACGAGCTCCTCTTCGGTCAGATACTGGCCCTTGTGTTCGGTATGGATCATGTGGGTGAGCAGGTCGTCGCGTGGGGTCGCACGGCGTTCGGCGATCACCGTCTTGACGTAGTCGGAAAATTCCTTCGCCGCCCGTTCGGCCTCTTCCTCCTGCTCGCGCGTACGGCCGAACATGTACATGCGGACATAGGCGTGCGACCAGGCGAGCAGTTGTGGCCCCATCTCTTCGGGAATGCCGATCATCCGGGCGATCATCGTCACCGGGATGATGTCGGCAAAGGCCGAGAGCAGCTCGATCTCGCGCTTCTCCGCGAAGCCGTCGATCAGCCGGTTGGCGAGTTCGGCAAGCTCAGGTTTCATCTTCTCGACATGGCGGGAAACGAAGGCGCGGTTGACGAGCGTGCGCAGCCGCGTGTGCTCCGGCGGTTCGAGTTCGAGCAGGGAATAACGTTCCGAGAGATCGAAACTGGCAAGATGCGGCATCGGCTCGGCAAGGCCGAGCTCCTCACGGCTGGCGATATGCAGGATCTGCCGGCCGAAGCGGCGGTCGCGGAGCAGGCCGTTCACATGGTCGTAACCCGTAAAGAACCACTGCTTCTGCTCGCTCCAGTAGAAGGTCGGGCAATGGGCATGAAGTGCGGCATAGACGGCATTCGGGTCGCCGTAGAAGGCCGGGTTGCGGCCGTCCAGCGAGACATGACGGTTGGCGCGGTCGATCGAGAGAAAAGATGGGATCATCATGCCCCGAGGCTTAGCGGATTTGCCGGGCCTCGGGAAGATGCGGGGCAAGCGATCCCGGACTACCCGGCTCGTGACAGCGTACCCATGCGTCGCAGCGCGTCGACCTGGTCGTCGACCGTCGGCACGAGTTCGCCGGCATTGCCGCTCGGCGTGGCCGGTGCAGGGGCTGCGGCCTCCGCTTCGCCGAAGGTGACCGTGCAGTTGCGGCCGGCGGCCTTCGCCGCATAGAGCGCCCGGTCGGCGGCCGAGATCAGCTTGTCGATATTGGCTTCGATCGAGGAGGCGAGCGCGATGCCGATGCTGACGGTGACCGGAACGATCGCTTCGCCGGTGCTGACGGGAAGACGGCAGAATTCGGTGCGGATCGCTTCCGCGATCGCCTCGGCTTCCGTCTGGTCCGCGACGGCGGCGAAGGCGGCGAATTCCTCGCCGCCCATGCGGCCGAAGATGTTGTTCGGAATATACTGGCGGGCCATGTGCGCGAAGGCGGTCAGCACGGCATCGCCGGACTGGTGGCCGAAACGGTCGTTGACGCGCTTGAAATGGTCAAGATCGAAAAGGATCACCGCGACCTGGCGCTGCTCGTTATGAGCCCGTTCCTGGATGCCGTCGAAATAGCCGAGCAGGCCGCGGCGGTTGAGCACGCCGGTCAGCGAGTCAGTCAGGGTGAGGGCACGCAGGTGCCGTTCAGAGCGCTCCATGATCAGACG
Source organism: Rhizobium sp. WYCCWR 11128 (assembly GCF_013416305.1). NCBI lineage: Bacteria > Pseudomonadati > Pseudomonadota > Alphaproteobacteria > Hyphomicrobiales > Rhizobiaceae > Rhizobium > Rhizobium sp. WYCCWR 11128. The sequence continues at coordinate 42,461 of NZ_JACCEZ010000017.1, forward strand.
GCAGGTGAACGCAAAGGCGATGGTCAGCAGGAAGGCGCTGGCCATGGCGGAGGCACCGCCGAGATTGGTCGCCTCGATATCGCTTGGCATCGTCAATGCCATCGTCAGCGCCGAGCCGAAGCACAGGCAGCCCTGGAGGATGAACACACCCATCAGCTTGATGCGGGTACGCTCACGGCGCATGTCGCCGGCGGCCACCGCCATGGCGAGTGCCGTCGCACCCGTCGCCGAAGCAAGGTTGTAGAGCACCACCCGGTTTGAATAATCGCTGTTGACCCAGGGCAGGAAGACACCGGCGAGCCAGATTGCCGGCGGCAGCAGTGCCCACCATTCGATCCGCTTGCGGTCGAGTGCCAGAAAACCAGCCACCCAGGCGCTCTGGCCGAGCAGGGCGATGGCATTGCCCGTCTCTACTGAAAGCACGCTGGGGATTTCGCCGCGTAGCGCAACCATCGCAAAGCCGATGCCGGTCAGCAGGAAGCCCAGGCCCCAATAGAGATAGGCCTCGTTCCTGACGTTGTGGCGCCAGGCGACGAACAGCACCAAAGCGAGCGTCATGGCCTCGGAACACCAGATGGCGAGACCTGTAGCGAAATTGAACACGGCAGCAACCCCTTGTCTGTCCGTTCACATCCTTGCCGAGGAAGCTCGCCACTTCCTTAATGTTGCTGCGCCGCGGCATTGTTTTAGGCCGATATCTGCCGGTAGGCTTTCCGTTGGGTAAACGTGTATGAGCACAGTCGAATAGAGTAAGCCTTCCTTCATCCTGTCATGGAGAAAAGCCGGGGGAGACCGTACCAAGGGCTCGCCGTTAACAGGCGTTTGAGGGAAAGAGGCTCAATGCATGTCGCCCGGAAGTGTGCAGCGGTTCCGGGATAACGACATGCATGAAAAGAAGGAGCTTGGCCGCCTTGCCCCGCCTTCTTAACGTTATCCTCATGCGTGTCTTGAAGAGGAGGGCCGGGACACTCTATGTAGGGGTAAGACATTTTTCTTTGATTCCCGGCGCCGGCCGGCGAGACGTTGACAAAGGACGCACATGAGAAACCCAGTCGATACCGCAATGGCCCTCGTTCCGATGGTCGTGGAACAGACCAACCGCGGTGAACGCTCCTACGACATCTATTCCCGCCTGTTGAAGGAACGCATCATCTTCCTGACAGGTGCTGTCGAGGACCACATGGCGACGCTCGTCTGCGCCCAGCTGCTCTTCCTCGAGGCCGAAAACCCGAAAAAGGAAATCGCCCTCTACATCAATTCGCCCGGTGGCGTCGTCACCGCCGGCATGGCGATCTACGATACGATGCAGTTCATCAAGCCCGCGGTTTCGACGCTCTGCATCGGCCAGGCCGCATCCATGGGCTCGCTGCTTCTCGCGGCCGGCCACAAGGACATGCGCTTTGCCACGCCGAATTCCCGCATCATGGTGCACCAGCCCTCGGGCGGCTTCCAGGGCCAGGCTTCGGACATCGAGCGCCACGCCCGCGACATCCTCAAGATGAAGCGCCGCCTGAACGAGGTCTACGTCAAGCACACCGGCCGCACCTACGAGGAAGTTGAAAAGACGCTCGATCGTGACCATTTCATGGATGCGGACGAAGCCCAGAGCTGGGGCGTGATCGACAAGGTTCTGACGTCGCGCCTCGAAATGGAAGGCGAACAGGCCTAGTAATTAATAGGGATGGTGTTTTCCTCGCCACAGTTCTATCCCATTTGTGATTGAACAAGGGCTTTCATCCGGCGACGAAGACGCTAATAGTAACTATTAATGCTATGTTGAATTTTTGTGACATAGCATTCGGCATTCGAAGGGGAATTCGTTGCCGCCGGGCCCAGGACATGATTGGTTGGGCCCGGTTCGTAGCCCCTGAAGCCCTTCTCGGCAAAGGCTCCGGAAACGGAGTGCCGCCAGGAGCTGATAGAGTGGACCGCGATTTCGCCTTGAAATGCGGCGTGCTGGAAGGAAAGTGATATGAGCAAGGTCAGCGGCAGCAACGGCGGCGACTCCAAGAACACTCTGTATTGTTCGTTCTGCGGAAAGAGCCAGCACGAAGTCCGGAAACTGATTGCCGGACCGACCGTCTTCATCTGCGATGAATGCGTCGAATTGTGCATGGACATCATCCGCGAGGAGAACAAGTCCTCGATGGTCAAGTCCCGCGACGGCGTTCCGACGCCCCAGGACATCATCAAGGTCCTCGACGAATACGTCATCGGCCAGCGGCAGGCGAAGAAGATCCTGTCGGTTGCCGTTCACAACCACTACAAGCGCCTGGCGCACGCCTCCAAGAACGGCGAAGTCGAGCTGGCGAAGTCGAACATCATGCTCGTCGGCCCGACCGGCTGCGGCAAGACCTATCTTGCCCAGACGCTCGCCCGCATCATCGACGTTCCCTTCACCATGGCCGATGCGACGACGCTGACCGAGGCCGGTTATGTCGGCGAGGATGTCGAAAACATCATCCTGAAGCTGCTGCAGTCGGCCGACTACAATGTCGAGCGTGCGCAACGCGGCATCGTCTACATCGACGAAGTCGACAAGATTTCGCGCAAGTCCGACAACCCGTCGATCACCCGCGACGTCTCGGGCGAGGGCGTGCAGCAGGCGCTGCTGAAGATCATGGAAGGCACGGTCGCTTCCGTTCCGCCGCAGGGCGGCCGCAAGCACCCGCAGCAGGAATTCCTGCAGGTCGACACCACGAACATCCTGTTCATCTGCGGCGGCGCTTTTGCCGGCCTCGACAAGATCATCTCTGCCCGTGGCGAGAAGACCTCGATCGGCTTTGGCGCTAGCGTCAAGTCGCAGGATGACCGCCGCGTCGGCGAGGTCCTGCGCGAACTGGAGCCGGAAGACCTGGTCAAGTTCGGCCTCATCCCCGAGTTCATCGGCCGTCTGCCGGTTCTGGCGACGCTCGAGGACCTCGATGAGGACGCGCTGATCCAGATCCTGTCCGAGCCGAAGAATGCGCTGATCAAGCAGTATCAGCGCCTGTTCGAGATGGAGGATGTGGAACTGAATTTCCACGAGGACGCTCTTCGCGAAATCGCCCGCAAGGCGATCGTGCGCAAGACCGGCGCCCGCGGCCTTCGCTCGATCATGGAGAAGATCCTGCTCGACACGATGTTCGAACTGCCGACGCTGGAAGGCGTTCGCGAGGTCGTTATCTCCGAGGAAGTGGTGCGCGGTTCGGCCCGTCCGCTTTACATCTATGCCGATCGCCAGGAAGAAAAGGCCAACGCTTCGGCGTGAGCTTAGGCTTTCGTGTGATTATTTTGGGGGCTTGCCATAGGCAGGCCCCTTTCTATTTGAAAAACCATGCGAAGCGCTGTTAGTATTTGCCGGTGGGAACCGAAATTGCCTTTGCCGATGTTGCGCAAGGGGTAGTGCTTGGCAATGATGCAATGATCCGTAAGCCTCTTGCTGGCGTTTGTATTTTAGCCGGGTCGGAAGTGGTAAGCGCCGGTCCAGCCACGCGCTTCATAGTGTTGGCGTTCCGTTGTAATAAAGCTGTCACATCCGAGGGACGCGGGCGTTAGCGTGGCTTGAAAAGCGTAGTCAGAACCTCCACTTGTAGCAACAAGTGAGATTGCCGGCCGGTCCCAAGCGGCCGTGCAGAGAGCCCGGCAACGGGACGATGGAAAGGACATAAAATGACGAAGAAAACGTCTGTAGCGAGCAGCACTGCCTACCCTGTTCTGCCCCTGCGCGACATCGTGGTTTTCCCGCATATGATCGTGCCGCTGTTCGTCGGACGGGAAAAGTCGATCCGTGCGCTCGAAGAGGTCATGGGTTCCGACAAGCAGATCATGCTGGTGACGCAGATCAACGCCAGCGACGACGATCCGGATCCTTCCGCGATCCACAATGTAGGCACCGTGGCGAACGTGCTGCAGCTCCTGAAGCTGCCCGACGGCACCGTGAAGGTTCTGGTCGAAGGCCGCGCCCGCGCCGAGATCGACACTTATACCAGCCGCGAGGATTTTTACGAGGCGCTCGGCCATGTGCTCGAGGAGCCGCATGACGATCCGGTCGAACTGGAAGCCCTGTCGCGTTCGGTCGTCTCCGAATTCGAGAGCTACGTGAAGCTCAACAAGAAGATTTCGCCCGAAGTGGTCGGCGCCGCAAGCCAGATCGACGACTATTCCAAGCTCGCCGATACGGTCGCCTCGCATCTGTCGATCAAGATCACCGAGAAGCAGGAGATGCTGGAGACCACCAGCGTCAAACAGCGCCTCGAAAAGGCCCTCGGCTTCATGGAAGGCGAGATCTCGGTCCTGCAGGTCGAAAAGCGCATCCGCTCGCGCGTCAAGCGCCAGATGGAGAAGACCCAGCGCGAATACTACCTCAATGAACAGATGAAGGCGATCCAGAAGGAACTCGGCGACGGCGAGGAAGGCCGCGACGAGATGAGCGAACTGGAAGAGCGCATCTCCAAGACCAAGCTGTCCAAGGAAGCCCGTGAAAAGGCCGATGCGGAACTGAAGAAGCTGCGCCAGATGAGCCCGATGTCGGCGGAAGCCACCGTCGTGCGCAATTATCTGGACTGGCTGCTCGGCATTCCCTGGGGCAAGAAGTCGAAGATCAAGGCCGATCTCAACAATGCCGAGAAGATCCTCGAAGCCGATCACTTCGGTCTCGACAAGGTCAAGGAGCGCATCGTCGAATATCTGGCCGTGCAGGCCCGTGCCACCAAGATCAAGGGCCCGATCCTCTGCCTCGTCGGTCCTCCGGGCGTCGGCAAGACCTCGCTCGCCCAGTCGATCGCCAAGGCGACCGGCCGTGAGTATGTCCGCATGGCGCTTGGCGGCGTTCGCGACGAAGCCGAAATCCGCGGTCACCGCCGCACCTATATTGGCTCGATGCCCGGCAAGGTCATCCAGTCGATGAAGAAGGCGAAGAAGTCCAACCCGCTCTTCCTGCTCGACGAGATCGACAAACTCGGCCAGGACTATCGCGGTGATCCGTCCTCGGCCCTGCTCGAAGTGCTCGATCCGGCCCAGAACATGACCTTTATGGACCACTATCTGGAAGTCGAATACGACCTGTCGGATGTGATGTTCATCACGACGGCAAATACGCTGAATATTCCAGCGCCTCTGATGGATCGCATGGAGATTATCCGTATCGCCGGCTACACCGAGGATGAAAAGCGCGAAATCGCCAAGCGGCACCTGCTGCCGAAGGCCATCAAGGAACATGCGTTGCAGCCGGAAGAATTCTCGGTCAGCGACGACGCCCTGATGTCGATCAGCCAGCAGTATACCCGCGAAGCCGGCGTCCGCAACTTCGAGCGCGAGCTGATGAAACTCGCCCGCAAGGCGGTCACCGAGATCATCAAGGGCAAGACGAAGGCCGTTCACGTGACGGCTGCCAACATCTCCGACTATCTGGGCGTCCCGCGCTTCCGCCATGGCGAAGCAGAGGGCGAGGATCAGGTCGGCGTCGTGACCGGTCTTGCCTGGACGGAAGTCGGTGGCGAACTGCTGACCATCGAAGGCGTGATGATGCCGGGCAAGGGCCGCATGACCGTCACCGGCAATCTGAAGGAAGTCATGAAGGAATCGATCTCGGCAGCGGCCTCCTATGTCCGCTCGCGCGCTGTCGATTTCGGCATCGAGCCGCCGCGCTTCGACAAGAGCGATATCCACGTGCACGTGCCGGAAGGCGCGACGCCGAAGGATGGCCCCTCGGCAGGCGTCGCCATGGCAACCGCGATCGTCTCGATCATGACCGGCATTCCAGTGGACAGGCATGTGGCCATGACCGGCGAAATCACCCTTCGCGGCCGTGTGCTGCCGATCGGTGGTCTCAAGGAAAAGCTGCTCGCAGCGCTTCGCGGCGGCATCAAGAAGGTGCTGATTCCGGAGGAAAACGCCAAGGACCTGGCGGAGATTCCTGACAACGTGAAGAACAACATGGAGATCATCCCGGTATCCCGCATGGGCGAGGTGATCAAGCATGCGCTGATCCGGCGGCCGGAGCCGATCGAATGGGATGGCACGGTGGAAACGCCGGTCATCGCATCGGTCGAAGGCCTCGATGAGACAGGCGCAACCATAGCGCATTGAGTGGCCTTTGCCACATTTATGCCCAATTGGCCCAAAACACGGAAAAAGGCTGGCGGAAACGCCAGCCTTTTTTGTGAAAACGTCATGTAGACGCTTGCTTTTCCTTGATTTGCAGGGCTTTTGGGTTTTCGGCGGGCCTGATGAAACCTATTCTGCGCCTAGCTTACTTTTGAGTCGTTTCATACCATTTAGAAAGGGGTGGAAACATGAACAAGAATGAACTCGTGTCCGCAGTAGCCGAAAAGGCAGGACTGACGAAGTCTGACGCGGCTTCCGCTGTTGACGCGGTTTTCGACGTTGTCCAGGCTGAACTGAAGAACAAGGGCGACATTCGCCTCGCGGGTTTCGGCAGCTTCACCGTTTCTCATCGTGCCGCATCGAAGGGCCGTAACCCGTCGACGGGCGCTGAAGTCGACATTCCGGCTCGCAACGTGCCGAAATTCACGCCCGGCAAGGGCCTGAAGGACGCCGTCAACGGCTGATCTGAGATTATCCCACCAGCCGGAAACGAGACCGGTTGTGCAGGATTTAAGAGGGGTTCGGCTTTGCCGGACCCCTTTTGCTTTGGCGGGCCTTGCTGTCGCCCGGGCTTTAATCTACGACGTTTCTGTTCTCAGGGCGGGGTGAAACTCCCCACCGGCGGTAAGGGTTTCGGCCTGAGCCCGCGAGCGCCTTCTCTCGTGTCCAAGCGGGGGAAGGGTCAGCAGATCCGGTGCGATTCCGGAGCCGACGGTTAAAGTCCGGATGGAAGAGAATGAGCGTCGGCCGTGCGAAGGGCAGGGGTTGCCCTGTGTCGCCTGTCGGGGTTCATGCGTCCTGATTTATGTTGGTCCCTTTTATGGATGAAAGACATGAATCAGACTTCCGTTGCCGTCGAGCCATCCCGCGCCGTTGTCGGGGCACTCTGGATGGTCCTTGCCGGCATTGCCTTTTCGCTTCTCAACGTCGTCACCCAATGGCTGACGATGAAGCTTGCCTTTCCCTCGGCGTCGGCAGCCTTCTGGCAATATGGCTTCGCCTTCCTGTTTTCGCTGCCGTTCCTGAAGAGGCTCGGCCTTGCGGCGATGCGCACGCGCTATCCCTGGCGTCACCTTGCGCGCGTCGTGCTTGCCGCGCTCGGCGTCGAGGCTTGGGTCGCCGGCCTTGCCGCGGTGCCGATCTGGCAGGCGATCGCACTGGTGATGACCTCGCCCTTCTTCATCATTCTGGGCGCCCGGCTTTTTCTGGGTGAGCGCGTCGGCCCGGCCCGCTGGGCAGCGACGGCGGCGGGCTTCACCGGAGCGATGATCATTCTGCAGCCATGGTCTGATGGTTTTGGCTGGGCGGCTCTCTTGCCTGTGCTTTCGGCGCTGCTGTGGGGCGCCTCGTCGCTGATCACCAAGAGCCTGACAGGCATCGAACGGCCGGAGACGATCACCGTCTGGCTGCTCGTTCTGCTGACGCCGATAAACGGCGGGCTGGCGCTTGCGGCAGGCTTTGCAGTGCCGACGGGCGCAACCCTTGCTCTGTTCCTGCTGGCGGGGCTGCTGACTGCCGTAGCGCAGTATTTCCTGACGCTTGCCTATGCCGCAGCGGATGCCGCCTACGTCCAGCCGTTCGACGATCTGAAGCTGCCGTTGAACGTGCTGGCCGGTTGGCTGTTCTTCGGCTATGCGCCGGCGGGTTACCTCTGGCTGGGAGCGGCTCTCATCCTGTCTGCTTCGCTGTTCATCATGCGAAACGAGATGCGCCGGGAGCGGAAACTTGCCTGACATGATTTGACGCAAAATGCCGCATCTGTCATGCCTCTGTCATGCGGCTCCCGCAGAAAACTCATGTTTCGAATGTTCGACACATGGGGGATTTCATGACAATTTCATCGCGCAGCGCAGCGCTTGCTGCCGTGCTTCTCGCATCGGTAGCCTTTCCGGCCGCGGCCGAGCCGGTTTTCAACCGCATCGCTTCCTTCCCGGTCGCAGAGAACCTGCCGGCCGACAAGGACAAGCTTTCGGTGAGCTCCGCCGAGATCATCACCGCGACCGAAGACGGCAACACGCTGATCTATAGCGACAGCCCGCTCGGCGCGATCGGCTTTATCGACATTACCGATGCCAAGGCCCCCAAGGCAGGCGGCGCGCTGATGATGGACGGCGAGCCGACTTCGGTCACCTCGAGCGCCGGCAAGGCGCTGGTTGCCGTCAACACCTCCGAAAGCAAGGCGAAGCCCTCGGGCCGTCTGGCGATCGTCGACGTGGCGACCAAGAAGATCGAAAACACGTGCGATCTCGGTGGTCAGCCGGATTCGATCGCCCTCAACAAGGACAAGACGCTCGGCACCATCGCAATCGAAAATGAGCGCGACGAAGACGTCAATGACGGCAAGATCCCGCAGATGCCGGCCGGCGATCTCGTCGTCTTCCAGGTCAAGAACGGCACCGTCGATTGCGGCACCATCAAGCACGTGACGCTGACCGGGCTTACCGGCGTCGCCCCGGAGGATCCGGAGCCGGAATTCGTCGCCTTCAACGGCCTGAACGAGATTGCCCTGACGCTGCAGGAAAACAATGAGATCGTCATCATCGACGCCAACACGGCTGAAGTGAAGACGCATTTCTCCGCCGGCAGCGTCGATCTCACCGGTATCGACACCAAGCGTGACGGCGCCCTGAAATTCTCAGGCGAAGCCAAAGGTGTGCTGCGCGAGCCCGACGCCGTGAAGTGGCTGGACGACAACCGCCTCGTCGTTGCCAATGAAGGCGACTACCAGGGCGGCTCGCGCGGCTTCACCATCTTCGATAAGACGGGCAAGCTTCTCTACGAATCGGGCGCCTCCTTCGAACGCGCCGTCACCCATATCGGCCACTATCCTGAAAGCCGCTCGGGATCGAAGGGCGTCGAGCCGGAAGGCCTCGAAGCCGCCAAGTTCGGCGACATCAAGTATTTCTTCCTGCTCGCCGAGCGCGCCTCGGTGGTCGGCGTTTTCAAAGATACCGGCGCCGATCCCGAACTCGTCCAACTGCTGCCATCAGGCATTTCGCCGGAAGGCGCGATCGCCATTCCCGCCCGCAATCTCTTTGCGACCGCCAACGAGGTCGATCTCGGCAAGGACGGCGGCACGCGCTCGCATGTGATGATCTACGAGCGCTCGGAAGGCGATAAGGCCTATCCGCAGATCGTCTCCGCCGAGAAGGACGGCAATCCGATCGGCTTCGCAGCCCTTTCAGGTCTCGCTGCCGTTCCGGGCAAGCCGGGCATGCTCTACGCCGTCAGCGACAGCGTTCTGGGTTCACAGCCGACGATCTACACGATCGATGCCAGCAAGAAGCCGGCCGTCATCACCGACGCCCTCGTCGTCAAGCGTGACGGCGCTCCGGCGCAGAAGCTCGACATCGAAGGCATTGCGGCTGCCGCTGACGGCTCCTTCTGGCTCGCCTCGGAGGGCTATAGCGAGCGTCTCGTTCCGCACGCGCTCTACAACGTCAATGCCAAGGGTGACATCAAGGCCGAGATCGCCCTGCCGAAGGAGCTCGTCGCCAACGAAATCCGCTACGGCTTCGAAGGCGTGACCATTGTCGACACCGGCGACGACACGACGCTCTGGATGGCGGTCCAGCGCGAGTGGAGCGACGACGAGAAGGGCTTCGTCAAGCTCGTCTCCTACAATCCGAAGAAGAAGGAATGGGGTGCCGTTCGCTATCCGCTCGACAAGACGGAAAGCGGCTGGGTCGGTCTGTCGGAAATATCGGCCGAGGGCGACAGCGTCTACATCATCGAGCGCGACAACCTTGTCGGCGATGCCGCCAGGCTGAAGAAGCTCTACAAGGTCGCGATTTCGGAGCTGAAGCCCGCCAAGCTCGGGGCCGAGCTGCCGGTCGTCAAGAAAACCGAAGCCCATGACTTCCTCGGTGAACTGAAGTCTGCCACCAACGGCTATGTTCTGGACAAGCTCGAAGGCTTCACCTTCGACGCATCGGGCAAGCCTTACGCGGTCACCGACAATGACGGCGTCAGCGACTCCTCCGGCGAGACCCTGTTCTTCCCGGTCGAGCTGAGCGCGACAAACTGAAAGCTGCCCCTCACCCTAGCCCTCTCCCCGTAAAAACGGGGAGAGGGGACGTGCCCTGCGAAAGGTCGGCGTCGGACGGAGAATCAGCGTTCCATCCCTACCAGCGCTGATGCACATGCGGCGCGATCAGCCGCTCGTAGATCTCGCGCGTGGCCGCCATGACATCGGCCGAAAGCGGCGTAAGGTCGGCGGCGGCCGCGTTGGCCTTGGCCTGCTCGGCATTGCGGGCGCCGGGGATGACGACGGTGACGGCATCGCTCATCAGGATCCAGCGGAGCGCGAAGGCGGCCATGGTGGCGCCCTCGGGCACCAGCTTGCGCACCTCTTCCACCGCCTGCAGGCCGACTTCGAACGGCACCCCGGCAAAGGTCTCGCCGACATCGAAGGCTTCGCCGCTGCGGTTGAAATTGCGGTGGTCGTCGCTGGCAAAATGCGTGTCCCGGGTGATCTTGCCGGAGAGAAGACCGCTGGCGAGCGGCACGCGGGCGATGATCGCCACATTCCTGCGGCGCGCTTCCTGGAAGAACAGATGGTCGGGGCGCTGGCGGAAGATGTTGTAGATGATCTGGATGCTGACGACGCCGGGATATTCGATCGCCTTCAGCCCGTCTTCGACCTTTTCGACGCTGACGCCGTAACCCTTGATCTTGCCGGCCTTCTGCAGCGCGTTCAGGCCCTCGAAGACCTCAGGCTGATAAAGCACGTCGCGCGGCGGGCAGTGGAGCTGCACGAGGTCGAGGCTGTCGACGGCAAGGTTCGTGAGGCTGCGGTCGATGAAGCCTTCGAGATTAGCCTTTGTGTAGCCTTCCGAGACATGCGGGTTGAGGCGGCGGCCGCCCTTGGTGGCGACCATCGGGCGCTTGGCCGCCCCACTCGTCTTCAGCACATCGGCAATGATCTTTTCCGAGCGGCCGTCGCCATAGACATCCGCCGTATCGATGAATGTCATGCCGGCATCGAGCGCGGCATTCAGCGCCGCGCGTCCGTCCGCCTCGCTGATATCACCCCAGGAGCCGCCGATCTGCCAGGCGCCGAAGCCGACATTGGTGACGGTGAAGGGCATGCGGCCAAAAGCGTGGTGTTTCATGAAAAATCCTCCCTACTGCATGTCGCCCGGAAGTGTGCGGGGACAACGGCATGCATAAAAACAAAGAGCCAAAGCGCGTCGCATGATTCAAGCAAGATGCGACGCGCTGATGAAAGACACTGGCACTATCAGCCGGGTGACTTTGCGGCAATTGTCGATCCGGCTTTGATTGGTCGCCCCGATGAAATATCGTTCTGCTACAAGGCTTCAACCGCATGGATGGAAAAGGAAAGATCATGGAGATCAAACCCGTCGGCTCTCGCCCGTCAACGAAGCCACCGGCCGACTATTTCACCGGCGCCGTTCGCCAGGATCCGCTGATGGAAACGCCGGCGCCGGCACGGGCGAGGGCGGTCTCCGTCACCTTCGAACCCGGCGCCCGCACGGCCTGGCATACGCATCCGCTCGGCCAGACGCTGATCGTGACATCAGGCAAGGGCCTCGCCCAGAATTGGGGTGGGGACATCCGCGAGATCCGTGCCGGCGATACCGTCTGGTTCGCGCCGGGCGAAAAACATTGGCATGGTGCTGCCCCGGATACGGCGATGACGCACATCGCCATTCATGAGGCGCTGGACGGCAATCACGTCGACTGGATGGAAAAGGTCAGCGACGAGCAATATTCCGGCCAGGCGTAAAGCATGTCACGCAAAAGTGTGCAGCGGTTTTGCGGTAAAGACATGCGCAAAACCAAAGACCTAAAGCGCCTGAAGCGAATCTGAAAGATCGCGCCGCGCTTTAGACTGATCAGAGCCGCTTCAGGCAATAGGAAAAATGCGCGTGCGATTCGACCGTCAGGAACTCGAATTGCCAGCCATAATCCTTGCAGAATTTGGTAACCGCCTCGACGACACCATAGACGATCGGCTTGACCGTATTGCCGGTGCAGAAATCATGCCCGGCAATGCGCCCCGTCCGCTTCACCTTCTTTTCGCAGAGCAGGAGTTCCTGCCAGGTGAGCTCGAAGGAATGATCGGTATCGATATAGGCCCAGTCGAGGAAATCGTCTTCGAATTCGGCAAGCTTTTCGAGTGATGTGCCTTGCATCAGGTGCAGCCGGCCGGCCTCGATCTCGGCGGCGAAATTCGTGTGGATCGCGTCAAGCCCGGAACTGTAGCGATCCATCGACCAGGGATCGATGAGGTAGAGCTGCGCCGGGCGATTCTTTTCCAGGATCTCGGCCGTATATTCGCCGAAGGCTGCTCCCACCTCGACGCCGATGCCGCCATTCGGAATCCGATAGAGCAGCTCGCCGCGATCCGGCAGCAGGCGGGCGTTTTCCATATGGTGGGCGCTGAGCGGAGTGCGCGGCATGCCCGCCCGGAGCGCCTGCCTGTCTTCACGTGTCTTCATCTCTGATCTCGGGATTGCGGGCGACTGACGGCCCTGATGCGGTTTGACGGGAAGGTAGGAGCAGCCGGCACCGATGACAACCGCATGACAGGAATTTGCTTCTTTCGAACAAACCGCTAAGTTCCATCTGTGAACTGACGAAAAAGCCTCGGGAGGAGCGATTTCATGAGACGCATGTGGCCTGAAGAATTCAACGCCATCATCAGCGGAGCTGAGGAGGTGATGTTGGAAACACCAGCCGAGGCCGGCGAAGCGCCGCTGCAGCGCAAGGCGCTGAAGGCGCGAATCACCATGCAGGATTACGAGCGGATCTGGCCGCTCGCCGAGATGCGCTTCCGGCTTGGCGAAAGAGATGGCAAGGCCATCACCCTGATCACCACCAATCCCCATTACCATGCCTGGCACCCGAAGGACGGCGGCAGCGTCGATTCCGTGTCGGACAGCGGCCGCCATTACAAGACGGATTATCTCGTCGTGCACTTCCTGCTCGACGACGTGAAGGAAACGTCTCCCGCCTGAGGTGCTGAGGCCCCGTGCGGCCGGAAGCCGCACCGGCGTCCTGTGGAAGCCAAGTTGATCCCGACGCTGATGACAACGGCGGCGATATTGCTAAGCTTGGGCGAAACATATCCTTACGAAATTGGAGGTTCCCGTGACGGGCAATGTGCTGGATATCCCGGTCAAGACTGTGGATGGTCGCGAGACCACGCTCAACGAATACAAGGGCAGGGTGCTCCTGGTCGTCAATGTCGCCTCGAAATGCGGGCTCACGCCGCAATATGAGGGACTGGAAAAGCTCTATGGCGAAAAGCGCGAGCGCGGCTTCGTCATCGCCGCCTTTCCCGCCAACGACTTCAAGGGCCAGGAACCCGGCACCGACGCCGAGATCCTCGATTTTTGCACCAGCACCTATGACGTCACCTTCCCGATCTTCTCGAAGATCTCGGTCAAGGGAGAGGCCCAGCACCCGCTTTATCGGCAACTGACCAAGTCGGGTGTCGCGACGACGGGCGACGGCCCGATGCGCGAACGCCTGAAATCCCACGGCATGACAGGCGGCGACGAAGACGACATCCTCTGGAACTTCGAAAAATTCCTGATCGGCCGCGACGGCAAAGTCGCCGCCCGCTTCGCGCCGGATGTGACGGCTGACGATTCGCGGCTGGTTTCGGCGGTGGATAAAGAACTGGCGAAGGTATGAATGGTGGGCGATGAGCACCCACCGGACAACGGGATGCTCATTACCCCGATCACGCTCTCACATCTCAGTCGGAGAAAATGAGAAAGCGCATCCGGCGCCGTTCAAAGATCCTCAGATCCCAAGCACGGTCACAAGCGGAGGCGTAAAGTCCTTGAAGCCCACTCTCGGCCAGTCGCACCTCTTGTCGAATTTCGTCTTTGGTTCGTGGCGCTGGCATTGCGGATTCGTCTTGAATGCATATCCGGGCAGGGCGATGTATGTGGCACTTGGCGTGCCAAGGGCAATCGCGATGCACATCATCAATGCGGAGCGCAGGGTCCTCATGGGACACCTCCAGGCGTGATGAACCTTCAAGCGCGGAGACTTTCCGGGCGACGAATATTCCCACTTTTTCCGGCCCCTATCCATTCGCCCAATAGGAGGTGGCGCGGCGATTGGGAGTAGTCCGTTTTATGGAGCGCTGGCTTTCGGACGGCGCGCAGCTGAAGCCGCCGGGCGCAACGCCTTGCTGCGCCGGAACGTTTCGCCGAATGCCACCTGGAGAACGCAGACCTGCCCACAACTCGGATCGTGGTGTGCCGCCGCGCGGGGCATCGGCCAGCCGGTTCACCGGATACGAAGAGTTGTAACGAACCGATAGGCAGCGGTGAGTTTACGGCGTGGATGTAATCACCATGAAATGGCAGACGATGGGCGTCCTCCAAAACGGCAAGACGTGACCATTACCCACATCACACAGTCACATTTGAGTGAGAGAAAATGAGAAGGCGCATCGGGCGCCGCTCATAAATGAAACGCGGTTTTGGAAAAACGAAAACGTATATTCATCGCCACTTTGACCGCTGTCTCTGAAAGATGCGGGGAATCGGCTGATGGTGCTTAAGACGCCGCGCTGGCTGGTTTTCATGATTTCCAGGCTGCAGGCTGAATTGTCGGCATCGACCGAAAAGACAATCGGCCGATCTGCCTGCATTCTCAGGAGATATGTTCTGGCTTGACGCGCCGGGGTTTCTCCCGAGGTTGTAATAGCCTGATCCCCGGTAGACAGGAACACCTCTTGCGCCGGCTCTCTGGCAATGCACGGCGGCGCAGCCACGCTGGCGAGAAGCAGCGCAGAGATGATGGCAACGGTTTTCATGAGGTGTCTCCTGACAAAACACCTTGCGCAGATCGTGACCGGATTAGCGAGCTAATTCGGGAGCCTAACTCTGATGAACAAGTTGCGGGAAAGTTTGGTAATGGTGGGCGATGACGGACTCGAACCGCCGACATCCTCGGTGTAAACGAGGCGCTCTACCAACTGAGCTAATCGCCCATCGCAAACGAAGCCGGATCGGCCTGCCGCGTTGGTGGCCGTGATCTATGCGGATCGCGGCAAAACCGCAAGAGTGTTTGTGAAGATTTTTTGATTTTTTTGGTGGTGGTCCCGTGTCTTGCGATGCCGCTTAGCTTCGGCTCGGCTGTGGAAAAGTGAGGGGAGGGTGGCGAGCATCTCCGTTTCGAAGGCGCTGCGTCTGCGCCTGAGCATCGCTGCGGAATACGGAAGTGCCGGCTTTTGTTCGTCCGGGGCCCAAGTCGCCGAAACAATTCACGAACTGTCATGGTTTTGTCTCCAAACCTGCTTGACACTAAAAGGCGAACCCCGTAGTTAGCCGCTCATCGAAACGGGCAGCCGTTTTGGAGAGGGTGCGAAGGCATCCGGACTGCTTGAAATGAATTGCGGGTGTAGCTCAGTTGGTTAGAGTGCCGGCCTGTCACGCCGGAGGTCGCGGGTTCGAGCCCCGTCACTCGCGCCATTTCAAGTCTTGTAAAACGCAAATGCGATTTGTCGTTTGTCCGGTTCTCTTCTTCCTCGCGGCCGCGAAATGGCCGATCAATGCGCGGGTGTAGCTCAGTCGGTTAGAGTGCCGGCCTGTCACGCCGGAGGTCGCGGGTTCGAGCCCCGTCACTCGCGCCATTTCTTCCGAAAGCCATGCAGTTTCCGATGGTCAGGCATGCAGGTTCAAACGGCTTGCACGGATTTGTCGCGACATCGTTGCATCTGCTTGATAATGTCCGCGCGACACGCGTCGAATTGCCTCTGTAAAAGTCTTGCGCCGGGGCTTCGGCTGCGCTAACCACGGCTTGTTGCAACGCACGTTCGCTTGCCGGGCATTTGCCCAAATGCGCCCCCTGGCGTCTCCGGCAAGCAGGGATGAACATGATGACTGAACTGCTCAGTTCTTATATTCCGATCGCTATCTTCATTGCTATTGCGCTCGTTATCGGCCTGGCGCTGCTCATTGCGCCGTTCGCCGTGGCTTTCAAAGCGCCTGATTCGGAAAAGCTCTCGGCTTACGAATGCGGCTTCAACGCTTTCGACGACGCCCGCATGAAGTTCGACATCCGCTTCTATCTCGTGTCGATCCTCTTCATCATCTTCGACCTCGAAGTCGCCTTCCTCTTTCCCTGGGCCGTGTCTTTCGGCGCCATCGGCTGGTTCGGCTTCTGGTCCATGATGGTCTTCCTTCTCGTGCTGACCATCGGCTTTATCTATGAATGGAAGAAGGGAGCCCTGGAATGGGAGTAGCCCCTGTGAGCAATCAGCCGCTCGTCGCACAGCAGTCAAAGGGGATCATCGATCCCTCGACCGGCAAGCCGATCGGCAGCAACGACCCATTTTTCGGTGAGATCAACAATGAGCTCGCCGACAAGGGTTTTCTCGTCACCTCGACCGACGAGCTGATCAACTGGGCCCGTACCGGCTCGCTGATGTGGATGACCTTCGGTCTTGCCTGCTGCGCCGTCGAAATGATGCAGCTGTCGATGCCGCGTTACGACGTCGAGCGCTTCGGTTTTGCGCCGCGCGCTTCGCCGCGCCAGTCCGACGTAATGATCGTCGCCGGCACGCTGACCAACAAGATGGCGCCGGCGCTGCGCAAGGTCTACGACCAGATGCCCGAGCCGCGCTACGTCATCTCGATGGGCTCCTGCGCCAATGGCGGCGGCTATTATCACTATTCGTATTCGGTCGTGCGTGGCTGCGACCGCATCGTGCCGATCGACATCTACGTGCCGGGCTGTCCCCCCACGGCAGAGGCGCTGCTTTACGGCGTGCTTTTGCTGCAGAAGAAGATCCGGCGTACCGGCACGATCGAACGCTAAGGGTTAAGGACAAGGCATATGAGTGAAGCCCTGACTGAGCTTGCGTCCTACCTTGGCGAAGCGCGCGGCAACTTGATCGCCGCATCGCAGATGAAGTATGGCGAGCTGACGCTGACGACGACGGGTGAAAACCTGGTTGCGCTTCTGACCTTCCTGCGCGACGACGCCAAATGCGGTTTCGTCAATCTGATCGATATTTGCGGCGTCGACTGGCCGCAGCGCGAGCTGCGTTTCGACGTCGTCTACCACCTGCTGTCGCCGAAGAAGAACCTGCGCATCCGCGTCAAGGTCGCGACCGACGAGGATACGCCGGTTCCGTCGGCCTGCCCCGTCTATCCGGGTGCCGACTGGTTCGAGCGCGAGACCTGGGACATGTACGGCGTGCTCTTCACCGGCCATCCGGACCTACGCCGCATCCTGACCGACTACGGCTTCGAGGGCCATCCGCTGCGCAAGGATTTCCCGACCACCGGTTTTGTCGAAGTGCGTTACGACGATGCGGCAAAGCGCGTCGTTTATGAGCCGGTCGAGCTGAAGCAGGAATTCCGCAACTTCGACTTTATGTCGCCATGGGAAGGCACGGAGTATGTGCTGCCGGGCGACGAAAAAGCGAAGCAATAAATTCAAGGTGGTTGGTGGGCTTAGCCCGCCATTCACTGGTTATCTGAGAACGCGAGCCCATCGCCATGACCGAACATAACGTCCGCAACTTCAATATCAATTTCGGACCGCAGCATCCGGCGGCGCACGGCGTTCTTCGTCTTGTCCTGGAGCTTGACGGCGAAATTGTGGAGCGTGTCGATCCGCATATCGGCCTTTTGCATCGCGGCACCGAGAAGCTGATCGAGACCAAGACCTATCTTCAGGCCGTGCCCTATTTCGATCGTCTCGACTACGTCGCGCCGATGAACCAGGAACATGCCTATGCGATGGCCGTCGAAAAGCTGCTCGGCATCGAGATCCCGATTCGTGGCCAGCTGATCCGCGTTCTCTATTCGGAAATCGGCCGCATCCTTTCGCACCTCCTGAACGTCACGACGCAGGCCATGGACGTCGGCGCGCTGACGCCGCCGCTCTGGGGCTTCGAAGAGCGTGAAAAGCTGATGGTGTTCTACGAGCGCGCCAGCGGCTCACGCATGCATGCCGCTTATATCCGTCCGGGCGGCGTCCACCAGGATCTGCCCGAACAGCTCGTGCAGGATATCGGCGCCTGGTGCGACCCGTTCCTGAAGGCGCTCGACGACATCGACAACCTGTTGACCGGCAACCGCATCTTCAAGCAGCGCAACGTCGATATCGGCGTCGTCTCGCTGGAGGAATGCTGGGCCTGGGGCTTCTCCGGCGTCATGGTGCGCGGTTCCGGTGCGGCCTGGGATCTGCGTCGCGCCCAGCCCTATGAATGTTATTCCGATCTCGAATTCGATATCCCGATCGGCAAGAATGGCGACAACTATGACCGTTATCTGATCCGCATGATCGAGATGCGCGAATCGGTCCGCATCATGAAGCAATGCGTCAACCGCCTGCTCTCGGATGCGAAGACCGGTCCTTTCTCGTCGATCGACGGCAAGGTCGTGCCGCCGAAGCGCGGCGAGATGAAGCGCTCGATGGAAGCGCTGATCCACCACTTCAAGCTCTATACCGAAGGCTACCATGTGCCGGCCGGCGAGGTTTACGCCTCTGTCGAGGCGCCGAAGGGCGAATTCGGCGTCTATCTCGTCTCCGACGGCACCAACAAGCCCTATCGCTGCAAGATCCGCGCCCCCGGTTATGCCCATCTGCAGGCGATGGACTTCATGTGCCGCGGCCACCAGCTTGCCGACGTCGCGGCCGTCCTCGGCTCGCTCGACATCGTCTTCGGCGAGGTGGATCGCTGATGCAGCTTCTGCCTCTGGCCGTCGCAATCCTTCTTTCGGCATCCGGGGTTTCGGCTCAGGAGTCCGATAGCCTCGGCACGCCGCTGGGCCACAAGGAAGAGACGCCGCCGGCGCAGCAATCGTCCATGGGTGAGCTTTTGTCCAAGGGCTATCAGATCAAGGCTGCCATTCCGAACGGCAGCAAATTCGTAGTGTTTATGCAAAAAGACCAGTCGGCCTATGCCTGCGAAATGCAGTCTTTGACCGCTTCGCGGTGTGGAACCCTAAACTGACAAGGCGTGAGAAAGAATGTCCGTTCGTCGATTAGCCGAAGATCAATTTCAGCCTGCCGCATTCGCCTTCAGCGATGAGAATGCGGTCTGGGCGGACAAGACGATCCAGAAATACCCCGCCGGCCGCCAGCAATCGGCGGTCATTCCGCTGTTAATGCGGGCGCAGGAGCAGGACGGCTGGGTCACGCGCGCGGCGATCGAAAAGATCGCCGACATGCTGGATATGGCCTATATCCGCGTGCTCGAGGTCGCGACCTTCTATACGCAGTTTCAGCTGCATCCTGTCGGCACCCGCGCCCATGTGCAGGTCTGCGGCACGACGCCTTGCATGCTGCGCGGCTCGGAAGCGCTGATGTCGGTCTGCAAGAGCAAGATCCATGCCCATGCCTTCGAGCGCAATGCCGAAGGCACTCTGTCCTGGGAAGAGGTCGAATGTCTCGGGGCCTGCGTCAACGCCCCGATGGTGATGATCGGCAAGGACACCTATGAGGACCTAACGCCCCAGCGTCTCGAAGAGATTATCGACGTTTTTGCCGCCGGCAATGGCGCCAGCATCAAGCCCGGCACCCAGATCGACCGGGTGTTTTCGGCGCCCGAAGGCGGCCCGACCTCGCTGACGACCGAAGAGCCGAAGGCAAGGACGCGCGCCAAGAAGGCCGATGCCGAAACCGTGTCGGCTCCGGTCGACGCCGCGCCGGTTCCGCCCTCGGAGGCCGCCCGCCCGAAGAGCACCGATGCCGAGACTAATGCTGCCCTGAAGACGCCGGCAACGGCGCCGAAGGCGGCTGCGAAAAACGCCAAGGCTGCCGAGCAGCAGCCGATATCAGGCACTGCGGCCGCCGAACCGGCGCCGAAAGCGGCCGTCAAGGCTGAAGCTGCCCCGGCGGCAAAGCCTGCCCTGACTGACAAGAACCGTCCGGCCGGCGTCGAAAAGCCTGCCGCACCTGATGATCTGAAGATGATCTCGGGTGTCGGCCCGAAGATCGAGGCGACATTGAACGAAATCGGCATCTTCACCTTCGCGCAGGTCGCAGGCTGGAAGAAGGCCGAACGCGAATGGGTCGACGGCTATCTGAACTTCCGCGGCCGCATCGAGCGCGATGACTGGGTCAAGCAGGCCAAGGCGCTCGCCAAGGGCGGGGAAGCGGAATATATCAAGGTCTTCGGCAAGAAGCCGCGGTAAGAGGTGAAGCATGTTACAAGATAAAGACCGCATCTTTACCAACATCTACGGCCTCAAGGACAAATCCCTGAAGGGCGCGATGAGCCGCGGCCACTGGGACGGCACCAAGCAGATCCTCGAAAAGGGCCGCGACTGGATCATCAATGAGATGAAGGCGTCTGGCCTTCGCGGTCGCGGCGGCGCCGGTTTCCCGACCGGCCTCAAATGGTCCTTCATGCCGAAGGAAAGCGACGGGCGGCCGCATTACCTCGTCGTCAACGCCGACGAATCGGAACCCGGCACCTGCAAAGACCGCGACATCATGCGCCACGATCCGCATACGCTGATCGAAGGCTGTGTCATCGCGAGCTTCGCGATGGGCGCCAATGCGGCCTACATCTATGTGCGCGGCGAATATATCCGCGAGCGCGAAGCGCTGCAGGCGGCGATCGACGAATGCTATGATTTTGGCCTGCTCGGCAAGAACAACAAGCTCGGCTGGGACATGGACATCTTCGTCCATCACGGCGCCGGTGCCTATATCTGCGGCGAGGAAACTGCCCTGCTCGAAAGCCTCGAAGGCAAGAAGGGCCAGCCGCGCCTGAAGCCGCCGTTCCCGGCCAATATGGGCCTTTACGGCTGCCCGACGACGGTCAACAACGTCGAATCGATCGCTGTCGCGCCGACGATCCTGCGCCGCGGCGCCGGCTGGTTCTCGGCCATCGGCCGTCCGAACAATGTGGGCACCAAGCTGTTCATGCTCTCCGGCCACGTCAACAAGCCGTGCACGGTCGAAGAGGAAATGGGCATCACCTTCCGCGAACTGGTCGACCGCCATGCCGGCGGCATCCGCGGTGGCTGGGACAACCTGCTTGCCGTCATTCCAGGCGGAGCATCTTGCCCGATCGTTCCGGCCAAGGACATCATCGATTGCCCGATGGATTTCGACGGCCTGCGCGGCGTCGGCTCTTCCTTCGGTACGGCCGCCGCGATCGTCATGGACAAGTCCACCGACGTCATCAAGGCGATTGCCCGCATCTCCGCCTTCTTCAAGCATGAGAGCTGCGGCCAGTGCACGCCCTGCCGCGAAGGCACGGGCTGGATGTGGCGCGTCATGGAACGCATGGCCAAGGGCAATGCCCAGAAGCGCGAAATCGACATGCTGTTCCAGGTAACGAAGCAGATCGAAGGCCATACCATCTGTGCGCTCGGCGACGCCGCCGCGTGGCCGGTGCAGGGTCTGATCCGTAACTTCCGTCCCGAGATCGAAAAGCGCATCGACCAGTATACCGCGAGCGCGCTTGATCACGGTGCGGTTCTGGAGGCGGCTGAATAATCATGGCGGACAACGCATCCAAGAGTGGGAAGAAGGAAGAAGTCGCCGATTTCGCGGCCGGTTTCGGCCGTCTAGCCGCCGAGATGCTGGAAAATGCACGGGCGATGCCGGTGCATCCGCTGATGGCGCAGCCCGCGGCAGCCTTTGCCGCCGCAACGGCGATCGGCTTTGGTTTCTCGACCCAGATGGCCGGCGCTTTCTTCGGTGCCTGGCAGAGCGCCCTGGAAACCACCGGCAAGGTCGCGGCCGCCCTCGATGACACGCCTCCGGACGAACTGAAGCCCGATGTCGATATCCGGCCGGAGAATATTCGCTCGGAGGTCAAGGCTTTCACCAAGCCGCCGGCCGAGAAGAAGGCAAAGCCGACACTGACTGTCGTCAAGCCGGTCAGCGAGCCGACGCCAGCCGGCCAAGCCAAGCCAGCCAGCCAAGCGAAGGCCAGCCAGCCAAAGCCGGCCGTGAAGGCAAAACCGGTTGCGCGGGGGAAGACCGACGACCTCAAGCTGATCGCCGGCATCGGCCCGAAGCTGGAGCAGGTGCTGAACGCCAAGGGCATTCGCAGCTTCGCCGATATCGCTGCCTGGACCGACGAGGAAATCGCCCGGTTCGACGCTGAACTCGGCTTCAATGGCCGCATCGGCCGTGACGACTGGACCGGCCAGGCGAAAGTTCTGGCAGGGCGGGGCCGCAGAAAGAAATGAACTGTCCGGCCGTGTCGATCGGCCGGAAAGATGGGCAGGTCGGCGGACGGGCGGGGGCCTGAAGATGCCGGTGCGGGTTCCGGGTCTGGAACGCGCGATAGAGAATTTGGGCGACATCAGATGTCGGCAGGACGAAAGATCCGGCTTGGCAATGAGAGTGCTGCAAAAATAGGTTTGTTTGCCGTCATCAGGCAAACGGGAAACAGGACTGAGCGACGATGGCAAAACTGAGGATTGACGGCAACGAGATCGAAGTTCCGGATCATTTCACGCTATTGCAGGCGTGCGAGGATGCCGGTGCCGAGGTTCCGCGCTTCTGCTTCCATGAGCGCCTGTCGGTTGCCGGCAATTGCCGCATGTGCCTTGTCGAGGTGAAGGGTGGCCCGCCGAAGCCACAGGCTTCCTGCGCCATGAGCGTGCGCGATATCCGCGGCGGCCCGAACGGCGAACTGCCCGAGGTCTTCACCAACACCCCGATGGTCAAGAAGGCCCGCGAAGGTGTGATGGAATTCTTGCTGATCAACCATCCGCTCGATTGCCCGATCTGCGACCAGGGCGGCGAATGCGACCTGCAGGACCAGGCGATGGCCTTCGGCATCGACACCTCGCGCTATCAGGAAGACAAGCGCGCCGTCGAGGACAAGTATATCGGCCCGCTCGTCAAGACGGTGATGAACCGCTGCATCCACTGCACGCGCTGCGTCCGCTTCACGACCGAGGTCGCCGGCATTTCCGAACTCGGCCTGATTGGCCGTGGTGAGGATGCCGAGATCACCACCTATCTCGAACAGGCGATGACCTCCGAGCTGCAGGGCAACGTCGTCGACCTTTGCCCGGTCGGCGCGCTGACCTCGAAGCCTTTCGCCTTCACCGCGCGCCCCTGGGAGCTGAACAAGACCGAATCGATCGACGTCATGGATGCCGTCGGTTCGGCGATCCGCGTCGATACCCGCGGCCGCGAAGTCATGCGCATCCTGCCGCGTGTCAACGAGGCGATCAATGAAGAGTGGATCTCCGACAAGAGCCGCTTCATCTGGGACGGCCTTAAGACCCAGCGCCTCGACCGGCCCTACGTCCGCCGCGACGGTCGCCTGCAGCCGGCCACCTGGGCCGAAGCCTTCGGCGCCATCAAGGCCGCCGTCGGCGCCACCTCGGGCGACAAGATCGGCGCCATTGCTGGCGACCTTGCTTCCGTCGAGGAAATGTATGCGCTCTCCGAACTGGTGAAGTCGCTGGGATCGGCCAATCTCGACTGTCGCCAGGATGGGGCGGCACTCGATCCGTCGCTGGGCCGTGCAAGCTATCTCTTCAACCCGACCATATCGGGCATCGACCAGGCCGATGCGCTGTTGATCATCGGCGCCAATCCGCGCTTCGAGGCAGCCATCCTCAACGCCCGCATCCGCAAGCGCTGGCGCCGCGGCAAGTTCCCGATCGGCGTGATCGGCGAGCTGGGTGAACTGCGCTACAGCTATGATTACCTCGGCGGCGGTCCCGACACGCTGAAGGATCTGGTCGACGGCACCCATGCCTTCGCCGAAGTCCTGAAGAACGCCGCCAAGCCGATGATCATCATCGGCCAGGGCGCGCTGTCGCGCACCGATGGCGCCGGCGTTCTCGCCAGCGCTGCCAAGCTCGCCGGCTCGGTCGGCGCGGTCTCCGAAGGCTGGAACGGCTTTGCCGTCCTCCACACCGCTGCCTCGCGCGTCGGCGGACTCGACCTCGGCTTCGTGCCGGGCGCCAAGGGCGTCAATGCCGCCGAGATGCTGACGGCGATGGACGTGCTCTTCCTGCTCGGCGCAGACGAACTCGACTTCACCGCGAAGAAGGCCAAGCTCACCGTCTATATCGGCTCGCATGGCGATAACGGCGCGCATCATGCCGATGTCATCCTGCCGGCCGCAGCCTATACCGAGAAGTCCGGAACCTGGGTCAACACCGAGGGCCGCGTCCAGATGGGCAACCGCGCAGGTTTTGCGCCGGGTGACGCCCGCGAGGACTGGGCGATCATCCGTGCCCTTTCCGACGTGCTTGGCAAGAAGCTTCCCTTCGATTCGCTCAGCGAATTGCGTGTCCGGCTCTATGCCGCTTTCCCGCATTTCGCTGCCATCGACGAGATCGCTGAAACCGATAGCGCCCAAATTGCCGCAGTTGCGAAAAAAGCCGGCAAGATGAACAAATCCGGGTTTGCGTCGCCGGTGAAAGACTTCTATTTGACGAACCCGATAGCGCGTGCCTCGGCTGTCATGGCGGAGTGCTCGGCATTGGCCCGCAACAACTTCAAAGTCGCGGCAGAGTAAGGGCAGGGGACTATGGATTCTTTCTTTTCGACCTATGTCTGGCCGGCGATCATCATGATCGGTCAGTCGCTGCTGCTTCTCGTCTGCCTGCTTGTCTTCATCGCCTATGTGCTGCTCGCCGACCGCAAGATCTGGGCGGCCGTTCAGCTGCGCCGCGGCCCGAACGTCGTCGGTCCCTTCGGCCTGTTCCAGTCCTTCGCCGACCTTCTGAAGTTCGTCTTCAAGGAGCCGATCATTCCGGCCGGCGCCAACAAGGCGGTGTTCCTGCTGGCTCCGCTGGTGACGGTGCTTCTGGCGCTGTCCACCTGGGCGGTGGTGCCGCTGGCCGACGGATGGGTGATCGCCAACATCAATGTCGGCATCCTCTATATTTTCGCGATCTCCTCGCTCGAGGTGTACGGCATCATCATGGGCGGCTGGGCTTCGAACTCGAAGTATCCGTTCCTCGGCGCGCTGCGCTCGGCGGCACAGATGGTGTCCTATGAAGTCTCGATCGGCTTCGTCATCGTCACCGTGCTTCTCTGCGTCGGCTCGCTGAACCTGACTGATATCGTCAATGCGCAGCATACCGGCCTCGGCACCATGCTCGGCCTACCGGCGTCGTTCCTCGACTGGCACTGGCTGTCGCTGTTCCCGATGTTCATCATCTTCTTCATTTCGGCGCTCGCCGAGACGAACCGTCCGCCCTTCGACCTTCCGGAAGCTGAATCGGAACTCGTTGCCGGCTTTATGGTCGAATACGGCTCCTCGCCATACATGATGTTCATGCTCGGCGAATATGCGGCCGTCTGCCTGATGTGCGCGCTGACGACGATCCTCTTCCTCGGCGGCTGGCTGCCCCCGGTCGATATCTGGATCCTCAACTGGGTCCCAGGCATCATCTGGTTCACGCTGAAGGCCTGCTTCGTGTTCTTCATGTTCGCGATGGTCAAGGCCTTCGTTCCGCGCTACCGCTACGACCAGCTCATGCGCCTCGGCTGGAAGGTCTTCCTGCCGCTGTCGCTCGCCATGGTCGTCATCGTTGCATTCGTGCTGAAACTGATGGGTTGGGCATGATGGTGCCCACTCTCGTTTTCGGCAAAATTGGAGGTTGAAGATGGCAAGCTTGTCCGGCTCCATCAGCTCGCTGTTTCTCAAGGAATTCGTCGGCGCGTTCTTTCTGTCGATGCGTTATTTCTTCCGCCAGAAGGCGACGATCAACTATCCCTTCGAAAAGGGTCCGGTCTCCCCGCGTTTCCGCGGCGAGCATGCGTTGCGCCGTTATCCTAACGGCGAGGAACGCTGCATCGCCTGCAAGCTCTGCGAGGCGATCTGTCCTGCCCAGGCGATCACCATCGAGGCCGGTCCGCGCCGCAATGACGGCACGCGCCGCACGGTGCGCTACGACATCGACATGGTGAAGTGCATCTATTGCGGCTTCTGCCAGGAAGCCTGCCCGGTCGACGCGATCGTCGAAGGCCCGAATTTCGAATTTGCGACGGAAACCCGCGAAGAGCTCTATTTCGACAAGGCGCGGCTTCTGGATAACGGAGACCGCTGGGAGCGCGAAATCGCCCGCAACATCGCGATCGACTCGCCGTACCGCTGATCGAGTTTTTGAAATGCCGTAATGGAGCTTGAGCGCTTCGGTCGCGGTCAATATGCACAGGAGTTTTGCCGGTCAGCCGCGCAAAGTTCTATCGGGCAGAAAAACTCCCGGCTGCCCGGGGGAAGATGAAAAAGGCACCAACATGGGTCTGCAGGCTCTATTTTTCTATCTTTTCGCCTTTGTCGCGGTGGCGTCGGCGTTCATGGTCATCTGGGCGAAGAACCCGGTTCACTCGGTTCTCTTCCTGATCCTGGTGTTCTTCAATGCCGCCGGCCTCTTCCTGTTGCTCGGTGCCGAATTCCTGGCGATGATCCTGCTTGTCGTCTATGTCGGCGCCGTCGCCGTGCTCTTCCTCTTCGTGGTGATGATGCTCGATATCGACTTCACCGAATTGAGGGCCGGCGTTCTCGAATATGCGCCGATCGGCGGGCTGATCGGGGTGATCCTCGCAGCCGAACTGATCGTCGTCATCGGCGGCAGCGTCATCTCGCCTGAGATCGCCAAATCAGTCGCCATGCCGATCCCGGCGCTGAGCGAGCGCACCAATACGGCCGCCCTCGGCGACGTGCTCTACACCAACTACGTCTATTTCTTCCAGATCGCTGGTCTGGTGCTCCTGGTCGCCATGATCGGCGCGATCGTGCTGACGTTGAGACACCGCACCAACATCAAGCGGCAGAATATTCCCAGGCAGGTTGCCCGCACGCCCGCCACCGCCGTCGAGGTGGTGTCGGTCAAGCCCGGGCAGGGCGTCTAAAGGGCAGGTCAAGGAACAAAGAACATGGTCATCGGACTTTCCCACTACCTGACGGTCAGCGCCATCCTCTTCACGCTTGGCGTCTTCGGCATCTTCCTGAACCGGAAGAACGTCATCGTCATCCTGATGTCGATCGAGCTGATCCTGCTTGCCGTCAATATCAACATGGTCGCCTTCTCCTCCTTCCTGAACGACATCGTCGGCCAGGTCTTCGCGCTGTTCATCCTGACGGTCGCGGCTGCCGAAGCGGCGATCGGTCTTGCAATTCTCGTTGTCTTCTACCGCAACCGTGGCTCGATCGCGGTCGAAGACGTCAATATGATGAAGGGCTGAGTGGCTCATGTTCCTCTATAAGGCTATCGTCTTTCTTCCCTTGATCGGTGCGATCGTCGCCGGCCTTTTCGGCCGCGCGATCGGCGCCAAGGCTTCGGAATATGTCACCAGCGGCCTGATGATCATCGCCGCCATCCTGTCCTGGGTCGTCTTCTTCACTGTCGGCATGGGCCATGCCGAAGGCGGTCCGATCAAGGTCGAGGTGTTGCGCTGGATCCAGTCCGGCGGCATCGACGTCTCCTGGTCGCTGCGTGTGGATACGCTGACGTCAGTGATGCTGATCGTCGTCAACACGGTCTCGACGCTGGTGCATGTCTATTCGATCGGCTACATGCATACCGATCCGCATCGTCCGCGCTTCTTCGCCTATCTCTCGCTCTTCACCTTCGCCATGCTGATGCTGGTGACAGCTGACAACCTTGCCCAGATGTTCTTCGGCTGGGAAGGCGTTGGTCTCGCCTCCTATCTGCTGATCGGCTTCTGGTTCAAGAAGCCGTCGGCGACGGCTGCGGCGATGAAGGCCTTCATCGTCAACCGCGTCGGCGACTTCGGCTTCGTGCTCGGCATTGCCGGCGTCTTCGTGCTGTTCGGCTCGATCAACCTCGACACGATCTTCGCCAACGCCTCGAACTTCGCCCCGCATGAAGGCGGCGGCGAAGCGGGCGAGGTGTTCCTCAATCTCTTCGGCATGCAGCTCGACAAGGCGCATGCGCTGACCGGCATCTGCCTGCTGCTCTTCATGGGCGCGATGGGCAAGTCGGCGCAGTTCCTGCTGCACACCTGGCTGCCTGACGCCATGGAAGGCCCGACCCCGGTCTCGGCCCTGATCCATGCCGCCACCATGGTCACCGCCGGCGTCTTCCTCGTCGCCCGCATGTCGCCGCTCTTCGAACTGTCGCCGGATGCGCTGGTTGTCGTCACCGTGATCGGCGCCATCACCGCCTTCTTCGCGGCAACCGTCGGCCTCGTGCAGAACGACATCAAGCGCGTCATCGCCTATTCCACCTGCTCGCAGCTCGGCTACATGTTCGTGGCGCTCGGGGTAGGGGCCTATGGCGCGGCGATCTTCCATCTCTTCACCCATGCCTTCTTCAAGGCGCTGCTCTTCCTTTGCGCCGGCTCGGTCATCCATGCCGTCGATGGCGAGCAGGACATGCGCTACATGGGCGGCCTGCGGCCGCATATTAAGTGGACGTTCCGTATGATGATTGTCGGTACGCTGGCAATCACCGGCGTCGGCATTCCTTTCACACCGGTCGGTCTTGCCGGCTTCTACTCCAAGGACGTGATCATCGAGGCGACCTATGCTTCGCATTCGGCGGTCTCCGGCTTTGCCTTCACGCTGCTGGTCATTGCGGCTCTGTTCACCAGCTTCTATTCCTGGCGCTTGATCTTCATGACCTTCTATGGAAAGCCGCGCGCCTCGCACGAGGTGATGCACCACGTCCACGAGTCGCCGCAGGTCATGCTGGTACCGCTCTATCTCCTCGCAATTGGAGCAGTTTTCGCCGGGTACTTCTTCGAAGGCAGGTTCTACGGCGAGGAATATGCCGAGTTCTGGAAGGGTGCGCTCTTTACCGGCGCTGAGAACGAACTGGTTAAAGAGTTCCACCATGTGCCGGCGCTCGTGGCCTTGAGCCCCTTCATCGCCATGGTGCTCGGTTTCGTCACCGCCTGGTACATGTATATCCGCTCGCCGCAGACGCCGCGCATCCTCGCGCAGCAGCATCGCGTGCTCTACCAGTTCCTGTTGAACAAGTGGTATTTCGACGAGCTCTATGACTTCCTCTTCGTCCGCTCCGCCAAGGCGCTCGGGCGCTTCCTGTGGAAGAAGGGTGATGTCGGCGTCATCGACACCTACGGCCCGAACGGTGTCGCTGCCCGCGTCGTCGCAGTCACCGATCGGGTGGTGCGCCTGCAGACCGGTTACCTCTATCACTACGCCTTCGCCATGCTGATCGGCGTTGCGGCGCTCGTTACCTGGATGATGCTCGGGAGTTCCTTCTGATGACCGATTGGCCTATTCTTTCAACGGTCACCTTTCTGCCGCTCGTCGGCGTGGTGCTCCTGCTATTGATGAACGGCGAGAGCGAAACCGGCCGGAAGAACGTGCTGTGGATCTCGCTGATCACCACCGTCTTCACCTTCGTCGTCTCGCTCTTCATCTGGATCGGCTTCGACAATGCCAATCCCGGCTTCCAGATGGTCGAGAAGCATAACTGGCTCGGCACCGGCATCGGCTACCACGTCGGCATCGACGGCATCTCGATGCTGTTCGTCATCCTGTCGACTTTCCTTATGCCCTTCTGCGTGCTGGCGAGCTGGCTCTCGATCGAGAAGCGCCTGAAGGAATACATGATCGCCTTCCTCATCCTCGAAACGATGATGATCGGCGTCTTCGTCTCGCTCGATATCGTGCTCTTCTACGTCTTCTTCGAGGCGGGCCTTATTCCGATGTTCCTGATCATCGGCGTCTGGGGCGGCAAGGACCGCGTCTATGCGAGCTACAAGTTCTTCCTCTATACGCTACTCGGCTCGGTGCTGATGTTGCTCGCCATCATGGCGATGTACTGGCAGGCCGGCACGACCGACATCACCGCGCTGCTCGCCTACAAGTTCCCGCCGGCGCTGCAGACCTGGTTATGGCTTGCCTTCTTCGCCTCCTTTGCGGTGAAGATGCCGATGTGGCCGGTCCATACCTGGCTTCCCGATGCCCACGTTCAGGCGCCGACGGCTGGCTCGGTGATCCTGGCCGGCGTACTGCTGAAGCTCGGCGGCTACGGTCTCATCCGCTTCTCGCTCGGCATGTTCCCGGTCGCGTCCGATTATTTCGCGCCGCTCGTCTTTGCCATGTCCGTCATCGCCATCATCTACACTTCTCTGGTGGCGATGATGCAGGACGATATCAAGAAGCTGATCGCCTATTCCTCCGTGGCCCACATGGGCTACGTGACCATGGGCATCTTTGCCGCCAATATGCAGGGCGTCCAAGGCTCGATCTTCCAGATGCTCTCGCACGGCATCGTCTCCGGCGCGCTCTTCCTCTGCGTCGGCGTCGTCTACGACCGCACCCACACCCGCGAGATCAACGCCTATGGCGGCCTCGTCAACAACATGCCGAAATATGCCGTGGCGATGATGGTCTTCACTATGGCCAATGTCGGGCTTCCCGGCACGTCCGGCTTCGTTGGCGAATTCCTGACGCTGATCGGTGTCTTCCGGGTCAACACCTGGGTGGCGCTCTTTGCCGCCACCGGCGTCATCCTCTCGGCCGCCTACGCGCTCTGGCTTTATCGCCGGGTGATCTTCGGTGCGCTGGAGAAGGAGAAGCTGAAGGCGCTGCTCGATCTTTCGCCGCGCGAACAGCTGATCCTCTACCCGCTAGTCGCGCTGACCATCTTCTTCGGCGTTTATCCGGCTCCGGTCTTCGATGCGACGGCCGCCTCGGTGGATCTGCTGGTCAACAACTACACGGCCGCCGTGCACGCAGCGCAGAATGTTGCGCTGTCTATGAAATGATGACGGGACTTATTGGACATGACCGCTGAAACAATTCTCCTCAGTCTGCATCTTTCCGCGCCGGAGCTCATCCTCGCGGTCGGCGCCCTTGTCCTGTTGATGGTCGGCGTCTTCTCAGGCGAGCGGTCGGGCCTTGTCGTCACCGGCTTGGCCATCGTCCTGCTGCTGGCCTCCGGCCTGTGGCTGCTCTTCGTGCCGGCAGAAGGCCTTGCCTATGGTGGCGTCTACATGGCCGACGGCTTCTCGCGCTTCATGAAGCTGGTAGCGCTCATTGGTTCGCTGGTCGCCATGTTCATGTCGATTGGCCACGCCCGCGAAAACCAGCTCGACAAGTTCGAGTTCCCGGTTCTCCTGGTGCTTGCGACCCTCGGCATCCTGCTGATGATCTCGGCCAATGACCTGATCTCGCTCTATCTGGCGCTGGAACTGCAGTCGCTGGCGCTCTATGTCGTCGCCGCGATCAACCGCGACAGCCTGAAGTCGACCGAAGCCGGCCTGAAATATTTCGTCCTCGGCGCGCTTTCCTCCGGCATGCTGCTCTACGGCATGTCGCTGGTCTACGGCTTCACCGGCCACACCCACTTCTCCGAAATCGCCCAGGCGCTGTCCGTCGAGGGCGCGCGTTCGCTCGGTCTGATCTTCGGCCTGGTCTTCATCCTCGCCGGCATCGCCTTCAAGATCTCCGCTGTTCCCTTCCATATGTGGACGCCGGATGTTTACGAGGGCGCGCCGACGCCGGTGACCGCCTTCCTTGCCGCAGCACCCAAGGTTGCTGCCATGGCGATGATGACCCGCATCGTCATTACCGCCTTCCAGCCGGTTCTGGCGGACTGGCAGCAGGTCGTCGTCTTCATCTCGATCGCCTCGATGCTGCTCGGTTCGTTTGCCGCGATCGGCCAGAAGAACATCAAGCGACTGATGGCCTATTCCTCTATCGGCCACATGGGTTATGCGCTGGTCGGCCTTGCCGCCGGCAACCAGACCGGCGTCACCGGCGTCATGCTTTATATGGTCATCTACATGGTCATGACGCTCGGCACCTTTGCGATCATCATGTCGATGCGCCGCAAGGACGGCACCGTCGTCGAGAATGTCGACGATCTCGCCGGCCTCTCCACAACCAACCCGTTCATGGCCGTGGTGCTGACGGCGCTGATGTTCTCGCTCGCCGGCATCCCGCCGCTCGCCGGCTTCTTCGCGAAGTACTTCGTCTTCGTTGCCGCCATCGAGGCCAAGCTCTATGCGCTCGCCATCATCGGCGTTCTCGCCTCGGTCGTCGGCGCTTACTATTATCTGCGTGTCATCAAGCTGATGTGGTTCGATGAGGCGACCGGCGAATTCGCCCGTGTCTCCGGTTCTCTGCGTCTGGTCTTCGGTCTCTCCGGTCTCTTCGTCACCGCCTATGTCCTCATCGGCGGCCCGATCGGCGGTGCGGCAGAGCTAGCTGCTGCGACGCTCTTTTGATGGCTTCCGACGGACGGCGCCGGATATCGCTCGGCGATTTCAGGCACGAGGCTCTGTCGGAAACATCGTCCACCAACAGCGAATGCCTCGCCCGGGCTCGGGCGGGCGATGGCGGTAATCTCTGGGTGACCGCCGAGAGGCAGACGGGCGGTCGCGGCCGCCGCGGCAGGCTCTGGGTTTCCGAGCGCGGCAATCTCTACGCTTCCCTTCTCCTGATCGACCCGGCGCCGATGGAGCGGCTGGGCTCGCTGCCGCTGGCAATCGCCGTTGCCGTGCACCAGGCGATCCGCAGGGTGTTGCCACTGGGCGCCGAACCGCTCGAGGTCAAATGGCCGAACGATATCCTCATCGGCCGAAAGAAGACCTGCGGCATTCTCGTCGAAGGCGAGGGGCTGCCGGACGGCCGTTACGCGCTGATCGTCGGCATCGGCATCAATATCTCGATAATGCCCGACAATCCGCTCTACCCCGTTACCTGCCTGCGTCAGCAGGGAAGTGCGGCGTCGCCGGAGGAACTTTTCGCGCATCTCTTCGCCGCCACGGCGGAAGTGCTTGAAATATGGGACCAGGGCCGTGGCGTCGGCGAGATCACGACGCTCTGGCGCGCCATCGCCTGCGGCATCGGCGAAAAGATTACGGTCAATTTGCCGGACCGATCGATTTCCGGACAATTCGCCGGAATTGATGATAATGGCTTGTTGATGCTCGATACCGGCGCTGGCAGGATAATGCCCATTGCTGCCGGTGATGTGTTTTTTGGATAGCGGAAAAAACGAAAATTATGGCGAAACAGGACGAACTGGTATTCCTGCCTCTGGGCGGTGTCGGTGAGATTGGCATGAATCTCGCTCTCTACGGCTACGGCCCGCCCGAGCATCGCCAGTGGATCATGGTCGATTGTGGCGTCACTTTTCCCGGGCCTGACCTGCCGGGCGTCGACCTCGTACTGCCGGATATCCGCTTCCTCGCCAGCGAACGAAAGAACCTCAAGGCGATCATCATCACCCATGCGCATGAAGACCATTATGGTGCGCTCGCCGATCTCTGGCCCGGCCTCAACGTGCCGGTCTATGCCTCTGGTTTTACCGCAGGTCTGCTCGAAGCCAAACGCAATTTCGAGAAGGCGACGATCGGCGAAGTGCCGGTGACGCCGTTCAAGGCCGGCGATACGATCAATGTCGGCCCGTTCAGCATCGAAGGTGTCGCCGTCAACCATTCGATCCCCGAGCCGATGTCGCTGATGATCCGCACGCCGGTCGGCAATGTCATCCATACAGGCGACTGGAAGATCGACCACGAGCCTTCGCTCGGGCCCCTGACCGACGAGACACGTTTCCGCCAACTCGGCGACGAGGGCGTGCTGGCGCTGATGTGCGATTCCACCAATGCGCTGCGCGACGGTGTTTCGCCTTCCGAGAAGGATGTGTCCGAAAGCCTGCGTAAGATCATCGAGAATGCCGAGGGCCGGGTGGCGATCACCACCTTCTCGTCGAATGTCGGGCGCATCCGTACTGTTGCCGAGGCTGCAGAGGCGGCAGGCCGCGAAGTGCTGCTGCTCGGCAGTTCGCTGAAGCGCGTCGTGAACGTTGCCCAGGACATCGGCCTGATGGAAGGTGTGAAGCCCTTCATCTCCGAGGACGAATACGGCTATATCCCGCGCGACAAGGTCGTCGTCATCCTGACCGGCAGCCAGGGCGAGGCGCGGGCAGCCCTTGCCAAACTCTCGCGCGATGAGATGCGCAATGTGGCGTTTACGGCAGGCGATATCGTCGTCTTTTCCTCGCGCGCCATTCCCGGCAACGAGAAGGCGATCCAGGACATCAAGAACGGCCTCGTCGAGCAGGGTGTGCACATCATCACGGATACCGAGGCATTGGTCCACGTTTCCGGCCATCCGCGCCGCAACGAGTTGCAGCGGATGTATGAGTGGACACGGCCGAAGATCGTCGTGCCGGTGCATGGCGAGGCAACACATCTGACGGCGCATAAGGAACTTGCCGAGCAATCCGGCATCGCACTGGTGCCGCGGGTGCGCAACGGCGATATCCTGCGGCTGGCGCCCGGTCCCGTCGAGGTGATCGGCGAGGCGCCGCATGGCCGGATTTATAAGGACGGTACGCTGATCGGCGATTTCGACGAGATGGGTATCGGCGAGCGCAAGAAGCTCTCCTATGTCGGCCATGTCGCGGTCAACGTCTTGCTCGACGCCCGCTATGACATCGTCGGCGAACCCGACCTCATTTCGATCGGCCTGCCGACCTACGATGATGAGGGCGAGGATATGGAGGATACGCTCTTCGACGCGGCGGTCAGCGCCATCGAGAGCATTCCGCGCGCCCGCCGCAAGGATATCGACATGCTGCAGGAGGCCGTGCGCCGCGCCATCCGCTCGGCCGCGAACAACACCTGGGGCAAGAAACCTCTTGTCACCGCCTTCGTCACCAAGGTCTGACCATGCTCGGCCGGGTCAACCATATCGCCATCGCCGTGCCCGATCTGGCCGCAGCGACGGCGGCCTATCGCGATACGCTGGGTGCTGCCGTATCGCAGCCGCAGGCTCTGCCGGAACACGGCGTCACCGTCGTCTTCGTCGAATTGCCGAACACCAAGGTCGAATTGCTGCAACCGCTCGGCGATACTTCGCCGATCGCAGCCTTCCTCGAAAAGAACCCATC
Source organism: Rhizobium sp. WYCCWR 11128 (assembly GCF_013416305.1). Classification (NCBI taxonomy): domain Bacteria; kingdom Pseudomonadati; phylum Pseudomonadota; class Alphaproteobacteria; order Hyphomicrobiales; family Rhizobiaceae; genus Rhizobium; species Rhizobium sp. WYCCWR 11128. Next base: position 77,344 of record NZ_JACCEZ010000017.1, read on the forward strand.
CGGCGGCATGCATCACATCTGCTACGAGGTGGACGATATCCTTCTCGCCCGTGACCGGCTGGTCACGGCGGGCGCAAGGGTGCTTGGCGATGGCCAGCCGAAGACCGGCGCGCACGGCAAGCCGGTGCTCTTTCTGCACCCCAAGGATTTCTTCGGCACGCTGATCGAACTCGAACAGGCCTGAGCCCTGCTGCGGCAGAGTGACCCGAAGACCGCAAAACCTTTCGTCCGCTTTGAGTTGGTCGCCATTCCACCGTATAAGGACGCGATATTACAGCGCCGCGTGTCTTCTAAGACGCGCAAAGGACGCTGTAACAATTTAAATTGCTGCATTCCTTAAATCGATTCCGATTTAAGGAATGCAGCAGCGCCACACCAACGGGAACCAGAATGCTCCAGATCTTTCTTCAGGGATTTGCCGTCTACTTCATCATCTGGTGGATGACGCTTTTCGCCGTCCTGCCGATCGGCCTGCGCACCCAGGCGGACGACAATGATGTCGTGCTCGGCACCGTTCCGAGCGCGCCCACCCGGTTTCGCGCCGCTTTCGTGTTTTCGCTGACGACGCTGATTTCGGCCCTGGTCTACGGCCTCTGGTACCTCTGCGACACCTATTTCGGCTGGGGCTTCGATGCCCTGCCGCAACTCGGCCCCAGCTTCTATTGAGTGTGGCTTTTGCTCAAACTTTGAGCAGATGTAACCCTATTGAAAGCGAATTTCGTCATACCAGCGTCATACTGTTGCGGCAAAGAGCTCTCGTAACGGAATGATGGCCATCCCCTTACGGAAGCCGGTTGGATTTCTGGGTGGGGTGGAGGCCGAAAAGCCAAAAAAAAACAAGGCTAAAAGCCTTGTTTTAAGTATCGCGTGATCTGTAACCGTTGCCGGGGCTGCGACGAGCGCGCCTAAGATCTGATCCTCCCAAGACTTGACCGCGAATTCGGCAAGAATTTAACTTCCTGCCTGTTTTGTGAGCTAAAACTAGCTCAAACATTGGGCTTTGTCATCAGCTTTTTTTGCATTTTTGCTACACTCTAGCAAAATTTTTCTGTTGACAAGATTTTCGTTCAAGCCCTTATAAACACGCGCTTTTTCATGCCCTTTCATTTTGCGGGTGCGAACATGCGCTTCCGGGAGGTTGCCGGCATCCGTTGCGGGTTTCCTTCCTGCCGCGAAGCGGCTATGAACGCTCCCGACATTAACAATGGTCTTTCGATTCCGCCTGCTGCGGGATCTCAACTGCTCCGGAATCCGCCATGCGTCTGTCCCGCTATTTCATGCCCATCCTCAAGGAAAACCCCAAGGAGGCGGAAATCGTCTCCCACCGGCTGATGCTGCGCGCCGGCATGATCCGCCAGCAGTCGCAGGGCATTTATTCCTGGCTGCCGCTCGGCAAGCGTGTGCTCGACAAGGTCAACGCCATTATCCGCGACGAGCAGAACCGCGCCGGTGCCATCGAGCTGTCGATGCCGACCCTGCAATCGGCCGAGCTCTGGCAGGAAAGCGGCCGCTACGACGCCTACGGCAAGGAGATGCTGCGCATCAAGGACCGTCAGGATCGGCCGATGCTTTACGGCCCCACCAACGAGGAGATGGTGACGGATATTTTCCGCTCCTCCGTCAAGTCCTACAAGGACCTGCCGCTCAATCTCTATCATATCCAGCTGAAGTTCCGTGACGAGATCCGTCCGCGCTTCGGCACCATGCGCTCGCGCGAATTCATGATGAAGGATGCCTATTCCTTCGATCTGACGCGCGAAGCGGCGGAGCATTCCTATAACAAGATGTTCGCCGCCTATCTCAGAACCTTCGACCGACTCGGCCTGCGCGCCATCCCGATGCGCGCCGATACCGGCCCGATCGGCGGCAAGCTCAGCCATGAATTTATCATCCTCGCCGATACCGGCGAATCCGAAGTCTTCTGCCACAAGGATTTCGTCGACTTCGATATTCCTGGTGAACATACCGATTTCGACAGCGTCGAGGGTTTGCAGGCGATCTTCGACAAGTGGACCTCGCTCTATGCGGCGACCTCGGAAATGCACGACGAGGCGGCTTTCAACGCCGTTCCCGAAGGCGACCGCCTGTCGGCGCGCGGCATCGAGGTCGGCCACATCTTCTATTTCGGCACGAAATATTCCGAGCCGATGGGCGCGAAAGTGCAGGGACCTGATGGCAAGGAACACTTCGTTCACATGGGTTCCTACGGTATCGGCCCGACACGCCTTGTTCCCGCCATCATCGAAGCATCGCATGATGATAACGGAATCATCTGGCCGGCATCGGTCGCACCCTTCGATATCGTTGTGATCAACATGAAGGCGGGCGATCAGGCCTGTGACGATACCTGCGAGTTGATCTATGCCGCGCTGAGCAAGGCCGGCAAGGATGTGCTCTATGACGATACCGACGACCGGGCCGGCACGAAATTCGCGACCGCCGACCTGATCGGTGTACCCGTACAGATTATCGCCGGCCCGCGCGCGGTCGCAAACGGCGAGGTGGAAGTGAAGGACCGCAAGACCGGCGCCCGCGAAACGATGACCATCGAAGCGGCGATCAATCGGTTCGTGGCTTAAGGAAACGGAGGCGAAATGGCAGAGGCAGCAGTGGACCGGAGTTCGAAATCCGGCTTGGGTCCGGCTGGCAAGCCATTTTCCACCTTTGAACGCCTCGTGGCGTGGCGTTATCTACGCGCCCGCCGCAAGGAAGCCTTCATATCGGTCATCGCCGGCTTCTCCTTCGTCGGCATCATGCTTGGCGTTGCGACGCTGATCATTGTCATGGCCGTGATGAACGGCTTCCGCACCGAACTCGTCTCGCGCATCCTCGGCATCAACGGCCACATGATCGTCCAGCCGGTCGACGGCCCCTTCACCGATTATCCGGTCCTCAGCAGCAAGCTCGCCGCCGTACCTGGCGTCAAGATGGCGCTACCGCTCGTGGAAGGCCAGGTGCTCGCCTCCGCCCAGGCCGGCGGCAGCACCGGCGCTCTGGTGCGCGGCGCCCGCGCCGAGGATCTGACCAAGCTCAAAACGGTCTCCGACAACATCAAATCAGGCGATATGGTGGGGTATGCCTCCGGCGACGGCGTGCTGATCGGCACCCGCATGGCCGACCAACTCGGTCTGCGTGTTGGCGATCTCATTACGCTGACGTCACCGGATGGCGACATTACGCCGATGGGCGTCAGCCCGCGTATCAAGTCCTACAAGATTTCCGGTCTCTTCGAGATCGGCATGTCGGAATATGACTCCTCGATCATCTTCATGCCGCTCGAGGAAGCGCAGCTCTATTTCAATGCCGAGGGACTGGTGCAGTCGATCGAGCTCTTCGTCGACAACCCCGACGATATCGACGATCTGAGGCCCAAGGTGGAGGAAGCGGCCGGCCGCCAGATCGCCATCACCGACTGGCGCCAGCGCAACCAGACCTTCTTCTCGGCGCTGCAGGTCGAGCGCAACGTCATGTTCATGATCCTGACTCTGATCGTGCTTGTCGCGGCGCTGAACATCATCTCCGGCCTCATCATGCTGGTGAAGGACAAGGGCAGCGATATCGCCATCCTGCGCACCATGGGCGCCAGCGCCGGCGCTATCATGCGCATCTTCTTCATGACTGGGGCGGCGATCGGCATCGTCGGCACCATTGCCGGTGTGCTGCTCGGCGTTCTCGTCTGCGTCAACATCGAATCCGTCCGCCAGTTCTTCTCGTGGATTTCAGGCACCGTACTGTTCAATCCGCAGGTCTATTTCCTCAGCCAGCTGCCGGCCGAGATGGATCTCAGCGAAACGATCTCGATCGTCGTCATGGCGCTGACGCTCTCCTTCATCGCGACCATCTTCCCGGCCTGGCGTGCCTCCAGGCTCGATCCGGTGCAGGCCCTGCGCTACGAATAAGGAATGCCGCCTTCATGAAACGCAACGTCGTTCTCCAGCTTACCGGCGTCGAGCGCCATTACGGGCAGGGCGGTACGCTGCTCTCGATCCTGAAGGGCGCGGATTTTTCGATATCGAAGGGGGAGATTGTCGCTCTCGTCGCCCCTTCCGGCACCGGCAAGTCGACACTGCTGCATGTCGCCGGCCTCCTGGAGCATCCGGACGGCGGTGAGGTCAACATCAACGGCCATGCCTGCGACGGCCTGAGCGACGAGAAACGCACCGCCATCCGCCGCAGCGAAATCGGCTTCGTCTATCAGTTCCACCACCTGCTGCCGGAATTCTCGGCGCTCGAAAATATCATGATGCCGCAGCTGATCGCCGGGCTTTCCTGGAAGGAAGCCGGAGAGCGGGCCGGCCAGCTTCTCGATTATATGCGCATCGGCCATCGTGGCTCGCATCGCCCGGGCGAGCTCTCCGGCGGCGAGCAGCAGCGCGTTGCGATTGCTCGCGCCGTCGCCAATGCGCCGACCCTGCTTCTTGCCGACGAGCCGACCGGCAATCTCGACCCTGAAACGGCAAGCTACGTCTTCGACGCACTGGAAGCGCTGGTGCGCCAGTCCGGCCTTGCTGCCCTCATCGCCACCCACAATCACGAACTCGCCCGCCGCATGGATCGGCGCGTGACGATCTCCGACGGCAAGATCGTCGATTTCTGAGACTGCGGTCCAGGATGTCCGGTTTGCGCCGATGGCTGCCCCTCACCCTAACCTACCGGGGGCGAGCCACTCGTCTCGCCCCGTCCTTCGGACCCCCGTAAAAGCGGGGCGAGGGAACGTGCCAAACGCAGCGTCGAGGTTAGAGAAAGCCGGTGCGGCATATCCCTTCGCCCCGCGAGCGGGGAAGGTGCAGCGGGCCGCGATCAGGGGATGACCAGTCCGCCGCGATAGTCGAGCATATAGGCCTTCTGGCCATCGACCATGATGCATTCGTGGCCGATGAACCGCTCGCAGCCGCCTTCGCTGCTGTCGATATAGTGGCCGAACGGATGGTCGAATTCCATCCCGCCAAGAAACCGGCCCTCGCGATACATCGCAGAAAGTGCAGCCTTGATCACCGTTCCGGCTGCTGCGCCGTCGATAAGCTCAGGCGCAATGATGCAGCCGAAATAATTCATCGCCCAGACGGGCTCGTCGGCGAGCCACACCACTTCCTGTCCGGCGAAATCGGTCCCGCCGAAATAGCTGTCGAGATAGCGCCAGTCGCCGCGTTCGAAACCGATATCGTGGGCACCCGGCCGGCAGGGCGCGCGCGCCACGCCGCCGCCGACATAGGTCGCAGCCTTCGCCTCCACGACGAATTGGTTCAGCATCGCAATATCCAACATGTCCTTCTCCTCTCAGCCTGATGCTGGCAAATATGCTGCGATGTGTAAAGAACAAAAAGGGAACGTAGGTTGGAAATAAACGGGCCACCGAGGAGGTTGGCCGTCTAGGCGCCGTGACCGATCTGGGACAGGCCGAGAAGGGGCAACCTGCTGCCCATCACATCGGGTACTGGCTCCCAGCGATTCGCAGGTGCACATCCCGGCATTTTTCGAACACAACAAAGAAGGAAAAGATTCCTGTTGACAACAGAACATACATGGAACAAATTGAAAACATAACGAGTAAAGGAGAGCCCGATGACTGACATGATCCGTGATATCGCAGCATTCACCTCCATCGCAATGTTCGTTGCCAGCTTCTCGCTCATCGTCATGGCGCTCTAAAGTTTTCAGGGGACCGCATGGCAATCATGCGGTCCGGGCGCGGGACTTCTTCTGGACATCATCGCCCTCTATGCCGACAATGCGTCCGATTCATTCGGGTGATTGGGAAGGCATGTCATGGCGGATACGGCAAAGGGTTCAACGGGTGAGGCGACCGGCGGCACGCCAGGCTTCATCCACCTGAGGGTCCATTCCGCCTATTCGCTTCTCGAGGGCGCCCTGCCACTGAAGAAGATCCTCTACAAGGCGACCGGCGACAGTCAGCCGGCGATTGCGATTACCGACACCAACAATCTGTTCGTCGCCCTCGAATTCTCCCAGAAGGCGATGGAAGACGGTCTGCAGCCGATCATCGGCTGCCAGGTCTCGATCGACATGGAAGACGGGTTGGAAACGGAAAAGCGCGGCGGCCAGCAGGCCCTGGTCAAGCTGCCGTCGATCGTTCTTCTCGCCGCGACGGATGCCGGTTATGAAAGGCTGGTCGATCTCGTCAGTCGGGCCTATCTCGGCGGCGAGAGCAACCAGGCCGTTCATATCAGCGCCTCCTGGCTGGAGGAGGCGGGCACGGAAGGGCTGATCGCATTGAGCGGCGCCTTGACCGGGCCGGTCGACGTGGCGATCAAGGAAGGCCATCCCGCTCAGGCGGAAGTCCGGCTGCTCACGCTGAAGCGTCTCTTCGGCGACAGGCTTTATGTCGAGCTGCAGCGGCACGGCACCTACGACAAGCGGCACGAACAGAAGATTATCGGGCTCGCCTATGCCCACGACCTACCGCTGGTTGCGACCAATGAGGCTTTCTTTCCGACACGCGACGATTACGACGCCCATGATGCGCTGATGGCGGTCGCGCACAACGCCATCGTCTCCGACGACAGCCGCTTTCGCCTGACGCCGGATCACTATCTGAAGAGCCGGGCCGAGATGGTCAAGCTCTTCGCCGACCTGCCGGAAGCGCTGGAAAATACGATCGAGATCGCCACGCGCTGCTCCTTCGTGCTGAAGACGCGAAAGCCGATCCTGCCACGCTTCACCGGTGCGACCGACGATGCCGAGGAGGCCGAACGCGCCGAGGCGAGCGAGCTGCGCCGCCAGGCGGTCGAAGGGCTGGACATGCGGCTTGCAACGCTCGGCATGTCGCCGGGTTACGAGGAAAAGGATTATCGCGAACGGCTGGATTTCGAGCTCAGCGTCATCGAGCGCATGCGTTTCCCCGGCTACTTCCTGATCGTTGCCGACTTCATCAAATGGGCCAAGCAGCATGACATTCCGGTCGGTCCCGGCCGTGGTTCGGGCGCCGGTTCGCTGGTCGCCTATGCCTTGACGATCACCGACGTCGATCCCTTGCGTTTTTCGCTGCTCTTCGAGCGCTTCCTCAATCCCGAACGCGTCTCGATGCCCGACTTCGACATCGACTTCTGCCAGGACCGCCGCGAAGAGGTGATCCGCTATGTCCAGGCCAAATATGGCCGCGAGCAGGTGGCGCAGATCATCACCTTCGGTTCGCTGCAGGCACGCGCCGCCCTTCGCGATGTCGGCCGCGTGCTTGAGATGCCCTATGGCCAGGTCGACAAGATCTGCAAACTCGTGCCGAATAATCCCGCCAATCCGACGCCGCTGTCCAAGGCGATCGAGGAGGAGCCGAAGCTGCAGGAGGAGGCGGCAAAGGAACCGGTTGTCGCGCGCCTGCTCGATATCGCCCAGAAGATCGAGGGGCTTTACCGCCACGCCTCGACCCATGCCGCCGGTATCGTCATCGGCGACCGGCCGCTTTCCAAGCTGGTGCCGATGTATCGCGATCCGCGCTCCGATATGCCGGTTACCCAGTTCAACATGAAATGGGTCGAGCAGGCGGGCTTGGTCAAATTCGACTTCCTCGGCCTGAAGACGCTGACCGTGCTGAAGGTTGCGGTCGATTTCGTCGCTAAGCTCGGTATCAAGGTCGATCTCGCGGCCATTCCTCTCGACGACAAGAAGACCTACGAGATGCTGTCGCGCGGCGAGACGGTCGGCGTGTTCCAGGTGGAAAGTGCCGGCATGCGCAAGGCGCTGATCGGCATGAAGCCGGACTGCATCGAGGACATCATCGCGCTGGTGGCGCTCTATCGTCCAGGCCCGATGGAGAATATCCCGACCTACAATGCCCGCAAGCACGGCGACGAAGAGCTGGAGTCGATCCATCCGATGATCGACCACCTGCTCAAGGAAACGCAAGGCGTCATCGTCTATCAGGAACAGGTGATGCAGATCGCCCAGGTACTATCAGGTTATTCGCTGGGCGAAGCCGACCTTCTGCGCCGCGCCATGGGTAAGAAGATCAAGGCCGAGATGGACCAGCAGCGCGAACGCTTCGTCGTTGGCGCGGTCAAGAACGGCGTATCGAAACCGCAGGCCGACAACATCTTCGAACTGCTGGCGAAGTTCGCCAATTACGGCTTCAACAAGTCGCATGCCGCCGCCTATGCCATCGTCTCCTACCAGACGGCCTACATGAAGGCGCATTACCCGGTCGAATTCCTCGCCGCTTCGATGACGCTCGACATGTCCAACACGGAAAAGGTCAATGATTTCCGTCAGGATGCCAAGCGCCTCGGCATCGAGGTGATCGCACCCTCGGTGCAGAGCTCCTTCCGCCATTTCGAGACCGGCGACAACCGCATCTATTACGCGCTCGCCGCCCTCAAGGGTGTCGGCGAATCCGCCGTCGACCATATCGTCGAGGTGCGCGGCGACAAGCCCTTTGCCAGCATTGAGGATTTCTGCCTGCGCATCGATCCGCGTCAGGTCAATCGTCGCGTGCTCGAAAGCCTGATCTATGCCGGCGCCTTCGATTGTTTCGACATGGACCGCGCCCAGCTGGCAGCCGGCCTCGACCGTGTTCTCGGTTATGCCCAGCGTGCCCAGGAGAACAAGCTGAGCGGCCAGTCGGACATTTTCGGCAGCACGCTGACGTCGGGGCCTGAGAAGATCTCCCTTCCGCCGTTCTCGCCCTGGCTCCCCTCCGAGCGGCTGCTCAAGGAATTCCAGGTGCTGGGCTTTTATCTGACAGCTCACCCGCTCGATTCCTACAACAACATCCTGCAGAAGATGCGGGTGCAGACCTTTGCCGAGTTTTCCGCCGCCATCAAACAGGGCGCGGCCAATGCGCGGCTTGCCGGTACGGTCATCTCGAAGCAGGAGCGCAAGACCCGCACCGGCAACAAGATGGGCATCATCGTCTTTTCGGATTCTTCAGGCCAGTTCGAAGCCGTGCTGTTTTCGGAAATGCTGAACCAGTATCGCGATGTGCTCGAATCGGGAAAATCTTTCGTGCTGACCGCGACGGGCGAGGAGCGGCCGGAGGGCATCGGCCTGCGCATCCAGACGATCCAGTCGTTGGAGGAAAAGTCGCTGCAGATGCAGAAGGCGCTGCGCGTCTATGTCCGCGATTCAGGACCGCTGAGGATGGTTGCCGGCCATTTGAACGCCAAGGGCGACGGCCTGGTTTCCTTCATCGTCATCAAGGAGGATGGCAAACGCGAAGTGGAAGTGGCGCTGTCGGAGAAATACCGCATCACGCCGGAGATTGCCGCCGCCCTTCGCGCCGCCCCGGGCGTCGTCGACGTCGAGCTTGTCTGATCACCCGCGGGTGATTGTGATGAAATCCGTGCCTTCGCCGGTCTCCCGGCCGAGGCCGGTATCGGAGATCGTCAGCGTCGAGCCCGGCGCGATGAGGGCGTCGATCTTGCGGCGGGTCTCATCGGGGATGGTAATCCGGCTGAGCGAACGGGCGATCGGCTTGCCTGTGATGATCGAGCTTTCCTGATTGGTGATGCCAAGCCGCTTCATCGTCTCGCGGGAAAGATTGTTCTCGAGCGTGATACCGAGCCAGTCCGCTGTGCCGGCCTTTGCATCGACGGCATGCAACGTGAAGAAATGCGTGCCAAGCGCCAGTCCCGGATCGGCGATCGTCACCGGCGCTTCGAAGAGGGGCTTGAAGGCCTGCCGCACCATGATGACGCCGTTCGGCGGCTCGCCCTTGCCGGCCGCGGCATAGACTTCCCTGAGGAATGTGTCGGAGACCAGGCTCCTGTCGGCGGCGAATTCCGCCGGCCGCAATGTCCTGAAAGCCTTGATCGCCTGCACGGTCGACGGACCGAGGAACCCGTCCGGATTGCCAGCGGAAAAGCCGAGCTGGTTAAGGAGGGTCTGGATGTCGATCACCGTCTCGCGCAGCGTCCGGCGCGTAACGAGCATGCTGATCGGCTCAGATGGCGGCTCGGGTTCGGGCGCTGCAATCGGCAGCGCTGCCGGCATCGGCATCGCAGCCGTGTCGTTCATCGCCACCTGCACAGGCTTCTCGGGGCTGTCGGGCATGGAGGGCCGCAGTTCGACATCCGAAAGCAGCGGCATCGCCGGTGCATCCGGATGGAAAAGCGTCGGATGCTCGATCGGCTGCGGCGCCAGTTCACCGTCGCTGATAATGACGGGGACACCGCGGTCGGTCATCCCATAGAGCATTTTTGCGAAGGCGCCGGGCATACGCACGCAGCCATGCGAGGCCGGATAACGCGGCACCGAATTCGATTCATGGAGCGCGATGCCTGACCATGTCAGCCTTTGCATGAACGGCATCGGGGCGTTGGAATAGAGATTGGATTCGTGGTATTTCTGCTTTTCCAGCACAGAAAAGATGCCGCTCGGCGTCGTGTGGCCGTCCTTGCCGGTCGAGACCTTCGAGGTCGCGACGACCTCGGTGCCATCATAGACCGCAAGCGACTGCTTGTCCTTCGAGACGATGATCTGCAGTGTGCGCGCATCCGCGGCAAGAGCGGGGTGCACGAGTGCGGTGGCCGACAGCAAGCCGAGGCCGAAGACGAGACGCGAGAACATGATACCCAACCATACGCAATACTTGCCCGGCACATTATGGGACGAAGTTTAACGAAGATTTTATAGGCTGGATCACCCGCAGGTTTCACGCCTTAGTGATCGCGCTTGCTGCCGAAGGTGTAGCCGGTCTCGACCGTCTTCTTGCCGAACTTGTCGCGCAGCTTGTCCATCGCCGCTTCGGCAGCCGCTCGCCGCCCTGATTGCTGGTCAATGAGATCGGGCGGATCGGCGCGACCGGCATCGCCGAGATCGGTGACGCCGATGCCAAGCAAGCGGAATTTCGTGCCGTCCGTTTCCTTTTCGAGAAGCTCGAGCCCGGTGCGGAAGATCCTGTCGGCAAGCTGGGTCGGGTCTTCGAGCTTGCGGTTGCGGGTGCGCGATTTGAAATCGGCGGTCTTCATCTTCAGGACGACGGTCTGGCCGGCAATGCCGTTTTTCTTCAGCCGCCAGGAGACCTTTTCGGAGAGGTTGCGCAGGATCGGCACCAGATCGTCGTAACGCGAGATGTCGTCGAAGAAGGTCGTCTCGGACGAAACGCTTTTGGCCGCATCATTGAGATGCACTTCGCGGTCGTCGATGCCGCGCGACAGCCGTGCGAGCCGCTGGCCGATGCTGCCGTAGCGGCGCATCAGGTCGTTTTCTTCCATCTGCTGCAACTGGCTGATGGTGCGGATACCGTCCGCCTCCAGCGTCGCCGCAAAGGCCTTGCCGACGCCCCAGATCGTGGTGACGGGACGCGGTGCCAGGAATTCGACCGCTTCCTCGCGGCCGATGACCGAAAAGCCGCGCGGCTTCTGCAGATCGGAGGCGACCTTGGCGAGAAATTTGCAATAGGAAAGCCCGACCGAAACGGTGATGCCGATCTCCCTTTCGATGCGACGGGCGAATTTGGCGAGCGTGCGCGCCGGCGGATCGTGATGCAGCCTCTCGGTGCCGCCGAGCTCCAGGAAGGCCTCGTCGATCGACAGCGGCTGCACCAGCGGCGTCAGATCCTGCATCATGGCGCGCACCTGCCGTCCGACCCGGACATATTTCTCCATGTCGGGGCGGATGACGATCGCTTGAGGGCATGCCTCCAGCGCCTTGAACATCGGCATGGCCGACCGCACGCCATGGATACGGGCGATATAGCAGGCGGTGGAGACGACGCCGCGTTTGCCGCCGCCGATAATGACAGGCTTGTCGGCAAGCTCGGGATTGTCGCGTTTCTCGACGGCTGCGTAGAAGGCGTCGCAGTCGATATGGGCGAGCGTCAGCGCGTAGAGTTCGCGATGGCGCACGAGGCGCGGGCTGCCGCAGGAAACGCAACGGCGCGCCTCGCCCTTCTGCTCGGCAAGGCAGGCGCGACAGAAGCCGGGTGTCTTGTCAGGCGTGGGCGTCATCATGGGAACAAAGATTGAACATTGTGAGGTTACGCCTTAAGCTTCCGAGTCACAAGATAGGGTGGAAGCTTTGCCTTTGGATAACGATCTTCGTTTCGAGCCGGTAACGCCAGAACGCTGGGATGACTTCGAAATCGTGTTCGGGCCACAGGGTGGCTTCTATAACTGCTGGTGCGTCGCGTTGCGCCTGCCACATGCGGTGAGGACCAAGATGGCGGCCAACGAGCGCAAGGCGCATATGCGGGAGCGGATCAAGGCGGGTCCGCCGCCTGGCATCCTCTGTTATGCCGACGGCGCGCCGGTCGCCTGGGTGCAGGTCGGGCCGCGCCACGACGTGTCGCAGTTCAATTCGCCGCGCACCGTCTCGCGGCCGCTGGAGGAGAGCGATGCGCATGATCCATCCATCTGGGCCGTCAGTTGCTTCTTCCTGCTGCCCAAACTGCGCGGCAAGGGAATGAGCCACCGTCTGCTCGCCGGCGCGATCGACCATGCGCGGCGCCAGGGAGCGCGGCTGCTCGAAGCCTGTCCGATCGATCATGTGAAGCAGTCGAAATCCGTGACGCTCTGCATCGGCTCGACGGCGATCTTCGATGCCGCCGGTTTCGAGACGATAGCACGGCGCAAGGACGGCCGGCCGCTCATGCGGCTGGAACTGCGTGCGTGAAGGTGCCGGAAAGAAAATGCGCCTCGATCAGCTCGGCCGCATGCGTCCAGTCGGTGGCGCGGGTGATCTCGTCGGCAACCGCCGGTGCGAAACGATGGACGGGCGAGTTCGGCATCAGGTGAATCAGCAGGCAATCGGCGACGTGATCCCTAACGGAATGCAGATTGCGCGCCATATCATCAATGAAGACGACGGGAAGGGAGCGGCTGGCATGCAATGCGTGAACGATCGGCCCCTTGGGTTGTTCGGTGGCAAGCAGCGGAAAGACGAGGCCCATCCTGTCCAGCAGGCGTCGGCGCTGGTCCTGGAACCGCGGCTGCATGGCTGTCAGGAAAAGCACATCGGCCTCTTCCGAAAGTCGGTCGAGCGTTTCGACCACGCGGTCGAGCGGCGTCTGCCACAGCTCTTGGGCCTCGAAGAATTCCTCGATCAGCCGGCTGACCTCTTGATCCTCGATCTCCACGCCGTCCGCTTGCGAGACGATGTTGCCGTGAAGCCGGAACGATCGCGGCAGAAACGCGTGGCCCTGGCTCTGAAGGAAAAGCTGGAAGGGACCGATGAACTGCAGCACGACGTCGTCGACGTCGCAGACGATCAACGGCCGTTCGCCGAGGCGGATATGCGAGATGTCGAATTCCCCGGAGGTCACGGTCAGTATTCTCCGGAATCGAGGCCCGGTGACGAGAAATGCCGCCAGGCGGCGGTCACCGTCTCCGGGCTTATGCCGCTCGCCGCGCAGAAGGCCATGGCCGTCGGTTCGTGGTTCATCAGAAAATCCATCAAGCCGGCAAGGAATCCCGGATCGTTTACGGCGTTGCGCACCTGGCCGGGCGCCACACCCGTCAACGCGAGGAAGCGGCCGAACATGTCGGGATCGTCGGCAAGCCAGCCGAGCACGGCGATCGCTGTCTCGTGCGGGTCGGCGGCCTGTTGTTTCGAAGTCTTGAAGTTGCTTTGCATTTCGCTGGGTAAGTTACCTTTTCTTCAACCAAATACCGGTAGCGTGCGCTATCGGTTTCACGAGCTATTTGTCCGCATGTGCCTTTCTCATGGGACGAACCGCTGCGCGAACGGACGTAGGGACAGCTTGTCATGCCCAAACAGGTGATGATTGTAGAAGATAACGAGCTCAACATGAAGCTCTTTCGCGACCTCATCGAGGCGTCCGGTTATACGACGATCCAGACCAGAAACGGTATGGAGGCGCTCGATCTGGCGCGCAAGCATCGCCCCGACCTCATCCTGATGGATATTCAGCTTCCCGAAGTCTCCGGCCTCGAAGTCACGAAATGGCTGAAGGAAGACGACGAGTTGCACGTGATTCCCGTCATCGCCGTTACGGCTTTCGCGATGAAGGGCGACGAGGAGCGGATCCGCCAGGGCGGCTGCGAGGCCTATGTTTCCAAGCCGATCTCGGTTCCGAAATTCATCGAGACGATCAAGACCTATCTGGGCGATGCCTGACGCATCGGAAAGACGCTGATGACTGCGCGAATACTGGTGGTTGACGATATTCCGGCCAACGTGAAGCTGCTCGAAGCGCGGCTGCTTGCGGAGTATTTCGACGTGATGACCGCAGCCGACGGCTACACGGCACTGGCGATCTGCGAGCGCAACCAGGTCGATCTCATCCTGCTCGACATCATGATGCCCGGCATAGACGGTTTCGAGGTCTGCGAGCGGCTGAAGGCCAGCCAGAAGACCGCCCATATTCCAGTCGTCATGGTCACCGCGCTCGACCAGCCGACCGATCGCGTGCGCGGCCTGAAGGCCGGCGCTGACGATTTTCTCACCAAGCCGGTCAACGATCTGCAACTGATCTCCCGGGTGAAGAGCCTGCTGCGGCTGAAGACGTTGAGCGATGAGCTGCGCATCCGCGCCGACACCGCCCATACGATGGGCGTTGACGACCTCACACGGGCAGGCGAGGGCCGCGCCGACGAAACCGCACAAGTGTTGCTCGTCGACGGCCGCGCCAATTCGCAGGAGCGCATCATCAAGGCGCTGAAGCCCGTCGCCGACGTGCTTGCCCTTTCCGATCCGCAGGCCGCCCTCTTCGAGGCGGCCGAAAGCGCGTTCGATCTCGTCATCGTTAACGCCAACTTCGACGATTACGATCCGCTTCGCCTCTGCTCGCAGCTGCGTTCGCTGGAGCGCACCCGCTTTCTGCCGATCCTGATTATCACCGAGCAGGGCGCTGACGAAATGGTCGTGCGCGCGCTGGATCTCGGCGTCAACGACTACATCATCCGCCCGGTCGATCCCAACGAACTGGTTGCCCGCAGCCTGACGCAGATCCGCCGTAAGCGTTACAACGACCGGCTGCGCGCCAGCGTCAAGCAGACGATCGAGCTTGCCGTGACCGATGCGCTGACCGGCCTTTATAACCGGCGCTATCTCGACAACCACCTGAACGTGCTCTTCAACCGTTCGATGGCGCGGGGCAGGCCGCTTTCGGTGCTGATCACCGATATCGACCGCTTCAAGCACGTGAACGACACCTACGGCCATGATGGCGGCGACGAAGTGCTGCGGGAATTTTCAAATCGCGTCCGTTCGACCATCCGCGGCGCCGATCTCGCCTGCCGCTACGGTGGTGAAGAATTCGTCGTCGTGATGCCCGACACCTCGCCGGAAATTGCCGCCGCCGTCGCCGAGCGCCTTCGTGCGGCGATCGAAAACGCTCCCTTCATGCTGAAACACGCCGGGGAAGCACTGAACGTCACTGCTTCCTTCGGCATCGCCTCGCGCATTACGTCGGTGCTGACCCCGGACCAACTGATGAAACAGGCGGATCTGGCCCTTTACGAGGCAAAGAATACCGGCCGCAACCGCGTGGTCGCCGCGGCCGCGTGACGAATCATTTTCCGCCATTAGGCGCCATTTGCGGGTTTTCCACTGCGGTAAGCGAATTGTTACCGATTTTTAATCTCCGCCTGTGCACTACGGGGCGAAAAAATTGCAGCCCAATAGCCCAAAATTGGACTCGCCGCGTTGCCGCGGATGTGTTGCCGCGCGATAGTCTTGAGAGCGGCAGGCCGTAGCTCAATATGAAATGAAGACTATAAAAAATGCCTATCGCCGACGGGGTCAAATAGATTGCGGCGGCGTCACCTCACGTAAGGGGAAGGGTGGCGTAAGTTATTAAGTTATATTGTCGAATTTCTTGGAAAGAGCAGGCGCTACGCTTCGATCCAAAGCAGAGGCGACAAATCTTTGTATGTCCCAAATCTGGACTTTTAACCATAGAATCAAGATGAGAAAATTCATCATTAAGAATTTGTTGATTTTCTTTCATTTTTGCGCAAATTATCGCTCATAAGAGAAGCGCTCCCGTTGAGGAGTTGTCGATACCCCATGATGCTCAGGTCCGCCGCATCTCCTGGGTCGTGGGGTCGGTCGGCTAGTAGGCAAGTTATAGCGGTTCCTCGTGCCGTTTTGCATGCTGGCCGACCCCCTTTCACGAAAACGCCGCCACTTCCCGAAGATGGAAGGGCGGCGTTTTGTCTGTTTGCGCTATCATTTTTTAAAGACGATTAATCCGGGCAATAAAAAACGCGCAACCCGAAGGCGCGCGCTTTTTTGAAATCCGTCAGGCCAAGTGATTACTTGATCTTGGTTTCCTTGAACTCGACATGCTTCTTCGCAACCGGGTCGTACTTCGTCTTCGTCATCTTGTCCGTCATCGTGCGGCTGTTCTTCGTGGTGACGTAGAAGAAACCGGTGTCAGCCGTCGACAGCAGCTTGATCTTGATTGTTGTAGCCTTGGCCATGGTCGTCCTGCCTCTAAGAAAATGAAAGCCGTGGAAGCCGGATGGGCTCCACGGCAAATCCTGGCGCGAAACTACGAATCCCGCCCGAAAAGTCAAGCCCGTTTTCGAATGAACATCAGTCTGATGCCGGAAAGTAGGGCGTAAAGACCGAAGAAAGCCGCAATCGCCCAGGCAAAACCGTTATTTCCAGCGACATCGATCGCTGCGCCGATCGCCTGCGGCCCGGCCACGGTTCCCATCGCATAACAGAAGACAAAGGCAGCATTGGCCGCAGCAAGATCGGAGCCCGTCAGCCGCGAGCCGAGATGGCTGAGGCCGACCGTATAGAGGCCTGAGACGCAGCCGCCCCAGAAAAGCAGGAGCCCGGCCATCAGCAGCCAGTTGTCGAGCAACAGCGGCAACATCATCGAGCCGATGAAGCCCATCAGCGCCATGCCGGCCAGAAGCGGCCGCTTGTCGGCGATGCGGTCGGAAAGCAGGCCGAGCGGGATCTGAAAGATGACGTTGCCGACGCCCATCATGGTGAGCAGCAGTGCGGCCTGCGATTCGGTGAAATGGGCGCGCACGGCAAAGATCGGGAAAAGCGACAGCCCGCCCGCTTCGACCGCGCCGAAGATGAAGACCGCCGCTGTCGCCGTCGGCACCAGGAAAACGTAGCGCATGAAATGCAGCTCCGGTTTTTCCTCGAGCACCGGGCTTTCGTCGCGGGCGATGTAGATCGGGATGGCGGCAAGCAGGATGGCGCCGGCGCCGATCAGGAAGGGGAAGATGCCGTCACTGCCGAGGATCGAAAACAGCAGCGGTCCGGCCGCGAAGCCAAGGGAAAGCACCGTCGCGTAGATGCCGAGCACGAAGCCGCGCTTGGAAGGCGGCGAAGCGGCGTTGATCCAGAATTCGGAGAGGATGAACAGCGTCGTCGTCGCGCCGTGGAAGGCGAAACGCAGCGGAAACCACATCCAGAAATCCTGGGCGTAATAGAAACCAAGCGCGCTCAGCGCCGAAATCAGCACAGCCCAGATCATCGTCGGCGCAACGCCGTATTTATGGGCGAGCTTGGTGGTGATTGGTGCGGCGGCCATCGCCGCGACCCCGGCCATCGCCGTGTTGAGCCCGATCAGGGTGGACGAGATACCGCGTTTTTCGAGGATGATGCTGAGGAGGGGCAGACCGAGGCCGATTGCTATGCCAACGGCTGAGATGGACGAGATGGCTGCCACCAGAGAAGGCCAATGGATTTCTTCGACATCGCCCGGTGTGCCGGTTCTCGGCTGAGACATTTATCCATCCTTAGAGAGGTGCGCGAACGAATCGACCGATCCCGTCAGATAGATAGACACGGACGTGCCAAATCCAGGTGACGGATGCCGCTTCGCAGTATTTCCGATGTGAGTGACCATCTGCGGAATGTAAAGCCCGTTCGGGCAAGAAATGCTAACCATGTCAGGTCTTGAGGATCGTTGGCTCCCGCATTTGGGTGGTGGTCGGTGGAGGGCTGGCACTACACGTTAAATATGTCTGGAAGGTGAAGGCGCTAATTCGGCCGGCCGGGGATGTCATAATCGTCCGGACCGTCACTCTCGCCACCGAAGCCGTGCATGCGCAGCGCCCATTGCAGGCCGATGACCCCGCCCTTGATCGGCTGGATCGAGGCAAGCGCGGTGATGACGGTGATCGGCGCCCAGATGGCGAGATGCACCCAGACCGGCAGCACGAAAGTTAGGTCGGTCAGCATATAGCCGCCGACCACGACGTGGCCGAGGACCAGGATGACGATATAGGGCGGCAGGTCGTCGGCGCGTTGGTGATGCATCGCCTCGCCGCAGGCCGCGCAATGATCGGCCGGCTTCAGGAAGGCACGAAAGAGCTTGCCGTTGCCGCAGGCCGGGCAGCGGTTCATCAGCCCGCGCATGATGGAGCGCCCAAGCGGACGCTCGACCTCGGGCGTATCGCCGTAGCGGACGGCCGGATCGGTCGGTGTGCTCATCGCATGTTCCTCTTCGGATCTAAAACATGTCGCGCAAACTGTGCAGCGGTTTCGCGATAACGACACGCGTAAAAACAAGGACCTACAGCGCGGGGGAGCCAATCTGAAAGATTGCGACGCGCTTTAGTGCCGTCCGCGCGGCGGCCTCGTTCCGGGCTTCTTACGAACCTGGCCCCTGTCGCGGCGCCCCGCCTTGTGGAAGGAACGCACCGCAGCCGGCATTTCTCGGCCCTCGCTAATCATCTCGAAACGCAGTGCACCGGCAAGCGGGATCGCTTCGGCAAGTTTCACGGTGACGCTATCGCCCAGGCGATAGCCGAGCCCTGTTCGTTCACCCGAGAGTGCCTGATGCGCCTCGTCATAGATGAAATAATCGCTGCCGAGCGTAGATATAGGGACGAAACCGTCGGCGCCATAGTCCGGCAGGGAAACAAAAAGTCCCGATTTTGTCACGCCCGAGACCCGCCCGGCAAATTCCTCACCGACACGGCCGCTGAGGTGATGCGCGATCAGCCGGTCAACGGTCTCTCGCTCGGCTGCCATAGCCCGGCGCTCGAAGGTCGAGATTTCGGCGGCGATATCGTCGAGTGCCGCCTCTTCTTCGGGCGTGATGCCGCCTTCGCCGAAGCCGAGCGAGCCGACAAGGGCTCGATGGACGATGAGGTCGGCATAGCGGCGGATCGGCGAGGTGAAGTGGGCGTATTTCATCAGGTTGAGGCCGAAATGGCCGATATTCTCCGGGCCGTAGATCGCCTGGCTCTGCGAACGCAGCACCATCTCGCTCACCATGGTCTGATGCGGCGTGCCGTCCGCCTTCGCCAAAATGCCGTTGAAGTTGTTGGCGCGCATGTTGCCGCCCTTGGCAAGCGAGATGCCGAGCGTGGCCAGGAACTCGCGCAGGATCTCCTGCTTGGCAAGCGTCGGGCCGTCATGGATACGGTAGATCAGCGGCTGACGCTTCTTTTCCAAGGTCTCGGCGGCGCAGACGTTCGCCTGAATCATCATCTCTTCGATCAGCTTATGCGCATCGAGGCGTGGCGGCACGACAACCCGGTCGACCGTGCCATCGGGCTTCAACAGGATCTTGCGCTCCGGCATATCGAGTTCCAGCGGCTGGCGCCGGTCGCGCCCGCGCTTCATCACCTCATAGGCGTGCCAGAGCGGCTTCAGGATCGGCTCGAGCATCGGTCCGGTCTGATCGTCCGGTTTCCCGTCGATGGCTGCCTGCGCCTGCTGGTAGGAGAGCTTGGCGGCACTCTTCATCATGATGCGATGGAAAGTATGGCCGATCTTGCGGCCTTCCCCGGAAAAGCTCATGCGCACGGCGAGCGCCGGGCGGTCGACGCCTTCCTTCAGCGAGCAGAGATCGTTGGAGATGCGCTCCGGCAGCATCGGCACGACGCGATCCGGGAAATAGACCGAGTTGCCGCGCTTCAGCGCCTCGCGGTCGAGCGGTGAATTGGGGCGGACATACCAGGAGACGTCGGCAATCGCCACAGTGACGATGACGCCGCCGGGATTGTCGGGCGAGGGGTCGAGCTCGGCATAGACGGCGTCGTCATGGTCCTTGGCATCGGCCGGGTCGATGGTGATCAGCGGCACGTCGCGCCAATCCTCCCGATGCGACATGGTCGCAGCCTTTGCGGCCTCCGCCTCGGCGATAACGGCCGGCGGGAAGACATGCGGGATGCCGTGCGCATGGATCGCGATCATCGAGATCGCCTTTTCCGAACCGACGGAACCGACGACGGAAAGCACCTTGGCGCGCGGCAGGCCGAAACGGCCGAGACGGGCGATTTCGACTTCGACCAGGTCGCCGTCCGTGGCGCCGCCGGTGAAGTCGGGATCGATCACCATCTCCTCGCCGCGCCGTTCGATCGGCAGCAGTCGGCCGCCGCCGCCGGGTGCAGTGCGGAAAACGCCCATCGAGGCGCCGCGGCGCCTGTCGATCACCTTGATGATCCGCGCCGTATAGGCCGGCCCGCCGCGATCGACAGCCGGGAAGATCTTCGCCAGGATGCGGTCGCCGAGCCCGGCGACGGGCGCCTTGCCCTTGCCCTGGCGGCCTGCCGGCGATTGCTGGCGGATGGCGACGGCGGGTGCCACGCCCTGGTCCTCCGGCCATTCCGCCGGCCGGCCGATCAGATCGCCGTCCTTGTCGCGCGTGGTGATATCGAGGACGGTGACAGGCGGCAGCGCACCGGGCCGGATCAGCGACTTGCGGTTCTTCTGCAGCATGCCTTCCTGCTCGAGCTCCTGCAGCATGTGCTTGAGCTCAACGCGGTTGTCGCCCTTCAGGCCGAAAGCCTTGGCGAGTTCACGCTTGGACGCTTTCTGCGGATGATCGGCGATGAAGCGCAGGATCACCTCGCGCGAAGGCAGCGCGCCGTGGACGATGTTCAGCGGCTCGACGGCGGGAGCATCCTTGCCGGCGCGGCCGGTCTTGCCCGGGCGCTTGCCCGCAGGGTTCGTTCTCTCGCGCGGTATTCTGCTCACGTCAGCCCTTTTTCGATTTCGCGGGCGCTTTCGCCTTCGTTGTCTTCGGCTTGGCAGCCGTCTTGGTGCTCTTGGCTTCGGCGGCGGCCGCCTTCGGCTTGGCTTTCGCCTTGGCCGCCTTGCCCGCAGGGGCCTTGCCGGCCTTCTCGGCGATCAGCGCAAGCGCCTCCTCGACGGTGATCGCCTGGGGATCCTTGCCCTTCGGCAGTGTAGCGTTGACCTTGCCCCAATTGACATAAGGGCCGTACTTGCCGTCGCGAACGGTGATGGCGCCGCCATCAGGATGATCGCCGAGCGTCTTCAGCGCTGCCGGCGTGCCGCGCGCACCCCGGCCCGGGGCCTGTTTCGCCTTTTCGGCGATAACAGTCACGGCGCGGTTGAGGCCGACCGAGAAAACGTCCTCGACGGTTTCCAGATTGGCATAGGAGCCGTCATGCAGGAGGAACGGCCCATAGCGGCCGATGCCGGACGAGATCATCTTGCCCGATTCGGGATGTTTGCCGATATCGCGCGGCAGCGAGATCAGCGCCATCGCCTTTTCATAATCGATGTCCTCGGGCTTCCAGCCCTTCGGCAGCGAAGCGCGCTTGGCTTCCTTGCCGTCGCCGCGCTGGATATAGGGGCCGAAGCGGCCGGAACGCAGCGTCAGCTCCTCGCCTGTCGTCGGATCGGTGCCGAGGTTCTTCGGCTCGTTGAGTGCCGCACCGTCCGCTTCTCCGCCGTTTTCGGAAGAGAGCTGGCGGGTGTAGTTGCAGTCCGGATAGTTCGAGCAGCCGACGAAGGCGCCGTATTTGCCGAGCTTCAGCGACAGGTTGCCGGTGCCGCAGACCTGACAGATGCGCGGATCGCTACCGTCCTCCCGTTTCGGGAAGACGAGGGGTGCCAGCGCCTCGTTCAGCGAATCGAGCACGTTGGTGACGCGCAGTTCCTTGGTGTCCTCGATCTGGGCGAAGAAATCCTTCCAGAAATCGCGCAGCACCTGCTTCCAGTTCAGCTCGCCGGCGGAAATCCGGTCAAGCTTCTCTTCGAGATCGGCGGTGAAGTCGTATTCGACATATTTGGTGAAGAAGCTCTCGAGGAAGGCGGTCACCAGCCGGCCCTTGGCCTGCGGGATCAGCTTGCGCTTGTCGATCGTCACATAGTCGCGGTCGCGCAGTGTCGCGAGCGTCGCGGCATAGGTGGAGGGGCGGCCGATGCCGAGCTCTTCCATCTTCTTGATCAGCGAGGCTTCCGAATAGCGCGGCGGCGGTTCGGTGAAATGCTGCGTCGAATTGATCCTCTGCTTGGCGAGCGCCTCGCGCGCATTGATCTCCGGCAGGCGGCCATCCTCGTCGCCGTCGTCGCTCTGCTCGCCATCTTCCTTCTGGTCGGTATAGGCGGCGATGAAACCATCGAAGCGGATGACCGAACCGACGGCGCGCAGACCGGCCTTCTCGCCCTTGTTGTCGGCGGTGATTTCAGCCGTCGTGCGCTCGATCTCGGCCGACGCCATTTGGCTGGCGATGCCGCGTTTCCAGATCAGCTCGTAGAGCCGGATCTGGTCGGCATCGAGGAATTTGCGCACACGGTCGGGCGAACGATAGAAATCAGTCGGTCGGATCGCCTCGTGCGCCTCCTGGGCGTTCTTCGCCTTGGTCGAGTAGAAGCGCGGCTTTTCCGGCATATAGCGCTCGCCGAACTGGTCGACGATGGCGCTGCGCGCCGCGTCGATCGCCTCGGGCGCCATCTGCACGCCGTCGGTTCGCATATAGGTGATGAGACCGACCGTCTCGCCGCCGATATCGACGCCCTCATAGAGCTTCTGGGCAACCTGCATGGTGCGCGAGGCCGAGAAGCCGAGGTTGGAGGAGGCGGCCTGTTGCAGCGTCGAGGTCGTGAAGGGCGGTCCGGGATTACGCTTGACCGGCTTCGCCTCGACTGAGTCGACGACGTAGCTCGCACCTTCGAGCAATGCCTTCAGCCGGCCGGCATCTTCGCCGTTGCCGATTGCGCGCGGCTGCAGCCGTTTGCCGTTCGCCGAAACCAGCCTCGCCTCGAACTCGTCGCCGCGCGGCGTCTTCAGCAGCGCCGAGATGTTCCAGTATTCTTCCGAGATGAAGCGCTCGATCTCGGATTCGCGGTCGCAAACGAGGCGCAGTGCCACCGACTGGACGCGGCCGGCCGAACGCGCGCCGGGCAGCTTGCGCCAGAGAACCGGTGAAAGGTTGAAGCCGACGAGGTAGTCGAGTGCGCGCCGAGCGAGATAAGCGTCGACCAGAGGCACATCGAGATCGCGTGGCGCAGCCATCGCGTCGAGCACTGCCTTTTTGGTGATCGCGTTGAAGACGACGCGCTTGACCGACTTGCCGGTGAGCGCGCGCTTCTTGTTCAGCATGTCGAGAACATGCCAGGAAATCGCTTCGCCTTCGCGATCCGGGTCGGTCGCGAGAATGAGGCCGTCCGAGGATTTCAACGCGTCGGCAATGTCCTTCATGCGCTTGGCGGAGGCGCTGTCGACCTCCCAAAGCATTTCGAAGTCCTGATCAGGAAGAACTGAGCCGTCCTTGGCAGGCAGATCGCGCACATGGCCGAAGGAGGCGAGCACTTTGTATCCCGGACCCAGATACTTATTGATCGTCTTGGCCTTGGCAGGCGATTCCACCACTACAACATTCATGATGATTCTCTAAAAAGGAAACGACGCCAGCGTTGAAGCCAGCGCGACACACACCGCAACATGGATATCGGCCCTCCGACATGGACAGGGAAATCGCCGCGGTCAAGGGGTTTGCTACAATTTTACCTCTTGCGTCTGCTGCAGCCGAAGGGAGAGTTCTTGGAAAATACAATTCCAGATTGGTTGCAGAAGGTCGTCGACTCAGGGTTTCGGCAATTAGCAAAGCCGCCGCCTCATGTGTACCCAGGTTCAATCGGAAAGCGAGACGAGGCCACCCTGATGCCGGTGCAGCCTGCCTGATATATCGAGTTCCAGAAGGATGAGATAGACCGCGGATGCCGACAGGCCGGTATGGCGGATGACGTCGTCGACCTCGACCGGCGTCGGCCCAAGTGCATCGATGATGCTGTTTCGATCGGAATCGCCGGGTGGCACCGACATTGCCTTGCCGTCAGGCGCCGGATCCTCCGCCATCGATGACGGGAACAGCTCGAATTGCGCAAGCGGCGCCAGGGCCTCGATGACATCGTCGGGTGCGGTGACGATCGAAGCGCCGTCCTTCAGCAGGCCGTTGGTGCCATGGCAGCGCGGATCGAGCGGCGAGCCGGGCACGGCAAACACCAGGCGGCCGAACTCGCCGGCAAGCCGCGCCGTGATCAGCGAGCCCGAACGCGTCGCCGCTTCAATGACGACGAGGCCGAGTCCGATGCCGGCGATCAGCCGGTTTCGGCGTGGGAAGTCGCGGGCGCGGGGTTCCCAGCCGAAGGGCATCTCGCTCACCGCCAGGCCATTGCCACCGGTTATCTCTTCGAGCAGGCCGATATTCTCCGGCGGGTAGGGCTGGTCGAGACCGCCGGCGAGTGCTGCGATCGTGCCCGTGTCAAGGCTTGCCCGGTGGGCAGCGGTGTCTATGCCGCGTGCCAGGCCGGAGACCACGGTGTAACCCGCCCGGCCGCAGTCACGCGCCACCATCGCTGCGAATTTCGCGCCTGCGATCGAGGCGTTGCGCGAGCCGACGATACCGACGGCCGGTCGTTTGGCAGCGGCCAGCGCGCCCTTGACGGCCAGAAGCGGCGGCGCGCCGTCGATCTGCTTGAGCGCTTGCGGATAGTCCGGTTCACCGATGCCGACGAAGCGGGCGCCGAAGCGACGCGCCGCCTCCAGCTCCCGATGCGCTTCGGCCTCGCTGGCGATGCGGATTGCCCGCGTGGCGCCGCCGCGCGCCGAAAGCTCCGGCAGTGCGGCAAGTGCTGCCTCGGCCGAACCGAAATGATTGATGAGGTCACGAAAGGTGGCAGGGCCGATATTGTCGGAACGGATGAGACGCAGCCAGGCAATTCTTTGCCGTTCGGTCAGCACGACGCCTTTTGGTCCGGCGCTCAGCGTATCCATTATCCCTTTGCCCCGATCTTGCTTTCCGTCCCGCCCATCAGGCGCGAAATATTCGCCTTGTGCTTCCAGTAGGAGATGAGGGTCATGATCGCCATGACAGCCGCAACCTTTTCATTGCCCAATATCCACAGGGCAACTGGAATGACAAGCATGGCAACCAGCGCCGAAAGCGAGGAGTAGCGGGTGGTGAAGGCGACCGCCAGCCAGACGGCGGCGAAGAGCACGACCATGATCGGCGCGACGCCGAGCAGGGTGCCGATATAGGTGGCGACACCTTTGCCGCCCTTGAAGCCGATCCAGACCGGGAAAAGATGGCCGATAAAGGCGAAGAAGCCGGCGATGATCGCGGCCTCCTCACCGAGGAAATAGCCGACGACCCAGGCCGCGGCCGATGCCTTCAGCGCATCGAGCAGCAGCGTCGCCGCGGCGAGCGTCCGGTTTCCTGTTCTCAGCACATTGGTCGCGCCGATATTGCCGGAGCCGATGCTGCGCACGTCGCCGAGGCCGGCGGCGCGCGTGAGGATCAGGCCGAACGGGATCGAGCCGAAGAGATAACCGATAACGGCGGCGGCAAGCGCGATCGGCAGCGTGATCTGCCATGACATGAGATTGGATAACATATGTCCCCTCAGCCTCTCCGTGGCCTATCCTCGAGTCAGCCTTCTCCCGTTGCGGGATGGACGGCGATCGTGTCGGTTCTAAATTGCGTGGACAAGCTTTCCCGAGACGTATGTCGCGACCGCCCGCCCACTGAAGCGCGCATCCTCGAACGGCGTATTCTTCGAGCGGGAGAGAAGCATGTCTTTGGCGACAAGCCAAGGCTCATCGAGATCGATCAGCGCGATATCGGCCGCAGCGCCCGGCTTCAGCGTGCCGGCATTCAGGCCGAAAATCTGAGCGGGGCGGGTCGACATAGCGTCGATCAGGCGCATTAGGCTCACCTGGCCGCCATGATGAAGTCTGAGCGCTGCCGCCAGCATGGTTTCGAGGCCGATCGCGCCATCCTCTGCCTCGCCGAAGGGCAGGCGCTTCGTATCGACATCCTGCGGGTCGTGCGAGGAGACGATGATATCGATCGCACCGCTCGCAACGGCGTCGGCCATCGCCACCCGGTCGTCTTCCGGGCGCAGCGGCGGATAGAGCTTGAAGAAGGTGCGGTATTCGCCGATGTCGTTTTCGTTGAGCGCCAGATTGTTGATCGAGATGCCGCAGGTCACCTTGGCGCCGCGGCTGCGGGCACGCTCGATCGCCTCGACCGATTCCGGCACAGAGATCATCGCGGCGTGATAACGGCCGCGCGTCAGCTGCGCGATCCTGAGATCGCGTTCGAGCGGGATGAGCTCGGCTTCCTTTGGAATGCCGGAGAGCCCGAGCCAGCTGGCAAAAAGCCCCTCATGCATGACGCCGTTGGCGCCGAGATATTTGTCGCGCGTCTCGCAGGAGACGACGGCGCCGAATTCGCGCGCATAGGTCATGATCCGGCGCAGCACCTGCGTGTCGTGGACGCTGGAATGGGCATCGGTGAAGGCAACGGCGCCCGCCTGCATCAACAGGCCGATCTCCGTCATCTCCTCGCCGGCAAGGCCCTTGGTGATGGCGGCTGCTGGATAGACGTTGACGTCGGCCGTATCCCGCGCCGTCTTCTTGACGAATTCGACGAGCGCGATGTCATCGATGATGGGATCGGTGTCCGGCATCATGATGATCGAGGTGACGCCGCCGGCCGCCGCCGCCCGGCTCGCCGAGGCGATCGTCTCACGGTGCTCGCCGCCGGGTTCGCCGACATGGACGCGCGCATCGACAAGGCCGGGCGTCGCGACAAGGCCCGTGCAGTCGCGGATGACGGCTCCATCAGGTGCACCCTGGTTTTGCGCCTTGTGGCCCGCGGCGAGAATCACGCCGTTTTCGGCAATGATCGTCCCGACCTCGTCGAGATTGCGCGACGGGTCGATGATGCGGACGTTCTTGAGGACGATCGGGTTGCTCATGCCATCATTCCATCGCTTCGGGGACCCTGGTTCTGCGAGACGAGCAGCGTCTCCATGACGGCCATGCGCACCGCGACCCCCATTTCCACCTGTTCGGCGATCACGCTCTGCGGCCCGTCCGCCACTTCCGAAGCGATTTCGACGCCGCGGTTCATCGGGCCGGGATGCATGACCAGCGCATCCTCCTTGGCCGCCTTCAGCGTTTCGGCGTCGAGCCCGTAGAAGTGATAGTATTCGCGCACTGAAGGCACGAAGGCGCCGGACATGCGCTCGCGCTGCAGCCGCAGCATCATCACCACGTCGGCGTCCTTCAGCCCTTCCTTCATCGAATGGAAGACCTCGACGCCCATCTCGGCGATGCCCGCAGGCAGGAGAGTCGCGGGCGCAACGACACGCACGCGGGCGCCCATGGCGTTGAGCAGCAGGATATTGGAGCGCGCCACCCGCGAATGCAGCACGTCGCCGCAGATCGCCACGATGATGCGCGACAGCTTGCCCTTGGCGCGGCGGATCGTCAGCGCGTCGAGCAGTGCCTGGGTCGGATGTTCGTGTTGCCCGTCGCCGGCATTGACGACCGAGCAGGAGACCTTCTGGGCAAGAAGGGCGGCCGCACCGGCGCTCGAATGGCGGATCACCAGCACGTCGGGGCGCATCGCATTCAGCGTCATTGCCGTATCGATCAGCGTTTCGCCTTTCTTCACAGAGGAGTTGCCGACCGACATGTTCATGACGTCGGCGCCGAGCCGCTTGCCGGCAAGCTCGAAGGAGGCCTGCGTGCGGGTTGATGCCTCGAAGAAGAGGTTGATCTGCGTCAGCCCGCGCAGCGTCGACGTTTTCTTCTCTCTCTGGCGGCTGATCTTGACGGCCTCGTCCGCCTTGTCGAGAAGATAGGTGATATCCTGCTCGGTGAGGCCCTTGATGCCGATGAGGTGGCGGTGGGGGAAAAAGACCATGACCCTGCCTCTTGCTGTGTCTGGCGGGTCTATAAAGAGTGCTGCCCGCCGGGGCAAGCATGTGCTGTGGGCAAAGGCTTATGTCCCCATGCATTTTCGCCCGAATTCCGATAGAGCAGAATGAACCGAATCATAACTTCCGGTTTCCCTTTGCCGGGCTCTTACACTAGAAGCGAATTATGACCTCCGCCAACCGGACTGACGACAAACTCGCAGAACTCAACCAGCCGAGCCTGTGGTCCGGCATCAACGCCTATCGGTCCGATCCGCTGATCGTCGACCTGACGGCGGCCCTGCCGCGCGGCATCCGCGAAGACCTGGAAAACATGGGCCGCTACGTCACCTCGCCGGAGGCGCAGGAGATGGCGCGCATGGCAAACCAGGGCGCGCCGCAGCTGCGCACCCACGGTCCGCGTGGTGAACGCGTCGACGTCGTCGAGTTTCACCCCGCCTGGCATGCGCTCATGCGCCGCTCCATGTCGGTCGGCCTGCATTCCTCCGTCTGGGATCCCCAGGCCGATACGGAAGCCAAGGACGAGGCCCACAAGGTTCGTGCCGCGCGGTTTTATCTGACGTCGCAGCTGGAATCCGGCCATCTCTGCCCGCTGACGATGACGAGCGCCTCCGTTGCGGCGCTCTCGGCTTCGCCCGCGGTCCAGAAGGACTGGGCGCCGAAAATCCTCTCGCGCAAATATGATTCGTCGAACAAGCCCGCCATGCAGAAATCCGCCGTGACCATCGGCATGGGCATGACGGAAAAGCAGGGCGGCACGGATGTGCGCGCCAACAGGAGCGCTGCCGAAAAGGTCAGCGAGGGCATCTACCGGCTGTCCGGGCACAAGTGGTTCATGTCGGCGCCGATGAGCGATGCCTTCATCATGCTGGCGCAGACGAAGGAGGGCATGGGCTGCTTTCTCGTGCCGCGCCTTCTGGAGGATGGTTCCGCCAACGGCCTGCAATTCCAGCGGCTGAAGGACAAGGTCGGCAACCGCTCTAACGCCTCTTCCGAGGTCGAGTTTACAGACACGTTCGGTTTCCTGCTCGGTGGGCCGGATGCCGGCATCCGCACCATCCTCGACATGGTGACGCTGACCCGGCTCGACTGCGCGCTGGCCTCGTCAGGCATGATGCGCGCCTCGCTCGCCGAAGCCGTGCACCACACCCGCGGCCGCAGCGTCTTCGGCAAGATGCTCGTCAACCAGCCGATCATGACGCGCGTGCTCGCCGACATGGCACTCGATGTCGCCGCCGCGACGGCACTGTCCTTCCGTCTAGCCGACGCCTTCGACAAGGCGCGCGGCAACGCCGAGGAGGCGGCCTATGCCCGCGTCATGACGCCGGTCGCCAAATACTGGTGCTGCAAGATCGCGCCCGCGCTGATCTACGAGGCGATGGAATGCATCGGCGGCAACGGCTACATCGAAGAGCGCCCGATCGCCCGCCATTACCGCGAGGCTCCCGTCAACGCCATCTGGGAAGGCTCGGGCAACGTCATGGCGCTCGACGTGCTGCGCGTGCTCAACCGCGGCAAGGATCTGTTCGAAACGGTCTTTGCCGGCCTTGCCCGCGATCTTGGCCCCGCCGGCAAGAAGACGATCGACGTGCTGCGCGCCGCAATCGCGCTGTGCGAACAGGATGAGGGCGCCGCGCGCCTGCTCGTCGAGCAGCTGGCGCTCGCCGCCGGTGCCGCTGAGCTCTATCGCCTGGGGGCAGGGCGCATTGCCGATGCCTTCATCGAGACGCGTCTTGCCGGCGGCTGGCGCTCCACCTACGGCATGCTCGATTCCCGCTTCGACGCCAGCTATATCGTCGACCTGCTCTATCCCCCGGCCGCCTGATCGCCGCCGAGGGATGATGATCGCGCTTCGCTGAGTGGAACCAAGCGATATAGAAGCGCTTTGCGCCGTCTCGTTACCCTCGATGGCGGCCGTTGATGCCGCTCATCTGTCGGGATGGTAGGATGGCGAGAGCACCTGTTCCTCACTTTCCATGGGGAGCAACCGATCTGTCCGATCGGGCTCTCTGAAGTCAGGCGATCCTGAGGCCGAGATGCTCGGTCATCGGATCGAAGTCGCGATCATCGTGCAAGAGCGCATAGCCTTCCTCAATGCAGAAGGTGCCGATGATCACATCGATGGTCTTGCGCACCGTGATGCCGCGTTCTCGCAGCAGGCGATAGTTACGAGCCGCCTTGACGGCGAGGCTGTCGCCAAGCATCGGGCGGACTGTGAACTGGCGTAGGCTTTCTTCGACCACCGTTGCATGGCGTTCATTGCGCGCGCCCTGAAGCACTTCCAAAAGGATCAGGTCCCCGACAACAATATCCAGCGGATCCTCGATGTTCTGCAGCCGCCATCTGGCGGCGCTTTCTATCCCACGCAGATGCGCAATCCAGACCGAACTGTCGACGACGATCACCGTTTATCGTCGGGCCGGTCGCGACGTATCACGTCCAGGTCGCCTTCCCAACCTATTCCTGCAAGGTTTGCGATGGCATTGCCACGGCGGTGCCTCTCGACAAGATTTTGCAACGCTTGTTCGACGGTGGCCTTTTTTGTCGCCAGTCCGGTGGCGGTCATTGCCGCGTCGAGCAAGGCATCATCGATATCTATATTTGTCCGCACGATCGCGCCTCATGTGTATGAATATCGCAAAATATACACATCTGCGCCACGTTATTCAAGCTCGGCCACGAGCCCTCGTCATAAACGAAAATCCGGCCACGTCGCCGCGGCCGGATTTCAGTGTTTACGTCCGAAAATCAGCGTTCAGAAGAAGCCACGGCGCTGCCACCAGCCGGCTTTCTTGGGCTTGCCGTCATCGCCTTCGCCATTCTCGACGCGGGTGGATTTCACCGTCGGCTCGGAGGAGGAGATGTTGGATTCGCGGTTGGCGCGAACCGGCTTTGCTTCTTCCTGAACGGCCGTTTCGAGATCGGCGGAGGCTTCCACCAATTCCGGTTCGGGCTCGACCGCAGGGGCCGTCTCTGCAACCGGTTCCTCGACCGGCGCTGCAACCGGTTCCTCGACCGGCGCTGCAGCCGGTTTGCGGCGGCCGCGGGCACGGGCGGGCTTCACCTCTTCGGTTATGACAGGCGCGCTCTCCACGGCTGCCATCGCGGCCTGGCCTTCGTCGGCCTGTTCGGCAATCGCTTCGACCGCTACGGCTTCGCCCGGAGCGCCGTCGTTCGAAACGTCGTCGCCTTCGTCCTCGTCGCCACCATTGTCTTCACCGGCTTCGCCAGCCGTCAGTTCGGAACCATCCTCGGCGCGATTGCGACGGCCGCCACGCTTGCCGCGACGGCGGCGCTTGCGGCGCTGCGATTCCTCGCTTTCAGCGCGTGTCTCGGGCGTGGCTTCGGTGTTTTCATCACCTTCGCCGCCCTCGTCGTCGCCGTCCTCATCCTCGTCGCCGGCTTCGCCTGCCGATACCGGCTGTTCGGCATTGCCGTTGCGGCCGCGGCGGCGCCTGCGGCGCTTGCGCTTGCGATTTCCGTCGGCTTCGCTTTCCGCGCGGGCCGCAACGGGCCGCCCGGAAACG
>NZ_JACCEZ010000018.1:0-89650 GCF_013416305.1 Rhizobium sp. WYCCWR 11128
GACGTCCCCTGCCGCGACGCGGCAGGGGACGTTATCTCGTCTGAGGCTCGATTTCGCACCCTCGCATGCCCAAGCCGGATCACGACATGATGGATATTCGAATGGCAACGCCCGGCGAGGACGAGATCCTGGTCGGGCGCTATCTGAAGATCTGGGATATCTACGGCACGCCGCCGGAGCACTATAGAGGGCGAGCGTTGGTTTCCCATCAAACTAAGCTACTGGATAACAAATAGAGAAAGACCCTTAGGAACCGTCGTCAGGTAGCCAAATCCTCAGTTTGCCGACTGACCTGAAGCCCAGCTTTGTCATTTCGTTTAGCGTTGCGCCACTGTCATAGCCGACTAGCGGCACTTCGGGTGAAAAGGCGATAGTGGCCAACGACATGGCATCCCTGAAGGCCTGCAGCGCACCAGTCAAGTTAAAGATATTGGAGATCCCTACAGCCGCGGTTGATCGATTTACGATGCAGCCCGCATCAAAACCGTCGCCGGCCCATCGGCCATAGATATGTATGTTGGGATCGGAAAGCAGGGCCGGTGTGAAGACGTTGGCATCGGTCTGGCTACCAGACGCTTTCCAGGAATGTTCCCAGCGCTCCAGTGCCGCTGCATCGCGAATGCGTGCCCAATCCTGAGGCGCACGCACTGAAATTCCGCGAGGTTCAGCCCAAATCCATGATGCGGAAAACAACAACTGGAACCCTTTGTTGACGAGATCGAGCCTGGAAAACCCCGTCTTTGAAACCAGGTCGCCGTCCTAGCCGATCTGTCAGCCGACCGATTTCAATCAGCTGTTCCTCTGTTGCATCCGGGTCGAGTGTCGTCATGTTGGAATAGTAGGGGGGTGCGATCGCATCGCTTGACCAAAATGCACTGGTTCGCTGATCAGGCAGTCCATGGGCACGGAACATCGCCTGATACAGGTCTGCATTGTTAGCGGCACAAATGCGCGCTTTTTCTGCATCGGATCGTACCGTGTGTTTCGGGATACTGCTTTGCGAGGAGTTGCGTATCATAAGAAAATCCAGTTGCTCGGAGCGTCTGACACCTAGCCGGTGCATCCGCGATAGAGAGTTGAGCGGCTAGGCCAAGTTGCATCGCAGTTTCCGACGGCGAAGTTCCAGCACTAAAAAGCTTCACAGCGGCCTCGACTTTCTTGGTATCGAGTGGCTGGCGCCGCGGTTCTTTCCCTTGGCCTGCGCATCGGCGATGCCGTCGTTTGTCTGCTCTGAGATCAACTGGCTCGATCTAGCGCGGGCCGTCCGATCCGCCTACGCTTTCGCTCGTCCGGGTGCGATAAAAGTAGCGATCGTCGTCTCGTCATGGCCGGCCTCGCGCAGGAAGCGGCTGGCGAATTCGATGGCAGGGCTTCTCAGGGCCTCGTCCGGTCTAATCAGGTGAAAGGCCACATGGTAATCGAGCGTCCGCTCGGATACGGCGACGACGCGCCCGGTGGCCAGCGCGGCATCCGACAGCGGCGGCCGCGCGAGCGCGATTCCGAGGCCCTGGGCGCAGGCATCGATCACCAGATTGTAGTCCTCGAAGCGCCGGTCATGGCCGCGCGGTATATAGTCGACGCCCTCACGGGAGAGCCAGCGCCGCCAGCCTTCAATATTCGAATCGTGCAGGATCGGCAGATCGAGCAGCGACAAGGCATCGGAACGCTGCCCGAGCCGCTCCGCCAGCGCCGGTGCGGCGATCGGAAACGACTTCTCCTGCCAGAGCGGCAGGGCGCGCACGCCGGCCCATGGTCCCTTGCCGCAGCGAATGGCAAGATCCGTGCCTTCGCCAAAATCCGCCAGCCGGTGTTCGAGCGTCAGCTCGACATGCAGCTCGTTTCCTTCGAGCTTCGGCAGGCGTTGAAACAGCCATAGCGAGGCGACAGAGGGCGTCACCGAAAGGCGCACCACCGCCTTGTTGCGGCGAGGCAGCCAGCGTTCGCCGCTATTGCCGAGCAGCGTAAGTGCTTCTTCCGCCCGCGCGAAAAACCGCATGCCTTCCGGCGTCAGGCGCACGCCTCGGGCTTCGCGGGCAAACAGGCGCACGCCCATCCAGCGCTCCAGGCGCGAGACCTGCCGCGACACTGCGCCGTGGGTGATGCCGCTTTCCTCGGCCGCAGCCGAAAACGATCCGAGCCGGGCGGCGCGGGCAAAGGTCTCGAGCGTATCGAGCGGTGGAAGCACTGGCGAGCTGTGAACCATACGCACATTTGATCATCGATTGCAATGCTTTTCAAGCACGCATCGAAGGCCTAATCACTGTCGCAGGAACATATGGAGGCGAAAATGAGCATGGCGGCAAGCGTACCGGTTTCGACGAAACAGCAAGGCGGGTTCGATTTGGTGGCCTTTGCGGCGATCGTCGTCACCATCCTCTCCTGGGCTTCCTCCTTCGTGGTGATCCGCATCTGTCTCGGACCACTGACGCCGATCGAACTGGCGACGGCGCGCTATGTGGCAGCCGGCGTCATCGCCCTCGTCTATCTCGTCATCTATCGGCCGATGCCGGAAAAACGCGATTTTTTCCGCCTCTCCGTTGCCGCCGTGCTCTTCATCGCCGCCTATGCGGTTCTGCTGAACACCGGCGAGCAGACCGTTGCGGCAGGACCGGCGAGCTTCATCATCAACACCATGCCCGTCTTCACCGCCCTCATTGCCACATTCGCGCTCGGCGAGCGCTTCGGCCGCTGGGGCTGGGTGGGCACCGCGGTTTCCTTTGGCGGCGTGGCGCTGATTGCGGTCGCTTCCGACGGCGGCTTCAAGCTCGATCCGAATGCCGTCCTCATCCTTGGCGCAGCGCTCTGCTCGGCGATCGCCAGCGTGCTGCAGAAGCCGCTGCTCGGGCGCTTGCCGGCGCTTGCCGTCACTGCATGGATCCTGCTCATCGGTTCCGTGCCGCTGTTTCCGGCCGTCCCGGCGACGATTCAGGCGCTGGCCGCCGCACCGGCGGAGGTGAACTGGGGCGTTGCCTATCTCGTTATCTTTCCGACCGCGATCGGCTACCTCACCTGGGCAATCGCCCTGAAGCGGCTGACGGCCGCCCGTGCCTCGAATTTCCTCTACGGCGTTCCCCCGGTCGCCACGCTGATCGGGTTCGTCTGGCTGGGCGAAACGCCGACGGCGTTGGGCGCGGTCGGTGGCGTCATGGCAATCCTCGGCGTGCTCGTCGTCAACGTGATGCGGAAGCGGTAGCGTCGAATTCAGGCCGTGAAGGCGGCCTGGTAACAGTTAGGCATTGCGCAGCCGTTCGCTTTCTTTAAAACGAAAGCAGATCGAAAGGCGCGCGCTCATGTTCTTGACCGACCGGCAAACTGAAATCGTGGCGATTGCGAAGTCGAGCGGCAGGGTGCTGGTCGAGGAGCTCGCCTCCCGCTTTTCGGTGACGCCGCAGACGATCCGCAAGGACCTCAACGATCTCTGTGATGCGCAGGTGCTGACACGCATCCATGGCGGCGCCACATTCCCGAGCGGGACGGAGAACGTCAAATACGAAGCACGCCGCCAGATCGCCGCTTCCGAGAAACAGGCGATCGGCATTGCCGCGGTCGAGCTGATCCCGAGCGGGGCCTCGCTCTTCATCAATATCGGAACGACGACCGAGGCGGTGGGCGAGGCGCTCGCCGACCATCACGAGCTGATGGTCATCACCAATAATATCAATGTTGCCAATAGGTTACGTCTTTTCCCGGCGATCGAGGTCGTCATTGCCGGCGGCGTCGTGCGGGGTTCGGACGGCGGGATTGTCGGCGAGGCGGCCGTCGATTTCATCCGCCAGTTCAAGGTCGACTACGCCGTGATCGGCGCGTCGGCGATCGATATCGACGGCGCGCTTCTCGACTATGATTTTCGCGAAGTGAAGGTCGCCCAGGCCATCATCGCCAATGCCCGACATGTCATTCTCGTTGCCGATTCGACGAAGTTCGAACGCACCGCACCAGTCAGGATCGGCCAGCTTTCCCAGGTTCATACCTTCATCACCGATCACTGTCCGGTGCCGTCGATCCGCAATCTCTGCCTCGAAAACAATGTGAAACTGATCGAAACGAACGGCAGATTTCGCTAGACAGCGGTCCCTCGCAAACATTCGTTTGACATTCGTATTCCTTTCGTTTTAACTGTTGTTACTTTCGCAATTGCGCAAGTTTTGTGCGATGCGAAATCGACGGCGGGCTCGGAGGGGGAATTGGGCCGAAATATTCACGACATATTCGTCATCGGTGGCGGCATCAACGGCTGCGGCATTGCGCGCGACGCCGTCGGGCGCGGTTATTCGGTGGCGCTGGCGGAAATGAACGATTTCGCCTCGGGTACCTCGTCGGGCGCCACCAAGCTGATCCATGGCGGCCTGCGTTATCTCGAGCATTACGAGTTCCGCCTAGTGCGTGAATCGCTGATGGAGCGCGAGATCCTCTGGGCGATGGCGCCGCACATCATCTGGCCGCTGCGTTTCGTACTGCCCTACCACAAGGGCGGTATCCGTCCGGCCTGGCTGATCCGGCTTGGCCTCTTCCTTTACGATCATCTCGGCGGTCGCAAGCTGCTGCCGCCGACAGCCGTGCTCGACATGCGCCGCGATCCGGCCGGCAAGCCGCTGAAGGCGCTGTTTTCCAAGGCCTTCGAATATTCCGACGGCTGGGTCGACGATGCCCGCATGGTGGTGCTGAACGCCCGCGATGCCGCCGACAAGGGCGCGCTGATCATGCCGCGCACCAAGGTGGTGTCGGCAAGGCGCGAGAATGGCCTGTGGCATATCGAGACCACCGATACCCTCACCGGTCGCAATGACAACCATCAAGCCCGCATGTTGGTCAATGCCGCCGGTCCCTGGGTCGACCATGTCATTCGTTCCGCCATCGGCCAGAACGAAGCCCATCATGTCCGCCTCGTCCAGGGCAGCCATATCGTCGTGAAGAAGAAATTCGACGATGTGAGAGCCTATTTCTTCCAGAATCCCGATAACCGCATCATCTTCGCCATCCCCTACGAGGGCGACTTCACTCTGATCGGCACCACGGATCGCGACTATACCGCCGATCCCCGGGATGTCCGGATCTCCGAGGAGGAGACCATCTATCTCTGCAATGCAGCGTCTGAATATTTCAAGGAGCCGGTCAGGCCGGAGGATATCGTCTGGACCTATTCTGCGGTCAGGCCACTTTATGATGATGGCGCCTCGAAGGCGCAGGAGGCGACGCGTGACTATGTGCTGAAGCTGGAAGGCGAAGGTGCCGCTGCGCCTCTGCTCAACGTCTTCGGCGGCAAGCTCACCACCTATCGCCGGCTTTCCGAACATGCGCTGGAGAAGATCGGTGCTTCGATCGGCGCCAAAGGCGCCCCGTGGACGGCCAAAAGCCATCTGCCGGGCGGCGACTTCGCGGTCAGGGGTTACGAAGCGGAGGTCGCCAAGCTGAAGCGGCGTTATTCGTTCCTCGCCGATCGGCATGCCCGCCGGCTGGTGCGCCGCTATGGCACCAGGGCCGAGGCGCTGCTTGGCGATGCCAGCGGCATCGACGATCTCGGACGGCTGTTCGGCGGCGATCTCTACGAGGCAGAGGTCACCTATCTCGTCGAACATGAATGGGCCCGGCACGCCGAAGACGTGCTGTGGAGGAGAACAAAGGATGGTCTGCGCCTTTCGAAGGAGCAGGCCCAGTCACTGGAGGAGTACATGGCTGCCATGCCGGCGATGGCCGGGTAGGAGTCATGTGGTCCCCGATGCGTGGAGGCACGGGAATCGGAATGCTGGAACTGCGAAACGCTGCCAAGATGGTGGGCGCGGACTATCATATCTATCCGACCGATCTGGTTCTCGAGCGAGGCACGCTGAACGTCCTGCTCGGGCCGACGCTCGCGGGTAAGACCTCTCTGATGCGGCTGATGGCGGGGCTTGACCGGCCGACCGGCGGCTCGATCCATTTCGACGGCACTGACGTCACCGGCATGCCGGTGCAGAAGCGCAACGTCGCCATGGTCTACCAGCAATTCATCAACTATCCGGCACTGACCGTCTACAACAACATCGCCTCGCCGATGCGCATATCGGGCAAGGATGCCGCCACGATCGACCGTGAGGTGCGCAAGGCGGCCGAGCTGCTGAAGCTCACGCCCTATCTCGACCGCACCCCGCTCAATCTGTCCGGCGGCCAGCAGCAGCGCACGGCGCTCGCGCGCGCACTCGTCAAGAATGCCAGCCTCGTGCTGATGGACGAGCCGCTCGCCAATCTCGATTACAAGCTGCGCGAGGAACTGCGCGAGGAACTGCCGAAGATCTTTGCCCAATCCGGCGCGATCTTCGTCTATGCGACGACCGAGCCTTCCGAGGCGCTCCTGCTTGGCGGCAACACGGCAACGCTGAACCAGGGCCGGGTGACCCAGTTCGGGCCGACGATCGAGGTTTATCGCCGACCCGTCAATCTCGCCACCGCCGGCATTTTCGCCGATCCGCCGCTGAACACCCTCGACGTCACGAAATCCGGCAATGTGTTCACGCGTCCGAGCGGGGTCACGATCTCGGTTCCCTCGCATCTGGCCGTCGTGCCAGATGGTCCCGTCACCATCGCTTTCCACCCGCATCATCTCGGCCTTGCGCCGCAGACCGGCGATGCGGCCCGCCTGCAGGCGCGCACGCTGGTTTCCGAGATCACCGGCTCCGAGAGCTTCGTTCACCTGGAATATGACGGTGTGCGCTGGGTGATGCTGGCGCATGGCATTCACGACATCGATCCCGACATGGAGGTCGAAGCTTTTCTCGACACCCGCCACCTGATGGCCTTCGGCAGCGACGGCCGCGCCATCGCTGCGGCCGGAAAGGTATAGGAGAGCACAATGGCACGCATCACGCTCGACCATATCCGCCACGCCTACGGCGCCAATCCGAAGTCCGACAAGGATTATTCCCTGAAGGAAGTCGACCACGAATGGAACGATGGCGGCGCCTATGCGCTGCTCGGTCCTTCCGGCTGTGGCAAGACCACGCTGCTCAACATCATCTCCGGCCTGCTGCAGCCCTCACATGGCCGCATCCTGTTCGACGGCAACGATGTCACGAACCTTTCGACGCAGAGCCGTAACATCGCCCAGGTCTTCCAGTTTCCCGTCATCTACGACACGATGACCGTGTACGACAATCTCGCCTTTCCTCTGCGCAACCGCGGCGTGGCCGAGGCGGATGTCGACCGGCGTGTCCGCGACATCCTCGAAATGATCGATCTTGCCGGCTGGGCCAGGCGCAAGGCGCAGGGCCTGACGGCCGACCAGAAGCAGAAGATCTCGCTCGGCCGCGGACTGGTGCGCAACGACGTCAACGCCATCCTGTTCGACGAGCCGCTGACCGTCATCGATCCGCATATGAAATGGGTGCTGCGCTCGCAGCTGAAGCGGCTGCACAAGCAGTTCGGCTTCACCATGGTCTATGTCACCCACGACCAGACGGAAGCACTGACCTTCGCCGAAAAGGTGGTCGTCATGTATGACGGCCAGATCGTCCAGATCGGCACGCCGGCCGAGCTCTTCGAGCGGCCGAGCCACACCTTCGTCGGTTACTTCATCGGTTCGCCGGGTATGAATTTCATGCCAGCGACAATCGAGGGCAGCGCGGTCAAGGTCGGAGACGAGACGCTGACGCTCGATTACGCGCCGAAGACATCAGGCACGGTCAAAACCGAACTCGGCATCCGCCCCGAATTCATTCGCCTGGGACGGGAGGGCATGCCGGTCACCGTCAGCAAGGTCGAGGATATCGGCCGGCAGAAGATCGTGCGCGCCCGCTTTGCCGGCCAGCCGATCGCCATCGTCGTGCCTGAAGACGCCGACATTCCCGCGGATGCCCGCGTCACCTTCGATCCGTCCGCCATCAGCATCTACGCCGACAGTTGGCGTGTCGGCAGGGAGGCCTGAGCCATGCAGAAGACGTGGAATAACAAAGCCTGGTTTCTGGTCCTGCCGGTGCTGCTGCTCGTGGCGTTTTCGGCCGTCATCCCGCTGATGACCGTCGTCAACTATTCGGTGCAGGATACGTTCGGCAACAACGAGTTCTTCTGGGCTGGTACCGACTGGTTCGTCCAGACCCTGCATTCCGACCGCTTCTGGGAATCGCTGCAGCGCAATCTGCTGTTCTCCTTCATCATCCTGGCGCTGGAGATTCCGCTTGGCATCTTCATCGCGCTCAACATGCCGAAATCAGGACCGGGCGTTCCCGTCTGCCTGGTGCTGATGGCGCTGCCGCTGCTCATTCCGTGGAACGTCGTCGGCACCATCTGGCAGGTCTTCGGACGCGTCGATATCGGCCTGCTCGGCCACACCCTCGAAGCGATCGGCCTCGACTATAATTATGTCCGCGATCCGATCGATGCCTGGGTGACCGTCATCGTCATGGACGTCTGGCACTGGACAAGCCTCGTCGTGCTGCTTTGCTATGCCGGCCTGGTCTCGATCCCGGATGCCTATTACCAGGCGGCCAAGATCGATGGCGCCTCGCGCTGGTCGGTCTTCCGCTACATTCAGCTGCCGAAGATGAAGCGGGTGCTGCTGATCGCCGTCCTCCTGCGCTTCATGGACAGTTTCATGATCTATACCGAGCCTTTCGTCGTCACCGGCGGCGGGCCTGGCAACTCGACGACCTTCCTTTCCATCGACCTCGTGAAGACGGCAGTCGGCCAGTTCGATCTTGGCCCGGCGGCGGCAATGTCGATCATCTACTTCCTCATCATCCTGCTGCTCTCATGGGTGTTCTACACCGTGATGACCAGCAGCGACGACGCGAGCTGAAAGGGAGGGCGAGATATGAGCAACAAATACAAACCTGCAGGCAGCCTCTCCTGGCTCGTTCCGACGATCTACATCGTCTTCCTGATCCTGCCGATCTACTGGCTCGTCAATATGAGCTTCAAGGAGAATTCGGAGATCACCGGCGCTTTCTCGCTCTGGCCGACGAACCCGACGCTGCGCAACTACACGGTCATCTTCACCGATCCATCCTGGTATAACGGCTATATCAACTCGATCATCTATGTGGTGATGAACACGGTGATCTCGGTCGCGGCGGCGCTGCCGGCAGCCTATGCCTTCTCGCGCTACCGCTTCCTCGGCGACAAGCACCTGTTCTTCTGGCTGCTGACCAACCGCATGGCGCCGCCGGCGGTCTTCGCGCTGCCGTTCTTCCAGCTCTATTCGGCCTTCGGCCTGATCGACACGCACATCGCCGTGGCCCTTGCCCACTGCCTGTTCAACGTGCCGCTCGCCGTCTGGATCCTCGAAGGTTTCATGTCCGGTGTGCCGAAGGAGATCGACGAAACCGCCTATATCGACGGTTATTCCTTCCCGCGTTTCTTCATCAAGATCTTCATTCCGCTGATTGCGAGCGGCGTCGGGGTCGCGGGCTTCTTCTGCTTCATGTTCTCGTGGGTCGAGCTGCTGCTGGCCCGCACGCTGACGACGACGGCGGCAAAGCCGATCTCGGCGATCATGACGCGAACGGTCTCCGCCTCGGGCATGGACTGGGGCGTGCTGGCGGCGGCTGGCGTGCTCACCATCATTCCGGGCGCGCTCGTCATCTATTTCGTCCGCAACTACATCGCCAAGGGCTTCGCGCTCGGGCGCGTTTGAGGAGGAGACGGTCATGAATTTTTCCTGGATGGCCTGGACGCTGCCGACGACGCTGTTCTTCCTGACGATCCTGGCGCTTCTGATCGCCATGAGCGTCTGGGAATATTTTTCGCCGGGCGGCTCGCCGCGCACGGGCGTGCTGCGGTTCGAGACGACGCGCGGCGACCGGCTCTTCATTTCGCTGCTGGGCAGCGCTTTCATTCATCTTGCATGGCTTGGGCTCGGTGGGCCCAACCTGTGGTGGGCTCTTGCCATCTCCGTGGTCTACGCCATCGGCGTCTTCCGCTACGTGTGACGGCAAGGAGAAGACAGATGGCCGGGGGTACTGGCCGCCTGAGACGTAACTGCAATCGCAAACCCTGGGAGGATATTATGCGAAGGCACTTATTGACGACGACAGCAGGCTTGCTGCTGGCAATGACAGCTTCGGCCTATGCCGGCATGGACGAGGCCAAGACGTTCCTCGACAAGGAAGTCGGCGATCTCTCGACGCTTCCACGCGCCGACCAGGAAAAGGAAATGCAGTGGTTCGTTGATGCTGCGAAGCCTTTCGCCGGCATGGACATCAAGGTTGTGTCCGAAACGATCACGACCCATGAATACGAATCGAAGGTGCTGGCGCCCGCCTTCACGGCGATCACCGGCATCAAAATCACTCACGACCTCATCGGCGAAGGCGACGTGGTCGAGAAGCTGCAGACGCAGATGCAGTCCGGCGAAAACATCTATGACGCCT
Source organism: Rhizobium sp. WYCCWR 11128 (assembly GCF_013416305.1). Classification (NCBI taxonomy): domain Bacteria; kingdom Pseudomonadati; phylum Pseudomonadota; class Alphaproteobacteria; order Hyphomicrobiales; family Rhizobiaceae; genus Rhizobium; species Rhizobium sp. WYCCWR 11128. The sequence continues at coordinate 10,341 of NZ_JACCEZ010000018.1, forward strand.
ATATCAACGATAGCGACCTGATCGGCACCCATTGGCGCTATCAGCAGGCGCGCTCGCTGACCGACTGGATGGCCAACGAAGGCAAGGATGTCACCAATCCCGGCCTCGACATCGACGACTTCATCGGCAAGTCCTTCACCACGGCGCCTGACGGCAAGCTCTACCAGCTGCCTGACCAGCAGTTCGCGAACCTCTACTGGTTCCGTTACGACTGGTTCAACGACGAGAAGAACAAGGCGGACTTCAAGGCGAAGTACGGCTACGATCTCGGCGTGCCGGTCAACTGGTCGGCCTATGAGGATATTGCCGAGTTCTTCACCGGCCGCGAGATCGACGGCAAGAAGGTCTTCGGTCATATGGACTACGGCAAGAAGGACCCATCGCTCGGATGGCGCTTCACCGATGCCTGGCTGTCGATGGCCGGCAACGGCGACAAGGGCATTCCGAACGGCAAGCCCGTCGATGAATGGGGCATCAAGGTCGACGAGAACTCCCGTCCGGTCGGCTCGTGCGTGGCGCGCGGCGGCGATACCAACGGCCCTGCCGCGGTCTATTCCATCCAGAAATATCTGGATTGGATGAAGGCCTATGCACCGGCTGCCGCCCAGGGCATGACCTTCTCCGAATCCGGCCCGGTCCCGTCGCAGGGTGAAGTCGCCCAGCAGATGTTCACCTACACGGCCTTCACCGCCGACTTCGTCAAGGAAGGCCTGCCGGTCGTCAACGCGGACGGCACGCCGAAATGGCGTTTCGCACCGAGCCCGCATGGCGTCTACTGGAAGGACGGCATGAAGCTCGGCTATCAGGACGCCGGTTCGTGGACGCTGATGAAGTCCACGCCTGACGACCGCGCCAAGGCGGCCTGGCTCTATGCGCAGTTCGTCACCTCGAAGACTGTCGACGTGAAGAAGAGCCATATGGGTCTGACCTTCATTCGCCAGTCGACGCTGGATCACAAGTCCTTCACCGATCGTGCGCCGAAACTCGGCGGTCTGATCGAATTCTATCGTTCGCCGGCCCGCCTTCAGTGGTCGCCGACCGGTACGAACGTTCCTGACTATCCGAAGCTCGCTCAGCTTTGGTGGCAGGCGATTGGCGATGCTTCTTCCGGCGCCAAGACGGCACAGGAAGCGATGGACTCGCTTTGCTCCGAGCAGGAAAAGGTGCTGCAGCGCCTGGAACGCGCCAAGGTCCAGGGCGACATCGGCCCGAAACTCGCCGAGGAGCATGATCTCGCTTATTGGAACGCGGATGCGGTGAAGAACGGCAACCTTGCCCCGCAGTTGAAGATCGAGAACGAGAAGGACAAGCCGGTCACTGTCAACTACGACGAACTCGTCAAGAGCTGGCAGAAGAAGTAAGGCGGACCCGGCCGGAGGCGACGAGGCTTCCGGCCATCACTTCCTGCCACCGGCAGCAAGCCGGTGGCACCCACAATCTTTCTCTCATGAAACGTCCGCGTCCTGCTGTCCTCTGCAGGCGGAGCGGCTTCGTGCGAGCCGGAGACGGATATGAGCGGCTATATTCTTTCAATCGACCAGGGCACGACGTCGTCGCGCGCCATCATCTTCGATGGCGACATGAAAATGGCCGGCTCGGCGCAGGCGGAGATCACCCAATATTATCCGCAGCCTGGATGGGTGGAGCACGACGCCGCCGAAATCTGGCAGTCCGTCGTCGACACAGTGCGTAAGGCGATTGTCGATGCTGGACTTGATGCGGCCGACATTGCCGCGATCGGCATCACCAACCAGCGCGAGACGGCGGTCGTCTGGGACCGCGGGTCAGGAAAACCGCTTCACCGCGCGATCGTCTGGCAGGACAGGCGCACCGCAGAAATGTGCGAGAGCCTGAAGGCAGACGGCTACGAGAAGCTGTTCAGCGCCAAGACAGGGCTGCTGCTCGACCCCTATTTCTCCGGAACGAAGCTGCGCTGGCTGCTCGACAATGTCGATGGCCTGCGTGAGAAGGCCGAGGCCGGCGATGTCTGCTTCGGCACGATCGACAGCTGGCTGATCTACAATCTGACTGATGGGCGCGTGCATGCCACCGATGCGACCAATGCATCGAGGACTCTGCTCTACAATATCGACGACGGTGCCTGGGACGAGGAACTTCTCGGCATTCTCCGCATTCCGGCCGCCATGCTTCCTGAGGTCAGGGAATGCGCCGATGATTTCGGCCGCGTCGACAAGGCTCTGTTCGGCGCGGAACTTCCGATCCTCGGGGTCGCCGGCGACCAGCAGGCAGCGGCCGTGGGCAATGCCTGCTTCGAGCCCGGCATGATGAAATCCACCTACGGCACCGGCTGCTTTGCCCTGTTGAACACCGGCCGGGATCGTGTTTCCTCCTCCAACCGGATGCTGACGACGATCGCCTGCCGGCTCGACGGCGAGACGACCTATGCGCTCGAGGGCTCGATCTTCATCGCCGGTGCTGCCGTGCAATGGCTGCGCGACGGCCTCGGCATCATCGGCCAGGCATCCGAGGCAGGAGTGCTTGCCGCCAAGGCCGATCCCGGACAGCAGGTCTATATCGTCCCAGCCTTCACCGGCCTCGGCGCGCCCTACTGGGATCCAGCGGCGCGCGGCGCGATCTTCGGCCTGACGCGAAACAGCGGGCCGGCGGAATTTGCCCGCGCCGTGCTTGAATCCGTCGCCTACCAGACGCTCGACCTGCTGGTGGCGATGAAGAAAGACTGGGGCGCCAACCAGCTGGAAACCGTGTTGCGCGTCGATGGTGGCATGGCGGATTCGGATTGGACCATGCAGTGCCTGGCCGACATGACGGGAAACCCTGTCGATCGCTCGGCGATCCGCGAGACGACAGCGCTGGGCGCAGCCTGGCTTGCCGGCTCGAAAGCCGGCATCTGGCCCGGCAAGCGGGATTTTGCGAAAGCCTGGGCCTGCGACCGCCGCTTCAGCCCTTCAATGGATGAGACCGAGCGGCAGGGCAAGATCATCGGCTGGAAGAATGCCGTATCCAGAATGATTTCGGACGCCTCGGCGGGATAGAACCGCTTCCGAGGATACCACCGCAGTTGCGACTTCTCTTAAGCGGCGCCGGCGGTCTTTCTGTTGATGAAGCTCAGGGCGAGCACGGCGAAGATCAACGTTCCCGTGCCGACCTGCTGCCAGTAGAAGTTCAGATCGGTCAGCAGCAGGCCATTGGCGACGATGCTGAGCAGCAGCGCCCCGAGAACGGTCCCGCCGACATTCGGCCGCCCGAGTGGGCTGAGCGTCGTGCCGATGAAGGTCGCGCCGATTGCATTCAGCAGGAAGGCATTGCCCGAGGAGGGAATGTAGGTGGTGACGGTTGCGGTCAGGATCAGGCCGGCGATTGCCGCGATCAACCCGACCAGGATGAAAGTCACCGCGACATGGGCCGGCGCGGCGATGCCGGAATAGCGCACGACCCCCGGCTGGATGCCGATCGACAGGATGACGCGGCCGAAACGCGTGCGGGCAAAAACGACCGCAGCGGCTACAATGACGACAATGGCAGCGGCAAGCGGCACCGGGAAGCCGGCGATCGTGCCATGGCCGAGAAAACGGAAGGCTTCCGGCACGCCGTTCGGCGGCAGATAGACCGGATTGCCGCCATTGGTCAGCAGCTGCTGAACGCTGCGGCCGATGAACAGCGTGCCGAGCGTGGCGAGGAATGGCGACACGCCGATCCCTGAAATCAGCAGCGCGTTGAAGGCACCGACGAACGCTCCGGCGGCCAGTCCCGCGAGTGCGGCGACTGCCACCGGCTGCCCGGCGAGGACGAGCGAAACGAAGGCGAAACTGGCGAAATCCATCGCCGTTCCCACCGAAAGATCGATGCCGCCCGACCCGACGGCGAAGGTCATGGCGACGGAGACGATGGCAAGCAGCGTGAAATTGTTGACCAGGATGCTCTGCAGGTTCGCAGGCGTCAGGAATGTCGGCGTTGCCACGGAAAAGGCGGCAAATACCGCAACCAGGGCGAGGATCAGCCCATAGCGCACCAGGCCGCCAGCGATAAGACGCGGCAAGCCGATGCTGGCGAGGGGAGGGGTCTGGAGCGACATGTCAGGCCTCCTGTCGGCGCAGCAGCGTGGTTGCGGAAACGACGATGAGAATGAGCACACCCTGGACGCCGCTGACCAGCGTGCTCGAAATGTTCAGCAGCTGGAAACCGTTGACCAGGAAGCCGACCAAAAGGGCCGAAAGCAGCGTCCCGGTGATCGTCGGAACCAGCCGGCGCGAAAAGACCGAGCCGAGCAGGGCCGTCACGACGACGGGCAACAGCATCTCGCCGGCGCCGGTCGTGCTGCCGCTCAGATAGGAAACCGACAGGATGCCGGCGATCCCGCCGGAGACGCCGCTGGCGACGAAGGCGCCGGCGAGCAGCCGGCGAAGCGGCAGGCCGGCGGCACGCGCCGCATCCGGGAACTCACCGACGGCATAGAGACGCAGGCCGAGCGGGGTATATTGCACGATCGCCGTGGTGATCGCCGTGAAGCCGAGGAGCACATAGGCAAGAACCGGGATGCCGAAAGGATCCGAGGCCGAGAGCGCCGATAGGAAAGGTGTCGAGGCCGGCAGGACGGTATTGCCGGTCAGCACCAACTCCAGGCCGGCGACGACATTCATGACGGCAAGCGTGGCCAGCAGCGGCACGATGCCGGCATAGACGACGGCGATTGCATTGACCGAGCCGATCAGGGCGCCGGTCAAGATTGTCGCGGCAATCGCCGTCGCATCTCCGTAGCCGAGTTGCGTCAGGCTCGCATAGACGGCGGCGCTGAGACCCATATTGGCAGCGAGCGACAGGTCGATGCCACCGGTGACGACATTGGAGCCGCCTGCGATCAGCACGATCGTCAACCCGATGGCAAGCACGCCTGAGATGGCCGATTGACCGAGCACGTTGCCGATATTGCCGATGCTGAGAAAATAGGGTGCGGTCAGCGAGAAGATGATCAGAATGGCGGCGAAAGCGATCAGCGATCCGAAGCGCAATGCCGCAGCGGCAATATTGCCGGCCGGCCGGGGCGGCGGTTCCGCAGCGGAAAAACCGGAAGGCGCGAATTCCACTTCAGCCGACATGGCGTTGTCCTTCGGATGATCCGGTCGATTGAGCGAGCACCGCATCTGCCGTGGTCTCCGACGAGATGAATTCCCGCGCCACGCGGCCGCGGAAGAGCACCAGGATGCGATCGGTGATGCCGATCAGTTCGGGCAGATCCGAAGACAGCACGATGACGCCGGCGCCGCGCGCCGCCAGTTCGCCGATCAGCGTATAGATCTCGACCTTGGAGCCGATATCGACGCCGACAGTTGGTTCGTCGAGGAGATAGACCTCGGAGCGGCGGCTCAGCCACTTGGCGATGGCGATCTTCTGCTGGTTGCCGCCCGAAAGCGTGCGCAGCAGGGCATCGCGGCCATTGGTCTTCACCTGCAGCCGCGTAATCAGACCGTCGACTTCTCTCTGTTCGCGTCTGCGATCAAGAAAGCCGAAACGCGTGAAGCGGCCAAGGCTCGAAAGGCTGATATTTTCCGCGACGCTGAGGTCGAGCGCGACGCCGTGGCGACGCCGATCTTCCGGCACCAGGGCGATCTCGCGGCCGGCTGCCTGGGTGGGATTGGTGAAACGGGCAGCCTTGCCGCTGATCTCGATATGGCCGGAAGCCGGGGTCTCCAGACCGAAGAGAGCGCGGACCAGCTCCTTTGCGCCGGAGCCGAGCAGGCCGGTGAGGCCGAGCACCTCGCCGCGGCGAAGCGTGAAACTCACGTCGCTATATTTCCCCGGCGCCGACAGCTGCTCGACCTTGAGGATGTCTTCGCCCGGCGTCACTTCCGGCTTTGGAAACATCTCCTTGATGTCGCGTTCGACCATCAGCCGCGCAATCGCGCCGGCCGAGGTGTCGCCGATCGGCAGGGAGGCGACGTCCAGCCCGTTGCGCAGCACGGTGACGTGGTCGCAGAGCTCTTCGATTTCGTTCAGGTAATGCGAGATATAGATGATGGTGACGCCTTCGTCGCGCAGACGGCGGATCAGCCGGAAGAGGATATCGGCCTCGCGGCGCACCAATGCGGCCGTCGGCTCGTCGAAGACGAGCACCTTTGGCTGATTGAGGAGGGCGCGGGTGATTTGCACGATCTGCTTTTCGGCGGTCGACAATTCGCCGATCAAGGCGGCGTTCGGCAACCGGATGCCGAAATAGTCGTTGAGAATGTCAGATGCGCGGCGCTGCATCAGTCGCCGGTCGAGGAACGGTGTGCCCGCGATGCGTGGTTCCCGGCCAAGGAACAGGGCTTCGCCGACGGTGAAGGTCGGCACCAGCAGCCGGTCCTGGTGAATGAAGTGGATGCCGAGCTCTTCGGCAAGATGCGGCGTCAGCCTGTCGAATGTTTGCCCTTCGATCTCGATGCGGCCGCCATCCGGCTGGTGAAGACCTGCCAGCAGCTTGATCAGCGTCGACTTGCCGGCGCCGTTCTGACCGACGAGACCGTGGATGGTGCCGCGCCTGACGATCAGCGACGCACCGGCAAGCGCCTGCGCGCCGCCGAAATGCTTGACGATGCCTTCAAAGCGGATGATGTCGTCGCGTGCCGTCACCGGCTGCTTCAACGAAATGGCCGTCATGTCGATCTCTCCGGGCGAGCAGATTCCGAGCGATGCGGCGATGATCGGATCGCTCGGGTTCAATGTCAGCCGATGCCGAGCTTCTTGGTGACTTCGCCGACATTGGTCTTGTTGGCGAGCAGTGCCGGAACATAGGTCTCGCGCGGTAGTGTCTGGCCGGCGAGCAGCTTGGCGACGTTGCGAATGGCGGTGCGGCCGATTTCCGCCGGCTGCTGGGCGACATCGGCGCCAGCCGGCGAATTCGGATCGGCGATGAGCTGCAGCACTTCCGGGCTGCCATCGACGCCGTAGGTGCGGATCTCTGTCCGCCCGGCTGCCGCCAAGGCCTGGGTCGCGCCAAGCTGCGGAATGTCCCAAGCTGACCAGATCGCCTTGATCGACCCCTTTTCCGGATATTTGTTGAGGATGGCCGTGATCTGCGTGAAGGCGTCCTGCACGGTATTCGGGATGACGTCGCGCAGTTCCGGCTGGAGGATTTTCACCTTCGGGAAATATTTGACGACATTAACCAACTGGTCGTAGCGGATCGCGCAGGGGGTTACGCCGTAGAAGCCGTTGAAGACGACGATATTGCCTTCGCCGCCGATATCGGAGACGAGCTGCAGCGCCAGATCCTTGCCGATGCCCCAGTTATCGGAGGTGGTGTTGTTGATCGAATTGGTCGAACCGACGTCGACGGTCAGAACCGGGATCCCGGCATCGCGCGCCTTCTTCAGCCAGGGATCGATGACGCTGAGCGTGCCCAGGATTTGAACGATTGCATCCGGCTTCTGGGCGATCAGCGTCTGCAACTGCGAGACCAGCTTGCCGTCGTTGCGTCCGGCATCGACGGCGATCGGCTCGCCGCCGAGGCGCTTTACCTCCTCGATCTGGGCATTATAGGCCTGCAGATCGAAGAAGTGATCGGTGCCGGTTGCGCTGATGGCGATGCGCTTGCCTTTCAGCGACAGTTCTTCGCCGGCGGCAAAAGCCGGCTTCTGCCCGATGAGGGATGCACCGGCGACGGCGACCCCGGCCGCGGCAGACAGTTTCAGCAGATCTCGCCTTCCGAGACCCTTTTCAGACTTTTCGATACTCATCGCAATTTCTCTCCAATTAATTATGTCTATAGATTAAATGGATTAATGCCGGTGGATAGGAACGAATTTCCAAAAGAACGATCTCCGGGGGAAAAGAGTGGATGGAGCGAAAGCTCATCCCTGGCTGCGATTTCCCGCGAGCGGGAATGATTTCGGAGGCTTGGCGGTTTTCAGAGCGGTCAGATGAGTCTGCAGCCACCGATCAAGAAGAATATGCACTGCATAATTCTTGCGCATGCGACCAAATTTGCCGAAGGTGAACTCCTGCTAGGCCGCGGTGCCGCGTGGCGCGACAGCAGGCGTAAAGTCACGATTTCATGGGCACCGTCGGGTTTTATGCTGCGACGTTGATATCTAGCGCGAAGCTTCGCTCCACTTGGCGCGCAACTTGCTTCTCCCCTGCCGGGAGAATGAAACAATGCCCGATATCGATCCGCAGATTTTCTCAATAAGCCGGCCATCCCTCGGAGGCTACAAGGCCTTCGTTCAACGCGACATGATCGTCGAGACCTATCGCAGCGCCGCGGGGCAAATGGTTTCGAGGGGCTCCCTTCATAGAATTTCGATCAACCGCACGGCGCACGGCAAATATGCCTATCGGCTTGAAAGCGGGGCATTCCGCAAGGTTGAGAGGCCGCCGTTCACCCTGGGATTTCAACCGGCCGCCACGGTCCTCGAAGTCGAGGGCGATGCGGCGGATTATATCTCGATCTTCCAGTCACCTGCGCTTTACAGCGGCATCGGGGGCTCTCGCTTCGATCCCGAGCATTGGGATAGTGACGCGCTCAGCGCGACGACTGATCCGACAACGCTGCAGGTCGCGCTCTCCCTCGCATTTGCCGCCGAGAAGACCGGGCGCGACGACCTGCTTTTGATGCAGCATCTGGGGATGGCGCTCGCCTGCTGCGTCGTAAAACTGCTGGGCGCCAAACCTGAAACCGGCGATCGTCCGCTGACATCGGACAATCTCCGGCGTGTGATCGATTACATCGAGAACCTGCTTGGCAAATCCGATCTGAGTGTCGAGGAGCTGGCCGGGGTGGCCCATATGAGCCCCTTTCACTTCAGCCGGGAATTCAAACGGGCGGCGGGTTTGGCGCCGCATCGCTTCGTTCTCGAACGCAGGATCGAACGAGCACGGCTTTACCTCGCCGATGGCAAGGAGACGCTCGCAAACATCGCTTATGCCACGGGCTTTTCAAGCCAGGCGCATTTCTCCAGCGTCTTTCGCCGTCTGATGGGGGCGTCCCCGAAAGAATACCAGCGTTCGGTCCGTCTTTGAGCCGGCTCTTGCCGATGACAGATCAGCAGCTTTGCGAAAGACAACCGCACGAATTTGAAATCTCTTGAGGCTGCGGTCTGCGAGGCTTTTCCCATCAGGAGGCCCATATGACCGCTTTTGCCCAAACCAATCCGATTACCGACATTTGCTTCCTGGTCGAGGATATCGACAAAGCATCGGCTTTCTATGTCGAGCGTCTTGGCTTCAAACCGCGCCGCCGTGCTCCCGGCTTTGCCGATTTTAAAGGGGCGGGCGTGACGCTGGCGCTCTGGGAGATCGAGCATATCGCCGAGAATACCGGTGTCTCAAGCCGCCGTGCCCCTCCAGGTGCGCACAAGGCCTGCGCAGCCATCGAACTCGCCTCGCCAGAGCAGGTCGATGCTGCCTATGCGGAGCTGAAAGCTGCGGGCGTGCTCTTCCATGCGCCGCCGCAGGACTATGTCTGGAACGCGCGATGCGTCTATTTCGCCGATCCTGACGACAATCTCTGGGAAATCTATGCGTGGTCCGCAGGCGGCCCGATCGGTGACATCGACCCGCAATAGCGAGCGCAATCGGCCGGTCGTCCAAAAATCCAACAAGGGGAAAGGCAAGCAAAATGAGCGGGGATGACAAACAAATCGTGGTCGGCAGGCGTACCGTCCTGAAGGGCGGAGCCTTTGCCCTTGCTGCAGCGACGGCAGGGATCAGCGTGTTCGTGCCGCGTCACTCCAAAGCCGCCGCATCCAAGGTCGTCATCAAATATGACTGGCTGATGAGCAACGGACAGATCGGCGATATCGTCGCAGTCAAGCAGGGCCTGTTCCAGGCCGAGGGTCTCGATGTCGAGTTTTCCCCCGGCGGTCCCAATTCTGCAACGGTGCCGCCCGTGATCACGGGTGATGCGCAGCTCGGCCAATTCTCGGATTCGGCACAGCTTCTTCTAGCCCGTTCATCCGGCGTGCCGATCAAGATCTTCGCCTGCGGTTTCCGCATGGCGCCTTTCGCCTTTTATTCGCTGCCCAAGGCGCCAATCCGCACCGTCAAGGATATGATCGGCAAGCGCATCGGCATCCAGCCGACGGCCCGTTATGTGCTCGATGCCATCCTGCTGAAGAACAATATCGATCCCTCGAGCCTGACCATCACCAATATCGGCTTCGACATGACGCCGCTGATGACCGGCCAGGTCGATGCCGTCACCGGATGGATCACCAACACGCAGGCCCTTTCCATCATCGGCCCCGATCGCATCGATCTGATGATGAAGGACACGGGCCTGCCCTCCTACGCCAACGTCTATTTTGCCACCGACGATGCCGTGACCGGCCATGCCGAGACACTGGCAAAGGTGCTGCGTGCCGTCGCCAAGGGCTGGGCCTGGACGCATGAACATCCTGAAGAGGCAGTCAAACTGACGGTGGAAGCCTATCCGCAGCTCGACCTTGCCGTAGAGCTGAAGACGGTGTCGCGCATCCTGTCGCTGAGCTTTGACACGGCGACCGGTAGGGATGGCTGGGGCAGCTTCGATCCGGCCGCGCTTGCCGAGCAGATTTCCGTCTACGACAAAATCGGTCAGTTCAAGAGCGGCGCGCCGAAGCTGGAGGATTGCTATACGACTGAGATACTCGACATGACGGCGGACGACCGTCCGAAGATTGCGTGAGAGCGGATTTGCCTGAAGCAGCGGCCATCGAAACCAAGGATCTGGCTGTCGGCTATGCCGGCACCGCCGAGACGACCCGCATTCTGTCCGGCGTCGATCTCAGCGTCGGCAGGGGCGAGTTTCTGACCATTCTCGGTCCTTCCGGCTGTGGCAAGTCGACCTTGCTGCGTGCGGTGGCGGATCTTCTCCCGCCGCTCGACGGGCGGCTGTCGGTGCTCGGCAGGACAGCCTCGGAGGCGCGCCGGCGGCGCGAGGTCGCCTTCGTCTTTCAGGACGCAACGCTGCTGCCGTGGCGGACTGTGAGGGAGAATGTCGCGCTGCCGCTGCAGGTGGGGAAGAACAGCGTCTCGCGATCGGTCGATCCGCGGCCCGACCACTGGATCGAACTGGTCGGCCTGTCGCATCTGGCCGACCGCTATCCGCATCAATTGTCCGGGGGCCAGCGCCAACGCGTCGCCATAGCGCGCGCGCTTCAATGCGAGCCGGATATCCTGCTCATGGACGAACCCTTCGGTGCGCTCGACGAGATCACCCGTGAACGACTGAACGACGAGCTTCTGGACGTCTGGCGCCGGACCGGCACGACCATCCTGTTCGTCACCCACAGCGTCGTCGAGGCGATCTATCTCGGCGGACGCGTGCTGGTCCTGGCGGCCAATCCGGGCCGCGTCCAGGCGCTGATCGACCTTGCACCGCTGAAAGACGAGCGTGGGCTCTGTCGGCGCGAGAGTCTCGATGTCCAGGAGACCGCCGCCCATCTGCGCCAATTGTTGCAGCAGGGGAGTTCGGCTGCATGACGCACCGTCCGCTATCCCTCACCGAGGCGATCAGCCTTCCTGTGATCGGTGCCCTTTCGCTGCTCCTCGCCTGGCAATGGCTGGTGCCGGCCCTCGGCGTTCCGTCCTATATCGTTCCAACGCCGCTGGCGATCCTGCGTACGCTTGGCATCGAATGGCGCTTCCTGCTGTCGAACGCCGTCCCGACATGGGGTGAGGCGGGCCTCGGCTTCCTCCTGGGCAATAGTCTCGCTGTGATCCTGGCGGTTGCCTTTGTCTATAATCCGCGGTTCCAGGCCGCCTATTTTCCCGTTGTCCTGCTCTTCAACACCATCCCGGTGCTGGCGCTCGCGCCGATTATCATCCTCATCTTCGGCCTCGGCATGCTGCCAAAGGTCATCATCGCCGCTCTGATCTGCTTCTTCCCAACCCTGGTGAATACGGCCCGGGGCCTCAATCTGGCGACTGCGAGCGAGCTTGACCTGATGCATGTGCTTTCGGCGAGCCGGTGGGAGACGTTCTGGCGCCTGCGCGCCCCACGGTCTGCCCCCTTGCTCTTTGCGTCGCTGCGCATTTCGGCAACCACCTGTGTGATCGGCGCGATTGTCGGGGAGTGGATCGGTTCGAACCAGGGGCTGGGCGCCGTCATCATCCAGTCGACATTCAACTATCAGGCGGAAAGGCTCTTTGCCGCCGTCGTGCTCGCCTCTTTCTCCGGCATCGTCTTTTTTGCCGCTGTTGCCCAGATCGAGCGGATTTTCCGTCGGCTGCAGCCGGGGCAGAGCTGAAAGCGTTCAATGCGGGCGCCGAAACGCTGACGCTTTCCAGGATATGACAAGGCCCCCGGATGTTATCTGCGGGAGGCCTTGCCTCTTGCTACTCCTCCGTGCTTTCACGGATGTCGGAGAGATCGATGCCATGAGTGTCGAACCACCAGTCGGGACTCATCTCGGAATGGCGGTCACGCAGACGCAGATATTTGGCGCGCAGCCGCTTCTGGCGTTCGACCTCTTCCGTGAAGAAGGGGTGATCGAGCGTGCCGCCCATCTTGTGGATGCGACGGAGCAGTTTCCGCAAGACGTATCCTTGCTCCTTGTTACCCGGCCGGTAGCCGCTTTCCACGATGGTCATGACCGTCTCGCACAGTGTCCCAAGCGCATCGTCTTGCGGCGTGCCGTTGATGATCATGTCGAGACGCTCGAGACCGAAGCCGACGTCGATGCAGGTTCCGAGCGGATTGACGATGTTTCCGATCTCGATGCCATCTTTATAGAACTCGGTGCAGTATCCGCTGATGCTGCCATCGCTCCACATGCATTCCGGATCCGGCGCGATGGGCACGCACCCGCCATAGAGCGGCGTCCATTCCACCAGACGGTCGGGATGGATCGTCACATGATCCGGCATAAGTCCGAGCGTTCCCAGAAACTCGAGCCAGAAATCGATGGCGTTGCCGACGGTCATTTCCCTGAAGGAGAAAAGGCCGAGCATGGTGAAGTGGAGAAGGTGGGTTCCGTCGCCGATCTCGTCGAGGTCGCCCATGCGCAGGCAAGCCTGGCTGTTTGCGACTGTTCCACTATGGGAGGGATCGGAGAAGAGGAGCTTGTACTGCTGCATTCCAGCGCTGCAGAAGAGCGTGGTAGCATCATGCGGCCGTACGGATTCGATGCGTATGAAATCGATGCCCTTGGAAAGGCAGAAGTGTTGATATTGCTGGATCAGGCGTCCCGCGGTGACATAGGCAACCTCCTTTGCTGTTCGTGTGCCTTCGGGGAAGATAGCGATCTAGTGCGCCTGCGGCAATCCGCTGCTCGGCTGGCGAGGATCAAAAACCGGAACGGTGCACTTGATAACAGGATCACTTGAGACTAAATATAGCCTCAAGTGAAAAGGAGCCGTTACCATGATGGGATTTGCCGGTATCGCCGATGTTCTCGGGCTGCCCGCCAGGGAGCCGGTATCGCGTTCGGCCTTCGGCCTGCTCTCCAGCATCGAGGAAGGATTGCCGGTCAAGGCGCTCGACCGCATGGCGCTGCTTCTGGCGCCTGATGACGCCCAGTTCAAATACCGGCTGGTTCCGAAGGCCACCTATGAACGGCGCAAGTCCAAGCATCGGCTCTCCTCAGATGAAGGCATAAAGCTTGCCCGTCTCGCGCGTGTCTGGGGTCAGGCGCTCGATGTCTGGCAGACCGAGATCGAGGCCCGCGATTTCCTGTTTCGGCCGCATGCAATGCTTGAGGACAGGCGGCCCATCGACGTGGTCATTCAGAGCGAGATCGGCGGCGAGCTCGTGCTCGATATTCTCGGAAGCCTGAAATACGGCAGTGCTGCGTGAGCGCACAGGTTCTTGATCGTACGCTGACATCCGTTCGCATCGGAGATCCCCATGGAAACTATCCGATCTTCGACGCCACCGGCTCGACCATCGCGCCGGGGCGGTGGAACACGTCGGGCAGCCCGATCATCTATACGAGCGAGCATTATTCGACCGCACTGCTCGAAAAGCTCGTCCATGGCAGCGGAAGGCTGCCGCCCAATCAGCACTATGTCACGATCACCCTGCCGCGTGGGCTAAGCTACGAGGTCTTCTCCGAACCCGCGCTGCCCGGCTGCGACAGCATGCCGGCAAACGTCAGCAAGGCTTTCGGCGAAAAATGGTGCCAGGAAAAACGCAGCGCCATCCTGCTGGTGCCAAGCGTCGTCGCCCGCGTCGACAACAACATATTGATCAATCCGGCCCACCCGGAATTCCCGTCGATCACGGCAAGCCTTCACCAACCGGTTTTCTGGGATCGCCGTTTGTTCGGCATGTGATGGGGTTGGCGGTGCAATCAACGTTTCCGCAGAGCAGATCAAAACGCCGGCCAGATGAGGCTTGGTCAGCAGACTATGATGCTGCCACCAAACGCAACCGACAATAATTCTCGGCCCGACGTAGCCAAGGCCCTTGTCCAAAGGCACAGGAGGCCTTTTTAAACAAGGAGGTGGCGGCCTCGACTGTTCACGCGTCCGTCTCCCATGGATTTATCACCGCTGCGCCGGTATCGTCGAAATCGCCGACATTGCGAGTGACGACAATCAGATCATGAACGATTGCGGTTGCGGCGATCAGCCCGTCGATATCGCCACGCGGCCGGATGGCGGCGATGCCGCCCCATTCGACGGCGATCTCGTCGGTCACCGGCAGGATCCGGTCACCATGATCATAACGCAGCTTGCGCAGCCACTCGGTGAGATGGGCCGCGGTCTTCGGATCCGACTTCTGTTTGAGGGCAATGCCGCGCATGATCTCGCCAAGCGTCAGCGCGCTCAGGTGGATGGTGAGCGGATCGACGGAGCGCAGCCAGGAGACCGCCTGCGGCGTGCCGCGTCGCGCCTCCGAGACGATGTTGGTATCGACCAGATACATCAGAAGGCAACGTCGCGGCTTGGAGTCTTGTTGCGTGCTTCGACCGCATCGGCGAACTCATCGTCCCAGGCGGGGCCGCCGAGCAGGTCGTCGACGAGCGTCGGCCTGCCGGCGCGCAGGGCGTCGTAGTCGCGGGCGGACAGAACGACGGCCGTGCGTTCGCCCCGCACGGTCACCACCTGCGGCCCTTCTTGTCGGGCCTTCTGCACGACCTTCGAAAATTGGTTTTTGGCGTCCTGCAGTTGCCATTCCATCGATTCTGCTCCTGGCTAGACTGTCTAGCTATGTACGCGCGGAATGCTGGTGCGTCAATGGCGGGACGTTCCTGAACGACAGAGTCCGGCTCTGCTATTAGGTGTCATAACGAAGTTCGAAATCGTTGTGTCGGCGATCGGCACCAGTCGGCCCTTCTAGAAGCCGCAATCACACCTCCCGCCGCGGCGAGCGGGCCATCAGCCGGGCATAGGCGATGGCCGAGAGCATGTTGACGTGGTTGGCCTTGCCGGTGCCGGCGATGTCGAAGGCGGTGCCGTGATCGACCGAGACGCGGTCGATCGGCAGGCCGAGCGAGACGTTGACCGCGGTGTCGAAAGCGACGAGCTTGATCGGGATATGGCCCTGATCGTGATACTGGGCGATGACAAGATCGAAGGCGCCGTTATAGGCGCGGGCAAAAACCGTATCGGCCGAGATCGGACCGACGACGTCGATGCCCTTTGCCTGCGCCTGCTCGACGGCGGGCGCCAGGAATTCCGTATCCTCGGTGCCGAACAGGCCGTTTTCGCCGCAATGGGGATTGAGGCCGGCGACGGCGATGCGCGCTGTTTTGCCAAGCCGCAGGAAGTGGCTATGGCCAGCTTCGATGGTTGCCAGCACCCGCTCGGTCTTGGCGCGCTCGATAGCGCCCTTCAGCGAGATATGGGTGGAGACGTGGATGGTGTTCAGCCGCTCGGAGGCAAGCAGCATGAAGGAGCTCTTCGAGCCGGTGAGATGGGCGAGCAGCCCGGTATGGCCGTCATGGTGATGGCCGGCGAGGTTCATCGCCTCCTTGTTGATCGGCGCGGTGACGATGACATCGGCTTGTCCCGACATGGCGAGATCGACGGCGCGGGTGATATAGCGCACCGAGGCATCGCCGGCGACGGGGCTGACCCTGCCGATCTCGGGAAGGGCGGCGCCGAGCGCGACTTCGTCGACCGCGATCCTGTCGTCACCGGGTGCATCGGCAGGCCCGAACCGCAGTCCGGTGCCGGTGACGCGGTCGGCGCGCTCCAGCGCTTCGACATTGCCGACAATGACGAAATCGCGGCGCTCCTCCCTCGGAAGGGCTGCGAGCGCCTTGACGATCACCTCGGGGCCGACGCCGGCCGGATCGCCGAGCGTCACGGCGACTTTCGCATTCCTGTCCATCGATCGAATTCCTTCTGAAAACTTTGTCGCCTAGAAAGCGGCCGCATAAATCGAGCGAATGTCGGCGCGCGTGAGATCGCGCGGATTGTTATCGAGCAGACGGCGAATGGCAAAGGCGTCGTCGGCCATGGCGTCGAGATCGCTTTCCGGCACGCCAAGACCGGAAAGCTTCATCTCGATGCCGAGTTCGGCGCAGAAAGCGTAAGCCGCATCGAAGACGGAGGTGACGTTGCCGGAGGTTTCACACCCAAGCGCTTCCATCACCGCCTTGGTTTTCTCAGGCGCGGACGGTGTATTGAAGGCGAGAACATGCGGGAAAATCAACGCATTTGCCGCGCCGTGGGCGACATGCCAGCGCGTGCCGAGGGGATAGGCGAGCGCATGGCCGCCGGCGGTGTTGACCGGGCCGAGGCAGAAGCCGCCGTAAAGCGAGGCGAGCGAGAGGCCGGCGCGCGCCTCGGCGTCGTTGCCGTGCCTGACGGCGCGGGCGAGATATTTGCCGACGAGGCGCGTTCCCTCGATCGCATAGATGTCGACCATCGGATGGGCCTTGCGGTTGGTGAAGGCCTCGACGCAATGGGCCATGGCATCGACGCCGGTGGCGGCCGTCGTGCGGGCAGGGACGCTGAAGGTGAGGGCCGGATCGATGACGGCGATATCGGCCAGCATATGCAGGCTTTCGACGGCAAGCTTTGCCATCGTCGCCGGATCGGTCACG
Source organism: Rhizobium sp. WYCCWR 11128 (assembly GCF_013416305.1). Classification (NCBI taxonomy): domain Bacteria; kingdom Pseudomonadati; phylum Pseudomonadota; class Alphaproteobacteria; order Hyphomicrobiales; family Rhizobiaceae; genus Rhizobium; species Rhizobium sp. WYCCWR 11128. The sequence goes on from NZ_JACCEZ010000018.1 coordinate 27,275, forward strand.
AGCGCACGGATGCCGGCCTCGCTGCCGGTGCCCGATGTCGTCGGCACCTGGGCGAGCGCCACCTTGCGCGGCCCATGCACCTTGTTCGGACCGACGACCTCGTGCAGCGTCTGGGCGGAGCCGGCAAGCACGGCGGCAAGTTTTGCCAGGTCCATGGCGCTGCCGCCGCCGAAGCCGACGATCAGCTCGGCATCGGCGCGATTTGCCGCCGCCAGGACCTTTTCGAGATTGGCCGTATCCGGCTCGGGCGTCACTTCGGCAAAGACGGATACCTCGCCCTTCAGCTCCAGCACGTCGATGCGCGAGGCGTTGAAAGCATCGGAGATGACGAGCGTGCGCCGATAGCCCTTTTCGGTCGCCCATTTGCCGAGCTTTCCCGCCGTGCCGACGCCGAATTCGATCAGATGCGGCCGAACTATCGTGATTGGCGAATCCAAGCTGGCCATGAACCGGTCCTCCCTGCAAGATCTTGCGGCACTATCGTCGCCCTCTTTAATGTAAAGTTGTAAGATAAATGTCAAGCCGGCATTCCAGCGAGCGGAATTTTTTATCATCCGATGTGCGCTCTGTCGCGCGCTTCAAGGCGGCGTTGCCGTGCTCGTATCGATAAAGATATCAGCGTCTTATGAAATCCATCATGATGAAAACGACATGTCAGACCCCAACTGGCCATCATCTTTGCGGCGGCGTTGAATTGTCCGACCCTGTTGTCAATTTTCCTGTCAGTCAACCCCACGCCCGCTGTCATCCCACATCCTTTCGCATGCGAGCGATGCAGGATGACAATTTTCCGGCTGCCGCTTTGTTTACGGCAGCAATTGCTGGGCGAGGCGCACATATTTGATGGCGCGCCGGTAATAGGTGTAGGCGATATGGAGCCTGCCGTCGCCGCCCTGGACGATCGAGGGATAGGAGAATTCGCGGTTCAGCGAATCCTTCGAATTGTTGCTGAGGCAGAAGCCGTCGCCGGTATCGAGATCGATGCGATGCGGAAAGCTTCTGCCGCCATCCCTCGATATCGCCAGGCTCAGCGGCGCACGCGGAACCCCCCAGACAGCCTTGCGTGCACTGCTATCGGCAAAGACGGCGGTCTCTCCAGCCTCGCCACCCTCGATTTCGTCATAGAGAGACTGGCGCCGTGCATCCGACATGGCGGCATTCGAATGGTTGTAAACCATTGCGATTGCTCCATCATTCAGGACCGTGGCCTGGATCGAGGAGTTGTTGTTCGGCAATTCCGTGGGCTCGGGCGGGCTCCATGTCTCGCCGCCGTCGGATGATCGGCTGAACAGGATCTCTTCGGCGAAACGGTTGCGATAGAAGGCGATCATTTCGTCGCCGCCAAGCGGCAGGATGTTCATGTGCACCGCGCCGATACTGTCTGGAATATCGCCCATCTGCCAGCTGGCGCCACCATCGCGCGACACCAGCACCGCAGCCGTATCGGCATCGCCGCTCCAGCGTTGGCCGTTCAGGCCGACGCAGCGGAACACCGGAAGCAGCCAGTCGCCCCTGCCGTTGACGACGATCTGCTGGCGAACGAAGGTGCCGGGACTGTCGCAGAGGATACGAACCGGGCCGAAGGTCTGGCCGCCATCGCCTGAAATCCGGCATTTGACAACCGAGCCGTCCTGATTTCCAGAAGTCTGCGAGGTATACAGCAGCCATATTTTTCCGTCTGGAGCCTTGAAAATCAACGGGTTCTGTTCGGATTTCTCCGGATCGTCGCTCATCTTTTCCGGCACGGACCAGCGCTCGGAGCCCGGCGCTAGGCGCGACATGTAAATCGAGATATCACCCATGCCTTCCATCGTGCCGCCGAACCAGACGCAGGTTAACGTGCCGTCGGGCAGAAAGGCGAGATTTGCGGCATGGTTCTGGATGCAGGGGGAGGGCAGATAGGCATCCGCTCGACCCTCGACCGTGGGGTGAGGGGTGATGGCCCCGGTCATCAGGGTCGGGACGGCTTCCGGAGGCAGGCCGGTAAAACTCATGGCGGATCTCCTCAAGGCAGCTTGGCGTAGCTTTCGGCGAGTGCGGCATAGTCGGCATCGCCGAGCGGCATCAGCGGCGCGCGTGTGCGCTTCCAGGCGGGATTGCCGGTCTTCAGTCCCACCATCGCCTTGATGGTCGGGATCTGGACATAGGAATTGGAAAGCGTGCGATAGGCGTTGATGCGGGCCTGCGCCGCCTCGACATCGGCGGCGCGCGCCTCGTCATGGACATGGTCGTAGACTGTGCGCAGCGAATTCGCCACGAGATTGGAGGTGGCGGTGATGCAGCCGGCGCCGCCCGCCTTCAGCAGCGGCAACAACAGCGGATCGGCGCCTGCGAGCACCGAGAAGCCGGGATAGGCGGCGATGATCGCCTGCATGTTGTTGAAATCGCCGGCGGATTCCTTGATGCCGACGACCGTTTCCGGGAAGGCCGCAATCAGCCGCCCGATCAGCGGAATGGATAGCGGAACGCCTGAGACCTGCGGAATATGATAGAGGATGACCTGCAAGCGGGTGTCGGCGACCTTCTCCAGCACCTGCGAATAGGCGGCGAAGAGACCATCGTCGGAGACGCCTTTGTAGTAGAAAGGCGGCAGCATCACCACCTTGGTGACGCCAAGCGACAGTGCGTGCCGGGTGAGTTCCACAGTCTCGGGAATGGCGACGACGCCGGTGCCCGGCAAAAGCCTGTCGGCGGGAATGCCGGCCTTCAGGGCTGCTTCCAGAATGGCACGGCGCTCGGCGCCGGAGAAGGAATTGGCCTCGCCCGTGGTGCCGAGCAGCGCCACGCCATGGCACCCCTCGGCCAGCAACTGCCGGCAATGGTCGGTGAAAAGGGCGAAATCCGGCCTGTTGTCTGCCGTTAGCGGCGTTGCGGAGGCGCTGAAAACGCCTGTAATCCTGTGATGGCTCATTCCGCCCTCCTCGGCGCGTCCTGTCTTGCCGATCCGTATTCGAACCGGGGCGCTGCGCATTGCAATTGTCATCCGTCTGTCGCGATGGAGTGCAAAGAACTTTTATATTGCCGCGCTTTTGTCAAGAAGACAAAATGCCGTGACGTCGCCTCGAAAAGTTATCTATTTGTTATAACTTATATATTTTCAGCAGAAAATTTTGTTCGAATGGAAATTGCGATTTTTTGTTGACATATTTACAATAACGAGAGAACGATACGGAACGGATTGTGCTGCGCCTGGCAGGTGCAGGGAGAGCGCTGCCGAATTCACTCTGGGAGGAATGCCATGTCTGATCAATCGGATAAAACCAATATATCACGTCGTAACGCGCTGAAGCTCGGCCTTGCAGCCGGCGTCGGCCTCACCGTATTCGGAATGAATGCCCGCATCGTTATGGCCGATGAAGGCCAGGTCCTGAAGGTCGCAAATCCGGCCTTCGACCAGGATTGGTCGCCGCTGCGCGGCGGCGGCAGGACGTTCCGCTGGAATTCGATCTGGTGGGCATCGCCGATGTATTTCGACAGCGAAGGCAATATCAAGCCCTACGTCTTCACCAGCTGGGAATCGGCCGACAACACAGTCTGGACCTTCAAGATCGACCCGAAGGCCGTCTTTTCCGACGGCAGCAAGATCACCTCGGCGGATGTCAAGGGATCGTGGGAAGTCTCCTCGATGCCGAACACCAAGAACCAGCGCGCCGACCAGGTGCTGAGCAGGGTCAAGGGTTATGCCGAAATCGCCGCCGGCTCCGGCAACGAGTTGACCGGTGTCGCGACACCCGACGAGGGAACGGTCGTCGTGACGCTTGGTGCCGCAGACCCGATCTTCTTCATGCGCCTGGCAAACCACATCGCGCCGATCACCAAGGCATCGCAGTCGCGCGGCAGCGACGGTGAGGAGATCATCGATTGGTATAAGCCCGATAGCAAGCCGGTCTTCTCCGGTCCGTTCAAACTGACGAGCATTGACATCGACGCCGGCAAACTCTCTTTCGAGCCGAATGAGAACTTCTTCGGGCCGAAGCCGAAGCTTGCCCGTATCGACATCACCTCGATCGAGGACAATGTCACCGCGACGTCGCTGATCAAGTCGGGCGAGTTTAACGCCCATACCGAGCTGATCACCTCGACCATCATCCAGGATCTCGGCCCGGAATTTTCCGCCGGCCCGCTGATCCCGACCAGCCAGCACTTCTGGTTCAACATCTCTCGTGCGCCGATGGACGATCCGAAGGTCCGCCAAGCGCTGATCATGGCCGTCGATCGCGATGGCCTGTTCAAGGCGTCCTATCCCGACGGGCCGCATACGAAGGCGGACCAGATCCTCAATGCGGTCCCGGGTGCGGAGAATTCCGGCTTCGAGCCCTATCCCTATGATCCGGAGGCTGCCAAGAAGCTGCTTGCGGAATCGACCTACGGCGGTCCGGAGCGCCTGCCGAAGATCCTCTTCGTCGGCATCTCGGGGCCAGCCATTCAGGCTGCCGCCCAGTTCATTGCCGAGCAGTGGCGCCAGAATCTCGGCATCACTGCCGTCGACATGAAGCCGCAGCAGGATTCCTATGCGGGTCCGGATCAGAACTCGGTCCAGATCTTCCGCGACGACGTCGGCACCCGCGTGCCGGATGCCGTCTCCTATCTGGCAGGCAGCATCGCGTCGACTTCGTCGAACGCGCAGAACAAGCTCGGCGGCTACAAGAACGACAAGGTCGACAGTGCCCTTGCCGAGGCCACGACCAAGGCTGCGGATGATCCGCAGCGCATCGCTCTCGCACAGGAAGCCCAGAAGGCGTTCCGCGAGGATTGGGCCTTCATTCCATGGTATTCTCAGGCAATGTCGCGCTGGGCCACCAAGGAGGTCAAGGGCCTGGAAAAGAACCTTGACTGGCAGGTCGTCGAACCCTGGAACATTTCCATCGGTTGATCCGGAACAATAGTTCCTGGCAATAAACGCGCGAAGGCCGCAAGGTCTTCGCGCAAGTTTCAAGAAGAAGAGATGCGATCGCAGCCAAAAGCGGGAACGCATCGAAACACAGGTGGGAGGTGGCCATGCTGCGCTACGTGCTAACCCGATTTGCCATCTGGATTCCGTCCGTTCTGGTGGTGATGCTGGCGGTCTACGCGCTGGCCTTCTATGGTGCCGGCGATCCGATCAAGCTGATCTTCCTGCGCGCGCCAGGCGACGTCGCCTATAATCCGCAGCGCATCGAAGCCATTCGCGAAAGTGCCGGCCTCAACAAACCCTTCATCGTCCAGTTCGGCCTTTACATCTGGAACCTGCTGCATGGCCAGTTCGGCAATTCGCTGACATCGGGCCGCTCCGTCTGGGCGATGGTCTCGGCTGCCGCACCCGTCTCCTTCCAGCTTGCCCTCTGTTCCATCATCCTGACCGCCGTCGTCGCGATCCCGCTCGGCATGATCGCCGCGCTCAACCAGAATTCGCGCATCGACTATGCCATTCTGGGCTCAGCACTCTTCCTCTGGGCGATCCCGGCCTATGTCGCTGGTCCGCTGCTGATGGTTGGCCTCATCGTGCTGCTGCCGGGTGCGAGCGTGCCCTACGGCTGGGGCGGCATATTCGATGTCCGTATCCTGCTGCCGCTGCTCGTCCTTTCCTTCCAGCCGATCGCGCTGATCGTGCGTCAGACGCGTGCCGCCGTCATCGAGGTCCTGTCGGAGGATTTCGTCCGAACCGCCCGCGCCAAGGGCGTGCCGGAGATCATCGTGGCACTGCGCCATATCCTGCGACCGGTGCTGACGCCCGTCGTCACGCAGCTCGGCCTGATCATGATCACCATCGTCAACGGCGCGATCTTCGTCGAACTCGTCTTCGGCCTGCCGGGTCTCGGCCGGTTGACGGTGCAGGCGCTGATCAATTCCGATTATCCCGTCATTCTGGCGATCACGCTGATCGGATCGTTCCTGGTGATGGTGTCGAACCTCCTGGTCGATGTGCTCTATCCGCTGCTCGATCCGCGCGCCAATGATTCAAGAAGGAGCCGCTGACCATGTCCGCCATCCCTCTTTCCACCGTCGAAACCGTCGAAGAGCCGGTCAGCCTGTGGCGCGACGCCTGGTATCGGCTGAAGCGCAACAGGCTCGCCATCTTCGGCCTCGTCATCGTCCTGATCCTTGCCTTCACGGCGATCTTCGGGCCGTACCTCACGCCCTATGATTATCTGAGCCAGGATCTCAACGCCCGCAACGTCCTGCCGTCGATGAGCCACCTCTTCGGAACCGACGATCTCGGCCGCGACGTCTTCAGCCGCGTGGTCTTCGGCACGCGCACCGCCTTCCTCGTCGCCGTCATCGTCACCGTCTTCGCCGTGCTGATCGGTCTCGTGCTCGGCGCCGTCGCCGGCTTCTTCGGCAATCCGTTCGATCGTGCCATCATGTGGCTGACCGACGTGACGATGTCGGTTCCCAACCTGCTGCTCGTCGTCGTCATCAACGCTTCGCTGAAATCGCCGATCAGCAAATGGATGGAGGCGCGTTACCTCGAGACCCTCAATCCCTTCTATCGCCAAACCATGTGGGTGGATTTCATTCTCGTCTTCGGGTCGATGGCGCTGATCTCCTGGCCGCCTTACGCCCGTCTCGTCCGCGCCCAGGTGCTGTCGATCCGCAGCCGGCCCTATATCACTGCGGCGCAGGCGCTCGGCCTGTCGAACTGGATCATCATCAAGCGTTATGTCATTCCGAATGCGCTGGGGCCTTTGATCGTCTCGGTCAGCGCCGGTCTCGGCACGGCGATGGTGCTGGAAAGTGCTTTCAGCTTCCTTGGCGTCGGGGTCAATCCGCCGACGCCGAGCTGGGGCAACATGATCTCGGACGGCCTGCGTGTCTGGCAGCATTATCCGCACCTTCTCGCCGCTCCGGCGGCCGTGCTCGGCCTTGCCTCGGTTGCCTTCAGCTTCCTTGGCGACGGTCTCAATGACGCGCTCAATCCGCGGGGCAGCAAATGATGGACACGAAAAGCACCGATCGCCTGCTCGATGTCAGGGGCCTCACCGTCGAAATCGATGGCCGCAACGGCCCCGCCATCGTCGTCGACGGCATCGATCTTCATGTCGACAGGGGCGAGACCCTTGGTGTGGTCGGTGAATCCGGCTGCGGCAAGAGCCTGACCATGCTGAGCCTGATGCGGCTGCTGCCGAACAAGATCAAGGTCACCAGGGGATCGGCCACATTCGACGGCCGCGACCTGCAGACGATGTCGAACAGGGAGCTGCGCAAGGTGCGCGGCGGCGATATCGGCTTCGTCTTCCAGGATCCGATGACCTCGCTCAATCCGGTCATGCGCGTCGGCGACCAGATATGCGAGCCGTTGATCTATCACCGGAAGATGCGCAAGGCCGAAGCTCGCGCCCGTGCTGTCGAACTCTTGCGTCTCGTCGGCATTCCCGGTCCGGAGGAACGCCTGCAGGCCTATCCGCACGAGCTTTCCGGCGGCATGCGCCAGCGCGTGATGATCGCGATCGGCCTTGCCTGCAATCCGAAGCTTTTGATTGCCGACGAGCCGACGACCGCGCTCGACGTCACCATCCAGGCCCAGATCGTCGATCTGGTGAAGGATCTCAGGACCAAGCTCGGCATGTCGGTCGTCTGGATCACCCATGATCTGGCGCTGATCGCCGGCCTCGTCGATCGCGTCGCCGTGCTTTATGCCGGCACGGTGGTCGAAGATGCGCCGGTCGACGAGCTCTATGCCCGCCCGAGCCATCCCTATACGCGCGGCCTGCTGTCTTCGATCCCGAAGCTCTCGGACCCGCCGGCAAGCCGGCTGAGCTCGATCGGCGGCACGCCGCCGGAGCCTGGCCGTCGGCCGAAGGGTTGCCCGTTTGCGCCGCGCTGCCCGCTTGCCGAAAACATCTGCCACGAGAAGGTGCCGCAACTCGAACCGTTGAGCGGCAGCGCCAATCACCGCGCCGCCTGTTTCGTCGTCCAGAGAATGCAGGAGGCCGCGTGATGGGTGCTCAACCGCTGCTCAAGATCGAAAACCTGGTCAAGCATTTCCACGTCAAGCTCGGCGCCTTCGGCGAACGCTCAGCAACCGTCTACGCACTCGACAATGTCAATCTCGACATCATGGAAGGCGAGACGCTGAGCCTGGTCGGCGAATCCGGCTGCGGCAAGTCGACGACCGGTTTCACTATCCTCAACCTCTACAAGGCGACCAGCGGCAAGGTCGTTTACAAGGGCCAGGATCTCGCGACGCTCGATGAAAAACAGATGCGGCCCTTCCGCCGCGACCTGCAGATCGTCTTCCAGGATCCGTATTCGACACTCAATCCGCGCATGACGGTGGGCGAGGCGATCGGCGAGCCGATCCTCTTCCACAAGCTCTGCACCAAGGCCGAACTGAAGGACAGGGTCGCGACGCTGCTCACCGATGTCGGCCTGCCCACGCGGTTTGCCCAGCGTTACCCGCATGAGCTTTCCGGCGGCCAGCGCCAGCGCGTCGTCATTGCCCGCGCGCTCGCCTGCCAGCCGAAATTCATTGTTTGCGACGAGGCGATTTCGGCGCTGGACGTGTCGATCCAGGCACAGATCATCAACTTGCTGCTCGATCTGCAGGAAAAATACGGGCTGACCTATCTGTTCATCGCCCATGATCTCGCGGTCGTGCGCCATATCAGCACCCGCGTCGGCGTCATGTATCTCGGGCGGCTCGCCGAACTTGCCACCCGCGAGGAACTCTTCGACAATCCGCTGCATCCCTATACCAGGGCACTGCTATCTGCCGTTCCGGAGACCGATCCGGAGCATGAGCGCACCCGCCAGCGCCAGATTCTTCAGGGTGACGTGCCGAGCCCGCTGAACCCGCCGACCGGCTGCCGCTTTCACACGCGCTGCCCGATTGCCATGGATGTCTGCAGCAAGGTCATCCCCGCGTGGCAGGAAGCAAAACCCGGCCATCTCGTCGCCTGCCATGCCGTCAACACTGGACAGACTGCATGACGCTGAAGGCCGCCATCATCGCCGATGATCTGACCGGTGCGCTCGATACCGGCACGCCCTTCGTCGAAGCGGGCCTTTCGGTTGCGGTCGCCGTCGACGTCGGGGCCGCGCAGGATGCGATCGCCACCGGCTGTGATGTCGTCGTCATCAACACGGCTTCGCGTGCGCTTGGCGAACCGGAAGCTGCCGAGAGGGTTCGCTTGGCGACCGCGGCACTTCGCGGCGTGAAGCCCGCAGTCGTGATGAAGAAGATCGACTCCCGGCTGAAGGGCAATGTAGCAGTGGAAAGCCTGGCGCTGGCAGATGCGCTCGGCCTGGAGACTATCCTCGTGGCGCCCGCTGTTCCCGATCAGGAGCGCGTGACCTATCGAGGCTGTGTCGTTGGCCGCGGCGTCGACAAACCGCTGCCGATCGCCGATCTGTTCGAGAGCCGCGTAGGCAGCGTCACCATTGCCGATGCGGAGAATGACAGTGATCTCGACCAGATCGTTGCCGATCAGGACTGGCAGTTGGCACTTGCGGTTGGCGCACGGGGTCTGGGTGCAGCACTTGCCCGCCAGCTCGGCGAGACGGGGCGGCAATCGGTGCCGGAGTTTGCGGCGACCCGGCGTACCTTGTTCGCCTTTGGCTCGCGCGACCCGATTACCGCTACCCAGATGGACCGGCTCGAAGCCTCGGGCGTTCTGCGCATGGTGATGGATGCGCCGAGCGGAGAAATTGAAGGCGGGGAGGGCATGGCGCTGCCGGCGCTGCTGCGTTGCACCGGCGATATGACAGCCGATGCAGCATTGGTCGCCCGCCGTTTTGCGGCAGGCGTCAGATCGGTCATCGACGATACCAGGCCTGACATGCTGATGGTCGGCGGCGGCGATACGGCGCTTGCCGTTTTCCAGGCGCTCGGGGTCAGAGTGCTGGCGCCGCAGGGCGAAATCGAGGCCGGCGTGCCGTGGTTCGATGTCACGGCAGCCGATGGACGGCATTTTCGGTGCGCCGTGAAGTCGGGGGGCTTCGGCAAGCCCGATAGTTTGTTAAGACTGGTTCTTTGGAATCGGGCGGCATAGTAAGATACCGCCGGGGAGAATGACGTGGCTGAAGTGAATGGCGAATCTTTGAACGCGGAAGCCGGCCCGCCGGGCAAGCCCGAACGCGGCAAGGCCGTCAAGCTGGTTGATCGCGTCTTCGACCAGTTGCTCGAGCGTATCCGCGGCGGAAACTATCCGCCGGATTCACGTCTTCCCGGCGAGCACGAGCTTGCCTCGATGCTGGGTGTGTCGCGGCCGATCGTCCGCGATGCGCTGGCGCGCCTGCGCGATCAGGGCATGGTCTATGCCCGGCAGGGCGCCGGCACCTTCGTCAGCGCGCATGGGTCGCCGACGACGCAGCTTGCCTATTCGCCGGTCAAGACGATCGCCGACATTCAGCGCTGCTACGAATTCCGCCTGACGATCGAGCCGGCGGCCGCCTATTTCGCCGCCAAGCGCCGCAATGAATCTGCCATTCAGAAGATCGCCAGCGCGCTTGCGGATCTGCGCGAGGCGACCAGCCACCAGCTTCACCGCACCGACGCTGATTTTCTCTTCCACCGCGCGGTGACGGAGGCTGCCAACAATCATTATTACACGGCCTCGATCGATGCGCTGAAGGCCCATATCGCCGTCGGCATGCATCTCCACGGCCTCTCTTTGCTCGGCCCCCGCCAAGGGCTGGAACAGGTCTATGAAGAGCATAACGCCATCTACAAAGCGATCGCTGATGGCCGGCCGGACGATGCGCAAAGACTGATGAAGGCGCATCTCGAAGGCTCTCGGGACCGTCTGTTCGAGGGCAGGGTGCTCGACCTATCCTTCTGACGCGCATTCCCAGGCGGCTATCAACTCAAAAATGGCAGCGAGTTCATGCCCTCGAGGTGTCTCCTTCGTCGTCAATTGTCAGCCGGATTTCTGCTTCTTGATGATGCTGATGCGGCAGCGCGGGCAATTTGTCTATCTTTCCCATGCCCCCTCCCTGTGCGTCTTGTGGAGAACTTGGCTTGGACGCATTAGTTCCCGGCAATGAGGGGGCCGTCGCCGTATACATCGGATGGGTAGCAGTCCAGGCGTCTTCGCCGATCAAGGGAACGAAGCGCACCCCGCCGAGATCTTCTTCCTCGAACGCGGTGGCGCTGGTGCGCGTGAGGCGTTTCAGGCGCTGCCCTTCACCGCGGCCGACCGGGATGATGAGCCGCCCTCCGAGGTTCAGCTGTACTTTCAAGGCGGTTGGCACCTCGGGTGCGCCCGCGGAAACGATAATGGCATCGAACGGGGCGGCTTTCGCCCAGCCCTTGCTGCCATCGCCGACGCGAACGTCAATGTTGCGGTATCCCAGCTTCTCGAACCGTTCCCTGGCCTGAAGCGCCAGCTTTTCATGGCGCTCGATGGAGTAGACATGCCTTGCTATCCGGCTGATGAGGGCCGAAGCATAGCCGGAGCCCGTTCCGACCTCGAGCACTTTGTCACCGGCATTCAGACTGGCCTTTTCGAGCATCAGAGCCACGATGAACGGCTGCGAAATTGTCTGGCCCTCGCCGATCGACAGCGGCGCATCCTCGTAGGCGAATTCCTCGGAGCCTGGAGGAACGAATTTTTCGCGCGGCACCGTGCGCATCGCTTCGATGACGCTTTGATCGTGAATGCCACGACGCGTAACGTGGTGCTCCACCATGCGATCTCGGATGCGCGTCATATCCATGGATCAGCTCCATTGTCGCCGATTGCATTTGGGGGCAAACTTCTGGGCGGTGCAAAATGTAAAACAAATGGGCGACCGGGGAGTTCCTACGAGGAGCAGGTTTTCGGCAAGCATCGAGACCACCGGGCTAAGGCCGTGTGGTGTGGAAGTTGGAATGTCCGCTTTCTGGGCAAAGTAGAAAGCCACTTTGAGCTCCCACAGGCATGACGACCAGCCCCGATCTGAGCGGCTGGTCCGTGTTGCAAGATCAGATCGGGTCGGGTCGGGTGAAGGGCATCTCTCGGCTATTGCTTTGAGCTTATGAACCCAGACCGTCATTCCGCTGCATCAAGCCTAGAAAGCGCCCGCCGACGCCGGGCTATCACCGCCGGATCGTTCATGAAGTCCTCCGACATCACGGCCCCCGAGCACGCGGCACACAGCCGTTCTTCTCGCCAATGCTCCCGACCTGCCCATGCCTTCGAATGCCCAGCGAGGAAGGCCCGAAAGATTCAGGGTCGATCCGATCCATCAAATGGCGGGACGGCCTCGCGCGAGATCGAGCGCGGTTCACTCGAAATAGTCAAACTCGTGTAAATCCATGATGACGTCCTGCGCAAACCGGATCATGGCTCCGCAAAGGAGCATCGTCGCCGTGATGAAAAGAATTCCGGCTCCATACGAATACTGAAGAGCGAAAAATCCAGTAACGAAAACTGTTCCGAGCAGCAGACCTGCGCATAAGCCGCTACCCAGCGATAGTAGGATACCGCTTTTAAGTAGCCTCGCTCTTGTCTTGAGACGCGGAATGTCATCTCTCATATGCGCTTTGTCCGAGTCTTGCGGGATTGCATTTAGAAGTCTGGCTCGGGCAACCACTGTACTCATTCTCGCTGTCAGCAGGGAGATAAAGGCCGCAACCGCTCCAAGGAAGAAAGCGGGAGCTGCGGCTCGCGAAAACATCTCCGTCATTGCGGCGACCGTCGGTACGAAGCTCATGGTTTCCCCTATCGCGCCACAAAGTCTTGCGGTTCGACATAACCTGCCACGCCGGCAACAATATGGGTACGGAAAGCATGAATGCATATGGAGCGAAAACCAACACGCTAGAGGCTCGGGCCCGTGGCCGCCAACTGCATTTACATGGCCCTGCGACATCGTCGTTCACTATCTCAGCAACCTCAAGCCGTCGTATCTCAACCAAACTCTACGAGCCGCTGGTCGAAACAGAATCGCAGGCGTGATAACTCGAACGCGAGCAACGTTGTCGAGGGAAGCCCATCGTGCCGGACAAAGTCGCGACGATCACGGCGAACGCCGGGAGCCCATCGATGGGGTGTGCGGCGTGAGCGCGGAACGAGGTGGCGAACGCAGCGTACGAGAGGCGTCGCCCATCTAGGGGCCATTGTTGTCATTGCTGGCCGGTCAACGCTTAGAAGGCAAGATCGCACCTGTGGATCGCAAGCGAGATCGGGGGCCCTTGCACCTTCTCGGCCTGCCATCAGTTCGTGCAATTCACGGAGGTAACTGTTTTGCAGACGGCCTTGGATTTTGTGCCCGGCACACGCTTCGGTCCCAGCGCTTCGATCTGGCTCGAAAAGTTGTCGCGAGTATCGGCGTCGACGGCTGCCACCGGAGCGGCGAGTAGCAGTCCTGCGGCGTTACCTGCCGCAGCGGCCGTGCCTGTGGTTGCGGCGAGAATTTTGTCGCCCGGTCCGACATGGCTGTCTGTCAACGTCTGGCCGTCGGAGATGCGCGAGCCGATCAGCTGAACGATCTCCGGAGACGCCGCGAACTTGCCGTGGTTGAGCCTGTCCCCAGCCTTTATCTTGGTGAGATCGATAACGGTGATATTGCTGTCTGCCAGTTCCTGCTTGTAGGGTTCGGTTTCCGGGTCGATCGAACCGAGGCGCGCGACATCGCCCCAAACGCGGCGCGAGACTGCCAATGCCTTGTCGTCCCGTGAGACGAACAACGTGAACTGCGGGTGCGGGTCGCCCATGTCGACGATCTGGGAGCGGAAGACGTCGACGTCGACATCGGGAGCCGCCAGCATCACGTTCTTGAACTTGGCGGGGAGACCATCGTTGCGGATGGCCATCTGCCGAAGCGCCTCCAGCGTCAGCCAGTTGCCCATCGAGTGCGCGAGAATGGAGACCTCCTTTACCTCGCGGTCGTTCGCGAGATATTGGAACATCGTCTCGAGCGCGTTACGGGTGTAGTTGGTGCTTTCGCGGTCATACCCGTATGCGAGCAGGCTGCCGCGCGAGGGCTAGGTGATGAGGATAGGCGCGCTCTTAACGCGGGTGTCGTTGACGATCTGGGCGAACCGATAGACGGAGTCCTCGAACTTCGTATTGAAACCGTGGATAAACACGAGCACGCTGCCATCTGGACTTTTGCGGACGGAAGCACTCAGCCAGCTCTTGGCGGCAGCGACGCTGAGCTCGTCCGCCTTGAGCGTCGCGAAGTCGGTTGCCGGATTGGACGGAAGCTTCTTCGGCCAGGACACTTCGCCAACTTTGCGCTTCCCATCGGGCGGTATCGAAACGGTGATCCCCGCGAAGGTCGGTTTGCGTGCCCGCTCGCCCGTGAACATCTGGCCGGGGACGGTGGAGCGGGCGCGGGTCGTGGCGATGAGCATGTCGACCCTGTTCGAGTGCGGAACCGTGTCGGCTACCGGGGTCAGCACATCCTTCGGATGCCCTCCGCAGGAGGACGCCATGGCGAGAAAGCCGCAGAGCAGAACGCGCCGAAGCCAGGCGTAGGATGGACGCTCTGTGTGGATGGTGCCAAGGTCATGGTTCGTCAAATCATATTTCCCCTGCTTCGCTCTGGAAGCGGGCCGCAGCCATCGCTCATTGCTTGCCGCGAGCCTGCGCTCTGAACATCGATCAGGGGAGTAGGTTACCGTAACCTACATGCCCGGACGCCCGTATTGCTAGCTTTCTGCTCTAACGCATCGGGGGACCTGGGCAGTCCAGGCTCCCGCAGGTTTCACATGGTGGGGTGGCGGTCGCCGCTATGAAGCCCAACGATTTTAGAGGGGTTTTACCTGAACATACATGCATTTCTACGCGACATAGCTAATTTAGCAGTCGGTCACGCGTTACCATCGGCGAATCGGGAGATCAAAATGGAGTGCATATGCAGATAATTGGCAAATTCAGATACCTGGTACTACCGCTGGCGCTTGCAATCGCCACACCTGTCGCAGCCGCCGATACGTCGGGCGCTTACGGCGCTCCGCCGATCGACAGCGGCTGGAAGTACCAGGTGGCGTTGGATGGGTGGTTCACAGCCTTGGACGGAAGCATCGGCGTTCGGGGTTTACCCGCGTCCGATGTGAACTTGTCCGCCCTCGACGCCATCGAGCACCTCGAGGGCGCGTTTGCGGGGTCTTTTAAGGCGACTGGTGATAGCTGGCTCCTCTATTCCGATTTCATGTGGTCGAAGATTTCCGCGGATGCGGATGTCGGGCCCTTCGGCGGCAACGTCGGGTTCGAGCAGGAGCAAATCCTGTTCACCGCGCTGGTCGGCTACGAGCTACCGTTGAATGTCCAGAACCTGGAGCTCTATGCCACCGGCGGCCTGCGCTCCCAGTACTACAAGGTCGACATCTCCATTGACCCCGTCTTTTTTCCGGGAATCGACCGCACCGGATCGCAAAGCTGGGTCGATCCCGTGGTTGGCTTGGCATTGCATTATGACATAAACGACCGGTGGTTCGTCGACGCGATGGCCGATGTCGGCGGCTTCGGCATCGCTTCGGACATCACGCTGCAGGGAACGGCAACGGTGGGCTACAACTGGACAGAGACGATCTCGTCGTCCTTAGGCTACCGGGCACTTTATACCGACTACAGTGACGACGGCTTCCGGTACAACGCCACGCAGCATGGCCTGTTTACCCAGTTGTCATTCCACTTCTAGGACAGAGCAACCATACGCCCCAAGGTCGCGGAATGCTCGTGCAGCTGCGCCGGCTCTGCATGGCATCGACCGAAGACCTGGCGCAATGCCACAGCATCCACCCCATCATGCGCTCCAATGGCGACGATGCGCGTCCGTGGTTCCTCGCCGTTCCATTTATCTCCAACTGCAATATATACTCGCTTGCCGACAACTTGAAGGATGACCCGGCGGCCTGGTTCTTCGGCGACATGAATAATGCCTTTGCATCGGTAGACGCTGGCCGGGAGTTTGCGCGCCGCTTCGCGTAGGGCCTCGAGCGAGAGCGGCTCTGACACTTCGTATTTCCAGGTGCTGAAGCCCTGCGCGTGGTTATGCCTGTGATAGTGAAGGCGATGCCCGCAATTGTGATCTCGACAGTCAGAAGAATGACCAGAATCCTTGACCGGCGGACTGGCGTCGAGCTGCGAAGGATCAAACCGACCGACTGACAGCAGGACTTCCAGCGGCACGTTTCCGTGGGACGCCTGCACAAGTCGATAACGGTGGAATCGGTCGTCGAGCCATGCCTTGATCCGTTCAATCTCCTTCGGCGCGACAAGATCGACCTTGTTGAGAATGAGCATGTCCGCGAAAGCAACCTGGCGAAGCTTCAGCTCCATCAGTTCGGGTGCCAAGAAAATCTGCTCCGCGTCGACGATGCACATGATGCTGTCCAACCGGATGCGATCTCGCATGTCCTCGTCCATGAAGGTGAGTGCGATGCCGGATGGGTCGGCCACCCCGCTCGCCTCGAGCAGTATGTATTCGGGCCGCTCGGGGCGCGTCATCACCTGCATCACCGCGGCCACCAGATCGTCGCGGATGTTGCAGCAGACGCAGCCATTGGCGAGATTGATCACATCCCCCTCGCTTTCGACCCCTACGACGAGTTCGGCATCGATGTTGATGGAACCGAAGTCGTTGATCAGCACCGCGACCCGAAGCCCGTGGTCACCCGTAAGAATTCGGTTCAAAAGCGTGGTCTTGCCCGCGCCGAGAAATCCGGTCAGAACGGTCAAGGGCACGGCTGCCGTCACGTGGGACGCGGACAATAACAACTGCTGATCGCCAGCCATTACTTCGTGCCTTCGATAGCGTCGATGATCGCTTGGAGTCTGGCACTTTTCTCCGAAAGCTTGACCTGGGCTCGTTTCGCCTTCATCAGCGCGATTTCGCGGACATCGAGCGTGAAGTCCTTGGGATAGGCCTTGTTTGGCGCCCGATAGACGTCCGGCGGATAGTACTTCTTCGGATCGATGTCACCGCCCAGAATATCCGCCTCGATGAGGTCAGCGACATCAGATCGGGGATTTGGAAACGCCACGTTGAGATTGGCGGGGCTGAGGTCGAATAGATCGACCGCTTCAGCGGGGGACGGGCGCGCCATGTTGCCAGCTTCCGGGATCGCCGCCTTGCGCGACCAGATCGCATCCTTGGTGACGTTGACAACAACGACGTCGGGCGCGCCGAACTGAAACAGCCCGGCGTAGTGGGCGCGAATCCCTGCCGTGATCTCCGGGATCAGTTCTTCATCATAAGCCGTGTGCGTGACCATCGCCAGGCGTGGCTGGACCTTGTCGAACATGTAACCGGCGGCATAATGCGGAGTGTGTGCCTGGTCGATCGTCGTTGACATGATCACCGCGGGCATGCCCATTTTCATGGACTGGAGGTTGGCGATGTCCGGCTGCACTTCGGTCACGAAGACGTCCACTCCCTTGGAGAACTCAATCGAGCGTTCGTCGGGACGCCCGTCGCCAGTCCACACGAACGAGAGACCATTCCAATCGAGCCTGTAACCAGAAGCTCCGTCCTTGGAGTGCGACCGTCGCCAGTGGCGGATGGTCACGCCATCCTGATCGTAGCAGATGCCATTGTCATCACGGAAGTCGAACTCGTTGACTTCGATCTCGTAGCCGTCGCCGATCGGGCAAGCGTTGAAGGAGTCGGTGTGCCAATGGGTCATCACCTGCAGGGCCTCGATCATCGCCTTGGTGCCGTCCTTGGGCATGCGGCCGGATGGCCCGTGCACGCGCAGCGGCTTCCAGCGCCCGACCCACGGTGCGAAGGCATAGAGATATGGCAGGTCTGCGTAGTGATCCACATGCAGGTGAGTGAAGAAGATGTCATTGACCACCGACAGCGGGACACCCATCGCGATAATGTTGCGAACGCAGCCCGAACCGAAATCGAAGAAGAAGCGCTTGCCGTTTCCCAGCTCGACCATGATGCAGGTGCCGGCCTGCGCGCGGGTCACTGGCATGGGTGTGCTGCCGATGAAGGAGACCCGCATTTCGTCGAGACCGATCTCCTCCTGTCCGGGAAAGTAGATGTTGTTGCTCTTCAGGTAGGGCGTGGGCCGGTAGTAGGGCGGAAGCGTGATGCCCCCACTCGGCACTCCACCGTAAGGGTTCTTTGAGGCTGCCGCTTCCTCCTGCGTCTGCGCCGACGCCACTTTGGTCGTCGACAGAGCGGCAGCTCCGGCCAGGCCTGCTGTCTTAAGGGCGTCGCGGCGGCTGATGCGTCGCTGACCAGGTTCGTTTTCGGCTGTCATGGTTTTTCTCCTCGATTGGCTAGGCAAGGCCGAGGGTTGCATGGAGCGCTTCAAATGTGGACGTTGTCCACCAACGGCGGCGAGCTGCGCGGGCCTCAGCGCTCGAAACAAAACCCGAAACGCGGAACGACATCTGCTCCCCGCTTCAACTTGGCTGTAAGCGGAAAGCTTCCTGGCTTATGGGTTGTACCAAATCGGCGAGGTGTAAGCCCGCTCCTGCATCTTCATCGCTGCTTCCGCTGGCATATCTCTGCCAAAATATTTGGCATCATAGGCTGTCCATCGCGGCGTTGGAATCTCGATGACGCGGCCATAGTAGAAAGCTCGTTGGGCTACATCGAATTCCGGGTCCTTCCACACCGAGATTAACTCGGGCGCCCCCACCGTATTGCTCCAGGTTGCGCTAGCGATGTCCACAGTATCGCCAACCGGTGGCAGTTTGTCGTCACCGCTTGGCTTGCGATCTCCCGACCAAGCCACGTCATACACTTTTTCATGGACCTCACCCGCCGCATCGAGCCAGCCCTTGACGATCTGGTATCGATCGAGATTGGCCCCGATTGGATCCTTCAGCGCCGCGACGAGGAAGGTCGGCACCTTTCCGGCTGGCGCCGGACCAATGTCGCCCCCCATCGGCACCCCCTTGGTGTAACCGGAGATCGCAGGACTGCGCGAATTGGCGTCACTTGCTTCGAAATCGAAGCCACCGAAGAAGCGGACCAGCATCCGGGGACCAGTGGTGGCGTAGGTCTCGCGACGTTGCATCGCATCGAAAAGCGCCTCGCGCGTGTTTTCGGTCGCCCACACACCAGCGTAGCCGGAAGCCGTCTGCTCCCATCCCATGATGACGCGATCGCCTTGCTTCATGAAGGGGTGCGAAGCCCGCTCCGCGCGTGGCTCACTGCTGGATGTCTTGCCGAAGAAATTGTCCTCCTCGACCGCCGCAAGTCCGGTATGGGCATCGGTCGATCCCACCAGTCCGAATTTATAGGGGTTGACGCCGAGTTTCTCCTCTAGCTTGAGGCCGTTCTTGAAGGCCGAGCGCGCATATTCGTATTCGAGCATGTCGGACGTCTTTGCGACAGTCAGGTCGAGATTGCCCTTGTCCCAGCGTTCGAAATTGGCGAACTCATCATTAGGCGACAGGAAGGGATGGGTCTCGCCGTCGCCCTTGATCTGCGTCACCTCATAAAGTCGCTCCCACTTGTTGCGGATTTCCGCGTACTCGCGGTCGATCGGAGAATTTGTCCCCGGCTCGATCATCGGAAACATTCGCCCGTTCGACAGATTGCCATTATGTGCAATCGCAAGAACGCTGCCGCCGGTCTTGTCCTCATAGCCGGCCATCCACTTCCACAGATCGCGAGGATTGTCGCTTCCGGGCGGCAGCGTAGTGTATGGAACGACCTGACTTGCCCTATCGCCATTGTCGCGGAAAATTATGTTGCGGTGTAGATTGTTGCCCCCTGTATTCGAGGTCCACTCGTAGCCGATGAAGGCCGTGAACCGGCCGGGCTCATTTGCCTCCTCGGCCGCCTTGATCGTTGCTTGCCAGGCCCCGCGATAGGCAGTTGAATCAGGGGAGTAGAGGATTGGTCCTTTGAACTTGCCGGCACCGAATGCAGTAATGATATCGACGGCCGCCGCCGCGCCCTGGCCAGATTGCATCATATCGTACCATTTGCGACCCAGCGGATCCGCCAGAAGCTCGGGCTTTCCCGCCAATAGGTCAGGGAAGAAACCCATATTGTCGGAATGATCCGCCACGACGAGGAAATCGAGCGGCCGCGACAGCTTCGCAAGTTGGCCGGAAGAGGCCATGATTTCCTCCCCCTTGGCGAAACGATAAGCGTCGGCGGGTCCAAGCCGCGCGCCGAACGCGCCAGCGTCCATCGAAAAGGATGTATGCAGATGAGTGTCGCCGAAGAAGGGACGCGAGGGGAAGTTGCGTCCTGCCCAAGGCGAATAAGGCCGCTTGGCGGGATAAAGCTTCGCGGCCGTGTCGGCGTCGAACGTTCCGACGTCAGTTGCGACGCTGTCCTTTGCCCAGCCTGGGTAACAGAGGAAGGCCGTAAAGAGTCCCGCAAATGCGGCTCCACAAAGAAGACCTGTTCTGGCTTGGACCGCTTTCATCGACTTCCTCCTCTAGGATCAAAATTGTGAGAACATCGCATCCAGCCGCTGGACGCTCCAGAACGCTGCTATGATGCCGATCGCATATGCCGAGCCGATGATCGCCCGTCGCGGGATCGCGACGATACGCCTCACAGAATAGCCCGCAGTCAGTACCACAGCGATGAAGGCAAGCTGCCCGAGCTCCACGCCGACATTAAAGGCAAGCAGCGCCAAGGGGATATCGTTTCGCGGCAGGCCAAGCTCAATCAAGGCGCCCGCAAAGCCAAATCCGTGCAGAAGACCAAACGCGAAGGCAACTAGCCACGGGCTGGTGATGGCCAAGCTGAGCTGGCCGCGTTCCATACGAACGACCTCGGCGGCGACCAAGACGATGCTGATCGTGATCATGGTCTCCACGGGAGCCGATGGAAGGGTAACCCATCCGAGTGTAGCGGAGGTCAGGGTGATGGAATGTGCGGCTGTGAACGCGGTGACCGCTTTCACCAGCTTGCGCCAGTCGCGCACGATCAGCATCAGCGCCGCAACGAAGAGCAGGTGGTCGAAGCCGAAGGCGATGTGCTCGATGCCGTGGCGCACATAGACAGCAAAAACCGTCCAACGGCTTTGGGCGGCAGGGATGGCGGTGGAGGGTTCATTGGGCGTTAACCGCGCTGTCCATGTATTGCCGTTGGCAAGCACGACATGCACAAGGGCATCGGTCATGCTGTTCTGCAGCCCGTCGATTAAGACGTTCTGGCCAGAAAGCGGCTCGACGGTGCGCATGTGCCATGTTTGCACCATTGCATCGCCAGTCTGCCGGGAAACAACAGGCGTGAGGCCCTCGACCTTGCCCGAAAACAGGGCAGACAAGGCGAGCCGCGCATCGCCTTGCATCGGTGTCTTGAAAAGTACGCTGAACTCGCCTGGCATCTTTTCCTCAACGCTCAGGTAAGCCGGTCTAACTTCGTGGGAATAGGCCGAAGCAACAGTCAAAAGTGCGATCACCAAGGCAGAAACGCACCGGTAAATCTGGATTGATAACGCTGTGCCGAGCCATTTCATTTTGCTGCCACGCTCGGTGCGCTTTGCGGTTTCAGCAATTCTTTCGTACTCTCATCGTACTGCACGCCATATTTGTTGCGCAGATCGGCGAGGTAGGCACGGTTGATGTCTTCTTGCCTGCTATTCCGCCATTGCGCCATTACGGCGTCCCTGACGGTGTCGAAGGGTCTGGGCTCGGTCGGTGTGCGTTCCGTCACCATGACGATGTGCAGGCCGTATCCGGACTTGATCGGTCCTTTCCACTCTCCTGGCTCCAGCGCGAACACCGCATCGGCAAAATCATCTCCGAACATTGCGGAAACGGCGGAATTCTCTAACCGCTGGAAGTCGTCTCCGAGTAGCAACCTATCGCCCGCAAAAGAACCGCCGTTTTCATTTGATTGAATCTCGACGATCAAAGCAGCGGCATCCGCTGCTGGATCCTTATGCTGCTCAGGATTGAGGTAGATTTGTTTGAAGGAGACGGTGCCAGGCCGGGCGAAGCTCTCAGCATGGCTGGCGTAAAACTGCAGCAACTCTTCGTCTGTGGGTTCGGTCAACTGGGCGGTGTCGTCGATCAGGAACTTTAGCTTCTGCGCCAGACGCCGGCGGATGATTGTATCATTTTCCCCGAGGCCCATTGCCTCCGCCTCCCGCGCCAGAAGTTGTTCGCCGACGAGATCGTTCACCAGACCGCCCAACTCCTCGATGGTGGGGTCGCGAAGCCATTGGCTCGACCATGTCTGTTTCAGCCACCGCACATCGCCTTCGCCGATGTGTATGGGTACCGCTCGGTCAGACTTTGGTAAGGCGGGGTCCAGCCAGTGATAGCCGCCGAACAATGCTGCGCCGACGAGAGTGAAATGCAGCAGCGGCTCCCTCCAGAGTGTGCGACGATTGTGAGGACCTGTCTGAGCCATGTCGACAAACGCTCGTGTTAGGGAGAAGACCAGAATATCTGGCAGGCAGTTGCAGTGTTCGCGTGCGGCAGCACTTTGCCGCCCGCAACTCCACAGCCTAGCAGTAGTACACGCCGGCGGCGCAGCGGCGCACAGTGCGCCGGGCAACGCCTGCGACGCTGACGGGCGTCAGAGGTCGCCCAACCCTGGCTTCGGCGGTTCCGACAAAGCCCTGCAGGTGTGGGATCGGAAGCTCCGATCCCGCCTCGATCACAAACAGACCTATCGTTCCGGTCAGCACAACGATCTTCAGTTTCCTTAAAGCGTTCATTTTGCACCTCCCACGGCAAAGACATCTGGAAGTTCATCGGTGTTTACAAGTTTTTTCGGGTCATCGACCTTTTTGGCCTCGGTGGAGTTTTTAAAACTATAATCCTTCGCGACGACGCTCGACCCGGTCCTCCAATCGCTGATCTGGACGCTGTATTGGGGACCTTGGTCTACTTGGGTTGAAGTGATGACATATCTGCAGGGATAGGGATTTTCGCCTTGGGCGATCCAGATCTGCCAGTCGACCTCCTTGGTCCGAAACGCGAGATGGTCGCATTCCGTGCCGCCGATCACACCACTGCCGAGGTCCTTTACGTCGATGACGTCACGCATTAGCTCCTCGTAAACATTGGTCAGGAGAAGATCGGCGCCAGGGACGGGCTTTTGGTACTTGTCTCTCAACTCGTCGATCAGATGGTCGATTGTACCGGGCACCTCAAACTGGGCGTAGAGGTTGTCATCCTTGGCAAGTAGCGTCAGGGTTTTCCCGTCGAAACTCATCTCGACATTGGCGAAACCTCCAAACCGGGTCGCGCGGAATTTGTCAGGTCGGCCCATTTCAACTTTGCCAGAGCTTGCAAGGAGCAGCTTCTGATGATCTCCGGTAACGACCTCAAAATTGGTATCGTAGGCAAATGATATGGCCTTTTGTCCCGCGATGTAGTCGGACATCGCCTTTAGCATGGTCTTTGCCTCAGCCTCGTCTGCCAACGCCCGTGAAGATGCGCCTGATACGACGATCACGGACAGCGCCACCGTTGAAAGTGCGATCGCTGTGCGCCAGACTGGAATTAGCCTTATGGTTCTCATCGAAGTGTCCTCCATTTTGAAGTTGACGCAGATGTCGACTTGATCCGAATGGGGCCCTTGAGACTTGTCTACGCAGGATCGTTCCTGATCAGGACGACTGCATACTTAGAAGAAAACACCATACAGGCTTGCGCGCCTGAATGCCCGTAGCATCGGGTATGTTACAGTATCCTAGCACCATCCGTTTCAGGCGCTGCCCTTCACCGCCGCCGACTGGGATGATCAGCCGCCCTCCGAGGTGCAGCTGTTCTTTCAAGGCGGTTGGCACCTCGGGTGTGCCCGCAGAAACGATAATGGCATCGAACGGAGCGGCTTTCGCCCAGCCCTTGCTGCCATCGCCGACGCGAACGTCGATGTTGCGGTATCCCAGCTTTCATAGCCGGAGCCCGTTCCGACCTCGAGCACTTTGTGACCGGCATTCAGACTGGCCTTTTCGAGCATCAGAGCCACGATGAACGGCTGCGAGATTGTCTGGCCCTCGCCGATCGACAGCGGTGCATCCTCATAGGCGAATTCCTCGGAGCCTGGAGGAACGAATTTTTCGCGCGGTACCATGCGCATCGCCTTGATGTTGATCGTGAATGCCACGACGCATCACGTGGTGCTCCACCATGCGATCTCGGATGCACGTCATATCCATGGACCAGCTCCACTGTCGCCGATTGCATCTGGGGACAAACTTCTGGGCGGTGCAGAATGTAAACAAATGGGCGACCGGGGAGTTCCTGAGAGGAGCAGGTTTTCGGCAAAGGCGTCCTCCACGAGTTCATTGCCTTCAATGCCGGAATAAGCGGCGCTTTATTGGACTTCTCCCGGCATCAAGAATAACATTAGCGGAAACAAATATTGAAGCGATGTCACCGTAGATGGCTGAATTACCCGTCCAACGCCGACTTGCCGCCATCGCTGTCGCCGATGTGGTCGGATACTCGCGGCTGATGGGTGCCGACGAGAATGGAACGCTGGCGGCGCTGAGACAGCTTCGGACTGAGATTCTCAACCCCACGGTGCGCGAACATGGCGGGCGCATCGTCAAGGTGATGGGTGACGGGGTGCTCGTGGAGTTCGCCAGTGCGGTGAACGCCGTCACCGCGGCGATCGAACTGCAGAAAAAGATGGCGGAGGCCAACGAGCCGATGCCCGAGAACCGCCGCATCGTGCTGCGCATTGGCATCAATCTGGGCGACGTCATCGGGGACGGCAGCGATATCTATGGCGACGGCGTCAACATCGCCACGCGGCTGGAAGCACTGGCCGAGCCAGGCGGAGTTTGCATCTCGGGCAAGGTGTTCGACGACGTGCTGGACCGGGTAACCGTGCGGTTTTGCGACTTGGGAGAGAAAACACTCAAGAACATCGCTCGGCCGGTGCGCGCCTATGCTCTGAACACTGCGCCCGCGCCGGCGACCCCACCTGTCGCCCACGGGATGTTTCCGTCGCTCGCCGTCCTGCCGTTTGAAAACATGAGCGGTGACCCCGAACAGGAATACTTCGTCGACGGTATCGTCGAGGACATCATCACGGCCCTCAGCCGTTTCAAGTCATTCGCGGTGATCGCCCGCAATTCGAGCTTCGTATACAAAGGCCATGCCGTCGACGTGCGACAGATAGCCAAGGAACTGGGCGTTCGCTACGTACTTGAAGGAAGCGGCCGGCGAGCCGGCAACCGGCTGCGCATCAGCGCACAATTGGTGGATGGAATTTCAGGAGCGCACATATGGGCGGACAAGTTCGACGGGGCCTTCGAGGACGTGTTCGACGTACAGGATAGGATCACGGAAAGCGTGGTCGCGGTGGTCGAACCAAAAATCCAGCGAGCCGAAATCGATCGCTCACGCCGTGAGCGGCCCGAGAGCCTTGATGCATACGATCTCTATCTACAGGCATTACCGGACGTGTTTGTCTCGCGGCCCGAGGCCAATGCGCGTGCGATCGTGCTGCTGGAGCGGTCGATTGCCCTCGATCCGGGATTCGCGCCCGCCTTGGCGATGACCGGTCAGGCCTATCTGTTGCGGGTAGCCATGCAGTTTCCCGGAGCGTCGAACGCCGATGCGGAGCGCGCGCTAGCGGTGGCGCGAGCGGCACTGGCGATTGCCCGCGACGACGCGATGGTGCTGAGCTATGGCGGCTTCGTGCTGATCCACATGGGGGGCGACTATCACACTGGGATTGCCTTGCTGCGGCGGGCGATCTCGGAAAATCCCAACAACGCGATGGTCCTGCAACAAGCGGGCGTCGGAGCGCTGTTGGGTGGCGATCTCGGCGAGGCCGCCGACTATCTGCAACGGGCGCTGCGGCTCAACCCGAATGAACTCGGGACGCATTGGCAGTTGACCGGCATGGCGCATATCCGTATGGCCGAGGGGCGCTACGAGGAGGCACTGGATTGGTCGATGCGCTCGCAAGCGGTCAATTCAGGGTACGACGCCAATCATTGGATGCTGATCGCCGCCAATGCTTACCTCGGACACATGGATGAAGCGCGCAAGCACCTTGCTGCGCTCGAGAGCATTTCGCCTGGCATCAACCTCGCACGCATCCGTCGCGGCCAACATGCCATCGACCCGCACAGAATCGAGGTGCTAATCGAGGGCATGCGCATGGCCGGGATGCGCAAGTCTGGCGATTGAAGTCTGAGTTGAAACTCGAGAGGGAAAGTATTGCTTTTCGGGTTCGCTCTCCATCAGAAAAGCTACCTTCTCACTCCCGCCTAAAGCCCTTCGGAGCGGGACACGGCCTGACTGCAACCATAACGATGTGCGAGGCGGTGTCAAAATAGAAGAACCCCCTTCAGCACCGGCCGTCGCGAGCGTTCCGGAAGCACTGCCGCGGCCCGGAACTAGGTTAGATCAGCCTCTTTAAACGTCCGAACCATGATGGCGATGATGCGCTTTCGCGGAAGTCAGGATATCAGCAAAGAGTTGCACCGACGTGAAAAGCTTTGAAACCTGCCAATGAACCACACCGACATCAATTTCCCTTCCCTATCCTCTTATCCAAACATTAGAGAACGTTCTCATGACTAATCCTGTCGGCGCCTATTCGATGCCCGGAACGTGTTTTTCGCTCTCGCTCCTGCTGCGGGTGGCGAGCCCTATGGCATATTCCTAAGGTGACCGTCCGCGATCTGGTGATTCTGCCAAATAGCGTGGATCTGTAAAGATTGGCCCAGACTGCAGTTAGCCTGATCCTTGCCGATTTCAAAGGAGAGACCATGAGCGACAAATCTCGCACACCAAAAGCAGATGCCAAACATGTCATCGGCGTCGACGTTGGCACCGGCAGCGCCCGCGCCGGCCTGTTCGACCTGACCGGCCGGATGCTGGCGTCCGCCAAGCGGAATATCACCCTGTTTCACGAACCGGGTTCCATGGTTGAGCAATCGAGCACCGAGATCTGGGCGGCCGTTTGCGCGGCAGTGCGCGAAGCGGTTTCCTCGGCCGGGGTCGATCCGGCGTCCGTCATGGGGCTCGGGTTCGATGCCACCTGTTCGCTCGTCGTCCTCGGCGAAGGCGGCAAGCCGCTTCCCGTCGGACCCTCGGAAGATCCGAACCGGGACATCATCGTATGGATGGACCACCGCGCCGTCCCACAGGCGGCGCGCATCAATGAGCTCGGCCATGACGTCCTGCGTTACGTTGGCGGCCGTATCTCGCCTGAGATGGAAACGCCCAAGCTGCTCTGGCTGAGGGAAAATCGCCCTGAGGTTTTTGATGCCGCGTGGCAATTCTTCGACCTTGCAGATTTCCTGACCTGGCGAGCGACCGGCGATCCGTCGCGTTCGACCTGCACGGTCACCTGCAAGTGGACCTATCTCGCCCATGAAAAGCGCTGGGATGGCGATTATTTTCATCAGATCGGCCTCGGCATGCTTGCCGAAGAAGAGTTTGCCCGCATCGGTCAGGCTATCGTCGAGCCCGGTTCGGCCCTTGGTCGAGGACTGACCGCGGCTGCAGCCGGCGAGCTCGGCCTGAAGCCGGAAACGCCCGTCGCTGCCGGACTGATCGACGCCCATGCGGGGGGAATCGGAACCGTTGGCATCGGTACCGATCCACAAGCCAATCTGGCCTATGTCTTCGGCACTTCCTCCTGCACGATGACATCGACAGCTGAGCCGTCGTTCGTGCCCGGCGTCTGGGGGCCTTATTATTCGGCCATGGTGCCGGGACTATGGCTGAACGAGGGTGGCCAGAGTGCCGCCGGCGCGGCGATCGACCAGTTGCTCTCCTTCCATCCGGCTGCCGCGGAAGCGAGGGAGCTTTCGAAGAGGGCGGGTGTTCCGCTGCCGGTTTTGCTTGCAGATATGGCCGCCCGAAAGGCGGGCCGTTCTTCCGACGCTGTCACGCTTGCGACCGGACTGCACGTCGTTCCCGAGTTCCTCGGCAACCGCGCGCCCTTTGCCGATCCGCATGCCCGCGCAATCATTGCCGGTCTCGGGATGGAGGACGATATCGGCAGCCTGGTTTCTCTTTACGTCGCAGGGCTTTGCGGTATCGGCTACGGCCTCAGGCAGATCATCGAGACGCAGGCCGATGCGGGCGTTACCATCGAAAACATCGTCATCAGCGGTGGCGCCGGCCAGCACGACTTCGTTCGCCAGTTGCTTGCCGATGCGAGCGGCAAGCGGGTCATCGCGACAAAGGCAGAAGAACCGGTCCTGCTGGGGGCCGCCATCTTGGGCGCTGTCGCCAGCGGGCTGTTTGCGGATGTACGCGAAGCGATGACAACACTCTCGGCGGTCGAAACGACATTCCTGCCATCAGAAGGTCCGATCCCCGATATTCATCATAAACGCTATGAAGGATTCAAGGAGCTTCAGGCTCTGGCGCGCAAGCTGCGTATCGACGGTTAGATATCCAACGCCAATCCGCAGAGGTCCATCAGCGATCGATCGGCCAAGAGCTAGCGCCGAACGATGACCTGGGTTCCCGGCTGGACGATCTCGTAAAGCTCTTCTACATCTTGACGGTACATTCGAAAGCACCCGCTCGACGCATTGGTGCCGATAGACGAGGGGTCGTTGGTGCCGTGGATGCGCAGCAGGCCATCGGCGAGATAGATCGCGCGGGTTCCAAGCGGATTGGCGGGGCCGGGCTTCACGACCGCTGGCAGCCGAGGGTTCTTCTGCCGCATGCCGGCCGTGGGTCGCCATTCAGGATGCGCTCGCTTTGATACGACCCGCGTAGATCCATACCATTGCTTGCCCTCACGGCCGACCGCGATGGGGTAAGCGAATTGCTCGCCCCAAGGGGTGGTGTAAATGAGCGTATGCTCGCTCGTCACGATTTCGATGGTTCCTTTTGCACGCCCTGTCGGCGATTGCCTGCGATCATGCAGGGGCTCTTGATAGGGAGGCGCTGGATCGTAATCGAGTGGTGGCGGATAGGGGCTGTATGGATCGTCGTAACCGTATCCACCAAAGTCGTCATATCCATCATACGGCCCGTAGATCTGGGCTTGGGTCTGAAAGACCGTCAGCAAAAAGGCCGCAGCCACGAGAGCCAGCAATCTCATCTTGTCGCCATCCGCTTGTTGAACAAGCCTGATTGGGCTGAATTCTGTGGCGGCACTATGACTGCTCACCGAAGGATCTTGAAAAGCCGCTGATGATGCTGCGGTCGCTCAACCGGTCGGCTCCGATATCGAACAGGAACTGGCTGAGACCGATCCTCGTCCTCAGCCCGCCTTCCAAGACGTTTCATGTCCATTCCTGTCGGAGCGATAGCGCACATGATCGACGAGGGCGCGCAGCTTCGGAGGCAGATTTCGCCGATCCGCGAAATAAAGAAAGAAACCTGGGAACGGCGGTAGGTACTCCTCCATCAGCGACACCAGTTCTCCCCGGTCGAGATATGGCCTGAACGTTTCTTCCATGCCGAATGTCACGCCTCCGCCGGCGCATGCTGTCCGCACCATGACACCCATGTCGTTTGTCGTGATCCTCGGATTGACGGCCACGTCGAACTCCCGACCATTCTCCTCAAACTCCCAGCGATACGGCGCCACATCCGGCGCCGGACGCCAGCCGATGCAGCAGTGCCGCGAAAGCTCTGATGGATTTGCGGGCCTTCCGAAGCGTTCCAGGTAAGACGGCGCGGCGACGACGAGCTGCCGCTGGTTGCCAGAGACCGGTACCGCGATCATGTCCTGCTCAATCACTTCGCCGAGCCGCACACCCGCATCGTAACCCTCGGCGACGATATCGAACTCCTCATCCGTGACGTTTACATCGACCTGCACGCCCGGATAGGCGTGCGTGAAGCTCGCAAGCAGCGGCCCGGAAATAAACCGCTCGGCAATCGACGATACAGCGAGGCGCAGGATCCCTGTCGGCTGGGCCCCCTGATCCTGGGCATCATCCAGTGCCAGTTCGACTTCGGCGACAGCGGGCCCAACGCGCTCGTAAAGCCGCATGCCCGCTTCAGTCAGGCTGACGCTCCGCGTCGTGCGCTGTATGAGAGCAACTCCCATCCGGTCTTCCATCCGTCGGATCGCCTGGCTCACCGCCGAGTGGGTGAGGCCGAGGCGTTCAGCCGCGCCGCGGAAACTCTTCGCTTCCGCGACGGCAAGGAATACGGATACGAGTTTTAGATCGATGGCCATTGGTCAGTAAAGCTTACCAAGCTTGTCACCATTCGTAAATTGTTTCGCCGTCGTGTCCGCCGTACTTTTTGACCCAGAAGACATTCGGATAAAAATCCGGCCCCCTCGCAAGATATCGGTCGCCGGTCGCGGCGGGCTTCGTTTCACCGCTCTCACTCGGCCGGTCACATTTGGCAAAGGTCCGGGTTGGGGCGCTGACGAAAGCGGAGCGGGAGGGTCCTCAGGTCTCGCGTCCGACAAAATGGATCGAACAAGGAGAATTTCCATGTATCAGAATATCCGCTCACACTTTGCAGCCGCAGGTACTGCGGCGCTCTTGGCCGTGTCGCCGGATGTGGTCTTCGCTCAGACGGTGGAGGAGCGCCGCGAACGCGGTGCTGCTGTCATCCGGAGCCTCAACAACGGCGCGACACAGCCAAATTTAGAAGCGATGCGGCAAGAGTTTCCGTTCCTCGCCGAAGCGACCGAAGCCTACGCTCTCGGAGACGTGTGGTCGCGTCCGGGTCTCGATAACCGCACGCGCCAACTCGCCGCCGTCGCTGCATTTGCAGCAATGGGCCTGACAGACTTGATGAAGGTTCACGCCGGATACGCGCTCAACATCGGCGTTCCCGAGGAGGAGCTCAAGGAAGTGATCTATATGATAACGGTTCCGGCAGGCTTTCCCCGTGCCATTGCTGCGTCGCAAGCACTGTCTCAGCTTTTTGCTGAGCGATCGGACGCCGTCGACAATAAGCCAGCGGGAGCCAGGCCGTAGTCACGGTCTTGAAGCGCGCAATCGCCGCTGACGCGGACCTACGTGAAAACCCTGCAAGCCATGGGGATCCCCTACAACCCGGACTTCAACGGCGCACATCAGTTTGGCGTCGGATTCATGCAGCATACCATAGACTGGAAGACCAGAAGGCGGTCCAGCGCCGTCGATGCCTTCCTCGCACCGGTGATGAGCGATCCGCTGCTGACGGTCGAGACGGAAGCGACTGTCACCTCGATCAGGATGGATAGAGATCGCGCCATCGGCGTCGATTGCATACGCAAGGGGAGCAGGAAATCCGCGAGCGCAGGGGAGATCATTCTCGCCGCTGGAGCCTACCAGACGCCAAAACTGCTGATGATTTCTGGTGTTGGACCGGATGACGAACTCACCAAGCATAATATTCAGAAGAAAGTCGTGCTGCCTGGCGTCGGCAAGAACCTGCAGGATCACTACGAGTGCCCGGTCGTTGCAACCACGAAGGGGGCGTTTGGCTATTACGGTGCGGACCGAGGTTGGCCGATGATCAAAGCTGGGCTGCAGTATCTCATGTTCAAGACGGGTCCGGTGTCGACGACAGGGGTCGAGACCTGCGCGTTCTACGACCCCGACGGTAATAACGATCGGCCGACGATCCAGATGTTCTGTGTGCCTACCGTCTACCTGGACCGGGACGTCATGGGCACCGAACCTGGTGATGGCGTCACGATCAACTCGCTTCTGCTTCGTCCAAGGGCGAGGGGATCGGTGACGTTGGCGTCGAGCGATCCGTTCGAAAACCCGATCGTCGACACCCAGATCTTCGGCCATCCCGATGACCTGCGCCCGACCATTGCAGGGTTCCGATTCGCCCGGACGGTTCTCGAAGCCTCCCCCATGCGTGAGCTGATCAACAAAGAGATATTCCCTGGCGCGGACGTGACAAGTGACGAGGCCCTCGCCGCTCATTGCAAGCGCACTGTTAAAACCGGCTATCACCCTGTCGGCACGTGCAAGATGGGTCAAGACAGCGACCCGGAAGCGGTCCTGGATACCAGCCTCAGGGTCCGGGGCACACGAGGCTTGCGGGTCGTAGACGCGTCTCTGATGCCAACGATCGTCAGCGGCAACACCAACGCTGCCGTCATGGCTGCGGCAGGCAAAGCTGCCGGCCTTATCCTCGCATAGACTGGGCACATCATGAAGATCATTAAATTCACAACCTACAGGCCATCGCTGGAGCAATTGGAATCGCCCCTCTAGGAGATAGGTCTGTTATGCGATCTTCGGCTGCGATATTCTCGACCGATGAAACTCAGTCAGACCATACGGTTCGCTACAGCCGAGGACGGCACCCGTATCGCCATGGCGTCTTGCGGGCAGGGCCAGGTGATCCTGCGGGCGGCGCACTGGCTGAGCCATGTCGATTACGATCTCGAAAGCCCGGTGTGGCGGCCGTGGCTCCAGGCGCTGTCCGCCCATAACCGGTTTGTGCGCTACGATCCGCGCGGCTGCGGTCTGTCGGACCGGCATGTCTTTGACCTTTCGGTCGAAGCGTGGCACGCAGACCTTGCTGCGGTGGCAGCGTCGATCGAGGAGCCGCGCTTCGTCCTCCTCGGTCTTTCGCAGGGCGGCGCACTCGCTATCGCATACGCCCTCAAGTATCCCGAGCGAGTATCGCATCTCGTGCTCTTGAACGCCTATGGTCAGGGTGCCCGCGCCAGAGCCCAGACCGAGGCCGAGCGGCTGGAAGCCGAGACCCTTGTCAATTTCGTTCGCATCGGCTGGGGACGCGATAATCCGGCGTTTTGCCGGTTCTTCACCAATCTCTTTATCCCTGACGGCACAGCTGAACAGCATCGCTGGTGGGGCGATCTCGAGCGCCAAACGGCAACGCCCGACGTCGCCGCACAACTGCTTTGGCAGATGCAGGGGATCGATGTGCTGGACCTTGCGGCGATGCTGCGCGTCCCGACGTTGATCGCACACAGCCGCGGTGACATGCGCGTGCCGTTTGACCAGGGTTGCAAGCTTGCCGCCGCGATTCCGGGCGCGCGTTTCTTGCCGCTTGAGAGCAAAAACCATGTGCTCTTGCCGGACGAGCCTGCGTGGAACCTGTTTCAAGCCGAACTTGCCGCCTTCCTCGGACAGGATCGAGCCGTGCAGCCGCGCGCAGTTCGTGAGGCCGGTCTGACACCCGCCGAGGCCGCCCTTCTCGACCTCGTCGCGGAGGGGCTAGACAACCGCGTGATTGCAGAACGGCTCGGCAAGAGTGCAAAGACGGTGCGAAACCAGCTGTCGGTGATCTTCACCAAACTCGGCGTGCATAGCCGCTCGCAAGCGATCGTCGTCGCGCTCTCCCGATAGTCCCGCTTCTACAGGTAGACAGAGACCTCCACCGGTGCCGATGGGACATGTGTCCCCTCCAAGCAGCGGATTTCTTCGCAGACGTGGGACAACCGCCTCATGCCCGCCGAGGCGGCAAGCCTCATCCTTGGCGTCACGGATGGCAAGACGCCGTCCGAAGACCGGGAGGAATTCGAGATGACGGAAATCAACGAAACAACGCTCAATGAACTGGTGGGCCGCGTCCTTGGCGACCTTGGCGGAGCGGTCAGCGTGCCGCTGGTACGGATCGGAGATGCTCTCGGGCTATACAGGACGCTTAAGGAGGTCGGGCCGGTGAAGGCCGACGAACTTGCCGATGCCTCGGGATGCGCGCCTCGCTATGTGCGCGAGTGGCTGGCGGCACAGGCAGCCTCGGGTTATGTGCACCATGAGCGAGGATTGTTCTCGCTGACGCCCGAGCAGGCCTTCGTGTTTGCCGAGCCGGACAGCCCGGTCAATCTGATCGGCGCGTTCGATACCGCTGCTGCGATGGTCGAGAACCAGCCGAAGGTGCAGTCCGCCTTTAAAACCGGCCGAGGCGTTGCCTGGGGTGATCAGGCTGGCTGCATGTTCTGCGCTGTCGCGCGACTATTCCGCCCGGGTTATGTCAATGCTCTTGTGCAGGACTGGCTGCCGGCGCTCGACGGTGTCACCGATAGGTTGAAAGCGGGTGCGAAGGTGGCGGACGTCGGATGTGGGCACGGTCTATCGACGATTCTGATGGCGCAGGCGTTTCCCAATTCCCGGTTTGTCGGCTACGACTTCCATCCAGGCTCGATTGCCGCTGCGTCCGCGCACGCACAGGCACACGGGCTGACAAACCTGCACTTCGAGGTCGGCAGGGCGCAGGATTTCGACGGCCGAGATTTCGATTTGATCACCTGCTTCGACTGCTTGCACGACATGGGCGACCCGAAAGCCGCTGCGGCTCATATCCGAAAGGCGTTAAAAGAGGGCGGCGTCTGGATGGTGGTCGAACCAATGGCCGGAGATACGCTGGAGGAGAATATCAATCCGGTTGGACGGCTCTACTACTCAGCCTCGACGATGATCTGCGTTCCGACCTCGCTTGCGCAGGAGACAGGGCTGGCACTCGGTGCGCAAGCGGGAGAGCGGCGATTGGCCGAGGTGATCCGCTCAGGCGGTTTCACTCATATCCGGCGTGCAGCCCAGACGCCCCTCAACATGATCCTCGAGGCCACCTGACAGGCCGCGCCTCCCGTTGGAAATGCTGCGCCGCATTCCCGGCCTCGTCAGGAAAGTCGACAAGTGCGGCGACGGCTTGCAGGAGCACGCCAGCCGCCCCATCGTCAACGGCGGCGGTAAACCATGCATCTGATTGCCGGCCTGACGGCAACTGTCGAAGTAAGAATATCCATTGATCCCAAATTCACTTGGACAGATACGACTTCATGAACGAGCCTTCGAGGAGCCTGATGAAGGTAGATGCGCTCGCTCCAGGTTAAGCGCATAGCCGAAGGCTTTGCTCTTGGCGGGCTGTGTGGTAGGAGCGTGCCATGACATCATTGATCGATTTCGATTGCCAAGGCTGCGGAGCCTGCTGCTCCTTTTCGCCGACCTGGCCCAGATTTTCCACCGAAACAGACGCTGCTCTCGATTTGCTGCCGGCGCATTTCGTCGCCGCGAACCAGCAAGGGATGCGTTGCGACGGTGCGCGCTGCTCCGCACTGGTCGGTCGCGTCGGTTTAGAGACATCCTGTCAAGTATACGATCTTCGGCCTGACGTCTGCCGCGCCTGCGTCCCAGGCGATGACGCTTGCTTGACCGCGCGCGCGTTCTTCGGGCTCGGTCAGCCAAGTTTGCCGCCCGGTCACATCGATGCGGAACTGCCAATGAACTGAGATGCGTGGTTCCGTCCGGCTCCTCTCTTCGTCCCGTCTCCTCCGAGAGCGAGTAGGCGCCTGCTGATCCAATCCACGCTGACGTTGAATCCCTCTTCCACTCCGCCGAAAAGAACTCTTGGCTACAGAGGGAGATGACTTATGGCTGACGAAAACAGGACAGGCCCCGTTACCGCGGTTGCTGAAACGGATGCAACGGCAAAAGTGCCGGCGGCGAAAAAGCAGCGCACCACGGCGCCCGAAGGCAGTTGCCGGAGCAACGGGTCGCAACTGTACTCAAAGACGCTCGATCTTACGGACCGCTTCGTCAATAATATCCGCAACATCCAACTGAAGGTCACGGGTAGGGTCTCCCGCCAACTTCTGACCCAGGGCGGTCTTCAGCCCTTGCATCGCGCGTCCGACAGGACCGGCCGACACATCAGTGCCACGAAAACGCAAAGCCTCGATCCTTGCCAGCACACCCTGCGCCTCCGTGCGATGCTCATCGAGGTAATGTTTTCCATCCGCGTTCAGCACATACGCACGTTTCTGATCGCTCGGCGCCGACGAGGATAGGAGCATCTGATCCATCATCATGGAAAGCTTTGGATAAACGATCCCCGAACTGGGTGCGTAATTACCACCGGACCGCGTTTTGATCTCTTTGATTAAATCATACCCGTGCCGCGGCACTTCGCCTTCCATCAACAGCAATAAAAGATATCCCAACTCATCGCCGTCGAGCATTCGACGTCCAGCGGGGGCTTCAACATTGATATCACTCTTTGCCATGTTAGCTCTAAGCCATCTCTAAGATATATCTTGACACTGATTTAATGCGTTGTATACATGACGCCGACGCCGCACTCGATTGTCAATGCGGCTCATTCAAGCGTGAGAGCGAAAATGAAGAAAGTTGCAGTCATCGTTGGCTCGCTGCGTCGCGAGTCCATCAATAAAAAATTCGCGAAGGTCCTCGCTCACCTGGCCAAGGATCGCCTTCACTTCGATATCGTCGACCTCAGCAATGTCCCGCTTTACAACGACGACCTCTGGGAGACCGTACCGGAGTCCATTTTGGAGCTTAAGCGGCGTATCTCGGAAGCCGATGGCGTGCTCTTTGTGTCTCCCGAATATAATCGCTCGTTCACCCCGGTTCTCAAAAACGCCATCGATTGGGGCACGCGCCCGTATGGAAAGAACGTTTTCTCGAACAAGCCGGGCGCTGTGGTTGGCACGTCGCCCGGCGCAATCGGTTCGGCGGTTGGCCAGAGCCAGTTGCGGACAGTCTTGGCTTCGATCCACGTCGTCACGATGGGGCAGCCCGAGGTTTACCTTTCTTGGAAGGAGGATTTGTTCGACGCCGACCTAAACATCGTCAACGAGTCTACACGGGGCTTCCTGGAGACCTGGGTGGATCACTTCGCCCGTTGGATTGACCGAATGGGTGGAGAATTGACCAGCTCGTGATGCCGCCGCGCTGTTTCCGCTGCCCTCAAGGAAGTTTGTAATGCCCCACAAGTACAGGGTCGCCGTGGAAGAAATCGGCGATGTAGCGGTCACCAAGGAGCCTCTGGTTTTCGAAGTGACCAATCATGATGACCTGTTGCACATCCTGAAACTGGTTCAGGAAAAGAGAGTCGTTCCACCCGAAGAGGCAGCCGAGCTGACGATCGGGTTCAAGTTATTCGCTGAGGTGCTGCTGCGTCATCGCGCCAAGCCGCCGTTTGCAGACTTCTTCCCGCACGTCAAAGAATTCATGCAACAGTTGAAGCGCTACGAACCTCGGTAGCGCTCTTTGCCTTCCCAGAAAGCTTTCGATGACGACCGACCAGGATCTGTTGATCGCCGTACACGCCATCTTAGGCGTTGATCGGAAACTAAATAGCCGCGACCCCTCTGAACTGAGAAGGATCGCAGAATCCTTGCATCAGCAGCATCCGCATCGCACATCCGACGAAATTGAAGAGCGCATAAAGAGCATCCTGCGCAACAAGCGCTGAGTTTCCGCGACGGCCATAGGCCACAAGCGAACGGGATGACATTGCTCAGGCTCTCGGGCAACGTGTCTTGATCACGAAGGACAGGGGTCTGCTCTATGCATAGGCCTGAAATGCGGGAGCTGGTGGCTTTTGTAGAAGTGGCACGCCAGCTCAACTTCACGCGGGCTGCCGCGAATGCGGGCGTCTCGGTCCCGACTTTTAGTCAAACTCTACGCGGCCTTGAAGAGAAGCTCGGCGTCCGCCTTCTGACACGAACCACCCGCAGCGTCTCGCTGACGGATGCGGGAGACGAGTTCCTGAAATCATTGGAGCCGCTGCTCGAAAGCCTTGATGTGGCGCTGGACGGCCTAAACCGCTTCCGCAGTGAGACCGGCGGACGCCTTCGGATCATTGGTTCGCGAACTGCTGCGACACTGCTTGCAGCGCCACTGATCGGCCAGTTCTTGTCTACCCATCCGGATATCGAGGTTGAAATGCTGGTTGACGATCTTCACGTCGATCTTGTTGAAAACCGAATTGACGCGGGGATCCAAGTTGGAGAGCGGATAGAAAAGGACATGGTCGCCGTTCGGCTCGTCGATGCATTCGAAGAGGTTTTGATGGCATCGCCCGACTATCTCCGAAATCGGGTGGCTCCTGCCACGCCGTCCGAGCTGGGCGAACATTGGTGCATCCGCTTGCGGTCCTCCTGGGACGGAATTGTTCGTCCTTGGGTACTGACGAACGGCGATGAGAAAGCTGAACCGGCGACCGGTATGCATTTCGTGGCAAACGACCTTCGCGTCCTGGCCTCAGCCATTCGCGGCGGAGGTGGCATCGGCCTGGTCCCGAAGGTGCTGGTCAAGGAGGCGCTCGCCACTGGCGAGCTTGTCCGGGTTCTCGACGGTTGGAGCTCTTGGGTCTCGGGTATTTACCTGTTTTACCCAAGCAAGCGGCAGATGCCTGCCGCCCTTAGTGCTTTCATCAAGTTCATGCGGGAGAACAAGCCAGGCCCCGAATGGTTGCTAGCCCAATGACAACCGTTTGTGATGGTGCCGCTCAATCTCGAGCGAGATCGAAAACACAACCAAGGCTGCGATACCGAGACCGACACCCACAACACCTGTCGATGCAGGCCCAAATCTCGTCGTGATGAGCACTCCTCCAAGCGCCGCTCCAACTGCATTGGCAACGTTGATCGCGCAGCCATTAAGCATCGCACCCAGGCTTTGAGCGTGTCCAGCCACATCCATCAGTCGCGCCTGCAACGGGGCGACGAGGGCAAGGGCAGAAAATCCTGCAAGAAACGCAGCAACGGCAATCAAAACGGCGCTGTGAACGCTGACCAGAAACAGGGCAAAAGTGATGACATTCAAGGTCAAAAGAAGCCCAATCGCACGCATGACGCCCTTATCTGCCAACCAGCCTCCGAAGAAATTGCCGACAACCATTCCGCAGCCGATGATGACGAGAAACAGCGGCGCCTTCTGCTCACCGATCCCAGTCACCGAGATCAAGGTCGGCACGAGGTACGTGTAGACTGCGAAAAGACCAGACAGGCCAAGGGAGCCGATCGCAAACGTCAACCAAACCTGTGGCCTTGCCAGAGCGCCCATTTCCTTGGCTGCGCCGGAACCTTCGGCAGCGGGCATCTTCGGTATCGCTAGGTGACATGCCAAGGCCGCTACCAGGGCAACCGCTCCGAGAAGGAAATAGGGAATTCGCCAGCTTGTGCTTTCGCCAATGAAAGTGGCGATCGGCGATCCAAAGAGGTTGGCGACACTTAGTCCCATCATGACGCGAGCTACAGCCTTTGCCCGTCTGCCATGCCCAGCCATTGCGGCCGCGATCAGCGCAGCTATGCCAAAATACGCCCCGTGCGGCAGTCCGGAAACGAACCGAGCAACGATGAGCATGGGGAAATTTCCGGTCAGGGAGGTCAGGATGTTCCCGACAGCGCCAATGGCGAGGAGTACCAGGATAGATAAGTGTCTCGGCGTCCGGGCCGAGACGATTGCGATCAGGGGAGCGCCGAAGACCACACCCAGGGCATAAGACGTGACGGACGCTCCAGCGACATCGACGGCCACACCGTTTGCCTTCGCCATTTCGGGAAGGAGACCCATTGCCGCAAATTCCGATGTCCCGAAGATGAAGCCGCCAAGGATCATTGCCGCTTCTGCCGCAAGCGTCCGAAATTTTTGACGATGGTGGGTCATGGGGTCTTCTTGTCCATGGTTGGAGACAGGTTTGGCCGCAGGCCGGACATGAGGGTTGTCGGCCTGCGGCTCTTAAAGCGGTCGCGTCAGTGTTCTAGGGAAGCGAAACTGACGTACGGGATAGGACCGCCACCATTTTCGTCATGGCGTAGGGACAAAAATGTCTCGGGAGTAGGCAGGGAGTGACGTGACCGAGATCAAGCTCTCCGAGCCGTCAAAGACCGTGGCGAGTTTGCCGCCGGTTGCTTTGAAGGTGTAGGAATGAAGACGATCGCTCTTTGAGCCCGCTGCCTGAACCACGTCGGCGGCTTCATTGTAACGGTAGATGCGCGAGAAGCTCGGCTTCAGCTGCGAGTAAACGTGGCTTTCAGCTTTCTCCGCGTTCAGCGGACCGCGCTCGAATTCGGTCTCCAGCGAAACCATCTCGCCACCGCCTTCGAAGGTCCAGGCCTCTTTCACCATGGTTGGCGCAGAGCTGTACTGGACGGAGCGATAAACGTTGTCCGTTGCCTGTTCAGCAATTCCATAGGGGCCAGCGCCACCACGGGAGAGTCCGTCGAACAGCATAAGGACATCTTGGTCGCTGCCCTTGTGATGGACCGGGAACCCGAAGAGCACGTACCGATAGGGTGCGCCAACTTTGCCGTCGGCTCCAACGGCGAAAAGCTGGTCGACGAACTCGACCTGTAGATTTGCGCCTGCGGAGGGGCCTTCTTTGAAAGTGCTCAGTTCCCAGCCTTCCGGCACGAACTTTCGAAGTGCGGCATCCGACGCCTTATAGGCGAGGATCGTACGAACGTCGGCGTTGCTTCCGCTGAACGTTTCTGCGGCTTCGGCGGCCGTGGGCATTGGCAGCATCGATATGATCGGGGCTGCCAGAGCAGCGAGAACCAATGCCACATCCAAGTGATGAGCCTTGAACATGATATCTTTCCTTTGATTGAGAAGGAGTTTTCGGTGCGGCGGCGACTTACATCGCAGCGAGGCCAGCCTTTGCGCAGACGTCGTCCTGGTCGCCGGTGCCGCCGCTGGCAGCCATCGCGCCGATGATCTTGCCGTCCCTGACTACCGGCCAAGCACCAGGAGCGGCGAGTACGCCGGGCATCGTCAGCATGAACGGACCGGCCTTTGCGGTTACATCATAGAAGGCGCGGGTCGGGCGTTTGTAGAGAGCGGCTGCGGCAGCCTTTTCTTGAGCCGCCTGTGCGCTGCCGAGTTCGGTGTCGTCCATTTTTTCGTAGTAGACAAGTGCGCCATGCGTGTCGGTCACGGCAATAGCCATTGGCCATTTGTGAGCCGCACATTCTTTGACCGCAGCGGCGGCAATGACTTTCGCGGTGTCGACGGAAATGTCTGTGCCGTACTTCGGTTCATCCTCGGCGTGGGCCAGGGAAGACATGGAAAGAAGGCCAATCGCAGCAGCGACAGTCCAGTTGGAAATCGACATGGGTATATCCTTTCGTTCTTCGCTTTGATCGGCCCGCGTTTTGCCCGGTTCCGGAAGGCCGAGCAGGATGAGAAGTCTGGGTTCGTCTACCGCTGGTCTTGAACCCAGAATTACGCCCGGCGACGGGCGTTCTGAATGTCGAAGACTGAAATGGACTATTAGGCCATACCTAAGAAATGGCGGACCGAATTTCGGCAAAAGCGATTTGAGGTAGCAGAATGGCGAATGAAGCTGCCGCGTCTGCCGGGCGAACATGTACGACAAAATTCCAATCCGTGTGCAGGGAAGCGACGCTTACGGACAGCTGCGAGTCTCTTCGAAGCTGGCGTTGAAAGTCCGAGATAACGTTGACGACCGCTATCTTCATGCGCTAACGTTAGCAAAAAGGAGATCGAGATGAGGATTGTGCGATACGAGGCGGCCGATGGGATTCACTATGGGGTCGAGGACGGTGACAGCGTCCAGCGCATCGCTGGTGAACCCTTCGGCGCCATAGAGAGGACTGGAAAGGTGGACGATTTGTCCGAAGTTCGCCTGCTGTGCCCGGTCAATCGTCCGCGCATTTTTGGTGTGGCATACAATTACCGAGAGCACACCAACGAGTCCGGGAAAGAGCAGCCGACACTGCCGGTCCTGTTTATGAAGCCTAGCACTGCGGCGAGCGGCAATGGAGATCCGATCGAATTTCCGCGAGACGGCGAAATCGTACATTACGAGGCTGAGCTGGTCGCGATCATTGGGAAGGGTGGTCGACACATTAGCAATGACGATGCGCTTGGTCATGTCCTTGGATATACATGCGGCAACGACATCAGCGACCGCATCATCCAGCGTCAGGAAAGCAAGTTTGGCTGCCTTTTGGCAGGCAAAGGATACGACACCTTTGCGCCCATGGGCCCGGCGATCGTAACCGACCTTGATCCGGCGAATCTCGACGTCATTCTTCGTCAAAATGGCACCATCAAGCAGTCCGGAAACACCAGCGACCTAGTTTACTCTGTGGCTGACATCGTCGCTTATCTGAGCCGCTTCATGACGCTTTTGCCAGGCGATGTGATCATGACAGGCACGCCCGCTGGGGTCGGCCCGATCAATCCAGGTGATGATCTTGAAGTGGAAATCCCCGGCATAGGCATTTTGAAGAATCCAGTGGTTGCTGCGGCATATTGAGCCCATCCACAGCTTCAAAAGGGCACCGCAGATATCGGTGCCCCTCCGCATCAGCCGTAGCCCGCTCTAACTGTGGCGATTGCCAACTCCAAGGGGCGTGACCCGGAGTCTCGCCTATATGTTGGCAGGAGAAGAATTTGGTTGACTTCATGTTGCCGGGTGATATTGATGCTAACGTTAGCACTATGTTGGATTTTTGCTGCCAACCGTTTTCTGGCACTTGAATGGTGAAAATTGTCGAGACAAGCTGAGGGTAGAGAAATGGCGCGAGTTAGATACGTTCCGAATTCGGAATTGGCAGAAACGCAAGCGGCACTCAATGGGCGCCTGCTTGCGGAAAGAAAGGTGCCGACAGGAAACATTTTTCTAGCACTGGCGAACGCGCCAGCAATTTTGAATGACTTCTTGACTTATGCCAACGCAGTTCGCGCTGCCGACATCAGTCCGAAGCTGAGGGAGATGGCGATCCTAACCGTGGGG
This sequence comes from Rhizobium sp. WYCCWR 11128, assembly GCF_013416305.1. Taxonomy (NCBI): domain Bacteria; kingdom Pseudomonadati; phylum Pseudomonadota; class Alphaproteobacteria; order Hyphomicrobiales; family Rhizobiaceae; genus Rhizobium; species Rhizobium sp. WYCCWR 11128. The sequence goes on from NZ_JACCEZ010000018.1 coordinate 69,460, forward strand.
TACTGCACCAACTCGGAATATGAGATCGTTCATCACCATTCGCACGGGCTGAAGGCAGGGCTCACCGAAGAGCAGTTCCAAGCTATTCGTTATTTCGAGACCTCCGCCCTTTTTTCTGAAGAGGAGAAGGCGGTCATGGCCTTCGCCAAGGACTCCACTCTAAATGTCGATGTCTCCGACGAGGTTTGGAACGAGGTCGCCAAATTCCTTTCCGAAAAGCAGTTGGTCGAATTGGCGATCAACGTTGCCTGGTACAATTCTGGCGTGCGGTTGATGGGCGCATTGAAAATTGATCTCGAGGACGCATACAAGAAGTAGCGCTCGTGGATCTCCTGCTACTTCAAGTTAGTCTGGTTTCTGTGTTGTGCGCCGGTTATTTCGAGCTCATAGCGTCCTTGTTCGAGGTCGCGGCGGCGGGTAGGAAGTAGACTTAGGAAAGAGGTGTCGTCGAATGGCGGACACCTCTTTCTGCTTTTGGCTATCAATGATTGGATGGTGCGGCCGTACTGCCTCGAACAATCAATTGGGGCGGAGATATGAAGCTGTATGGCGTGTCTAGGTCGCCCTTATTCTGAAGGTGGTGCAGGAACCAAAGTCCACAAGCGGTCGCGAGCTGCGAAACAGGCAGCTGTACCGTTGTTAATCCTGGCCCCCACCACCGATACCCGAGTTCATCTCCAAAGCCGACGACTGAAATATCTCGCGGTACGCTCAACGCCTGATCCTGTATCTCATCGATAACGCCTGATGTATTCTGCACGGCACCAATCACGAGGGCCGTGGGCCGCTCTTTCAGGGACAGCAGTCGTCGTACGGCTTCCCTGCCGAACTCTGGCGACGAGGGCGCGCCGAGTTCCTCGTAGGTGTCAACCTGATGAGAAGAGGTTTTGACCGCTCCCCGGAATCCTTGAACGCGGGCTGCACCTGTTGGCAAAGCTTCTGTACCGCCGATGTAAGCGATCCGTCGATGACCTTCGCTCAAGATGTGCATTGTGCTTTCGTAGAGAGCTCGCCTGTCATCGATGCCGAACCATTGCTCGCCAAGCAGCTGTTGCTTCCGTAGCAGTTGAATGTGAGGGGTCATCTTCAAAAACCGAGCGGAGTCGGGAAGAGGTTTCGCGCTCGGGACCAAGATTATCCCGGCTACGTTTACACTCGTCAGCTCCTTGATGTGACGGAGCTCAAGCAGACGATCGTCATCCGTTTCGCAAAGCGTCAGCTGGTAGTTCGCAGAGAGAAGGCAGCGGGAGAGGGCGTGAGCGATAGTCGAATAAAAGCTGTTCCGAATATCTGGTACGATCAGGCCAACCAAATTGCTCTCAACGCCGCGCATCATGCGGGCCGCCTGATTGGCGACATATCCCACTTGAGTTGCCGCTTCGTTCACCTTCCGCTTCATTTCAGCGCTGATGCGCCGATCATCAGCAAGAGCGCGTCCTACGGTCGATGGTGAAACTTGCAGTATTGCTGCGATGTCTTTGATTGTTACCATAGTTGCCTAGCCCGAACGGTTTTCTGCAGCCAACGATAGCATTGACTCGGCAGTTGTCAAAGCACTGAATTGCACGCAGTTCCCTAGATGTAGCAGAGAGGCTGATTGACGCCCGCTCCGGATTTTCGGCCATTGGTCAAGACTCGTATCTAAAAAAATCATTTGACATCAGATAGATAACTATGAGGCTGGCGGTTTCCTTCGTGGCGCAAAGCTCTGAAACAGTTGTTTAGCTGCGGACATGCGTCTTGAGGAAATGGCTTGAATGTCCTTGACATCAAACCTCCATTGTGAAAGGTTGTGCGAACGTTAGCGCAATGGAGGAGGCATAGCGTATGAGTGTCGTATTCATGTCGGTGTCGGTCATCGTGTCCACCGAGAGACGCAAAATCCGATGACCGCCACTCTTTTCTTGCAGTCCGCGGTCGGCGGTATTTTGCTCGGGGGAATTTACGGCCTGCTAGCGATGGGGCTCAGCCTGAGCTGGGGTCTGCTAAAGCTCGTAAATCTCAGCCATTTTGCTCTGGCCTTTCTTGGTGCCTATCTAACCTATGAACTCGGAACCGTGCACGGTATTCCGGCATATCTCAGTGCGCTGTTGATAGCTCCACTGTTCTTCCTATTCGGTATTGCCCTTCATAGCGTGTTTGTCCGCTTCAAGGTGAAGGAGTTCGCCTCGCTATTGGTTACTTTCGGTGTCACGATCCTGATCGAGTCGCTGATTCAGTGGATCTGGTCGGCGGACTTCCTCCGCTACGAAACGCCCTATGCACAGACCACTTTTCGCATTGGTTCGATCTTCGTCCCCGTGCTGGATTTGTCGGCGTTCGTTTGCGCCGTGCTGCTGGCGGGAGCCGCTTGGATCGCGTTGAACAAAACTATGCTCGGCAAAGCACTGCGTGCCGCCGCCCATGACCCCTCCGTCGCCTCCGCTTTCGGCATCAACTCTACCCGCGTGTCATACATCCTAGCAGGCCTTTGCTCGGCCATTGCCGGTATCGCGGGAGTATTCATTGCCTTGATCGGGACATTGGCGCCCTCACAAATCGAGTCCTGGATCGGAGTTGTCTTTGCTGTCGCTATTATTGGAGGATTGGGTAGCCCCGCGGGTGCATTGGCAGCCGGGATGCTGATCGGTCTGGCCGAGAGCCTCACGATGACTGTGGTGAATCCTGCTTGGGCGCCGCTCGTGGCATTCAGCGTGCTCATTGTCATCCTCCTGCGCAAACCGGTGATATGACTATGAAAAAGCTTCTGATCACGGCGCCGGTATTGGCGGTTTTGGCCTCGCTGCCTTATCTTGGATTGGCTGACTATTACCTTTCCTATCTCTATATCATCTTCTTCTGGGTCGTCCTGGCAACGAGCTGGGGCATCCTCAGTGGTTACACGGGTTATTGGAGCTTCGGACACGCCGCATTTTTCGGAATTGGCGTGTATACGACGGCCACTCTTGCTACCCAGTTTTCCTGGCCGTTCATCGCCACGATACCGGCTGCCGCACTTCTCGCTGCGGTCGTTGCGGTTCTCGTTGGCCTGGTGGTCTTTCGCTCCAGATCCCTGCGCGGAGAGTTCTTTGCTCTGCTGACGCTGTCGGTGACATTCGTTGTGGCGGCAATCGTTTCCAACACCTCGCTGGATTCAGGGACAGGAGTTTTCCTTTCGGGCATCGAGATTCCGATGATCGGGGTTACGGCGTCGGGCTCTCTATACCTGTTTGGGCTCATCGCGGCTTTGATCGCATTGGCGACGTCATACTTCATCTTTCACAGCAAATTTGGCCAAGGGCTGCTCGCAATCCACGACGATGAGGACGTTGCTGAAGTGAAGGGCGTACCAACGTTCCGCTACAAGCTGTTCTCCTTCGCGGTGTCGTCGGCGCTCGCAGGTGGAATGGGCGCGATCCACGCCGTCTATGTCGGCTATGTTACTGTCGGCGAGACCTTTGCGGTAACGGTCCCGCTGTATGTGGTCCTCATGAGCATTCTTGGCGGTGCTCGCCACTGGGCAGGCCCTGCGATCGGTGCGGCTATCATCACCGTGCTTCAAAGTGCCATCGTCAGCGGTGCTCATGCGGAATTTGGCCGTGCTGGCGTGGCTCTTGCGCTGATTATCGTGATCCTCGTGCTGCCGTCCGGTATCGTCCCGAGCATTCTCCGCAAGTTTGCCGACAAGCGTAGTGGACTGGGAGGCAGTGACAGGATCACTCAAGTAGCCGCCCACCTCTCGCCGGCCACCAATGGAAGTTCGAGCCCTGTCCTTTTGAAGTGCGAAGACGTCACCAAATCATTCGGCGGTCTTCGCGCCCTGAACGGGGTAACGCTGGACGTCCAGAGGGGGGAAATCCTTGCCCTGGTAGGCCCAAATGGTTCCGGCAAGTCGACGTTGATCAACATGATCAGCGGCCACTACGCCATGACTTCCGGTACCATTACGCTTGAAGGAGAACAGATCTCCGGCAAATCACCTCATCAGATCGCTCAGAGCGGCATTGCGCGTACGTATCAGATCCCCCGTCTGTTCAATAATCTCACGGTCCTTGAGAACGTGCGGATCTGTGCGGAGTTCGGTAGCGTGAGCGGCATGGGCGTGGCTGGGGCCGATGAGGTTGCCAAGGCCGCTCTCGTCTACACTGGACTGGCGGAAAAGGCCAACGTGCTTCCCGAGGCCCTGAATCTCCACGACAGGAAGTTTGTCGAGTTCGCAAGAGCACTCGCCGCCAAACCTCGTCTTCTCTTACTCGACGAGGTGCTCTGTGGCCTGAATCCGGCTGAGATCGACCACGCTGTTGAAATGATCAAGCGAATTAAGGCCGGTGGCACGACGATTATCTTCGTTGAGCACCTAATGAGGGCCGTCGTCGCACTCGCAGACCGTGTCGCCGTGCTGGATCAGGGCAAGGTTCTTGCCCTCGGACAGCCGACCGAAACGATGCGAGATCCAGCGGTCATCAGTGTATATCTGGGGGGCGGTCATGCTGCTTGAAGTCGCAAATGTTGAAGTCGGTTACGGCGACGCCACCGCTCTCTGGGATGTTTCTATCAGCGTAAAGCCGGGTGAGATCGTTTCCGTCGTCGGTCCGAACGGAGCAGGGAAGAGCACTCTTGTAAACGCCATCGCCGGTATCTTACGTCCGCGCAAAGGGAAGATTGTTATAGAGGGGAATGATGTTTCCAAGGTGCCAAGTCATCGCGTTTGCGACTACGGCATCGCCATCGTCCCGGAAGGTCGTCGTCTTTTCACGGAAATGACCGTGTTGGATAACCTCCTGCTCGGCGCTTTCCGATCCGCAGCCCGAGCCGACCGAAATGCCACTCTTGCGGAAGTCTTCAAGCTGTTTCCGGTGTTGAGAGATCGCCAGGATTCGCTGGCGGGCTCATTGTCAGGGGGCCAGCAGCAGATGGTTGCCATTGGTCGAAGCCTCATGGCAAAGCCTCGCATCCTCCTCATGGATGAACCGTCGTTAGGCCTATCGCCGCTGATTGTCGGGGACATGTTCAAGATCATCCAGATGATCAATGAGCGGGGAGTGGCCGTGCTGCTCGTCGAGCAAAACGTAAACAAGGCCCTTGAGATCGCGCATCAAGCCTATGTGTTTGAACAGGGTCGCGTGACTGCGTCCGGGCTGCCTCAAGTTCTCATCAATGATCCAAGCATCAGGGAGGCATACCTTGGTATCTGACAACTCAAACGGCAAACTGCCGATCAACATTCGACGCGTGGTCACGGAACACGATATGAGGGGGCACGCCACCTTTTCTCAGGACGGCACTCCACCGAGGACAGACGTGTTCAAGTCCATCCCCGGTCTGGTCTCGCGAATGATCTGGGCGACACGGTCGTCGACGGCTATTCCGTTTGACGGAACCGATCCCACTCCATTGGTTACGGACTTCGTTCCGAAGCCCGGAGAAACACGGTTTTTAGTGCTAACGTTCCCACCAGATACCATTTTCGCCTCGCCTGATTTTGACCCGCAAGCGGCAATGGCCGAAAATCTGGCCGTCAGTCCTGGGCTGGCTGAGCGCTTCGAGCCAGATGGCAAACATCGAACTCCGACGGTCGATTACGGAATCGTGCTCGAAGGGGAGATCTGGATGGAACTCGACAACGGCAACGAGACCCGTCTGGGTCAATTCGACACGTTTGTGCAGAACGGAACGCGCCATGCCTGGCGCAACAAGAGCGGCAAGCCAGCGACCATAGCAGTGGTTCTGATTGGTGCGCGAACGCCTGATGAGCAGGACTATGAAGACGGTCTTTGACCTATCGAAAACGCAAATTTCAATCTGACTATGTGGACCATTTGAACATGAGCAGCACCGAAATTCGAAAAGTACAGGGCCGTCGCGTCTGGGATTCCCGCGGCAGGCCTACAGTCGAAGTAGAGATCACACTTGCTTCTAACGTCACCGGCAGGGCCATTGCACCCGCGGGGGCATCGACCGGCACTGGCGAAGCCCTCGACCTTCGTGACGGTGGTAGTGCCCTTGGTGGCCTGGGCATCAACACGGCTTTGGCTGCCGTAAACGGCGAAATCGCCTCCTTGCTGATTGGTCGCGAGGCTAAAGACCAAGCCGAACTCGACCATGCCCTGATCGAGCTGGACGGTACTCCGAACCGGAGCAGGCTGGGAGGAAATGCGACCGTTGCCACGTCGATGGCTCTGCTGCACGCCACTGCTGCTGCGTCGGGCCATCCCATCTGGCGGTATCTTGCCGGCCCCGACGGAAGGGTCATTATGCCACTGCCGGAAATCCAGATTTTCGGGGGTGGGGCACACGCAGCACGCCGCGTCGATGTGCAGGATTTCATGATCATGTGCCCCGCTGCTTCATCTTTCTCGGAGGCGCTGGAGTGGACCGCTGAGGTATACCGTGCGGCCGGGGAAATCATGAAACGCGCCGGGAAGCTGCAGGGTGTAGCGGACGAGGGAGGCTACTGGCCCGCCTTCGCAAATAACGAAGAGGCGCTGGATACCTTGGTGCGTTCGATCGAAGCCGCAGGTTTGAAGCCGGGCAGTCAGGTCGCAATTTCACTCGATATCGCGGCCTCTGAGTTCGGTCGTGGCGGCAAGTATTCGCTGGCGTTGGAAGACAGAAAGCTTGATACCGCCGACATGATTGAAATGCTCGGTGGGTGGCTGAAGGCCTATCCGATCGTATCGATTGAAGATCCACTCGCCGAGGATGATCCGGCGGGCTTCGAAGAATTTACCTCCCGGTACGGCTCCAGTTGCCAGATCATTGGCGATGATTTCCTCGTGACGAATGCCGCGCGAGTTACTGAGGCGATCAAGACCGGCAGCGTCAATGCGGTTCTGATTAAACCGAACCAGGCTGGAACGATTACGGAGACCTTCGAGGCGCTGTCTGTCGCCAAGAATGCCGGCTTCCGAACTATCGTTTCCGCTCGGTCTGGCGAGACCGAGGACGTTACAATTGCTCATTTGGCGGTGGGTTGGGGCGCGAAGCAACTCAAAGTCGGCTCGTTCTCTCGCTCCGAACGCATGGCCAAGTGGAATGAGGTTCTTCGCATCGAAGAAGTGCTCGGAAAGGAGGCCGTGTTTGCTGGCTGGTCGGCACTGAACCTGGCTGAAAACCCGGTCTCAGCGGCTGCGGTGGGATGACATTCCATGGGCCAAATGTGCATTTCACTCAAAAACAAGCGTTGACAAACAAACCGGCCTTTTTATGCTAACGTTCGCAAAGATGGATGAGGATGATATGCTTCCGGCTGTTAATTTGAAGCCGCCTTTCAACATCACACGCTTCAGCCACATTGTGCTTGAGGTGAATGATGTTGAACGTAGCCGCGATTTCTACGTGAACGTCGGAGGCTTGGTTGAAACCGAATTCGCGGATGGCGTTTCTTATCTTCGCGGATTGTCCGAGGCCTGCCATCACAGTCTCGTTCTTTCGCCGGCCAAGGGGAGGCCGACTTGCAAACGAATTGGTTATCGGGTGTTTCTGGAGGAGGACCTCGACAAAGCCAAAGTATTCTTTGACGAAAAGGGCCTCCCGGCGGAGTGGGTTGACGTTCCAAACCAAGGGCGGACCCTTCTGGTAAGTGATCCTGCAGGCGCTCGCATCGAACTTTGCGCCTCGATGACTGTCCATCCCCGTAAATTTTTGGAGGTGCATGAGCATCGCGGTGCACGGGCTCAAGGTCTGGATCACTGCCAGGTCATTGTCCCTGATCCGCTGGCCTTGAGCGCTTTCTACGGGGAGCTGGGCTTCCGGACTTCAGAGTACATCGCGGCAGGCAATGACCTCCTTGCGAACTTCATCTATCGCAAGGGCGGATGTCTGGATCTGGCCCTGGTGCCGGGCGTCGGACCAAGAATGCATCACTTCGCTTATATTGTTTCGGAGAGCAGCGACATCTTCGCCGTGTGCGATTTTGCCAGCCGTTACGGATATGCCGAGAACGTAGAACGCGGACCGGGACGGCATGGTCCGTCAGGCGTCCTGTTTGTCTACCTGCGCGATCCGGATGGGCATCGCGTCGAGTTCTTCAACAATCATTACACCACGATTGACGTCGAGCTGGAACCGATCCGTTGGGACGCGGCATCACTGAGCACCAACGTGCATTGGGGCCTGCCTGCGGTTTCCAAATGGTACTTCGAGGCCAGCGATTTTACGGGGGTACGGCTGGAGCACCCCGAAAAGTTGCCGAACCCGATGACGCTGGAACGTTACGCCGAAGGCCTCACAAAGGGCTGACAATACCGCCGTCGATTGTGTCGGCGGACGACGTGAGGACTAACGCCAAGTCCGCTGTACTGCGATGTAGTTAACTGGATGCATCTGGGAGGATGAGATGAGTGTAAATTCCATTAAAATGAACAGAAGGTCGTTTCTGGGTTCTGCAGCAGCAGCGGCAGTTTTTAGCTCGATGCCAAGCGCTTTTGCGCAGGAAACGCCCATCCGGGTAGGTGGCACGCTACCGTTGACAGGCCCGCTTGCTGGCGTGGGCGCAATCCACAAGCTTGCGGCGAATGTCTTTGTCGAGCAGATCAATGCCAAGGGTGGTATCCTTGGCCGCAAGGTAGAATTCGTTCTGCTCGACGACCAGTCGCTTCCTGCGAACGCTCGCACGCTCTACGAACGCCTGGTAACTGCCGACAAGGTTGATCTGCTGATGGGCCCTTATGGCACGTCCTCGATCATTGCAGCGATGGGTGTCGCTGCACGCTTCAAGAAACTCCTTGTCCAGAGCAGCTTGGGAGATCCGAGCCTCGCGCCATATCCACTGCAATTCCCGTCTCTTCCGATCGGGCCCGAGCCCCATCTCACTGATACGGAAGTGGTTTTGGATGCATACGCGAGCCTTCCAAACCCTCCGAAGACGATCGCATTTATCACCAGCAAGTTTCCCTCCGCGCTGACTATCGCAAAGGGCGGGAAAGAGGTGGCCGAGAAGCGCGGAATCGAGAATGTTCTCAGCCTTGAGTATGAATTCGGCACGAAGGATTTCGGCGCAATCGCAAACCGCATCAAGGCAGCCGATCCGGATCTGCTGTGGTCAGGTGCCATTGGCATGGAGGCCGTCCAGCTCCTCGATGCAATGAGCCGCATCGACTACCAGCCGAGGAACCACTTTTATCTCTTCCCGGCTCCAGGCCCGACTGCCGCCCATCCCAAGGCCAACGGCTTGACCTCGCTGACCTGGTTTGAAGCGCAAGAGCCCTTCCTTTCGTATCCGGGTGCCCAGGAGTTCGTGACCGCCTACAACAACAGTGCGAAGGCTGCAGGTTTCCCGTATCCGCGCACCGAATATCAGGCTGCTGTCGAATTCGCTGCATGGCAGATCCTTGCCGCGGCGGCAGAAGGCGCAGGAAAATTCGACGACGCAGCAATGGCTGCCTGGCTGCGGTCCAATACGGTGGAAACCGTCGTAGGCCCGAGAACCTTCGAGGGCAAATTCAATGCCGGGAAGCAGTCGACGAAGCTCAAGCAGGTCCAAGGAAATGATTGGGTCACCGTTTGGCCCACCGAATTCCGTCCGGCCGAGGCGAAGTTTCTCGCACCCTAACGAATATTGCTTCGGCGCTTTGCCGAGCAAACTTTTATGAAACAGCAAAGATGCAGTCGGTCGGGCGAGGCCCGGCCGGTGCGCCCTATGGAGGAGTTAATGGTTAAGACTATGATCGCAGCTCGGTTGCATGCTCTGCATCAGCCGATGTCGTTGGACGAGATCCCGGTTCCGAAGCCCCGGCCCAGCGACGTCCTTGTACAGGTCAGGGCCTGCGGTATCGTTCCGAATATGGCAAATGTCATCAATAACTGGCCAACGTGGTTTCCGCACCAGCCGCTGCCGAAACTTCCGGCTGTTTTTGGCCTGGACCCTGCCGGTGTGGTTGCCGAAGTTGGTGAGGCGGTTACGAATGTCAGGGTCGGGGACCGGGTTTATGTGAGCCCACTCAGGTCCTGTGGCTCCTGCAAGGCGTGCCGGTCCGGCCATCGCAGCCAATGCCGATACTATACCTTGAACGGCTATTTCAGTACCAGCCGCGATGGTCAGAGGATCTTCGACCTTTACCCATATGGCGGTTTCAGCCAGTACATGACCGCGCCGGAATATTCACTTGTCTGCCTGCCGGACAACCTTAGCTTTGAACAGGCGGGCCGCTTCGGCTATCTCGGTACTTCCTATGGCGCTCTGAAAAATGCGCAAGCTGGACCTGGTCAGGTCGGCCTCATCGATGGGATCACTGGCACCCTTGGCCTCGCCGCAACGAAGCTCGGCCTCGCAATGGGTCTTTCCAAGATCCTTGGAACAGGCAGAAGCAAGGAACTGCTCGATCGCATAAAGGCTATCGCCCCTGATCGTATCGACACGATCGTGCTCGGGGAGGGCTCGACCGGAGAATGGGCGAAGGCCCAGACCGGCGGCGAAGGCGCCGACTTCGTTATCAGTGCTTTGGGTGCCAGGGCACCGGCATCTACCATGATCGACTCCATGCGCGGCGTTCGTCGGGGCGGTCGCGTGGTTGTCGTTGGCGGCGTCTCCGAGGATGTTCCGGTCGACGTGAAGTGGCTGATGGACGAGCAAGTCCAGCTCATCGGTTCCAATTGGTTCACCGCTGCGCAAGGGCAGGAAATGGCGGACATGGTGGCGACGGGTGCGCTGGACCTTTCATACCTTGAGCACAAAATCTATCCTCTTGAGCGGGTGAATGAAGCGATTTCCGGCATAGGCGAACGCGATGGCGGCTTCAGCAACTACGTCGTCATTCCTCCGGTTCCAACGTCGCATTGATAACAAGTGCTGGCGTCGGCTCCGGCCGACGCCCCCGACGCGAAAAGGGAAAACATGTCCAAGAAAGATGTTGCGGTCTTGGTCGGTAGTCTTCGACAGGCTTCGATCAACCTGAAATTGGCTCGTGCGATGCAGAGAGTGGCGCCGGACAATCTAAATCTGGAAATCGTGCCGATCGGCGATCTCCCACTCTACAATCAAGACCTGGACGCCGAGACGGCTCCTGTGGCATGGACGTCTTTTCGCGAACGTATCAAAAGCTGCGATGGGGTGATTTTTGTGACCCCTGAATACAACAGGTCGGTACCGGCTGTTCTGAAGAACGCAATCGAGGTCGGGTCTCGGCCCTACGGAAAAAGCGTGTGGGACCATAAACCCGGCGCAATAACCAGCGCTTCTCCCGGTCTCATTGGTGGTGCCGTCGCGGCGCTTCAGCTCCGAGTTATTCTCACCAACATCAACGTTCCCACCTTGCCGCAGCCGGAAGTATATCTCAGCGGGGCGGACAAGCTGGTGGGCGACAATGGGGAGATTCTCAACGAAGGGACGCAGAAATTCATCGAAACTTTTCTGGCCGCGTTTGAGGTGTGGCTCGCTCGGTTCAAGTGAGCCAACAATACCGAAACCTCCCTGAATGGCTGGTCGATACACTGCCGTCGCTCTAAGAGGGCGACGGCCTCTCTTTGACGCTGTTGCTCTAACCGATCTTTTCGATCGATGAAGTCGATCTGCTTCTGCGCCGGATCATTCCTGGAAATAAATTCGTTTCTCGCCGCGGCGCGTCGCGGAGAGCCGAAGGCAAGCAGTTATTTCCTGCTGACTTTTGGACAAATTCTGCCTCGGGCGTAGATGACATCTACCATTGTCTGTTGAGCTCGGCAGAGCAAGCAAGACGACCTGTCATCGCTTCGCGGAGTAGCGCCGCGCTGTTGGCGGAGCTTTTCCGTATTAGGAAAACCAGGCTTGCGCGATTTCAGCCAGTTTTGTGCGGGGTGACGCGATCAACGGGATAGCCGTTTTGCGAACAAGCATTCTTTGGCTTTCTTCCGTCACATACTCGACCGGCGATTTGCCATCGACGCGGGCTAGGAAGAGGGCGGGCAGGAGACTTGCTGCTCGAGCTTCGACAGCTTCACGATCTTCCCAATCGACCTCGTTGAGATACGCAGACGACAGCGCCGCAAAGGAGGCTGCGAGTTCACGGGACGCCTTCTCAGCAACGAGCTTTTTCAAAAGGAGATGGTTTAGGCAGAAGGCGAGATCGAAGGCGGGATCGCCAAACCATGCGCATTCCGCATCCAGGAAGACAGGCCCGCTCTTGCCCAGCAGAATGTTCTTCGGGCTAACATCTCCATGAACGAGTGCCAGCTTCGTATCGGCAGTGCGGCCCACGAGGTCTGAAAGGCGGTCGCCGACGAAGGGGTGTTTGTCAGCGGTTGCGACTAGGTAGGGCTCAAGCCGCAGAGCATAGAAGTTGGTGCCGGAGTCGAATTTCGCCGGTAGCCCAGGTGTGCGGGCGCTCACGGAGTGAATCTGTCCGATCCGTCGCCCGGTAATCTCCGCCGCTTTTGGATCAATGTGGCCTTGGAGGAGATCGGCTTTCCAGAGCGGATACTCTTCGCCGGGAAGGAATTCCATCGCAAACACGCCAGACGATGCGTCATGGGCGAGAGGTTTCGGAACAGCGGAGGGGAAATGTTGAGCGACGAATGAGATCCAGTTCCATTCGTACTCATTTCGAGACACCGGCGCGTGCCAATCGGCAGCCACTTTCAGCTTGGCGAGGGCACGCTTTACGCAAAGAATCCGCCCAGGAAGTTCGACCCGATAGATGTCCGAAGAAACACCACCCGTCAGAGGCTTGTATGCTGCTTTTTCCGAAGCACCTTTCAGCCCGCTTCTCAGCAAGAAGTCATCGAAAATCGTCGTCTCAGCTGCAGACATGAATTGAAGGTCCTTTAAGGCATTAACGGCGGGGGGTGTTGCGGGGCTGTTCAGGCATCTCTCCAGAGAGAACTCTGACAACTTCTTCCGCGGCACGTCGGCGCAGCTCAATAAGCGATGCGTCCGAAGAGAAAGCGACATGCGGAGTGATCATCGCGCCAGGGTGAGCAATCAATTCCGGCGGAATGCGCGGCTCATCCTCGAGGACGTCAAGGCCGACGCCGCTTAAAATGCCGGAGGCCAGTCCTTCGATGACGGCGGCAGTGTCGACGACGCCGCCTCGGCTGACGTTGATCAACAGGCTGCCCCGACGCATTTTTGAGATCGCGTCCCAATTGATCAGATGGTGCGTTGAAGGCGAAAGTGGCGTGTGGATCACGACGATGTCGCTGCCGGCAAGAAGGGTTTCGAAATCGACCAGTTCGATGTTGCCAGGAGCATTGGACGTATAAGGGTCGTGCGCCAAAACCCGGCACCCTAGTGCCTGCATCTTTGCTGCGGTCGCACGACCGATACGACCGAAGCCAGCGATGCCGCAGGTGAGTTCCGACAGCCTACGGAGATTCGCGGAGGCGGGATCCCAACGTCCGGAACGCACTTCGCGGTCAAAATGGATGAGACCACGAGCCCAAGCGATGGCGAATCCGACGGCGTGATCCGAAACCTCTGCTACGCAATAATCGGGCACGTTGGTGACCCAGATGCCGCGCTCTGTGGCCGCATCGACAGCAATGTTGTCCAATCCGACACCCAGACGCGCGACGATTTTGAGGGCAGGTGACGCCGCTATTGCGGTGGCGCTGACCTCAGCCCAGCAGGTCAAAATCGCATCCGGCTGATGCTGAGCTGCCAATGCCTCGATTTCAGCAGCTGGAGCTGGCTTGGCGGGACCGCTGACCAGGCTGAAACCGGCGCGTTCGATTGTCTGCCGCTCCACCTTGTCATCCGGCCATGCATAGTCCGTCAACAGCACGGTGCGTGTCATGAAGAGTCCTCCTGTATCTGTGCGAACGTTAGCGCAATATGCCTGTTATGGTCAAGGAAAATAGGCGGATACAACGCGGCTCCACTGTTTGGTCACCCGCTGTTGCGAAGGGCGGCCGCAATGCCATTGATGGTTAGATGCAGTGCTTCTTCGGTGTCGTGATCGCGTTCTCCGGCGCGATGACGACGAAGGAGATCGACTTGCATGTAGTTCAGAGGATCAAGGCATGGAAAGCGGTGATAGATTGACTGTTTAAGCGCTGGATTATTCTCCAGGAGCGAAGTCTGTTCCGTGATGCCGAGAAGGGCGCCCACCGTATCGGCCCATTCGTCTTTTATGCGGGCAAAAATGGTTTCGTGGGACGGGCAATCGGCGACAAGATCGACGTAGCTGGTGGCGATGGCCAGGTTTGTCTTGGCCAGGACCATTTCCATGTTGGCGATCAATGTTCGGAAAAAAGGCCAATGGCGATACATCGCCTGAAGGGTCGTCAGACCGTCGGGATGTGACGAAAGCCATTGTTTGACAGCAGAGCCGAACCCAAACCAACCGGGCAACATAATCCGGCTCTGCGACCAGCCGAACACCCACGGTATTGCGCGAAGGTCTTCAATGCGACCTGACGAGCTGCGAGATGCCGGACGGCTGCCAATGTTCAGCTTTGCGATTTCTCCAATGATCGTGGCTTCCCAGAAGAACCGTTCAAAACCGTCGGTCTTGTAGACAAGGCAGCGATAGCTGTCGAACGCAAGTTCCGACAGTTCTTCCATGGCATCGAGGTAGCCCGGTTTGGGCTCTTGCGCGTCGGACGGCAGAAGAGAAGCCTCCAGTGTCGCTGCGATCAGAAGTTCAAGGTTTCGACGTCCAAGGTCCGGGTTGGAATATTTCGCCGCGATCACTTCACCTTGTTCGGTCACTCGAATCGAACCGGCTACTGCACCCGGGGGCAGGGCAGTGATCGCTTCATAGCTGGGACCGCCTCCACGGCCGACGGAGCCACCGCGACCATGGAATAAACTCAGGCGAATGCCTTCTTTCTCAAAAAGCAGAATGAAAGCAGTCTCCGCCTTGTAGAGTTCCCATCCGGAGGTAAGGTATCCTCCGTCCTTGTTGCTGTCGGAATACCCAAGCATGATCTCTTGTCTGTTGCCGAGCGCTTTCACGTACGCTCGGTACCCGTCGACAGCCAGGGTGGTCTCCATCACATCTCGGGAGTTTCTGAGGTCCGAGATCGTCTCGAAAAGAGGTATGATGTTTACGGATGCTGCCTTTGGCTCATCGGGCCTATACAGTCCTACCTCTCGGAGGAGTACCATGACCTCGAGGATGTCCGATGGGCTTCCTGCTTTCGAAATGATGTAGTTCGGGATGCTGCCGGAGCCATAGCGCTTGTGAGCTTCTGCGGCTTCACGCAGGACAGATAGTTCGGACGTCGTCTCCGCAGAATAGGCCTTGAGCGGTGTGATCAACAGCTGAGACGATCTGAGCTCCTCTGTGAGCAATGTCATCCTCTTGGCATCGGAGAGCGATTCATAGTTGGTACCCGGCCTGACGGTTTCGAATAACTCATGCACAACGCGCTGATGAACCTCGGAATTTTGCCTCAGATCGAGGCTCACAAGGTGAAATCCGAACACGTCGATTGCGCGTTGCAGCTTTCGTAATCTGCCGGAGGCGATGGTTGCAGCCCCATTCGCCGTGAGGGATTTGCTGATCGTCGCCAAATCCTTGCTGAACTCATCGGGATTGACATAGCATGGGGCAGTGGCGACAGGCTTGCGAACCAGCTCTGTGCTTCCAAACTTGCGGGCCGTGGCCGCGAGCCGAGCGTACATGCCCGAGATGGCCAAGCGATAGGGTTCGTGTCGGCGCGGCTCCGATCGATCAGGCGAGTCGGTCGCGAGGCGACGAAGGTCCGTTGATATGTTTAGATACCGATCATCCAGAGAGAGCTCAGCTCCAAGGCTGTGGAGTTCGCCAAGGTAGAACGAGAAGACTCTCTCGCTTTGAAGACGTAACGCTTCTCTCAAGGTCTCGCCATTAACGTAGGGATTGCCATCCCGGTCGCCGCCGATCCAGGAGCCCATACGCAGGAATGGCGGCAGCGCCTCCTGGCCGAAGTTCCAGGGAGCGGCTCGCAACTGGGTTTCCAGCGTTTCGTAAGCCTCTGGAAGCACCCTTAAGATCGTACTGTCGTAATAGGACAGGCCATTGAGGATCTCATCAACAACCCTTAGACTTTGCCCTCGCAAACTATTCGTTTGCCAAAGTGTCGTGGCCGCTCTTTCGAGATCCTTCTGATGGGAACCTATCTCTTGGTCTGTCAGGCCGACCTGGTCGAGCTGCGACAGGCACCTTGAAAGCTCTTGCTCGATGTCGATGACGCTCTTGCGTCGCACTTCCGTGGGATGCGCCGTGAACACCGGTGAGATGATCAACCCTGATATGAGTGTGCGTAGGTCCTCGGAAGTCACCCCGGCGGCCGCAAGGACGGAAAGCGATCGGGTGACCGTTCCGGGAATTTCAGAGGCTTCATCAACAATACCAAGCCGCTGTATTCTCGCTTGATGACAGTCTTCGGCAATATTGACGAGCTGCGAGAACTGACTGAATGCCCTGATGACGCGGTTCAGAGTCGGTAGTGTCATTTCTGCGCAGAATGGGGTCAGCTTGTCGTATAGGCGGGAGCATGCCTTCCTATGGTCATTCACAGAGATTGTTCGGACCTGTTCGACGACCTCTCGTACATCTTTGCCATCAGTTGCCTCGATGGCATTGCACAGAAGGCGGCCAAGTAACTGAACGTCCTTCACCAAAGCCCTGCTGGCTGAGAGCCGCTTACCATGCATGTTTTTCTTCCTGAAACGACGTTCATACGAAACACATCGAATGCTAACGTTAGCATCAACTGACAGCATTTCCGGCTCGAGTCAAGGCCGACACACCGGGTTCCCGGCCGTAGCCTTGTGCTCCCCAGGATCGATTACCGCTCGACGACACCTTCCTTGTAGCGGCCGATTTCCTCCAGCAACCAGGCGCGAAACGCGGCGACTGGACGGAAATCCGTCTTGCTGAGCGGTGCGACCGCATAGTAGGCGCTGGGACTCTTAATCTGATGGGGAAAGGCTTCGACGAGCTGACCACTGGCGAGTTCCGAGTCGATCAGAAAGAGTGGCATTAGCGCCAGACCAAGTCCCGCGACGCAGGCTTGCGCCACGCTGCCGAACTGCTCGAACCGCATGGCTTGAGAGGGAGTTGCTGCAATTCGAAGGCTCTCGAACCAGTGGTTCCAGGCTCCGGGTCGAGATGCCATATGCAGCAGTGGCATGTGTAGCAGGTCTTCCGCCTTGCCGATCGGATGCGAGTTGAGGAAGCTGGGTGAAGCGACCGGCGCCACCATCTCATCCATGAGAAATGTGCAGTCTGCGCCCGGCCAATTGGGCTGGCCGATATGGATTGCCATGTCGATGCCGTCTCGGTCGAAATCGAAGACGCCGATACGCGTGGCGAAATTCAATGTGATCTCCGGATGGCGAGCGACGAATTGCGGCATGCGCGGCATCAACCAGCGGGTACCGAAAGTCGGCAGAATCGCGAGATTAAGCTGATCGTTATGTTGTTTAGTCATGGCTTGAAGCGATGCGTAACGTATCTGTGCCAAGGCGCCGGCGATCGTCTTCGAATATTCTGCGCCTACCTCAGTGAGATTTACGCCGCGACTGGTTCGGTCGAATAGTAAAATGCCCAACTGTTCCTCCAACCCAGATACCTGGCGGCTTATCGCTCCCTGCGTCAGCGAAAGTTCCTCCGCCGCAGCGGAAAAGCTGCCCAATCGCGCGACAGAATCGAAGGCCGCGAGAGCAGAGGTGGACGGAAGTAGTTTTCTAGAAAGGTTCACCATGACCTATTACTATAGCTCATAGCCCGATGAGTAAACGGTGCTTGTCCTTCGCCAGCCGCCAGCGATAATTCCGGAAACTTCGAACTGCCAAAACCTCAAACGGAGGACGACCCCCTTGGCCTTTTCCTGGAACGACCCTTTTCTGCTCGATGATCAATTGACGGAAGATGAGCGGATGATCCGCGACTCAGCTGCGGCCTTTGCAAAATCCGAGCTTATGCCGCGCATCCAGGAAGCTTATCTCGATGAAACGACAGAGCCTGAGCTTTTCAAGCTGATGGGCCGGACTGGTCTGCTCGGAGTAACGCTTCCGGAAGAATATGGCGCCGCCAACGCATCTTACGTCGCCTACGGCCTGGTCGCTCGCGAAGTCGAGCGCGTCGATTCCGGCTATCGCTCGATGATGAGCGTACAGTCCTCGCTGGTCATCTACCCGATCTTTGCCTACGGCTCCGACGAACAGAAGAAGAAGTACCTGCCGGGCCTCGTTTCCGGCGATCTCATCGGCTGTTTCGGCCTCACCGAGCCCGATGCAGGCTCCGACCCGGGTGGCATGAAGACCCGCGCCGAGAAAATCGAAGGCGGCTACCGCCTGCGGGGCTCCAAAACCTGGATCTCCAACGCGCCCATAGCAGACGTCTTTGTCGTCTGGGCAAAGTCGGAAGCTCATAACAACGAAATCCGCGGCTTCGTGCTTGAAAAGGGCATGAAGGGCCTTTCTGCTCCGAAGATTGGTGGCAAGCTGTCGCTGCGTGCCTCGATTACCGGGGAAATTGTACTGGACAGCGTCGAAGTTACGGAAGACGCACTTCTTCCGGGCGTCTCCGGCCTCAAAGGCCCGTTCGGCTGCCTCAACCGCGCTCGTTATGGCATTTCTTGGGGCGTCATGGGAGCCGCGGAGGACTGCTGGTTTCGCGCACGCCAGTATGGGCTGGACCGCAAGCAGTTCGGCAAGCCGCTCGCAGGCATGCAACTTTACCAAAAGAAGCTAGCCGACATGATGACCGAGATTACGCTTGGGCTTCAGGGTTCCCTGCGCGTCGGCCAGCTGATGGACCAACACAAGATGGCTCCCGAGATGATATCCATCGTGAAGCGGAATAACTGCGGGAAGGCGTTGGACATTGCCCGGCAAGCCCGCGACATGCACGGCGGCAACGGCATCCAGATCGAATACCACGTCATGCGCCACGCGCAGAACCTGGAAACAACCAACACGTACGAGGGCACTCATGATGTCCATGCGCTGATCCTTGGTCGTGCGCAGACGGCTATCCAGGCTTTCTTCTAAGGAACAGGGCCTTCCGTCCCGCGGTGACAGCGGTCGGGCCTGGGTGGCGGACCATCAATGCTGAGCATCGGTTCCGGCACAGGCCGCCCCTCACTTTCCCTCCGATCTACCGAAAGGCGACATGCCTATGGCTTCCAATATTTCAACCGTCGCAGTCATCGGTGCAGGACAGATGGGCAGCGGAATCGCACAGGCCGTGGCAAAACATGGATACCAGGTGTTGGTTTATGATGTGGCCGAAAATCGGGTCCGCGAGAGCGTCGAAGGTGGTGCCAGGTATTTCAGCCGCCAGGCGCAGACGGGAAAGATGTCAGAGAGTGAGGCTCAGGGCGCTGTCTCTCGCATCAGAGGAGCTTTTGCGCTTTCAGATTTGGCGGATGCGGACCTGGTCATTGAGGCTGTAAGCGAAAATGAAGCCCTCAAGACAACTGTCTTCAAGGACATTTCCAAAGTCTTGAAGCCTCAAGCAATCCTGGCAACCAATACATCTTCTCTTTCCATCACGCGCCTTGCTGCCTCCACGGACCGGCCAGATCGCTTTTTGGGAGTTCATTTCATGAATCCAGTACCGGTCATGAAGTTGGTTGAGCTTGTTCGCGGTATCGGAACCAGCCAAGAGACTTTTGCCGCAGCCAAGGATTTTGCCGTCTCAATTGGCAAAAGCGTGACAGTTTCCGAGGACTTCCCAGCTTTCATCGTGAATCGGATTCTTATCCCGATGATCAATGAGGCCATTTACACTTTGTATGAAGGGGTCGGCAACGTAGAGGCAATTGATACAGGGATGAAGCTCGGAGCCAATCATCCGATGGGGCCGCTTGAACTGGCCGATTTCATCGGGTTGGACACATGCCTTTCGATCATGCAGGTGCTTCATGAAGGATTGGCCGATAGCAAATATCGTCCTTGCCCTCTGCTGGTTAAATACGTGGAAGCTGGCTGGCTAGGGCGCAAGGCGGGCAGGGGATTTTACGATTACAGGTGCGATCCACCGCGACCCACCCGATAGGCGTTGTAGCGGCCACCGGCATCTCTAAAGCATGGACAATTTAGGCGGGGTATTATGAGTGAACGAAATGACACTCCTCGGGAAATGATGGAATTCGACGTTGTGATCGTCGGCGCCGGTCCGGCTGGTCTTGCGGCGGCGATCCGGTTGAAACAAGTCAATCCGGAGCTGTCGATCGTCGTGTTGGAGAAGGGCGCGGAAGTCGGCGCGCATATCCTCTCTGGCGCCGTCGTCGATCCGATCGGCATCGACCGGCTATTGCCCGGCTGGCGCGACGAGGCCGAGCATCCGTTCAAGACCAA
>NZ_JACCEZ010000019.1:0-82820 GCF_013416305.1 Rhizobium sp. WYCCWR 11128
GGCGGCGCCTGCGGCGCTTGCGCTTGCGATTTCCGTCGGCTTCGCTTTCCGCGCGGGCCGCAACGGGCCGCTCGGAAACGGCCGGCTTTTCCTCGAGTTCCTCGTCTTCCTCCTCATCCACTTCGATGACGATATCGTCGTCGTCATCCTCGGGAATGGCTGCGAAGTTGAAGAGGGTTTCAATCTTGACCGGGTTTTCCACCGGCTCGCCGCGATCGATCGCGAAATGTTGCGCGCCGACCGAGCCGTCCGCATCGATGATGATCGCGACGCCGAAGCGGCTCTCATAATCGACGATCGTCTGGCGCTTGTGGTTGAGCAGGTAGAGCGCGATGTCAGGCGTGGTGCGCACGGTGATGTTGTGCGTGGTGTTCTTGAGCAGATATTCCTCGATGCCGCGCAGGACATGCAGCGCGACGGAGGACTGCGAACGCACATGGCCGCTGCCGCCGCAATGCGAGCACACCTGCGTGGTCGATTCGAGAACTGAAGCGCGGATGCGCTGGCGCGACATTTCGAGCAGGCCGAAATGCGAGATCCGGCCGACCTGGATGCGGGCGCGGTCGTTCTTCAGGCATTCCTTCAGCTTCTTCTCGACGGCGCGGTTGTTGCGCTTCTCTTCCATGTCGATGAAGTCGATGACGATCAGGCCGGCAAGGTCGCGAAGGCGAAGCTGGCGGGCGACTTCGTCTGCAGCCTCGAGGTTCGTCTGCAGCGCGGTGTCCTCGATCGAATGTTCGCGGGTCGAGCGGCCGGAGTTGACGTCGATCGAGACCAGCGCTTCGGTCTGGTTCATGATCAAGTAGCCGCCAGATTTCAGCGTCACCTGCGGCTGCAGCATGCGGTCGAGCTGAGCCTCGATGCCGGAACGCGAAAAGATCGGATGGATGTCGCGGTAGGGCTGAACCACCTTGGCATGGCTCGGCATCAGCATCTTCATGAAGTCTTTCGCTTCACGATAGCCTTCTTCGCCGGAAACGATGACTTCGCTGATATCCTTGTTGTAGAGGTCGCGGATCGAACGCTTGATCAGCGAGCCTTCCTCATAGACGAGGCAGGGAGCGGTGGACGCCAGCGTCAGCGTGCGCACATTCTCCCAGAGGCGCATCAGATATTCGAAGTCGCGCTTGACCTCGACCTTGGTGCGGTTGGCACCGGCGGTGCGAAGGATGACGCCCATGCCCTGCGGCACCTCGAGCAGGCGCGCAATTTCCTTCAGGCGCTTGCGGTCGGCAGGATTGGTGATCTTGCGGGAAATGCCGCCGCCGCGCGCCGTGTTCGGCATCAGCACGGAATAGCGGCCGGCGAGCGAGAGATAGGTGGTAAGGGCTGCACCCTTGTTGCCGCGCTCTTCCTTGGCGACCTGCACGAGCAGGATCTGGCGGCGCTTGATGACTTCCTGAATGCGGTACTGCTTGCGCGGCTTGCGCTGCACGCGGTCCGGCACTTCTTCCATCGCGTCTTCGGCGCCGACGGATTCGATGACTTCCTCTTCACCGTGATCGTCATCGTCGTCGTCGTCATCGTGGCGACGCTTGCTGGTATCGACGTCCTCGGAGATCGAGTCAGTTTCCACCATCGCGGCCATCGCGCCGCCGGTCGAACCGTCATCCTCATTGTCGACGCTCGAAGCGCCTTCGGCTTCGACGTCTGTGGGAACAGCGTCCTCGGTCGCGGTCGTCTCGGCAACCGGTTCTACGACCTTCTTGCGGCTGCGGCGCGGCCTGGCCTTCTTGGCCGGCGCTTCCTCGGTGGCCTCGGGTGATGCCGCGGCCTCTACCGCTGCGGTCTCTTCCGTTACGGCAGCCGTTTCCGGGGTCTCTGCCGGCACGATGCCGACATCCGGCTGATCCTGCTTGGAAAGATCGACCATCGGCGCGGTTTCGACATGCTCGACGTCTTCGTCGCGGCGATGCTCCTCGGCTTCGGCCCGAAGCAGTGCCTGACGGTCGGCAAGCGGTATCTGATAATAGTCGGGATGGATTTCGGCGAAGGCCAGGAAGCCGTGCCGGTTGCCGCCGTAATCGACGAAGGCGGCCTGCAGCGAGGGTTCGACCCTCGTTACCTTTGCAAGATAGATGTTGCCGCGGATCTGCTTCTTGTGCTGGGACTCGAAGTCAAATTCTTCTATGCGGTTCCCGCGAACGACAACGACGCGCGTCTCTTCCTCGTGAGACGCATCGATAAGCATTTTGTCTGCCATGTAAGCTGTGCTCCTCGGCGTGGCCGCGAGAGCGCATTCCCGACTGCTGTTGAAACAGAAAGAATGCGGTCCACTGTGGCCGCGCCGGATAATGAAAGTCGCGCCTGATGCGAGGGGGAGGGCAGCAGCCAGACCGCAGCCGGAACCATTTCGGTCCGGGGCCTGTACACTTCAGATAAAACCTGCTGCGAAACCATCAACAACCAAGCGTGATCGACAAATACGAAGACCCGTTCGGGTCCGATGAGTTTGCTCCCTGAGAGCGTGGTGGCTGATCCACCAATGAATTCCGACAATAAGCCGGAAAATCAGGATCCAGTTCTAGGGATTAAGCGCATGAGACGGCGGACGATGACCGGTGTGGCGCCAGGTCCTGATCTGGCTGGCAGCCTTTGCGGCGACTCTATCCCGTCAACACTTTACCCTGAAATTCGTTGTATGTTTTCTGTGTCACAATAGCAAGGGAAAAGCCAAATGTGCCATAATATTGATGGATTTCGCAACGCATACAAACTGGGGATAAAGTGATCGCGATTCGGCAGGCTGCAGCGGGTGTTTCGTCACAGGACGTTGGCCGCAGCCGCGTCGGGTCCATTGCAATACAGATAGGGTGTGGCGGTTTATTGTTTAAGAGGGCTCGGATCGCGGCGAAATCCGCAGCGCGGCGATCGACATTCGCAAGGCGGGTTCTGGCGGCGCTTTTGGCTGCTAGTCTGCTGCCGGCCGCTGCCAGCTCTGTCGAAGCCAGGGATCCGCTGCTTGCCTACGGTGCGCGCATCGTCGGCGACGACGCAAGGACCCGCATCGTCATCGATTTCGATCGCGAGCCGCGTTTCTCAGTCCACTATATCGCCAATCCGGAACGCATCGTTGTTGACTTGCCGGCGACAGCCTTCGGTTTTCCGGCGAAAGATCTTGCCGCCCGCGGCCTTTTCAAGGATATCCGCTACGGCAAGATGGACGAAGAGAGCGCCCGCATCGTGCTGACGACGGCAGGGCCGGTGAAGCTGGCGCTTGCCAAGGTGCAGGCCGATGAGACGGGCAACGGCCATCGCCTGGTGCTCGATGCGGAGATGATCGACAAGAAGGCCTTTGCCGAACTGGTGAAGACGCAATCCTGGAGCGATCGGACCGAGGCAGCGCAGACGACGAGCGCCATTCCGGCACCGCAAAAGGCTGCTCCCGGCGATTTCGTCATCGCCGTCGACGCCGGCCATGGCGGCATCGACACCGGCGCGATCGGCGTCGACACCAAGACCGAGGAAAAGCAGGTGACGCTTGCCTTCGCCAAGGCTTTGACCGACCGCTTGAACAAGGAACCGGGCATCAAGGCTTTCCTGACGCGCGAGGACGACGAGTTCCTGTCGCTTTCGCAGCGTGTGCTGATCGCCCGCCAGAACCATGCTGGCCTCTTCATTTCGCTGCATGCCGATACGCTGAAGCAGAAGGATATCCGCGGCGCCACCGTCTACACGATCTCCGACAAGGCATCCGACAAGCTCGCCGCCGACCTTGCCGAACGCGAAAACCTCTCCGACCAGATCGCCGGCAAGGAGACGGTTGCCGAGCCGCCCGAGGTTGCCGACATCCTGCTCGATCTGACGCGGCGCGAGACCCAGGCCTTCTCTATCTCGCTGGCCGAGAGTGTGCTGAATTCTTTCAAGGATCAGGTCGGCACTATCAACAATCCGCACCGTCATGCCGGCTTCCGCGTGCTGCAGGCGCCCGACGTGCCGTCGATCCTTCTCGAGATCGGGTTCCTCTCGAATGCCGAGGACGAGAAACTGCTGCTCGACGAGGCTTGGCGCGGCAAGATCGCCGGTCTCTTGACCGACGCAGTCAAGCGATACCGCGCCGCAGTCATGGCGAATGGCGGCTGACGGCCGCCCAAAAATCTGTAGCGGCTGCGGCACGGCGGCCGCATAAAAACAAAGATTCATAAAAACAAATATTTAAGTGCGCCGCATGAATCAAATTCTGAGCAAGATACCTCAGATTGGCGGCGGCGACGGGCGTTGCTTGGATGTGACAGTTCTAATGAAACGCGGCCGCAGCGGTGAATGCGGCGCAGGAAGCCCTATTTTGCTCACATTCGCGCCGTTACTCCGGCTTATGTTTCGTAAGCCTTGAGCGCGGAATCGGCTTGTGGCGGTAGCGCTCATAGAGTAAGCCGCGCAACGTGCAAATTGCCTTGATCTGTGCAATCGTTGCGGCTGCGCCGATTGAAGATCGAAAAGACCGGTAGCTGAAATATGGTTAGACTTTTTGGATATTTCTTCGGAATGGCCTGCGTCCTGTTTCTGGTCGCGGCGGCGGGTGTTGCCATCTATCTCGCCAACGTCGCGAAGGATCTCCCGGACTATGCCGTTCTGAACAGCTATGCGCCGCCGGTGACCACCCGTGTCCATGCCGGCAACGGCGCGCTGATGGCCGAATACGCCAAGGAAAAGCGTCTCTTCCTGCCGATCCAGGCCGTCCCCGACCGCGTCAAGGCCGCGTTCCTGTCGGCCGAAGACAAGAATTTCTACAATCATCCGGGTGTTGATCTCACCGGTCTCGGCCGCGCAATCCTCGTCAACCTGCAGAATTTCGGTTCCGGCCGCCGCCCGGTCGGCGCCTCCACAATCACCCAGCAGGTGGCCAAGAACTTCCTTTTGAGCTCGGACCAGACGATCGACCGCAAGATCAAGGAAGCGATCCTCTCCTTCCGCATCGAGCAGGCCTACAGCAAGGACAAGATCCTCGAGCTCTATCTGAACGAGATCTTCTTCGGCATGAATTCCTACGGCATCGCCGGCGCCGCACTCACCTATTTCAACAAATCCGTAACAGAATTGACCGTCGCCGAGGCCGCCTATCTCGCCTCGCTGCCGAAGGGGCCTGCCAATTACCATCCTTTCCGCCATCCGGAAGCTGCGCTCGAGCGTCGCAACTGGGTGATCGACCGGATGGTCGAGAACGGCTATGTCAGCCAGCCTGACGGCGAGGAAGCCAAGAAGCAGCCGCTCGGCGTCACCGCCCGCACCACCGGCCCCTCGCTCTTTGCTTCGGATTATTTCGCCGAAGCCGTGCGCCGCCAGCTGATCGACCAGTACGGCGAAAAGGTCCTCTATGAGGGCGGCCTTTCGGTGCGCACGTCGCTCGATCCGCAGATGCAGATCGCTGCCCGCAAGGCGCTGCAGGACGGTCTGGTCACTTACGACGAGCGCCGCGGTTTCCACGGCCCGCTCAAGCAGATCGATGCGAGCGGTGATTGGGGCAAGGCGCTTGCCGATATTCCCGCACTGTCCGATGTGCCGGAATGGCGGCTTGCCGTGGTACTCGCCGTGTCAGACAGCACCGTCGACATCGGCCTGCAGCCGGCCAAGGATGGCAGCGGCAAGGTTGCGGCCGACCGTCAACGCGGCACGATCGACGCCAAGAACATGCAGTGGGCCTTCCGTTCGGCCGACGGCGCCCGCAAGACCACGAAATCGCCGGTCGGCGCTGTGTCCCCCGGTGACGTTGTCTATGTCGCAAAGCTCGGTGACGACGCGTCGACCTCCTATCGCCTGCAGCAGCCGCCGAAGGTGCAAGGTGGCCTGGTCGCCATGGATCCGAAGACCGGCCGCGTGCTCGCCATGGTCGGCGGCTTCTCCTACGCCCAGTCCGAATTCAACCGCGCCACCCAGGCGATGCGCCAGCCGGGATCCTCGTTCAAGCCTTTCGTCTACGCGGCGGCGATGGACAATGGTTATACGCCGGCTTCGGTCATCATGGACGCGCCGATCGAAATCGTTTCGGGCGGCCAAGTCTGGAGGCCGGAAAACTACGGCGGCGAATCCGGCGGCCCGTCGACGCTGCGTTCGGGCATCGAGCATTCGCGCAATCTGATGACGGTGCGCCTCGCCAACGACCTCGGCATGAACATCGTCGCGGAATATGCCGAGCGCTTCGGCATTTACGATCACATGATGCCGGTTCTCTCCATGTCGCTCGGCGCTGGCGACACGACGGTGCTGCGCATGGTCTCGGCCTATTCGGTCATCGCCAATGGCGGCAAGCAGATCAAGCCGACATTGATCGACCGCATCCAAGATCGCTACGGCAAGACGATCTTCAAGCATGAGGAGCGTCTCTGCGAGGGCTGCAATGCCGGTGACTGGCAGAACCAGGAAGAGCCGAATGTCGTCGACAATCGCGAAACCGTTCTCGATCCGATGACCGCGTACCAGATCACCTCGATGATGCAGGGCGTCATCCAGCGCGGCACCGCTGCCGGCAAGATCGATCTCGGCGGTCGCGACGTCGCCGGAAAGACCGGCACCACCAATGACGAGAAGGATGCCTGGTTCGTTGGCTTCACCCCGGATCTGGTCGCCGGCCTCTATATGGGCTTCGATACGCCGGGCCCGCTCGGCCGCGGCGGCACCGGCGGCGGTCTCTCCGCCCCGATCTTCAACGAATTCATGCAGGCTGCCGTCAAGGACACGCCGGAATCGAAGTTCGTCATTCCATCAGGAATGAACCTGATTTCGATCGACCGTAAGACCGGTATGGCGGCTGGCGAAGGCGATCCGAACACCATCATCGAGGCCTTCAAGCCCGGCACCGGCCCGGCCGACAGCTTCTCCGTGATCGGCATGGACAGCACCATGGCGCCGGAGGAAATCCTGAAGACCTCGCCGCAGGCGAACCAGGCCGTCCAGACCGGCACGCCCGGCCTGTTCTGACCGAGGCCTGAATTTTGCACGCCCGCCGCGGCCCTTTACATCCGCGGCGGGCGTCTCTATGTCACCAGCACCTGAAGAAGACCGAGACAGAGAAGCAGGAAAATGCGAGCGGAAATCGAAAACGTGGTCGATGAAACCAAGCAGGCTATCACCCTGCTGAGGAGGCATCTTTGACTGGGACCAGGCGATAAGACGGCTGGACTGGTTGAACAACAAGGCAGAGGATCCGAACCTCTGGAACGACGCTTCCGAAGCGCAGAAGCTGATGCGCGAGCGCCAGCAGCTCGATGACGGCATCAACGGCGTCAAGCAGCTTGAGCAGCAGCTGAACGACAATATCGAGCTGATCGAGCTTGGCGAGGAAGAGGGCGACCAGAGCGTCGTCAAGGAAGCCGAGGATACGCTGAAGGCCTTGAAGGCCGAGGCCGCGCGCCGCCAGGTGGAAGCCATGCTCTCCGGCGAAGCTGACGGCAACGACACCTATCTCGAAGTCCATTCCGGCGCCGGCGGCACCGAAAGCCAGGACTGGGCGAACATGCTTTTGCGCATGTACACCCGCTGGGCCGAACGCCAGCGCTTCAAGGTCGAGCTTCTCGAAGTCCATGATGGCGAAGAGGCCGGCATCAAGTCCGCGACCCTGCTCGTCAAGGGCCATAATGCCTATGGCTGGCTGAAGACGGAATCGGGCGTGCACCGCCTAGTGCGCATCTCGCCCTACGACAGCAATGCGCGTCGCCATACGTCCTTCTCGTCGATCTGGGTCTATCCGGTTGTCGACGACTCGATCCAGATCGAGATCAACGAAAGCGACTGCCGCATCGATACCTATCGTTCGTCGGGCGCCGGCGGCCAGCACGTCAACACCACCGACTCGGCCGTGCGCATCACGCATATCCCGACGGGCATCGTCGTGCAGTGCCAGCAGGAGCGTTCGCAGCACAAGAACCGCGCCAAGGCCTGGGACATGCTGCGTGCCCGCATGTATGAAGCCGAATTGAAGAAGCGTGAGGACGCTGCCAGCGCCGAAGCCGCTTCCAAAACGGAGATCGGCTGGGGCCACCAGATCCGCTCCTACGTGCTGCAGCCCTATCAGATGGTCAAAGACTTGCGCACCGGCGTCGCCAGCAGCGCACCGGACGACGTTCTCGACGGCGACCTGAACGAGTTCATGGAAGCAGCACTCGCTCACCGCATCAGCGGCGCCGCCGACGCGGTTGTCGAGGATGTCGACTGATCGGATTGACGATGGATTGAAATAACAAAGCCCCGGAGACGGGGCTTTTTTTGTTTCGGAAGGCTGCAGTCCTGCCCGCTTCAGCGGCTCGATCGTCGAGGCGATCATAGCTCTGGTTCGGCGTAAGAACTTATCATTTCACCTCATCGAGACGATCGATCGCCTTGACGTTTTCGGCGAAGGTCCGCTGAGCCGCCCTCGCATTTATAAGTTTGACACTGACTTGACATTTGTCGAGTCGACGTCGAATAATGTCATTGTCGATATCGGGGCTGGAGATCACCGATGTCGATCGGCTCCCGCCAATCGGTTGCCGGTGCATGTGTGGAGGAGAAGAGGGTGGAGCTTTTGCTGGATGTGGAAGGGCTGAAGAAGTCCTTTGGTGGTGTCGCGGCATTGCGCGACGGCCGCTTCGAACTTCGCGCCGGCTCGGTCCACGCACTTTGCGGCGGTAACGGCGCAGGCAAGTCGACCTTTCTCAAGATCCTCATGGGTATCCATAATCGCGATGCTGGCTCGATCCGCCGTCGTGGCAAGGACGTGGACTTTGCCGGTCCCGCCGACGCGCTCGCCTCCGGCATTGCCATCATCGAGCAGGAGCTGAGCCCGGTTCCGCACATGACGGTGGCGGAAAACATCTATCTCGGCCGCGAGCCCTCGACACGTTTCGGCGGTATCGATTTCCGGACGATGAACCGCTCCGCCCAAGGGCTTCTCGACGATCTCGAATTCGATATCCGCGCCACCCAATACATGATGAACCTCTCCGTTGCGCAGATGCAGCTCGTGGAGATCGCCAAGGCGCTAAGCCACGATGCTGAGGTCATCTTCATGGATGAGCCAACCTCGGCAATCGGTGAGAAAGAGGCTCAGCAGCTCTTCGCGGCCATCCGGCGCCTGAAGGCGCAGGGACGCGGCATCGTCTATGTCTCGCACCGGCTTTCGGAAATCTTCCAGATCGCCGATTCCTATACCGTGTTTCGCGACGGCGCCTATGTCGGCAGCGGAGATCTCAAGCAGATCAGCCGTCCGGATCTCATCCGGATGATCGTTGGCCGGGAACTGGCCGAGGAATATGTCAAGACCAACACGCCGACATCCGAAACCGGCCTCGAGGTTACGGCGCTGAGTTGCCCGAACAAGATCGAGGACATTTCCTTCTCCGCCCGCAAGGGCGAGATCTTCGGCATCTACGGGCTGATGGGCTCGGGGCGAACCGAGATCTTCAATTGCCTTTTTGGCCTCGAAAAATCTTCCGACGGCAGGATCATCGTCGACGGTGCCCGCATCTCGGTGTCGAAGCCGGCGGATGCGATGGCAAGTGGCCTGGCGCTGGTGACGGAGGATCGCAAGCTCACGGGCCTCAATCTCTCTGACTCCGTTCGTGCCAACATCTGCATGGCAAGCTTACCGGAGATGAGCCCTTCCTTTGCCATGAGCCGCCGCCGCGAGGCCGAGGCCAGCCGCCGGATACAGGCGCAATTTCAGATCAAGGCCGCCCGGGACACCATGCCGGTCTCGGGACTGTCAGGCGGCAATCAGCAGAAGGTGGTGCTCGGAAAATGGTTTCTGCGCAATCCGAAGGTGCTGCTCCTTGATGAGCCGACACGTGGCGTCGATGTCGGCGCCAAGCGCGAAATCTACCGCATCATCTGTGATTTTGCCGCGGCCGGCGGAACGGTCGTGATGATCTCATCGGAAATCGACGAAGTTCTGGGCATGTCGGACCGTATCATGGTGATGCGCGCCGGTAGGAGCGCGGGAATTTACAGCCGGGAGGAAACGGATGCCCAATCACTCGTCCACCTATCGACCTGATCAGGATCAGGTCATCCTTACGGCGCCAGAGGAGCAAGCAAGAGTGTCAGAGAGCGACGATAGCAATGCCGGCGGCTGGTTCAGTTCGGATCGGCGGCGACTGTTGATTCAGGAATACGGTATCTTTCTCGCTTTTCTGCTTCTCGTAGTGGTCCTTTCGTTCTCGAACGAGTTCTTCCTGACCGGCGGCAATATTTCCAATGTGCTGCTGCAGACTTCGATCAACGGCGTGCTTGCCATCGGCATGACTTTCGTGATCCTGACCCGCGGCATCGATCTTTCGGTCGGTTCTGTCGTGGCGCTTGCCGGCATTGTCAGCGCCAGCTTCTCGACGACCTCTGCCACGGCGGCGATCGCCGGTGCGCCCTATCCGGTGGCCATCGGGCTTGCGGTCGGCATCCTGGTCGGCGTTGCCTGCGGCGCGATATCGGGGGCGATCGTCTCGCGATTTTCCGTTCCGGCCTTCGTCGCCACCCTTGGCATGCTTTCGGCCGCGCGCGGCTTGACGCTGATCTATGGCGGCGGTCGCCCTGTTCCCGCCCTGACGCCGGCCTTCCGGTGGATCGGCACCGGCGATGTCTTCGGCATCCCTGCACCCGTCATCATTCTCGCCGTCGTTTTCGCGGCTTCGTGGTGGATCCTCAGCCGGACGCGCTTCGGCCGCTACATCTATGCCGTCGGAGGCAATCCGCATGCGGCGAAGACCTCCGGTATCGACATCGGCCGCATCCGCTTCACTGTCTATGTCATTTCCGGCGGTCTTGCCGGTCTGGCCGGCATGCTGCTCAGCGCCCGTACGGGCTCGGCCTTGCCGCAGGCGGGCATCGCCTATGAGCTGGACGCGATTGCGGCGGTCGTCATCGGCGGCACAAGTCTGTCGGGCGGTGTCGGCCGGGTGACGGGCACGCTGATCGGTGCGCTCATCATCGGCGTCATGAACAACGGCCTCGATCTGATGGGGATCCAATCCTACTACCAGCAGGTGTTGAAAGGTGCCCTGATCGTCGGCGCCGTGATGCTCGACCAGAAGCGAACTTACGGGGCCTGAGCCCCATCGGAAACCGTGCCGGCCCTTGCCGGCCCGTTGCAGAGGCGAGCCATGTCGGCCGCTAAAACTTAAAGTGGAGGAGATTGAAATGAGAAAGCTTATGATTGCGCTTGCTTCGGCAACTGCCTTGCTGGCCTCGTCGGCCGTGGCCCAGGAAAAGATCAAGATCGGGGCAGCTCCTTACGGCCTCAATGCGGAGTTCATGCAGATCTGGGCGGCAGCGATGCAGGAGCATCCGGCTGTCAAGAGCGGCGAGGTCGAGCTGACTGTTTTCGACGGTCGCTATGACGCGCTGGTTCAGCAGGATCAGTTCAAGACGATGGTCACGCAGAAATACAATGCGATCATCTTTGCACCGATCGACGTCGATGCGGGCGCAGCAGCCGTACAGTCGGCGGTGGATGCCGGCATTCCGGTGATCGGTTCGAACACCCGCGTCAATTCCGACCTGCTGACCTCCTATGTCGGTTCCGACGATACCATCTCGGGCTATATGGAAGCCAAGACCGTCCTCGACAAGCTTGGCTGCAAGGGCAATGTCGTCATCCTCGAAGGCCCGGTCGGTCAGTCCGCTCAGATCTCGCGCCTGGAAGGCAATAAGAAGGCGCTCGCCGAATGCCCTGACGTGAAGGTCCTCGAAGACCAGACGGCGAACTGGTCACGTGCCGAAGCGCAGACGCTGATGGAGAACTGGTTGACCGCGCACCCGAAACAGATCAACGGCGTGATCGGCCAGAACGACGAGATGGCGCTTGGCGCCATCGAGGCGATCAAGGCTGCGGGGCTCGATGAGAAGAGCTTTGCGATCGCGGGCATCGACGGCATCACCGACGCTCTTCGCGCCGTCAAGGCCGGCGAGATGACGTCGATCCTGCAGGACGCACGGGCACAGGCTCAGGGCGCTCTCGATCTTGCCATCTTCCACGCCAGGAAGGGCGACTACAAGCCGCAGTCCGATATCTGGGCGACCTACAAGGACATGCCGTGGAACGACGGCAAGGACAAGAACTACAACGTGCCGTGGACGCCGGTGACGGCCGAAAACGTCGACAAGCTGCTCGCGACACGTAAATGATCCATTTGGTGGGGCGGGTTCGCCCGCCCCATTTCTCAGACAAGCCGGGAAAAGATCCATGACCGATTCAAAACAGATTGATCTGAATTTTTCGCTGGGCGGCAAGGTCGCCCTGGTAACGGGCGGCGCCTCCGGTATCGGCGATGCCATCGCATCGGCATTTGCCGCCAAGGGCGCGGTCGTCGGCGTCATCGACATCAATGAAACGGTCGCGAAATCCAAGGCCGACGCCCTCGGAAATGGCGCGAAATCCTTCGTCTGCGACGTTTCCAACCCGCAATCGGTGGAAGCCGTCATCGCTGCGGCGCAGGCGGCCTTCGCCCATATCGACATCGTCGTCAACAGCGCCGGTGTCGCCATGCTCGCCCCCGCCGAGGATCTCACCCTGGAGGCCTGGGACAGAACCATCGACATCAATCTTAAGGGAACGTTCCTCGTCTCTCAGGCTGTAGGCCGGGTCATGCTCAAGGCCGGCAAGGGCGGTAGGATCATCAATATCGCCTCGCAGGCCGGCACGGTCGCGATCGATCAGCACGTGGCTTACTGCGCCTCCAAATTCGGCGTCATCGGTCTTTCCAAGACGCTCGCCGCCGAGTGGGGCAAACACGGCATAACCGTCAATACGATTTCGCCGACGGTGGTTCTGACCGAGCTCGGAAGAAAGGCCTGGGATAACCCGCGCGGCGAGGAGCTGAAGAAGCGCATCCCGACGGGACGCTTCGCTTATCCCGAGGAGATTGCTGCGGCGGCGGTGTTTCTGGCATCGAGCGGCGCCGAGATGATCAACGGCGCGGATCTTCTGGTCGATGGCGGCTATACCATTGTCTGACACGCGGAAAACAGGAGGAACCATGCAGCGGTTTATCAACAATCCGGACGAGGTCGTCGAGGATACGGTCAAGGGCTTCGTCAAGGCGCATGCCGATATGGTCAGGCTCGGCAACGGCAATCCGCGCGTCATCGTTGCGCGCCATGCGCCCGTCGCGGGCAAGGTCGGCGTCATCACCGGTGGCGGTTCCGGCCATGAGCCTGCCTTTATCGGCTATACCGGACGCAACATGCTGGATGCCGTCGCGGTGGGTGAGCTCTTTTCGTCGCCGACGGCCAAGAGTTTTCTCGATGCCGCGCGCGAAGCCAATGGCGGCAACGGCGTTGTCTGCCTCTACGGCAATTATGCCGGTGACAACATGAATGTGAAGATGGCGATCAAGCTCGCCGCCAAGGAAGGCATCACGATCGCGACCGTCGTCGCCAATGACGACGTATGTTCGGCCGGACCCGATGAGCGTGAGAAGCGACGCGGCGTCGCCGGCGAAATATTCATGTGGAAGTGCGCGGGTGCCAAAGCTGAGCAGGGGGCTAGCATTGAGGAAGTGCAGGCGACAGCGCAAAGAGCGATCGACAATTGCCGCTCCATCGGCATCGGCCTCGGTCCCTGCACGCTGCCCGCCGTCGGGCATCCCAACTTCCAGATTGCGCCGGGCACGATGGAGGTCGGCATTGGCCATCACGGCGAGCCGGGGGTCCGGGTCGAGCCGCTGAAGCCTGCCGCCGAGGTCGCACGCGAAATGGCCAGGATCGTTCTGGACGATCACGGCCTGGCATCCGGAACCGAGGTGGCCGTCATCGTCTCCGGCCTTGGCGCGACGCCCTTGAACGAGCTCTATATCCTTCACGACACCATCGAAACCGAGATTACCGGGCGCGGACTGAAAATCTACAAGACCTATATCGGAAATTACTTCACCTCGTTGGAAATGGTCGGTGCGACGCTGACCGTCATGGCGCTTGACGATGAGTTGAAGACGCTACTCGACGTCGATGTCCACTGCCCGGCAATGCCTTGATGGGAGACAGGCGAATGCAGCAATTTGACAACGCGTCCTCGGGCGACATCGTTTTCTCGCTCGCGGATCGGATCATCGAGCATCGCGCTTATCTCAGCGAGATCGACGGCAAGATCGGCGACGGCGATCACGGGGTTAACATGGCCAAGGGATTTGGCATGGCAGCCGAACGGATCAAGGGCGCAGACATGTCGCTCGCAGAAGCTCTCGACACGCTCGGCACAGTTCTGATGACGGAAATCGGCGGCTCCATGGGACCGCTCTACGGCGTCATGTTCATTCAGTTCGCTGAAACGATTGAAAAGGCTGTACAGATCGATGCGGGGATGTTCAGCGCAATGCTGCACAATGGTCTTGAAGGTATTCAGGCGATCGGATCCGCGAAAGTCGGCGACAAGACCCTTCTCGATACGCTCGTGCCCGCCATAGAGGCGTTCGATCTGGCCAATAGCGATGGAAAGTCGTTTGCGGAATCGCTGAATATTCTCGTTTCCGCCGCGGAGGCCGGCCGCGACAGCACCCGCGACCTGGTGGCCAGAATCGGCCGGGCAAGCAGGCTCGGCGAACGTTCGCTTGGCGTTCTGGATGCTGGCGCCACCTCCTGCGCGCTTATCCTCCAGTCGCTCGCACTTGGCGTCGAGGCAAAGCTTCGGCCATCCGCATAAAAACAGCGGGCTTTGGTGAGAGCCCGTGATCCTCCCGAGCATCACCTTCCGGCCGCTTTGGCGGCCGGAAATCATTGTGCGGGAGAATGTTGAAAACCGGAGCCTTTACGCTCATCTTCGCGGGCGATTTGAACCTCGCAGGGAAGCCAGACAGGATGACCGTCAAGACATCATCAGCGCGGAAGAACGGTAGCGTGCGAAACAGCGCCGACGATGCGTCTGAGCCCATCCCGCTGCGGTTTGGCGATGATCCCTATGTCTGGGCCTGCTGGCTCTATTATGAGGACGGCATGACGCAGGGCGACATTGCCGATACCATGGGGATTTCGCGGGCAACCGTGAACAGTTATCTCGCCGATGCGCGCGCCCGCGGTATCGTCAATATCTCCATCGAGCCGTCGCGCCTGAGTTCGCTGACGATTGCTCAGGAGTTGAAACGGCATTTCGGTCTGCAGGACTGTCTCGTCGTTCCGAGCGACGACAATACCCGCCCGCTCATCGACCGTCTCGGGCGCGCAGGCGCTCAGGCGCTGCAGAGGCTTTTGAAATCCGGTGATACGCTGGCCGTCGTCTGGGGCCGCACGGTCATGGCGGTCGGTGAGCAGGCCTCGATAAGCGGCCTGCAGGACGTCACGGTGGTCCAGGCAACCGGCGGAACCAGTGCGACATTCGCCTATACACCCGAACTTTGCGCAGCGGCCTTTGCCGATGCCGTGGACGCGCGGCTGATCAATATCGCATCTCCAGCGATCGTATCCGCTCCGGATGTCCGTAATATCCTGTTGCGTGAGCCATTGATCGAAAGTCAGTTCGAGGCGCTTTCACGCGCCAACAAGGTGATTTTCGGTATCGCCTCCATGCGCCCGAATTCGACCATCCATACCAGCGGATTCTTCGAGTCGGTATCGTTGCAGCAATATCTGGCGAAGGATGCCGCAGGCATCGTCGCCGGACGTTTCATCGACGGGCAGGGCCGCCCGGTCGCCGGGCCGCTTGACGACCGCACGATCGGAATATCACTCGACATGCTGAAGAGGATCGGTCTGCGTATCGCTGTCGCCGGCGGTTTCGACAAGGTGCCGGCAATCCTGGCAGCCCTTCGCGGCGGCTACGTCAACGTGCTGATCACCGATGCCGCGACGGGCCGTGGCATCCTGCATGCGGACGGTGTGACGGAGGTCGACCAGAAGCTTTTGCAACGCCCGAGGGTCGAAATTGGCACGCCGCCGCCAGCGACCGGTTTTCGCACTCACATCAAGAAATTTCTGAACAATCCCGACGAGGTCGTCGAGGAAATGCTCGACGGGGCAGTGAAGGCGCACGCTGCCTATCTCGAGCCGGTCGACAGTTCTCGCCGTGCGCTCGTTGCCCGGACGGGACCGCGCGCCGGCAAGGTCGGTCTTGTGATCGGCGGCGGCACGGGACACGAGCCTGCGTTCTTCGGCTATGTCGGGAAGGGTCTTGCCGATGCCGTTGCTGTCGGCAATATCTTCTCGTCGCCGCCTCCCGGCCCGATCCTTCAATGCACCAGGGCGGCGTCCGGCGGAGAGGGTGTGCTTTTCGTCTACGGCAACTACGCCGGCGACGTCATGAATTTCGAAATGGCAGCCGAGATGGCGGCGGAGGAAAACATCGCGGTCCGCACGGTCGTGACGACGGACGACATTGCCTCATCGCCGCTGGAAGACAGGGAGGGCCGGCGCGGCGTCGCCGGCAATTTCTTCATCTTCAAGGTCGCCGGAGCGGCCTGCGACCGCGGCCTGTCGCTTGCCGCCTGCGAAACGGCGACGCGCAAGGCCAACGCACGGACATTTACGATGGGCGTTGCATTGGAACCGTGCTCGCTTCCCCAGACCCGTCGCCACAACTTTGAAATTGGCCCCGACCACATCGAGATCGGCATGGGCATCCATGGTGAACCTGGCGTCATTCGCGAAAAGATGATGACCGCCGATGAAATCACCGATCGGGTGATGGATCGCATATTCGCGGAAATGAAGCCGGCATCGGGCGACCGCGTCGCAGTATTGGTCAATTCCTTCGGCGCAACGCCGCTGATGGAGCTCTATATTCTCTTCCGGCGTGTCGAGCAGCGGCTGAGTGCGAAAGGCATCGCGATAGAAGCGAATTGGGTGGGACACTATTGCACCTCGCTCGATATGGTCGGTGCATCCATATCGATCTTGCACCTCGATCAGGAATTGACGGAATTGTTGCATCATCCTTGCGATACCGCGTTCCTGCGGGTCGCGAACTGAAGGTATAAGAGATGCGCCCGGCTGACACGGGCCGCATCCTGCTCGAACTGGGAGGATCATGATGTCGGAAAGCGCGGCGCGCCACCTCAGCAGGATGTTTCATCGCATCTCCGTTGCGATCGCAGCGGAGAAGGACCGTCTCTCGGATCTGGACGGGGCTATCGGTGACGCCGATCATGGAATTACCATGGTGCTCGGCTTCACGGCGGTGAACGGGGAACTCGCGAAACTCGACCTCGACCACATGCTTCCATCAGAGGTGTTCACGTCGGCGGCGACAGCCTTTCTGAATGCCGTCGGTGCATCCACGGGACCGCTTTACGCCACGGCATTTCGCAGGGCCGCCCAGGTCCTGAAAGAGGGCGAACACCTTTCAACTGCCGATCAGGCGGCGATCGTCGAAGCGATGACGGCCGGCATCAGGGAGCGTGGAAAGGGCCAGCGCGGCGACAAGACGATGCTCGATGCCTGGATTCCCGCAACCGAAGCCGCCGTCACTGCACGGGCGCGGGCGGCCGGTAGCCTCGAAATGTGGACCAGCATATTGGCGGCGGCCGAAACCGGCGCGAATTCGACCCGTTCGATGGTTGCAACTCGGGGGAGGGCGGCCCGGCTCGGCGAGAGGTCGCTCGGACACATCGATCCAGGCGCGGCCTCGGCAGTCATCATCCTGCGCGCGATGAAGGAAACCTTCGCCGGCGACAGGGTGAAAGAATAGGAGCGGCGACAGGATTCACATGCAGGGTTACCTGCGCGGAGCAAATACGTCTTCGTTCCGAGGGCATCCTCAATTCGTGACCTTTTCCGCGATGAGGCTGCTGTCTTGAAACAGCGCTGCCGACAGATCGGCAATCTCGTCATGAACGGCTGCGCGCTTGATGCCCGGGGGATCGGTAAAAAGTTCTGCCGCAAAGGCAAGGCCGAGCGCCGTACCCTCTGGCACGAAGACATAATGCCCAAGGCCGCCGCCGAAGATTTTAAGAGCGCTGCGCCGCAGCCGCGCATGCAGCCATGATGAACATTCTTCGGCCGGTGCCGCCGTGTCGGCATCGCCGACCAGGACAAGGGCAGGCGCATCGACAGCTTTCAGGCTTTCCTCGCTGAAGCCGAGAACGGACCGGCCCGGCGCGCAGATGAGGGCGGCCTTGATTCTGTCATCTCGGTAGGACTTCGACATGCGGCCCCACGAATCGCGAAACACATCGCTGGTGCGCAGCAATGCCGGGATATGATCGGCAAGGTCGGGAAACTCCCTTGGTCCGCGCGCGCCACCCGGTTTCATCCTGGACGGTTCGAACTGCGAGAACTGGGCGACAGCCCCAAGAAGCAGCATCACGCTATAAGCTCCGGCCGAAAACCCGGCTGCGAAGACGCTGTTCGTATCGATATGGCCAGAGAGATCGCTGAGCCACTCGTCGCGGTGGTCGAGCATGTAGCTTAGATCAGGCGCCCGCTCCCAAAGGCAGGCAAAGCCTTCGGCGCGATAGGGCTCGATGCCGGTATTGCCGTGGTGGCTGACGCCGAGCGCCGCAAATCCGCGATCGACCAGGCGTCGCGCCAGCCACTCCAGTCCGGCCGCGGATCCGCCGGTGCCATGCGACAACAGCACGAGAGGATAGGGCTCGGCCTCCGATCGGATGGGTGCATTGCGGGCGACGGCCGCCTTCTGGAACCAGCTTCTTTCCGGGACGTCGCTTTGCGCGTCATCGGCGGCGGGATACCAGAGGGACCAACGGATGGGTCTGGGGCCGGCGGCGTCCCAGTTCGACCTCTTCTCGTCGTAGAGGACGCCGTCGCGAAATCCCAGTGTCATCTCTTGGATGCCCCTTTGAACACGTCCCAGCCGTTAATTCGTCGCCTTCTCGACGGTGATGTCGCCGAATTCGTCGATCAGCACGGTCCAGCCATCCGGCTCCGCCGCAGGGTCGGTCTTCAGATAGACTGTGGCGAAGAGCCCCGGCTGCTTGATGATGCCGTTCGAATTCTCGGGGCGTATATCGGTCACGTAAGGTTTCAGGTCGCTGAACTCCTGCAACTCGATGGTCGAGGCGATCGCCGGGCCGGTCTCGGTCTGGGCAATCTTCTGCAGATAGACCTTCGAGGTCCTGTCCGGCTGGCGCACGGCAAAGAGCTTGTAATAGCCGCGGCGCTGCGCGGCCTCTCCCTCGGGATTGGCAACGCTCTCGGCGCCCGTCGGCGCCCGCTCGACATCAGGTGCGTTGCCGTCGTCCTCCCAATAGCCGGTGCTGGTCGCGAAAATCACCGATGCCGGCAGGAGGGCATCCTGCGCCGGCGCGGCCTCTGCTGTGACGCTCCATCCCGCAAGCAGGAGGCTGGTCATCAATATCCGTCGCATTGCCATCGTCTCAATCCTTGAACTGCTCGGCGAGAATACGGTCGGACCAGGAGCGGTCGGGATCAGACAGAATGCGCGCCGTGACATGCTCCGACTGGGCGATGCGAATATGCAGCACCGACTTGACCTCGGTATTGTCGGCCACCGCATTCACCGGCCGCTTCTCCGGCTCGAGAATGTCGATATCGACGGTTACCTTGTTCGGCAGCAGAGCGCCCCTCCAGCGCCGCGGCCTGAAAGCGCTGACCGGCGTCATGGCGAGCAGCGGCGCCTCGAGCGGCAGGATCGGGCCATGGGCGGAAAGATTATAAGCCGTCGATCCGGCGGGTGTCGCGACCATCAGCCCGTCGCAGATCAGTTCCTCCAGACGCACGCGCCCATCCACCATGACCCTCAGATTCGCGGCTTGGTAGGACTGGCGAAAAAGATAGACCTCGTTGATGGCGAGCGCCGTCGAGTTGGTGCCGTCGGCGTTGGCCGTCGTCATCTGCAATGGCCGGAAGACGTTTTCGACGGCGACACAGATGCGCTCCTGAAGCCGATCGGTACGATAATCGTTCATCAGGAAGCCGACCGAGCCGCGATTCATGCCGTAAACCAGCTTGCCGGAGTTCATGGTGTTGTGCAGCGTTTGCAGCATGAAACCGTCGCCGCCAAGCGCGACGATGACGTCGGCTTCGTCAGCCGGTACGTCACCATAGAGACCAATCAACTCCTCGCGCGCGGCAAGCGCCTCCGTCGTTGGTGAGGCGAGAAAGGAAAGCGTCTGAAATGAACGGCCCATGCAATGCCCTTTATGATGCTGCCCTAGCTAAAGGATAAAGGCCTTGTGCGACAAGGACGTTTTCTATCGCGAAGCGTTTTGAGCCGCAGCCGACCAGTCCACGCAGACGCGGATTTTCCCTTTACAGAATCACAGAATCTGTTAGTTGGGCAATTATTGCCCTTGTAGCTCAGTTGGTAGAGCACCTGATTTGTAATCAGGGGGTCGCGAGTTCGAACCTTGCCGGGGGCACCATTCTTTTCCGCGCGATACCGTTTGCTAGTCCATAGTCTGGGTTCGACGCTGTTGCGCTCAATCGCACCAGCAGACTTTTCAGAAGGTTCATATCGCTCGATGAACCGCGCGTGAAGGGCTGCTTCACCGCCAATTCAGCCGCGCCCGCTTATCTTCGCCTCATCATCAATGAGGAAATAGCCATGAAGCTCGCACATCTCTTTCTCGCCGCAACCATTTCCGTCGGCGCGGCTTTCGCGTCCGTCGCACCGGCGGCCGCCATGCCGGCCGAGCGGCCGGCGGTGACGGCGCAGGGCGACATCGTTCAAATTCGTGATGGCTGGCGAGGTGATCGCGACCACGACGACCGTGGCTGGCGACGTGATCGCGACCGGGATGATCGTGGCTGGCGCGATGGGCGCGATTGGCGCCGGTCCGACTGGCGCGATGATCGCCGTCACGGGCGGCGGTGGCGTGCCGAGCGTTGGCAGGAACGCCGCGACTGGCGCCATCGCGATCGCGGCATGCCGTTCTGGCTCTACCGCAGCTGACGATAACGGCCCGGATCATCCGGGCCGTTATTTTAGAGCATGATGCCGAAAAGTGTGATCGGTTTTCGGACGACATCATGCTCCCACTATTTATTTTTAGAACAGGATTCAGATTTTAGGCCGAGCCGGCCTAAAGTCATCCTGTTCTAATGAGTGAGGGGTTCGTTGACGCTCGCCTCGATCCTGTCGCCATTGCCGGTCTGTCCGGCGCCGGAGGGCGACATCATCGCGATGCTGAGTACGGAGGCGATCATGAAGGCGACGACGGCGATCATTATGCGCATAAGCGTTCAATCCTCGTTCGATTCCGGGATTAACGCATGATCTCCGTCCGCGTTCCTGCAAGTATTATTGCACCTGGCCCGGCGTCGCGGGGCCAGGCGCCGTCGGCGAGAGAGGATCGGGCTGGTGGATGGGGTGCGACGTGTCCACCCAAATGATGCTGATGATAATCACGACGAAGACCGCGATGAAGAGGATACCGAAAATCAGCGGTCGAATGGCCATGATAGGGATCGTTCCTTCTTGCTTGTGAGCCGGTCGCAACAACCGGTCGTCGCCCGATCATAGTGCTCCAGGGCGTCATTCCAAGGCAAAAGTGGATTTTTCCGGCATCGGTCGGGCGTTGCACGAGCGTTGTCCGTGTCCTTTTCCATTTGTCGCGCCGCATCGAACTCCTGCATAATTCCTTAAATCCGAATCGATAGCGCGTCTGAAAAGACGCGCGGCGCTGTACGTCACGGATGATCGTCTATCCCGTCGAAGTGGCCTATGCAGGCGATACGGCGCGCAGGCCGATGGACGGATCGACCGGCTGCCCTTGCTGCGGGCCAGCCTATGCCTTCAGGTGAAGCCGCGCCGCATAAAGCGCGATTGCTGCCGCATTCGAGACGTTGAGCGATTTGATCGAGCCCGGCATGTCGAGACGGGCAAGTGCGTTGACGGTTTCCCGCGTCTTCTGCCGAAGTCCCTTGCCCTCGGAGCCGAGCACGAGCGCCACCTTCTGGCCCGAGAAGGTGCCTTCGAGTGGCGCCGGCCCTTCCGAATCAAGGCCGATGGTGGAGAAACCCAGCTTGTGCAATTCACCGAGTGCATCGGCGAGATTGGTGACCTGTATATAAGGTATCAGTTCCAGCGCGCCGGAGGCGGACTTGGCGAGCACGCCCGATTCGGTCGGGCTGTGTCGCTGCGTGGTGATTACCGCGCCGGCATTGAAGGCGACGGCCGAGCGCATGATCGCGCCGACATTGTGCG
This sequence comes from Rhizobium sp. WYCCWR 11128, assembly GCF_013416305.1. Classification (NCBI taxonomy): domain Bacteria; kingdom Pseudomonadati; phylum Pseudomonadota; class Alphaproteobacteria; order Hyphomicrobiales; family Rhizobiaceae; genus Rhizobium; species Rhizobium sp. WYCCWR 11128. The sequence continues at coordinate 22,019 of NZ_JACCEZ010000019.1, forward strand.
GATCGGTCACCTGATCGAGGACGAGCAGGAGAGGACTTTCCTTCAGTGCTTCGAGCCGGCGTACCGGAAGCGGCCGTGTTTCCAGCATGACGCCCTGATGGATCGCCTCGGGGCCGAGCACCTTGTCGATCTCCTGCGGCGAAACGATCTCGAAGGGAATGCCGAGCGCCTCGAGGTCGACTTCGAGGCGCGCCAGCGCATTCTGAGTCACGAACAGCTTGATCTTCTTGCGCTCGGGATTGTCGAGCGCTGCGCGCACCGTATGCAGGCCATAGAGATGCACCTGGTCGGGCGCAAGCGCCGGCGGCTTCCAGTCTTCGCCGCCGCGCTTTCGCTTCTGCGGCTGAGGTGTCGGAATCTCCCCGCGTTCGCGCTTGGCGTCGCGGTGGGCGCGCCGCAGAGTGGCGTAATGCGTATCCTTGGCAGATGGGTCTGTCGCGGTCTTGCCGCCGGATTTGTTGTCTTTGCTCATGCAGCTTTATAGCCATGGCGCTCGCTGCCGCATAGGCTTTCTTTCATATGCCGGCTTTCGGTGGTGAATGAAATTTTTCGTGTTTTTTCCGTTGTCATCGTGTTGACAGACTGAAATGCTCCGGTCATATACGCGGCGCAGACGACGGGCAGCAACGCTTCGAAGTCTGACGAACTTGGTCTTGCGATCCGGACGAAAACTGGAGAGATGCCCGAGTGGTTAAAGGGGACGGACTGTAAATCCGTTGGCTCAGCCTACGTTGGTTCAAATCCAACTCTCTCCACCATTCGTCATCGGATCGGACCACCCCGCGGGTATAGCTCAATGGTAGAGCAGCAGCCTTCCAAGCTGAATACGCGGGTTCGATTCCCGCTACCCGCTCCAGTTTCCGTTACGCTACTTTATTCGACCGCTGCTGTGATAGTCCCCGAGATATCTCCGGCGCTGGCGAAGAAGCTGACGATTGCGATTATCGACTGGTGGGGAAGGGCGCTCTACGCCGAACGTCTATAGCGCGTCTCCGGCGGTCAATGCGATTTTCTCTAAGATTTCAGCGATTTTCGAGGGGGCTTTGGCGAATCGCCTTGCAGGCGGCGAATTGTCTCCCATATGCGCTGTCAGGCCAAGTTTGGCGTCTGCAATTAAGTCTTGCGCAATGTCGCTGAAAGCCTTAAACGGCGGCACTAAACCGGTTCGCCGGGGCCACCATTTTCGTTCACAGGAAGCATTCAAATGGGAAAGAGTAAGTTTGAGCGCAACAAGCCGCACGTCAACATTGGCACGATTGGCCACGTTGACCACGGCAAGACGTCTCTGACGGCAGCGATCACGAAGTACTTCGGTGAGTACAAGGCGTACGATCAGATCGACGCGGCTCCGGAAGAAAAGGCGCGTGGCATCACGATTTCGACGGCTCACGTTGAATACGAGACGCCGGCCCGCCACTACGCCCACGTCGACTGCCCCGGCCACGCCGACTACGTCAAGAACATGATCACCGGTGCTGCCCAGATGGACGGCGCGATCCTGGTGTGCTCGGCCGCTGATGGCCCGATGCCGCAGACGCGCGAACACATCCTGCTGGCTCGTCAGGTCGGCGTTCCGGCAATCGTGGTGTTCCTGAACAAGGTCGACCAGGTTGACGACGCCGAGCTTCTCGAACTGGTCGAGCTCGAAGTTCGCGAACTGCTGTCGTCCTACGACTTCCCGGGCGACGATATCCCGATCGTCAAGGGTTCGGCACTTGCTGCCCTTGAAGATTCGGACAAGAAGATCGGCGAAGACGCGATCCGCGAGCTGATGGCTGCTGTCGACGCCTACATCCCGACGCCTGAGCGTCCGATCAACCTGCCGTTCTTGCTGCCGATCGAAGACGTGTTCTCGATCTCTGGCCGCGGTACGGTTGTGACCGGCCGCGTCGAGCGTGGCATTGTCAAGGTTGGCGAAGAAGTCGAGATCGTCGGCATCCGCCCGACGACGAAGACGACGGTGACCGGCGTTGAAATGTTCCGCAAGCTGCTCGATCAGGGCCAGGCTGGCGACAACATCGGCGCGCTGATCCGCGGCGTCACCCGTGACGGCGTTGAGCGTGGCCAGATTCTGTGCAAGCCGGGTTCGGTCAAGCCGCACAAGAAGTTCATGGCTGAAGCCTACATCCTGACGAAGGAAGAGGGTGGCCGTCATACGCCGTTCTTCACCAACTACCGTCCGCAGTTCTACTTCCGCACGACCGACGTGACCGGCATCGTAACGCTGCCGGAAGGCACGGAGATGGTCATGCCGGGCGACAACGTCACGGTATCGGTCGAGCTGATCGTTCCGATCGCGATGGAAGAAAAGCTGCGCTTCGCTATCCGCGAAGGCGGCCGCACCGTCGGCGCCGGTATCGTCGCGTCGATCGTCGAGTAACTTTCGAGTTATCCGCAATTATGAAGACCCCGCTGGAAACAGCGGGGTTTTTCATTTTCATGGCTTCCTGTAGGTTTAACAGGTGTTGTAAAAATATCGTTAAGTTGGCCTGTCACAGTATTTTGTTCATCTCACGTTCAGAAACCGGTTTGTGATTGGACCATTGTAGTCCAGACTCCTCCTTGCAAAGAGGAGAGCCCGGATGATTCCAAAGGCCACATTCGCTGCGACGATATTCGCGATGTATGTTTTCACGATGTTTTTCATCGCTGCAATTCCGCAAGAAGTTGTTCAGTCTGCCGTCGTGCAGATTGGCGAGGTAAGTGTCGTCAAGTGATGACCTTTGCCGAGCATCGCAGGGTTCTGCGGTGATCGGAAATGATCGGCCAGGTGCTCCCGGATAGGGCTTCTGGCGACGCGGGGGTGAACCCTTGCAGGACGCTCGCTTGCTCTTCGCGCGGAAGCGTCTATCTATGCCTCCGATTTCATGACGCGGAGGATATTCCATGAAGAGACGTATTCTATTCACCGGCGGTTCGGGCAAGGCAGGTCGCCATGCGGTGCCGTGGCTCGTCAATGCCGGTTACGAGGTTCACAACCTCGATCTCGTGCCGCTGGATAGCCCCGGCGTCACCAATCTCATCGCCGACATCACCGATAGCGGTCAGGTCTTCAACGCGCTCTCGATGCATCGCGATTTTCCCGATCTCGACGCGGGCAGGGGCGTGCAGCCCTTCGACGCCGTCGTGCATTTCGCCGCCATCCCGCGCATCTTGATCAAGCCCGATAACGAAACCTTCCGCATCAACACGATGGGCACCTATAATGTCATCGAGGCGGCGGTGAAGCTCGGCATCCGGAAGATCATCGTCGCATCGAGCGAGACGACTTACGGCGTCTGCTTCGCCGAAGGCCATCGCGATTTCCACCAGTTCCCGCTGGAGGAGGATTACGACGTCAATCCAATGGATTCCTACGGCCTTTCCAAAGTGGTCAACGAAAAGACGGCGCGCGCCTTTGCCGAACGTTCGGGCTTCGACATCTATGCGCTGCGCATCGGCAACGTCATCGAGCCTGACGAGTACGAGAAGTTTCCGACCTATTTCGCCAATCCCGAGATGCGCAAGCGCATCGCCTGGAGCTATATCGACGCCCGCGACCTCGGGCAGATCTGCCATCTCTGCATCGAGAAGGACGGTCTCGGCTACCAGGTCTTCAACGCTGCCAACGACACCGTCTCTGCCAATACGCCATCGAAAGAGCTTGCGAAGCGATTCTTTCCGAACGTGCCCTTCACCCGCGAGATCGGCGAATATGAGGGCCTGCTCTCCAACCGCAAGATCCGCGAGGTGCTGGGTTTTAAGGAAGAACACGATTGGCGGAAATATGTGAAGGTCTGAACGGACCGCGGTTCCGCGATTGAAAGGCCGATCGCTCGCATATCAGGAGAATGGCTTTGAAAATCGAAAATCGTGCTTGCCAATCCCGTGCCGTCGTCTTAAAGGGAGCGCCATGCTTTTCAGCAGCGATTTGCGGGCCTTGGCTCAGGCGCTGAATGATCGGTATGAAGGGGTATAGCTCAGTTGGTAGAGCGGCGGTCTCCAAAACCGCAGGTCGTAGGTTCGAGCCCTACTGCCCCTGCCATTTTCCTGGATGCGGGACAGCGCGGACATGCTCGCGGCATTTCCGGTCGGGAATGATTGGTGGTAAGTAATTTCGTTAAACTTCGGTTTCCCCCTTGTGTATTCGGAAATCGGTGTTTATTTAGGGTTCAACAGACACGCGGTGCGTGGGGCTGATAGTTTCAGCTTTACGCGCCGTAATTGCGTGGGCAGTCGATGGCATCCAAATCCAATCCGTTTGCGTTTCTGCAGCAGGTTCGCTCCGAGACGTCCAAAGTTACATGGCCGTCGCGCCGCGAGACCATGATCTCGACGGTCATGGTGCTGGTGATGGTGGTTTTCGCCGCGCTGTTTTTCTTTGCCGCTGACCAGCTGATCGGCTGGGCTCTGAGCTTCGTGCTGAATACCGGCAACTGATACGGGTGGAAATGAAAATGGCGGCACGTTGGTACATCGTCCACGCATATTCAAATTTTGAAAAGAAGGTGGCTGAAGACATCGAGAACAAGGCTCGCCAGAAGGGGCTTGAGCACCTGTTCGAGAAGATCCTCGTGCCGACTGAAAAGGTGGTGGAAGTGCGTCGCGGCCGCAAGGTCGATTCCGAGCGCAAGTTTTTTCCGGGCTATGTCATGGTTCGTGCCAATCTGACGGACGAAGCCTACCACCTGATCAAGAATACGCCGAAGGTCACAGGTTTCCTCGGCTCCGACAATAAGCCCGTTCCGATTCCGGATTATGAAGCCGAGCGCATTCTCGGTCAGGTTCAGGAAGGTGTCGAGCGGCCGAAGGCCTCCATTACCTTCGAGATCGGCGAGCAGGTCCGCGTTTCCGACGGTCCGTTCGCGTCGTTCAACGGCACGGTTCAGGATGTGGACGAAGAACGTTCGCGCCTGAAGGTGGAAGTGTCGATCTTCGGCCGCGCAACGCCGGTCGAGCTGGAATACGCTCAGGTCGAGAAGGTCTGATTGCAAAAACTGGAAGCTGGCCCTTGCGGCCTGTTTCCTGCGGACCTTGTCCGCACCCGCGTGGAAGGTGAGGGGTCTTAGCCGGACCCTAAGGATCCGCACCACGCAACCGCAGCCGCCGGAGAGATCCGGCATCACGGGCCGGGCGACCGGCCGTTCATGAAAGGCAGAGAGATATGGCTAAGAAAGTTGCAGGCCAGCTCAAGCTTCAGGTCAAGGCAGGATCGGCAAACCCGTCCCCGCCGATTGGTCCGGCGCTTGGTCAGCGTGGCATTAACATCATGGAATTCTGCAAGGCGTTCAATGCCGCCACGCAGGAAATGGAAAAGGGCATGCCGATTCCGGTCGTCATTACCTATTACCAGGACAAGTCCTTCACCTTCGCGATGAAGCAGCCGCCGGTCAGCTACTGGCTGAAGAAGGAAGCGAAGATCACGTCCGGTTCCAAGACGCCAGGCAAGGGCGCCAAGGCCGGCTCCCTCACCAAGGCTCAGATCAAGTCGATCGCAGAAGCCAAGATGAAGGATCTGAACGCAGCGGATATCGAAGGTGCAATGGCGATGATCGAGGGCTCTGCCCGCGCCATGGGCCTGGAAGTGGTGGGTTAAGATCATGGCTGGTAAGCGCACACAGAAGATCAACGAAGGTGTTGATCCTACCAAGCTCTACGCTCTGACCCTGGCCATTGGCATGGTCAAGGAACGGGCTGTCGCCAAGTTCGACGAAACCATCGAAGTCTCGATGAACCTCGGCGTCGACCCGCGCCATGCGGACCAGATGGTTCGCGGCGTCGTCAACCTGCCGAACGGCACGGGCCGTACGGTTCGCGTCGCCGTCTTCGCTCGTGGCGCCAAGGCTGACGAAGCCAAGGCCGCCGGTGCCGATATCGTCGGCGCCGAAGACCTCGTCGAAATCGTCCAGGGCGGCAAGATCGAATTCGATCGCTGCATCGCCACCCCCGACATGATGCCGCTCGTCGGCCGTCTCGGTAAGGTTCTTGGCCCCCGCGGCATGATGCCGAACCCGAAGGTCGGCACCGTCACCATGGATGTCGCCGGAGCCGTCAAGGCTTCCAAGGGCGGCGCTGTCGAGTTCCGCGTCGAGAAGGCCGGCATCGTCCATGCCGGTATCGGCAAGGCCTCTTTCGACGCCAAGGCTCTGGAAGAAAACATCCGCGCCTTTGCTGACGCCGTCATCAAGGCGAAGCCGGCTGGCGCCAAGGGCAACTACGTCAAGCGCGTGGCGATTTCCTCGACCATGGGCCCGGGCGTCAAGATCGAGCCCGGCTCGGTCACCGGTGCTCCGGCTGCGTAAGTTTATGACCGGGCTTTAAGTCCGGCGACTGAATTTCCGGCCTCGCAAGGGGCCGGAATATTCCGGAGAAATCCGGAATCCTGTCCGAGATTGCAGGTGGTTTTCCCTTAATCACTGTGCCTGCATGAGACGGGTAAGACCCGAATTGCAAGAAGTTCGCTTCTAGGAACTCGGTTCGAGCCTTGGATGCCTTGTGCCTCTTTAGCCTTGATTGGCGCGAGAGCGCGGGGGGACAGGATCCTCAAGCGTCGCTTGGGATCTCTCATGATCCCAGGAGGCAAAAGGCAACCGGCGGGCCCATTTTCGGTCCCGCCAACTGGAGATAGGCAGTGGAAAGAGCGGAGAAACGCGAATTCGTCACGGAACTGAACGAAGTCTTCAAGGCTTCGGGCTCAGTTGTCGTGGCCCACTATGCTGGTGCCACAGTCGCGCAGATGAACGATTTTCGTTCGAAGATGCGCGCAGCTGGCGGTACCGTCAAAGTCGCGAAGAACCGCCTGGCCAAGATTGCCCTTCAGGGTACGGAAGCGGAAGGGATGTCCAATCTCTTCAAGGGTCAGACGCTGATTGCATACAGCACCGATCCGATCACCGCTCCGAAGGTCGTCATGGATTTCGCCAAGACCAATGACAAGATCATTGTTCTGGGCGGCGCCATGGGAACAACCACGCTCAACGCCGATGCAGTCAAGTCGCTTGCGACCCTGCCTTCGCTCGATGAGCTGCGTGCGAAGCTGCTGGGCATGATCCAGACACCGGCTACCCGCATCGCTGGGGTTGTTGCAGCACCGGCAAGCCAGCTTGCCCGCGTGTTTGCGGCCTACGCCAAGAAGGACGAAGCCGCGTAAGGCGGTTTTTCGCTGTTTATAATCAACCGGTTCGAACCGAACAAAAGGAACTAGTAAAATGGCTGATCTCGCAAAGATCGTTGACGACCTCTCCTCGCTGACCGTTCTGGAAGCTGCAGAACTGTCGAAGCTTCTCGAAGAAAAGTGGGGCGTTTCCGCTGCTGCTCCGGTAGCTGTTGCTGCCGCTGCCGGCGGTGCTGCTGCTGCTGTCGTTGAAGAAGAAAAGACCGAATTCGACGTCATCCTCGTCGAAGCTGGTGCCAACAAGATCAACGTCATCAAGGAAGTCCGCGCCATCACTGGTCTCGGCCTCAAGGAAGCCAAGGATCTCGTTGAAGCCGCTCCGAAGGCTGTCAAGGAAGGCGTCAACAAGGCTGAAGCCGCTGACATCAAGAAGAAGCTTGAAGACGCTGGCGCCAAGGCCGACGTCAAGTAATCTTGAACTGCTTTTGGGAGGCAGTATCTCTACTGCCTCCCATTTGCCGTTTTTCTGAACGAATTACCCAAAAGCCGCGTCGAAACGGCTTTTGGGTAATGGGTTCTTCAAAAGGATGGTCTCGCACCGAGGGCAGCACAGCAATCCGAGCTGAGCGTTTTCTGGGGTCGGACGAGATTGAACTACTCATTGATTGACGGGATCGACTGGCCATCGGTTCCCGTCCGTTGCAGGCCCGGGTGCAAGATTTTGAAGGAGCGACGATGGCTCAGACCCTTTCGTTCAACGGTCGTAGGCGCGTACGCAAGTTTTTTGGTAAGATCCCCGAAGTCGCAGAAATGCCGAACCTCATCGAGGTTCAGAAGGCGTCCTACGACCAGTTTCTGATGGTTGAAGAGCCGAAGGGCGGCCGACCCGACGAGGGTCTTCAGGCCGTTTTCAAGTCGGTTTTCCCGATCACCGATTTCTCCGGCGCATCCATGCTGGAATTCGTGTCCTACGAGTTCGAACCGCCGAAGTTTGACGTTGACGAATGCCGTCAGCGCGACCTGACCTATGCAGCGCCGCTGAAGGTGACGCTGCGCCTCATCGTGTTCGATATCGACGAGGATACCGGCGCGAAGTCGATCAAGGACATCAAGGAACAGTCCGTTTACATGGGCGACATGCCGCTCATGACCAACAACGGCACGTTCATCGTCAACGGCACCGAGCGCGTCATCGTCTCCCAGATGCACCGTTCGCCGGGCGTCTTCTTCGACCACGACAAGGGCAAGAGCCATTCGTCCGGCAAGCTGCTCTTTGCTGCGCGCGTCATCCCCTATCGCGGTTCCTGGCTCGATATCGAATTCGACGCCAAGGACATCGTCTATGCTCGTATCGACCGCCGCCGTAAGATCCCTGTCACGTCGCTGCTGATGGCGCTCGGCATGGACGGCGAGGAAATCCTCGACACCTTCTACACGAAGTCGCTCTACAAGCGCGACGGCGAAGGCTGGCGCATTCCCTTCAAGCCGGAAACGCTGAAGGGTGCCAAGGCGATCACCGAGATGGTCGACGCCGATACCGGCGAAGTCGTCGTCGAAGCCGGCAAGAAGCTGACCCCGCGCCTGCTGCGCACACTGTCCGACAAGGGGCTGAAGGCACTCAAGGCCGCCGACGATGATCTGTATGGCAACTACCTTGCCGGCGATATCGTCAACTACTCGACGGGTGAAATCTACCTCGAGGCCGGCGACGAAATCGACGAGAAGACGCTTGGTATCATCCTGGCGAACGGCTTCGACGAGATCCCGGTTCTCGGCATCGATCACATCAATGTCGGCGCCTATATCCGCAACACGCTGACAGCTGACAAGAACGAGAACCGTCAGGACGCTCTGTTCGACATCTACCGCGTCATGCGTCCGGGTGAGCCGCCGACCATGGAATCGGCCGAAGCCATGTTCAACTCGCTGTTCTTCGATGCGGAGCGTTACGACCTCTCCGCCGTTGGCCGCGTCAAGATGAACATGCGCCTCGACCTGACCGTCGAAGACACCGTCCGCATCCTGCGCAAGGACGACATCCTGGCCGTGGTCAGGATGCTGGTCGAACTGCGCGACGGCAAGGGCGAGATCGACGACATCGACAACCTCGGCAACCGCCGCGTCCGTTCGGTCGGCGAGCTGATGGAAAACCAGTACCGTCTCGGCCTGCTTCGCATGGAGCGCGCGATCAAGGAACGCATGTCCTCGATCGAGATCGACACGGTCATGCCGCAGGATCTGATCAATGCCAAGCCGGCAGCTGCTGCCGTGCGTGAATTCTTCGGTTCCTCGCAGCTTTCGCAGTTCATGGACCAGGTCAACCCGCTCTCGGAAATCACCCACAAGCGCCGTCTTTCGGCTCTTGGCCCGGGCGGTCTGACCCGTGAGCGCGCCGGCTTCGAAGTCCGCGACGTGCATCCGACCCACTATGGCCGCATCTGCCCGATCGAAACGCCGGAAGGCCCGAACATCGGTCTCATCAACTCGCTTGCTACCTTTGCCCGCGTCAACAAGTACGGCTTCATCGAAAGCCCGTACCGCCGCATCGTCGACGGCAAGGTGACGAGCGACGTGCTCTACCTCTCCGCCATGGAAGAGGCGAAGTACTACGTCGCCCAGGCCAACGCCGAGATGAACGCTGACGGTTCATTCGTCGACGAATTCGTCGTCTGCCGTCATGCCGGCGAAGTCATGCTCGCCCCGCGCGATAGCATGAACCTGATGGACGTCTCGCCGAAGCAGGTCGTTTCGGTCGCAGCCGCGCTTATCCCGTTCCTGGAAAACGACGACGCCAACCGCGCGCTCATGGGCTCGAACATGCAGCGTCAGGCAGTGCCGCTGCTGCGTGCCGAAGCTCCGTTCGTCGGTACCGGCATGGAGCCGGTCGTCGCCCGTGACTCGGGTGCTGCCATCGGCGCCCGCCGCGGCGGCGTGGTCGACCAGGTCGACGCGACGCGTATCGTTATCCGCGCCACGGAAGACCTCGAAGCCGGCAAGTCCGGCGTCGATATCTACCGCCTGCAGAAGTTCCAGCGTTCGAACCAGAACACCTGCGTCAACCAGCGTCCGCTGGTCACCGTCGGTGACGAGGTCAACCGCGGCGACATCCTCGCCGACGGCCCGTCGACCGATCTCGGCGACCTGGCACTCGGCCGCAACGCGCTCGTCGCGTTCATGCCCTGGAACGGCTACAACTACGAAGACTCGATCCTGCTCTCCGAGCGTATCGTCGCCGACGACGTGTTCACCTCCATTCACATCGAGGAATTCGAAGTGATGGCGCGCGACACCAAGCTTGGTCCTGAGGAAATCACCCGCGATATTCCGAACGTTTCGGAAGAAGCGCTGAAGAACCTCGACGAAGCCGGCATCGTCTATATCGGCGCCGAAGTTCAGCCGGGCGATATCCTGGTCGGCAAGATCACACCGAAGGGCGAAAGCCCGATGACGCCGGAAGAAAAGCTTCTGCGCGCCATCTTCGGCGAAAAGGCCTCCGACGTGCGCGACACCTCCATGCGCATGCCGCCCGGCACCTACGGCACCATCGTCGAAGTCCGCGTCTTCAACCGCCACGGCGTTGAAAAGGACGAGCGCGCGATGGCGATCGAGCGCGAAGAAATCGAGCGTCTGGCAAAGGACCGCGACGACGAGCAGGCGATCCTCGACCGTAACGTCTACGGCCGTCTGATCGAGATGCTGCGTGGCCAGGCCTCCATCGCCGGCCCGAAGGGCTTCAAGAAGGGAGCCGAGCTTTCGAACGCCGTCGTCTCCGAATATCCCCGCTCGCAGTGGTGGATGTTTGCGGTCGAAGACGAAAAGGTCCAGAGCGAACTCGAAGCGCTCCGCGGTCAGTACGACGAATCCAAGTCGCGCCTTGAACAGCGCTTCATGGACAAGGTCGAAAAGGTCCAGCGCGGCGATGAAATGCCTCCTGGCGTCATGAAGATGGTCAAGGTCTTCGTCGCCGTAAAGCGCAAGATCCAGCCGGGCGACAAGATGGCCGGCCGTCACGGGAACAAGGGCGTCGTTTCGCGCATTGTGCCGGTGGAGGACATGCCTTTCCTCGAAGACGGTACGCACGTCGACGTCGTTCTGAACCCGCTCGGCGTGCCTTCGCGCATGAACGTCGGCCAGATCCTGGAAACGCATCTGGGTTGGGCTTGCGCCGGCATGGGTCGCCAGATCGGCGAACTGATCGACGCATACAAGGCCAATGGCAACATTGAGCCGCTGCGCAAGACCATCGGCGATGTCGTCGGAGACGGCCCGAAGGCCGAGCAGGTTCATGAGTTCGACGACGACTCGGTTCTGCGTCTCGCCGACCAGTGGAAGCGCGGCGTTTCGATTGCGACGCCTGTTTTCGACGGCGCGAACGAAGCCGACGTCAACGACATGCTGCGTCTGGCAGGTCTCAAGGATAGCGGTCAGTCGACGCTCTATGATGGCCGTACCGGTGAGCAGTTCGACCGTCAGGTGACCGTGGGCTACATCTACATGCTGAAGCTCAACCACTTGGTCGACGACAAGATCCACGCTCGTTCGATCGGTCCTTACTCGCTCGTGACCCAGCAACCGCTGGGCGGCAAGGCGCAGTTCGGCGGCCAGCGCTTCGGCGAAATGGAAGTCTGGGCGCTCGAAGCATACGGCGCGGCCTACACGCTGCAGGAAATGCTGACGGTGAAGTCGGACGACGTCGCCGGCCGCACCAAGGTCTACGAAGCCATCGTCCGCGGAGACGACACGTTCGAAGCCGGTATTCCGGAAAGCTTCAACGTTCTCGTCAAGGAAATGCGCTCGCTGGGCCTCAGCGTCGAGCTCGAGAACACCAAGCTTGACGAGGCGCAGGCAGCTCAGCTGCCCGACGCGGCCGAGTAAGCACTTGATAGGGCGTGCGCTGCCAACGCGGCGCACGCCGGTCCCACCGGGCGCCGTATCCGTGTCGGCCCGGAAGGGAAGTTTCGCCGCATCCAGCGGTTATTCTCGTTTAAGCGAGGGAGGCGGCTCCCGGGAATTTGCCGCCGACCATCGCATTTTGAGGGCGCTTTAGCCCATGAAGGAGACAGGCATGAACCAAGAGGTCATGAATCTTTTCAATCCGCAGGTGCCTGCACAGAATTTCGATTCCATTCGGATTTCGATCGCGTCTCCGGAGAAGATCCTCTCCTGGTCTTACGGTGAGATCAAGAAGCCGGAAACCATCAACTACCGTACGTTCAAGCCGGAACGCGACGGTCTGTTCTGCGCGCGCATCTTCGGGCCGATCAAGGACTACGAATGCCTGTGCGGCAAGTACAAGCGCATGAAGTACAAGGGCATCATCTGCGAAAAGTGCGGCGTCGAAGTCACGCTGTCGCGCGTTCGCCGTGAGCGCATGGGCCATATCGAGCTCGCCGCTCCCGTTGCCCACATCTGGTTCCTGAAGTCGCTGCCATCACGCATTTCGACGCTGCTCGACATGACGCTGAAGGATGTCGAGCGCGTCCTCTACTTCGAAAACTACATCGTCACCGAGCCGGGCCTGACCGCCCTGAAGGAGCACCAGCTCCTCTCGGAAGAAGAGTACATGCTCGCTGTCGACGAATACGGCGAAGACCAGTTCACCGCGATGATCGGCGCGGAGGCGATCTACGAGATGCTGGCCTCGATGAACCTCGAAAAGATCGCTGGCGACCTGCGCGCCGAGCTTGCCGACACCACGTCGGATCTCAAGCAGAAGAAGCTGATGAAGCGCCTGAAGATCGTCGAGAACTTCATGGAGTCGGGCAACCGTCCGGAGTGGATGATCATGAAGGTCGTTCCGGTCATTCCGCCGGATCTGCGTCCGCTGGTTCCGCTCGACGGCGGCCGTTTCGCGACGTCGGATCTGAACGATCTCTACCGCCGCGTCATCAACCGTAACAACCGTCTGAAGCGCCTGATCGAGCTTCGTGCGCCTGGCATCATCATCCGCAACGAAAAGCGCATGCTGCAGGAATCCGTTGACGCGCTGTTCGACAACGGTCGTCGCGGCCGTGTCATCACCGGCGCCAACAAGCGTCCGCTAAAGTCGCTCTCCGACATGCTGAAGGGCAAGCAGGGCCGCTTCCGCCAGAACCTGCTCGGCAAGCGCGTCGACTATTCCGGCCGTTCGGTCATCGTCACCGGTCCGGAACTGAAGCTGCACCAGTGCGGCCTGCCGAAGAAGATGGCGCTCGAGCTCTTCAAGCCGTTCATCTATGCCCGCCTCGACGCCAAGGGTTACTCCTCGACCGTCAAGCAGGCCAAGAAGCTGGTCGAAAAGGAAAAGCCTGAGGTCTGGGATATCCTCGACGAGGTCATCCGCGAGCATCCGGTTCTCTTGAACCGCGCACCGACGCTGCACCGCCTGGGCATCCAGGCCTTCGAACCTATCCTGGTCGAAGGCAAGGCGATCCAGCTGCATCCGCTCGTCTGCACGGCCTTCAACGCCGACTTCGACGGCGACCAGATGGCCGTTCACGTGCCGCTGTCGCTCGAAGCCCAGCTCGAAGCCCGCGTGCTGATGATGTCGACCAACAACATCCTGCATCCGGCCAACGGCGCGCCGATCATCGTTCCCTCGCAGGACATGGTTCTCGGCCTCTACTATCTGTCGATCCTCAACCAGAACGAGCCGGGCGAAGGCATGGCCTTCTCCGATCTCGGCGAGCTGCATCACGCCCTCGAAAGCAAGGTCGTGACGCTGCACACCAAGATCCGCGGCCGCTTCAAGTCGGTCGACGAGGATGGCAAGCCTTACTCGAAGATCTATGAGACGACGCCTGGCCGTCTGCTCATCGGCGAACTGTTGCCAAAGAACGGCAAGGTGCCCTTCGATATCTGCAACCAGGAAATGACCAAGAAGAACATCTCGAAGATGATCGACACGGTCTATCGCCATTGCGGCCAGAAGGACACGGTCATTTTCTGCGACCGCATCATGCAGCTCGGCTTCGCCCACGCCTGCCGCGCCGGCATTTCGTTCGGCAAGGACGACATGGTCATTCCGGATGCCAAGGCCAAGATCGTTGCCGACACCGAAAACCTGGTGAAGGAATACGAGCAGCAGTACAATGACGGCCTCATCACCCAGGGCGAGAAGTACAACAAGGTTGTCGACGCCTGGGGCAAGGCGACCGAAAAGGTCGCCGAAGAGATGATGGCGCGCATCAAGGCGGTCGAATTCGACGAGAAGACCGGTCGCCAGAAGCCGATGAACTCGATCTACATGATGAGCCACTCCGGTGCCCGCGGTTCTCCGAACCAGATGCGCCAGCTGGGCGGCATGCGTGGCCTCATGGCCAAGCCGTCTGGCGAAATCATCGAGACCCCAATCATCTCGAACTTCAAGGAAGGCCTGACCGTCAACGAGTACTTCAACTCGACCCACGGCGCCCGTAAGGGTCTGGCAGACACCGCCCTGAAGACCGCCAACTCCGGCTACCTGACCCGCCGTCTCGTCGACGTCGCGCAGGATTGCATCGTCACGCACGTCGATTGCGGAACGCAGACAGGCCTCACCATGACCGCCATCGTCGATGCCGGCCAGGTGGTTGCCTCGATCGGCGCCCGTATCCTCGGCCGCACGGCGCTCGACGACATCGATCATCCGGTCACGGGTGAGCGCATCGTCGATGCCGGCAGGATGATCCTCGAGCCCGACGTCGTCGAAATCGAGAAGGCTGGCATCCAGTCGATCCGCATCCGCTCGGCACTGACCTGCGAAATCCAGACGGGCGTCTGCTCGGTCTGCTACGGCCGCGACCTCGCGCGTGGTACGCCGGTCAATATGGGCGAAGCCGTCGGCGTCATCGCTGCTCAGTCGATCGGCGAGCCGGGCACCCAGCTCACCATGCGTACCTTCCACCTTGGCGGTACGGCAACCGTGGTCGACCAGTCGTTCCTCGAAGCCTCGTACGAAGGTACGGTGCAGATCAAGAATCGCAACATCCTGCGCAACTCCGATGGCAACCTCGTTGCCATGGGCCGCAACATGACCGTCCAGATCTTGGACGAACGTGGTGTCGAGCGGTCGTCGCAGCGTGTGGCCTACGGTTCGAAGCTGCATGTCGACGAAGGCGACAAGGTCAAGCGCGGCCAGCGCCTGGCGGAGTGGGACCCCTACACCCGTCCGATGATGACGGAAGTGGCCGGTACCGTTCAGTTTGAAGATCTGGTCGACGGTCTCTCCGTTCTGGAAGCGACCGACGAATCGACCGGCATCACCAAGCGTCAGGTCATCGACTGGCGTTCGACCCCGCGCGGCTCGGACCTCAAGCCGGCGATCGTCATCAAGGATGCCAGCGGCAATATCGCCAAGCTTTCCCGTGGTGGTGACGCCCGCTTCTTCCTCTCGGTCGATGCGATCCTGTCGGTCGAGCCGGGCACGAAGGTCTCCCAGGGTGACGTTCTCGCCCGTTCGCCGCTCGAAAGCGCCAAGACCAAGGACATCACCGGCGGTCTGCCGCGTGTTGCCGAGCTGTTCGAAGCCCGCCGTCCGAAGGACCACGCCATCATCGCAGAGATCGATGGTACGATCCGTCTCGGCCGCGACTACAAGAACAAGCGTCGCGTCATCATCGAGCCGGCGGAAGACGGTGTCGAGCCTGTCGAATACCTGATCCCGAAGGGCAAGCCCTTCCACCTTCAGGAAGGCGACTATATCGAAAAGGGTGACTACATCCTCGACGGTAACCCGGCTCCGCACGACATCCTGGCGATCAAGGGCGTGGAGGCTCTGGCCTCCTACCTCGTCAACGAGATCCAGGAAGTCTACCGCCTGCAGGGCGTCGTCATCAACGACAAGCACATCGAGGTGATTGTCCGTCAGATGCTGCAGAAGGTGGAAATCACCGATGCAGGCGACTCGACCTATATCGTCGGCGACAATGTCGACCGGATCGAGCTCGAAGACGTCAACGATCACCTGATCGAGCAGGGCAAGAAGCCAGCCTACGGCGATCCGGTTCTTCTCGGCATCACCAAGGCATCGCTGCAGACCCCGTCCTTCATCTCGGCCGCGTCCTTCCAGGAAACGACCAAGGTGCTGACGGAAGCTGCAATCGCCGGCAAGACCGACGGTCTGCAGGGTCTGAAGGAAAACGTCATCGTCGGCCGCCTTATCCCGGCCGGTACCGGCGGCACCATGACCCAGATCCGCCGCATCGCCACGTCGCGCGACGAGATGATCCTCGAAGAGCGCCGCAAGGGCACGGGTGCTGCCGTTGCCACGCCGATGCTGCAGGACATGGCCGAAAAGGCTCCGGCTGCGGAATAACCCGCAGCTGAAGTCTATGAAATTGAAAAACCGCCCGGAGCGATCCGGGCGGTTTTTGTTTTATCTGCTCTGATTATTTGGCGGGGAGGGGGCTGCTTCCGCTTATGCTGCCTTGGCAGCGTGACCAGCGGCTCCCTTCAGTTGAACCGAATGATCGCGACTTCGCCTTCGACGGCGCCCTGGTAGGCAGATGCGTGCGGCTCTTCGGCCGGGACCTCGGTCAGCATGCCGATCTGGTCGAGATCTGCCTCGATGAAGCCTTCCTCGGCAAGGGCGTTCAAGGCCTCGCGTACGGCAGTGTCGTCGTCAGGCGCCTTCAGCATGATGTGCAGGTCGATGCCTTCGCTGGCGTCGGACTCGTAGCCCTTGCCGATGATGATGAAGATCATCGGGCCGTCGAAATTATTGTCGTTATCAGGTGTCGTGATCATCGCCTGTCCTTCGGCTCTTTGACGATTCGTTCGCTCGAATCCTGCTGGGAGGGCCGAACGCCGCAATTGCTGATTCCTTAACTGCTTTTGCTGCAATGCCCAAGTTTTTATCTTGGGGCACAGCCGTGAATTCGTCTAGAAGGATGAAACAGGGCGTTCGGCCGGCATATCAAGGCGATACGGCGAGTTTATTTCTTAACCGGCCTTGACGAGACGGGTGGAAACCAGTAGTACCCCGGCCATCAGATCCCATGTGAGGCTTGGCTGTTCG
The DNA here is from genome assembly GCF_013416305.1 of Rhizobium sp. WYCCWR 11128. NCBI lineage: Bacteria > Pseudomonadati > Pseudomonadota > Alphaproteobacteria > Hyphomicrobiales > Rhizobiaceae > Rhizobium > Rhizobium sp. WYCCWR 11128. The sequence goes on from NZ_JACCEZ010000019.1 coordinate 39,088, forward strand.
GGGCGACTCGCCCTGAAGTTCACCTCAAACAAGGTTCTAAACGCACGTTGAAGTCATGATGCTGCACGCACGACGCATATTCTATGCGTCCTCTGCTCCTTGTGGTCCATCTGCGGAAGCGGATCGGGCCATATTTTGCGCATTGACGGAAAGCGCGCGTCACTGCCGGAGACGGCGCGAGTTCAAGCCCGCAAGGGTACTGAGATAAAACGTAAGGGATGGTTGAATGCCTACCGTAAACCAGCTGATCCGCAAGCCTCGCCAGGCGAACGTAAAGCGTAACAAGGTTCCCGCACTCCAGGAGAACCCGCAGAAGCGCGGCGTTTGCACGCGCGTCTACACGACGACGCCGAAGAAGCCGAACTCGGCTCTGCGTAAGGTCGCAAAGATCCGCCTGACCAACGGCTTCGAAGTCATTGGTTACATCCCCGGCGAAGGTCACAACCTTCAGGAACACTCCGTCGTCATGATCCGTGGCGGCCGCGTCAAGGACCTTCCGGGTGTCCGTTATCACATCATCCGCGGCGTTCTCGATACCCAGGGTGTCAAGAACCGCAAGCAGCGCCGCTCCAAGTACGGCGCGAAGCGTCCGAAGTAATTCGGTTTTTGAATAATCCGGCGCTGCGCGAGGTCCTCCGCGTCATGAAGCGCCTTAACGGTTGAAGAGACAAAATATGTCCAGACGTCATAAAGCAGAAAAGCGCGAGATCAATCCGGACCCGAAGTTCGGCGATCTCGTCGTCACCAAGTTCATGAATGCCATTATGCTCGACGGCAAGAAGTCCGTTGCTGAAAACATCGTCTACGGTGCGTTCGACGTTGTCCAGGGCAAGGCCAAGCAGGAGCCGCTCACAGTTTTCCATTCTGCGCTTGAGAACATTGCCCCGCACGTTGAAGTTCGCTCGCGTCGTGTCGGTGGTGCGACCTATCAGGTCCCCGTCGATGTTCGTCCGGAGCGCCGCCAGGCTCTTGCTATTCGCTGGCTGATCGCTGCTGCCCGCAAGCGCAATGAAACGACTATGGTTGACCGCCTTTCCGGCGAACTGCTCGATGCGTCCAACAACCGCGGCTCCGCCGTCAAGAAGCGCGAAGACACGCACAAGATGGCTGACGCCAACCGCGCGTTCTCGCACTATCGCTGGTAATTCCGAACGGTATCGAAAGGCAGTCCACAATGGCTCGCGAATATAAGATCGAAGACTACCGTAATTTCGGTATCATGGCGCATATCGACGCCGGCAAGACCACGACCACCGAGCGTATTCTTTATTACACCGGCAAGTCGCACAAGATCGGCGAAGTCCACGACGGCGCAGCCACCATGGACTGGATGGAGCAGGAGCAGGAGCGTGGCATCACGATCACCTCTGCTGCCACCACGACCTACTGGAAGGGCCGTGACGGCAAAACGCGCCGCTTCAACATCATCGACACTCCCGGCCACGTCGACTTCACCATTGAAGTCGAGCGTTCGCTGCGCGTTCTCGACGGGGCCATCGCGCTGCTCGACGCTAACGCCGGTGTTGAGCCGCAGACGGAAACCGTCTGGCGTCAGGCTGAAAAGTACAATGTCCCGCGGATGATCTTCTGCAACAAGATGGACAAGACCGGTGCGGACTTCTACCGCTCCGTCGAGATGATCAAGACCCGTCTCGGTGCAACGGCTGTCGTCATGCAGCTGCCGATCGGTGCAGAAACCGAATTCAAGGGCGTCATCGACCTGGTCGAGATGAACGCACTCATCTGGCGCGACGAGTCGCTCGGCGCCCAGTGGGATGTCGTCGAGATCCCCGAGGACATGAAGGCCAAGGCTGAAGAATATCGCGAAAAGCTGATCGAGACGGTCGTCGACATCGACGAAGCCGCCACCGAAGCTTACCTCGAAGGCATTCTGCCCGACAACGATCAGATCCGTGCGCTGGTTCGCCGCGGCACGATCGACGTCAAGTTCCATCCGATGTTCTGCGGCACCGCCTTCAAGAACAAGGGCGTGCAGCCGCTGCTCGACGCCGTCGTCGACTACCTGCCGTCGCCGATGGACATCCCGGCGATCAAGGGCATCGATTTCAAGACGGAAGCCGAAATCGAGCGTCATGCCGATGACAGCGAGCCGCTTTCCATGCTCGCCTTCAAGATCATGAACGACCCCTTCGTCGGTTCGCTGACCTTCGCCCGCATCTACTCCGGCAAGCTCGAGAAGGGCACGTCGGTCATCAACACGGTCAAGGACAAGCGCGAGCGCGTCGGCCGTATGCTGCAGATGCACTCCAACTCGCGTGAAGACATCGAAGAAGCCTTCGCAGGCGACATCGTTGCTCTCGCTGGCCTCAAGGAAACCACGACGGGCGACACGCTCTGCGATCCGCTGAAGCCGGTTATCCTCGAGCGCATGGAATTCCCGGAGCCGGTCATCCAGATCGCCATCGAGCCGAAGACCAAGGGCGACCAGGAAAAGATGGGCCTCGCGCTCAACCGCCTGGCTGCTGAAGATCCGTCCTTCCGCGTCAAGACCGACCAGGAATCAGGCCAGACCATCATCGCCGGCATGGGCGAACTGCATCTCGACATCATCGTCGACCGCATGCGTCGTGAATTCAAGGTCGAAGCAACTGTCGGCGCGCCGCAGGTTGCCTACCGCGAAACCATCACCCGGACGCATGAAGAAGACTACACGCACAAGAAGCAGTCCGGTGGTACCGGCCAGTTCGCGCGCGTCAAGATCGTCTTCGAACCGAACCCGGACGGCGACGAATTCAAGTTCGAATCGAAGATCGTCGGCGGTTCCGTTCCGAAGGAATATATCCCCGGCGTCCAGAAGGGCATCGAAAGCGTTCTGTCTTCGGGTCCGCTCGCAGGCTTCCCGATGCTCGGCGTCAAGGCGACCCTCATCGACGGCGCCTTCCACGACGTCGACTCCTCGGTTCTTGCCTTCGAAATCGCATCGCGTGCCTGCTTCCGTGAAGCAGCCAGGAAGGCCGGCGCTCAGCTGCTCGAGCCGATGATGAAGGTCGAAGTCGTCACCCCGGAAGATTACGTCGGCGACGTTATCGGCGACCTGAACTCCCGTCGCGGTCAGATCCAGGGCCAGGAAAGCCGTGGTATCGCCGTCGTCATCAACGCGAACGTCCCGCTCGCGAACATGTTCAAATACGTCGACAACCTGCGCTCCATGTCCCAGGGCCGCGCCCAGTACACGATGACCTTCGATCACTATTCGCCGGTCCCGTCGAACGTCGCAACTGAAATCCAGGCAAAGTATTCCGGTCAGAAGTGACCGGAATACCAATTGACCGATAACAAGAATTAGATCCCTTCGGGGACTAGCAAAACGGAGACCCGAAAATGGGAAAGAGTAAGTTTGAGCGCAACAAGCCGCACGTCAACATTGGCACGATTGGCCACGTTGACCACGGCAAGACGTCTCTGACGGCAGCGATCACGAAGTACTTCGGTGAGTACAAGGCGTACGACCAGATCGACGCGGCTCCGGAAGAAAAGGCGCGTGGCATCACGATTTCGACGGCTCACGTTGAATACGAGACGCCGGCCCGCCACTACGCCCACGTCGACTGCCCCGGCCACGCCGACTACGTCAAGAACATGATCACCGGTGCTGCCCAGATGGACGGCGCGATCCTGGTGTGCTCGGCCGCTGACGGCCCGATGCCGCAGACGCGCGAACACATCCTGCTGGCTCGCCAGGTCGGCGTTCCGGCAATCGTGGTGTTCCTAAACAAGGTCGACCAGGTTGACGACGCCGAGCTTCTCGAACTGGTCGAGCTCGAAGTTCGCGAACTGCTGTCGTCCTACGACTTCCCGGGCGACGATATCCCGATCGTCAAGGGTTCCGCACTTGCTGCCCTTGAAGATTCGGACAAGAAGATCGGCGAAGATTCGATCCGCGAGCTGATGGCTGCTGTCGACGCCTACATCCCGACGCCTGAGCGTCCGATCAACCTCCCGTTCCTGCTGCCGATCGAAGACGTGTTCTCGATCTCGGGCCGCGGTACGGTTGTGACCGGCCGCGTCGAGCGTGGCATCGTCAAGGTTGGCGAAGAAGTCGAGATCGTCGGCATCCGCCCGACGACGAAGACGACGGTGACCGGCGTTGAAATGTTCCGCAAGCTGCTCGATCAGGGCCAGGCTGGCGACAACATTGGTGCGCTGATCCGCGGCGTTACCCGTGACGGCGTTGAGCGTGGCCAGATTCTGTGCAAGCCGGGTTCGGTCAAGCCGCACAAGAAGTTCATGGCAGAAGCCTACATCCTGACGAAGGAAGAGGGTGGCCGTCATACGCCGTTCTTCACCAACTACCGTCCGCAGTTCTACTTCCGCACGACCGACGTGACCGGCATCGTAACGCTGCCGGAAGGCACCGAGATGGTCATGCCGGGCGACAACGTCACGGTATCGGTCGAGCTGATCGTTCCGATCGCGATGGAAGAAAAGCTGCGCTTCGCCATCCGCGAAGGCGGCCGCACCGTCGGCGCCGGTATCGTCGCGTCGATCGTCGAGTAATTAGCGGCTGGGCCACCTGGCCCAAGGAAAGGATAGGGACGCCGATCTCGGTGTCCCTCTCGATCTTTGAAACCGGTGGCCCGCTAACGTAACTGAAGGTAAGCCGTGTCCCTAAGTGGTGACACGCGGATAACAGACACAAGGATAAAGTCGAATGAACGGCCAGAATATCCGCATCCGCCTGAAGGCGTTCGATCACCGGATTCTCGATGCCTCCACGCGCGAGATCGTATCGACGGCTAAGCGCACCGGTGCAAGCGTCCGGGGCCCCGTTCCGCTTCCGACCCGCATCGAGAAGTTTACGGTCAACCGGTCCCCGCACATCGACAAGAAGAGCCGCGAACAGTTCGAGATGCGCACGCATAAGCGCCTTCTCGATATCGTTGACCCGACCCCGCAGACGGTAGACGCGCTGATGAAGCTCGATCTCGCCGCCGGTGTCGATGTTGAGATCAAGCTCTGAGACCTCGGGTCTTCGGGCTGAGTGAGAAGGATTGAACCGATGCGTTCAGGTGTGATTGCACAGAAGGTGGGAATGACCCGCGTCTATAACGACGCCGGCGAGCATGTCCCGGTAACGGTACTGCGTATGGAAGGCTGCCAGGTCGTAGCCACGCGCACTGTCGAAAAGAATGGCTATACCGCAGTTCAGCTCGGTGCCGGCCAGGCGAAGGTGAAGAACACGTCGAAGGCGATGCGCGGCAACTTTGCCATTGCCAACGTCGAGCCGAAGGCCAAGCTGACGGAATTCCGCGTGTCGGAAGATCAGCTGCTTGAGGTCGGCACTGAGATCAAGGCGGGTCACTTTGCAGCCGGTCAGCTCGTCGACGTGACGGGCACGACGATCGGTAAGGGTTTTGCCGGCGCCATGAAGCGCCACGGTTTCGGCGGTCTGCGTGCCACGCACGGTGTGTCGGTGTCTCACCGTTCGCACGGTTCGACCGGCTCGCGCCAGGATCCGGGCAAGGTTTTCAAGAACAAGAAGATGGCTGGTCACATGGGCCAGACGCGCGTCACGACGCAGAACCTGGAAGTGGTTTCGACCGACGAAGATCGTGGTCTGATCCTGATCAAGGGTGCTGTTCCTGGTTCCAAGGGTGCTTGGATCATCGTGCGCGACGCCGTCAAGTCGGCCGCGAAGTAAGGGAGCCAGATCAATGGAATTCAACGTCAAGACCCTCGAGGGAAAAGACGCCGGGAAGGTTTCCCTTTCGGACGCGATTTTCGGCCTCGAGCCCCGTGAAGACATTCTCGCCCGCGTCATTCGCTGGCAGCTTGCCAAGAAGCAGCAGGGCACGCACAAGGCTAAGGGCCGCGCGGAAGTTTCGCGCACCGGCGCCAAGATGTACAAGCAGAAGGGTACGGGTCGCGCCCGCCACCATTCGGCTCGCGCTCCGCAGTTCCGCGGCGGCGGCAAGGCTCACGGCCCGGTCGTCCGCAGCCACGAGCACGATCTTCCGAAGAAGGTTCGCGCACTCGGCCTTCGCCACGCCCTTTCGGCCAAGATCAAGGCCGATGACGTCATCGTCATCGACAACCTGGTTGCCGCTGAAGCCAAGACCAAGTCGCTCGCGTCCGTTTTCGAGACGCTCGGCCTGACCAACGCCCTCTTCATCGGCGGCGCAGAGCTTGATGGCAACTTCAAGCTCGCAGCTCAGAACATCCCGAACATCGATGTTCTGCCGATCCAGGGCATCAACGTTTACGACATCGTGCGCCGCGGCAAGCTCGTGCTTTCCAAGGCTGCGGTTGAAGCGCTAGAGGAGCGATTCAAGTGACCGATCTTCGCCACTACGATGTGATCGTCTCTCCGGCGATCACCGAAAAGTCCACGCTGGTATCCGAAAACAACCAGGTTGTTTTCAATGTCGCCAAGCAGGCGACGAAGCCGGAAATCAAGGCTGCGGTCGAGGCGCTGTTCGGCGTCAAGGTCACGGCTGTCAACACTCTGCTGCGCAAAGGCAAGACCAAGCGGTTCCGCGGTTTCGTCGGCAAGCAGAAGGACGTGAAGAAGGCTGTTGTGACGCTGGCTGAAGGCCAGACGATCGACGTCTCCACCGGTCTCTGAGGTATAAGAAAATGGCATTGAAAACTTTCAATCCGATCACCCCGAGCCAGCGCCAGCTGGTCATCGTCGACCGTTCGGCCCTCTACAAGGGCAAGCCGGTCAAGGCGCTGACGGAAGGTCTGACCAAGAGCGGCGGTCGTAACAACCTCGGCCGCATCACCGCCCGCTTCATCGGCGGCGGTCACAAGCGCACCTATCGTCTGATCGACTTCAAGCGTCGCAAGTTCGACGTCGAAGGCACGGTCGAGCGTATCGAATACGATCCGAACCGCACGGCTTTCATCGCGCTGGTGAACTATGCTGACGGCGAGAAGGCTTATATTCTCGCTCCTCAGCGTCTCGCGGCCGGTGACAAGGTCATCGCTTCCGAGAAGGCTGTCGACGTCAAGCCCGGCAACACCATGCCGCTGCAGTTCATCCCGGTCGGCTCCATCATCCACAATGTGGAAATGAAGCCGGGCAAGGGTGGTCAGATCGCTCGCTCCGCCGGTGGCTACGCACAGCTCGTCGGCCGCGACCAGGGCATGGCGATCCTTCGCCTGAACTCCGGTGAACAGCGTCTCGTTCATGGCTCCTGCCTTGCTTCGATCGGCGCGGTCTCCAACCCTGATCACGCCAACATCAACGACGGCAAGGCCGGTCGTACCGTTTGGCGCGGCAAGCGTCCGCATAACCGCGGTGTCGTCATGAACCCGGTCGACCATCCGCACGGCGGTGGTGAAGGCCGCACCTCCGGTGGTCGCCATCCGGTGACGCCGTGGGGCAAGCCGACCAAGGGCAAGCGCACCCGGTCGAACAAGTCGACCGACAAGATGATCATGCGCTCGCGTCATCAGCGTAAGAAGTAAGAGAGGAAGTCTCCAATGGCTCGTTCAGTATGGAAAGGTCCGTTCGTTGACGGCTATCTTCTCAAGAAGGCTGAGAAGGTTCGTGAAGGCGGTCGTAGTGAAGTGATCAAGATCTGGAGCCGTCGCTCCACGATCCTGCCGCAGTTCGTCGGTCTCACCTTCGGCGTCTACAACGGCAGCAAGCATATCCCGGTCAGCGTCAATGAAGACATGGTCGGCCACAAATTCGGTGAATTCTCTCCGACCCGCACCTACTACGGTCACGGCGCGGACAAGAAGGCGAAGAGGAAGTAACAATGGGCAAGGCAAAAGCCGAACGCCGGCTGAAGGACAACGAGGCGCAAGCAGTCGCCCGCACGCTCCGCGTCAGCCCCCAGAAGCTCAACCTGGTTGCTGCGGCTATCCGTGGCAAGAAGGTAGAGCGCGCACTCGCTGAGCTGGAGTTCTCCCGCAAGCGCATCGCAGGCGCCGTCAAGAAGACGCTCGAATCTGCGATCGCCAATGCCGAGAACAACCACGATCTCGACGTCGACTCGCTGGTTGTCGCCGAGGCCTATGTCGGCAAGTCGATCGTCATGAAGCGTTTCCACGCTCGTGGCCGCGGTCGCGCGTCGCGCATCGAAAAGCCCTTCGCGCACCTGACGATCGTCGTTCGTGAAGTGCAGGCAGCAGAGGAGGCCGCATAATGGGTCAGAAAATCAATCCAATCGGTTTCCGTCTCGGCATTAACCGTACCTGGGATAGCCGCTGGTTTGCGGACAATGCCGAGTACGGTCAGCTGCTGCACGAAGACCTGAAGATGCGTAAGTTCGTCATGAGCGAACTGAAGCAGGCCGGGATCTCCAAGGTGGTCATCGAGCGTCCGCACAAGAAGTGCCGCGTCACGATCCACTCGGCACGTCCGGGCCTGATCATCGGCCGCAAGGGCGCTGACATCGACAAGCTTCGCAAGAAGCTGTCGGAGATGACCAATTCGGAAACGCACCTCAACATCGTCGAAGTGCGCAAGCCCGAAGTCGATGCGACGCTGGTCGCTCAGTCGATCGCCCAGCAGCTCGAGCGTCGCGTGGCTTTCCGTCGCGCCATGAAGCGCGCCGTTCAGTCCGCGATGCGTCTTGGCGCCGAAGGCATCAAGATCACCTGCGCCGGCCGTCTCGGTGGCGCTGAAATCGCCCGTACGGAATGGTACCGCGAAGGTCGTGTGCCGTTGCACACGCTGCGCGCCGACATCGACTACGGCACGGCTGAAGCAGAAACCGCGTTCGGCATCTGCGGCATCAAGGTCTGGATCTTCAAGGGCGAAATCCTTGAGCATGATCCGATGGCTTCCGAGCGCCGCGCGATGGAAGGTGACGCCCAGGGTCCGGCAAGCCGTGATCGTGACCGCGACAGAGACCGTCGCCGCGACAACGCTTGATAGCGCGCGTGGCAGAGAAGTTCGGAGAATAAGAAAATGTTGCAGCCAAAGCGTACCAAGTACCGCAAGCAGTTCAAGGGCCGCATCAAGGGCGTCGCCAAGGGCGGTTCTGACCTGGCATTCGGCGAATTCGGCCTGAAGGCACAGGAACCCAACCGCGTCAACGCGCGCGAGATCGAAGCGGCCCGCCGCGCGATCACGCGTTATATGAAGCGCGCCGGCCGTGTATGGATCCGCGTGTTCCCGGACGTTCCGGTAACCAAAAAGCCGACCGAAGTCCGTATGGGTAAGGGTAAGGGCTCCGTTGAATACTGGGCATGCAAGGTCAAGCCTGGCCGTATGATGTTCGAGATCGACGGTGTCAGCGAAGAAATCGCCCGTGAGGCGCTTCGCCTCGGCTCTGCCAAGCTCTCGGTCAAGACGCGCTTCGTTCAGCGCATTGCAGAGTAAGGGATTGAGCTCATGAAAGCCTCAGACGTTCGCGGTTTCACCGCCGACCAACTCAAGGACGAGCTTGCCAAGCTGAAGAAGGAGCAGTTCAACCTGCGCTTCCAGAAGGCGACCGGCCAGCTCGAAAAGTCCTCGCGCATCAACGAAGTCCGCAAGGACATCGCCCGCGTGAAAACCATTGCCCGCCAGAAGGCGGCAGAAGTTAAGGCCTAAAGGAAGAAAAATATGCCGAAGCGCATCCTGCAGGGCGTCGTCGTTGGCGACAAGAACGAGAAGACGGTAGTGGTTCGTGTCGAGCGTCGTTTCGCTCACCCGCTGCTCCAGAAGACCGTTCGTCGTTCCAAGAAGTACAAGGCCCACGACGAGAACAATCAGTACAAGATTGGCGATACCGTATCCATCGAGGAATGCGCGCCGATCTCCAAGGACAAGCGCTGGACGGTAATTTCCGCCCAGGGCAAGTAACAGAATTTTGCGCGAGGCCTTGCGTCTCGCCGAAATATCTGTATGAAGCAGCGTCAGAACGCTCGAATGCCGGGCGTTCTTTTGCTTTGAGCGCACGGAAGGTCCCGTTCGGGAAACCACCCTGGCACGATCGATCCCGCGCTATTCAGCTATTGCCGCGTCTGTGCTGCCGTCATGGCAGCTCGGCCGGCGAAAATTTTCATAAGCCGGAGTAGGGGGCTAGCCCAACCATTCCGGTAAACCAAGAAGGCGACCTGATATGATTCAGATGCAAACAAACCTCGACGTCGCGGATAATTCCGGCGCACGTCGTGTCATGTGCATCAAGGTGCTGGGCGGCTCGAAGCGCAAGTATGCCTCGATCGGCGACGTCATCGTCGTTTCGATCAAGGAAGCGATCCCGCGCGGCCGTGTGAAGAAGGGTGACGTGATGAAGGCGGTTGTCGTTCGCACCGCTAAGGACATCCGTCGTCCGGATGGCTCCGTCATCCGCTTCGACACCAACGCAGCAGTCCTCATCGACAACAAGAAAGAGCCGATCGGCACCCGTATCTTCGGACCGGTTCCGCGCGAACTTCGCGCCAAGAACCACATGAAGATCATCTCGCTGGCTCCCGAAGTACTGTAAGGAGCGAAGCGATGCAGAAGATTCGTAAGGGCGACAAGGTCGTCATGCTCGCTGGCAAGGACAAGGGCCGTACCGGCGAAGTTGTCCAGGTCATGCCGAAGGAAGATCGTGCCGTTGTTCGTGGCGTCAACGTCGTCAAGCGCCACCAGCGCCAGACGCAGACCCAGGAAGCCGGCATCATCAACAAGGAAGCCCCGGTTCACCTGTCCAACGTTGCAATCATCGACAAGGACGGCAAGCCGACCCGCGTCGGTTTCAAGGTTGTTGACGGCAAGAAGGTCCGTGTGGCCAAGCGTTCTGGAGAAGTGATCGATGGCTGAGGCAAAATATGAGCCGCGGCTCAAGAAGGAATATGTCGAGCGCATCCGCAAGGCGATGCAGGAGCAGTTCTCCTACGCCAACGAGATGATGATCCCGAAGCTCGACAAGATCGTGATCAACATGGGTGTCGGCGAAGCGACCGCTGACTCGAAGAAGCCGACGGTAGCTGCCGCCGACCTCGCAGCGATCGCCGGCCAGAAGCCGGTCATCACCCGCGCACGTAACTCTATCGCAGGCTTCAAGGTCCGCGAACAGATGCCGATCGGCGCGAAGGTCACCCTGCGCGGCGCCCGCATGTACGAGTTCATGGACCGTCTCGTGAACATCGCGCTCCCGCGCGTTCGCGACTTCCGCGGCCTGAACCCGAAAAGCTTTGACGGCCGTGGCAACTTCGCCATGGGCATCAAGGAGCACATTGTGTTCCCTGAGATCAACTACGACAAGGTTGATCAGATGTGGGGCATGGACATCATCGTTTGCACGACGGCGACGACCGACGACGAAGCACGGGCTCTTCTGAAAGAGTTCAGCTTCCCGTTCCGTCAATAACCGTAACGACGAGCGTAGAAAAGGAACCTGACATGGCGAAGACAAGCGCAGTTGAAAAGAACAAGCGCCGCCGTACTACGGTCGCTAACCAGGCCGCTAAGCGGGCTGGGTTGAAGGCGATCATCATGAACCAGGCTCTTCCGATCGAAGAGCGGTTCAAGGCCTCGATCAAGCTGGCATCCCTGCCGCGTGATGGATCGAAGACCCGTATTCGCAACCGTTGCGAAGTTTCGGGGCGTCCGCGCGCATATTACCGCAAACTGCGCATGTCGCGTATTGCGCTGCGTGAACTCGGCAATCTCGGCAAGGTGCCGGGTATCGTCAAGTCGAGCTGGTAAGGAGCAGGTTACATGACAATGACTGATCCGTTGGGCGATATGCTCACTCGCATCCGTAACGGCGCTTCCCGCCGCAAGTCGTCGGTCTCGACGCCTGCTTCGAAGCTCCGTGCACGTGTTCTCGATGTTCTGCAGTCCGAAGGCTACATCCGTGGCTACTCCGTTGTCGATTTCGGCAATGGCAAGTCGGAACTCAGCATCGAGCTGAAATATTATGAAGGCGCATCGGTGATCCGTGAGATCGGCCGTGTGTCCAAGCCGGGCCGCCGGGTTTATGTCTCGGTCAAGTCCATTCCGCAGGTCGCGAACGGTCTCGGCATCACCATCCTTTCGACTCCGAAGGGTGTGATGGCCGATCACCAGGCTCGCGAACAGAACGTTGGTGGCGAGGTTCTTTGCTCGGTCTTCTAAGATCGAGCAGGGATCTCCATAGCGAACAGACAGGATTGAAACATGTCTCGTATCGGTAAAAAGCCCGTTCAGGTGCCTGCTGGGATCACGGCTACGGTCGATGGCCAGAAGGTGACTGCAAAGGGCCCGAAGGGCGAGCTGTTTTTCGTTGCTAACGACGAAATCAGCCTCAAGCTTGAAAATAACGCCGTCGTCGTGACGCCGGTGAACCAGACCAAGGATGCGCGCTCAAAGTGGGGCATGTCCCGCACGATGATCGAAGGCATCTTCAAGGGCGTCAAGGACGGTTTCGAGCGCAAGCTTGAAATCAACGGCGTCGGTTACCGCGCCGCCATGCAGGGCAAGAACCTGCAGCTGGCCCTCGGTTTCAGCCATGACGTGATCTACGAGCCGCCGGTCGGTATCTCGATCGTTGTTCCGAAGCCGACGGAAATCGTCGTCAGCGGCATCAACAAGCAGCAGGTCGGTCAGGTTGCCGCCGAAATCCGCGAATATCGCGGTCCCGAGCCCTACAAGGGCAAGGGCGTCAAGTACGCTGACGAGCGGATCGTCCGCAAAGAAGGCAAGAAGAAGTAAGGATCACGCGAAATGGCTAGCAGGAAAGAAGCACTTGCACGTCGTGCCAACCGCGTGCGCCGTCATCTCAAGTCGGTGGCCAACGGCCGTCCGCGCCTGTCGGTTCATCGCTCCTCGAAGAACATCTACGCCCAGGTCATCGATGATGTGGCCGGCAAGACGCTTGCGTCTGCCTCCACCCTCGAGAAGGATCTGCGCGGTTCTCTGAAGACCGGTGCCGATACCGCCGCCGCTACCGTTGTGGGCAAGCTCCTCGCAGAGCGCGCCTCCAAGGCCGGTGTTACGGAAGTCGTGTTCGACCGTGGCGCCTTCATCTATCACGGCCGCATCAAGGCTCTCGCCGAAGCGGCCCGCGAAGGCGGTCTCACCTTCTGATCAGTTTCCGGCCGGACGCCTCAAGCGCCGGCCGGATTTTCGCCGGACCGCAGGCACTCTCCGAAAGGGGAAGCTGATGCGGTCCACATTTGTTTGCCGATTGCACCCGGAAAAGAAAAAGGAAGAGGACAATGGCACAGGAAAGAAGGCCGCAGCGGGACGACCGCCAGAGCCGTGAAGAGCGCGATAGCGAATTCGTCGACAAGCTTGTCGCGATCAACCGCGTCGCCAAGGTCGTCAAGGGCGGCCGTCGTTTCGGTTTCGCAGCACTCGTCGTCGTTGGCGACCAGAAGGGCCGCGTTGGCTTCGGCCATGGCAAGGCACGTGAAGTGCCGGAAGCCATCCGCAAGGCAACCGAAGCCGCCAAGCGCGAACTGATCTTCGTACCGCTGCGTGACGGCCGTACGCTGCATCACGACGTTCACGGCCGCCACGGCGCCGGCAAGGTTCTGCTGCGCTCGGCCAAGGTCGGTACCGGCATCATCGCCGGCGGTCCGATGCGCGCCGTATTCGAAACACTCGGCATGCACGACGTCGTCGCCAAGTCGACCGGTTCGTCGAACCCCTACAACATGGTTCGCGCCACCTTCGACGCTCTGAAGCACCAGGTTCACCCGAAGGACATCGCAGCTCAGCGCGGCATCAAGTATGCAACGCTGCAGGCTCGTCGTAGCGCCTCCGGCAACGCCTCTGAAGAATAAGAGGAGTTTGACAGATGGCCAAGGCTACCAAGAAGGCTGAAGCGAAGACTGTCACGATCGAACAGATCGGCAGCCCGATTCGCCGTCCGGATGTCCAGCAGCGCACGCTGATCGGTCTCGGACTGAACAAGATGCACCGTCGCCGCACGCTGGAGGATACCCCTTCCGTTCGTGGCATGATCCGTGCTGTCCAGCATCTCGTTCGCGTCGTCGACGAGAAGTGAGACGGAGGAAACGCTCATGAAACTCAATGAAATTAAAGACAACGAAGGCTCGACCCACAGCCGCAAGCGCCTCGGCCGCGGTATCGGCTCGGGCTCGGGCAAGACTGGTGGTCGCGGCGTGAAGGGTCAGAAGTCCCGTTCGGGCGTCGCCATCAATGGCTTCGAAGGCGGCCAGATGCCGATCTATCGTCGCCTGCCGAAGCGCGGCTTCAACAACATTTTCGCTTCCGATTTTGTTGTCGTGTCGCTGGCCCGTATCCAGACGGCGATCGACGCCGGCAAGCTCGATGCCAAGACGACCGTTGACGCAGCTGCCCTCAAGGCTGCTGGTGTCATCCGCCGCGTCAAGGACGGCGTTCGCGTTCTCGCCGACGGCGAGATCAAGGCCAAGATCACCATTGTCGTTGCAGGCGCCTCCAAGCCTGCCGTCGAGAAGATCGAAAAGGCCGGCGGCACCGTGACGCTGCTTTCGGCTCCGGCTGCAGCCGAATAATAAACTGATGATATATCGCCCGGGGTGCTTCACACCGGGCGATTTTGCTCCCATATGTGGGCCTCACAAAAACTTGGCTGGCGCGCCCGCGTCATGCCGGTAAGACTCGAAAACAAGGGTGAGGCATGGGGTTGCGTTGCAATCCGTCCTAAGCCCGGTTTTGAATAATTTCATACTGATTCCGGGTCCGGCCTGTCCCCCAGAGACGCCGGAATTGGTAGCGCGGAGAAACGCATGGCTTCTGCAGCGGAACAATTGGCATCCAACCTCAATTTTTCGACCTTCGCCAAAGCCGAGGATTTGAAGAAGCGCTTGTGGTTCACACTGGCAGCTCTCCTCGTCTACCGACTTGGCACGCATATTCCGCTTCCGGGTCTCAATCCCGAAGCCTATGCCCAGGCTTTCCGCGGCCAGGCAGGCGGCATTCTCGGCCTTTTCAACATGTTTTCGGGCGGCGCCGTTGAGCGCATGGCAATCTTCGCGCTCGGCATCATGCCCTACATCTCTGCCTCGATCATCGTGCAGCTGATGACTTCGGTCGTGCCGGCGCTCGAAAACCTCAAGAAGGAAGGCGAGCAGGGCCGTAAGATCATCAACCAGTATACCCGCTACGGTACCGTCATCCTCGGCGCGCTCCAAGCCTATGGCATTGCCGCCGGCCTTGAAAGCGGCCAGGGCTTGGTCGTCGATCCGGGCTGGTTCTTCCGTGTTTCCACCGTTCTGACGCTGCTCGGCGGCACGATGTTCCTGATGTGGCTCGGCGAGCAGATCACCTCGCGCGGCATCGGCAACGGTATCTCGCTGATCATCTTCGCCGGCATCGCCGCCGGCCTTCCCACCGCCCTTGCCGGCACGCTCGAACTCGGCCGCACCGGCGCGCTGTCGACCCCGCTGATCCTGCTCGTGATCATCGTCGCGATTGCCGTTATCGCCATCATCGTCTTCGTCGAGCGCGCCCAGCGCCGGCTGCTGATCCAGTATCCGAAGCGCCAGGTTGGCAACCGGATGTTCCAGGGCGACACGTCCCACCTGCCGTTGAAACTCAATACATCAGGTGTCATTCCGGCAATCTTCGCATCGTCGCTGCTGCTTCTGCCGGCAACGATTGCGGGCTTTGCCAGCACCACGGCAATGCCCTCCTGGGCGACATCGATCGTCGCGGCCCTCGGTCATGGCCAGCCACTCTATATGGTGCTCTATGCGGCGCTGATCGCCTTCTTCGCCTTTTTCTATACGGCCATCGTCTTCAATCCGAAGGACACGGCTGACAATCTGAAGAAGCATGGTGGCTTCATTCCCGGCATCCGTCCGGGCGACCGCACCGCCGAATATATCGACTACGTGCTGACCCGAATCACGGTGATCGGCGCGCTCTATCTCGTCTTCGTCTGCATCCTTCCGGAGATATTGGTGTCGCAAACCGGCATTCCATTAGCCCTTGGTGGGACTTCGCTTTTGATCGTGGTTAGCGTAACTCTTGATACGGTTGCACAGATCCAGGGTCACCTGATCGCGCAGCAATACGAAGGCCTGATCAAGAAATCGAAGTTGCGTGGAGGAAAGAGGGGGCGATGAGACTTATCCTTTTGGGGCCGCCGGGCGCGGGTAAGGGAACCCAGGCCCAGCGGATCGTGGAAAAGCACGGCATTCCGCAGCTTTCCACGGGGGACATGCTGCGTGCAGCGGTTAACGCCGGCACCGATGTCGGCAAGCGCGCGAAGGCGGTCATGGACGCCGGCAAGCTCGTCTCGGATGAGATCGTTATCGCCATCGTTTCCGAGCGTATCGATCAACCCGATTGCGCCAACGGCTTCATCCTCGACGGCTTCCCCAGGACGCTCGTCCAGGCGGACGCCACCGAGGCGATGCTGAAGGCGAAGGGTCTCGACCTTTCGGTCGTCATCGAATTCCGTGTCAATGACGACGAGCTGGTTCGTCGCGTTGCCGGTCGCTACTCCTGTGCACAGTGCGGCAGCGTCTATCACGATACCGATAAGGTTCCGGCTGCCGAGGGTGTGTGCGACAAGTGCGGTTCCACCCACTTCAAGCGCCGTCCTGATGACACTCCGGAGACCATGACGGCTCGTCTGCAGGTCTACTACAAGGAGACCTCACCGCTGATCGGCTATTACCATGCCAAGGGCAAGCTCAAGTCCGTGGATGGCATGGCAGAAATCGATCAGGTGACGGCCGAGGTCGAAAGCATTCTTTCCAAGCTTTAAGGCTTTGAAAATAAACTTGGCGGAACGGTTGCTTTTCAGCAGTGATTCCGCTAAACACCGCGCCAACTCGCGACATTCCATGCGATCGGCGCGGATTTCCCAGGGAAGTCCGGGTGCGGTCGTTTTGACATGTTACGGACGTAAATCTGAACGGGCGGTTCTCAAGAGCCGCATAACGAAGCCCACTTGCCGGATGGCAACTGGAATGCAAGGAGAACAGGCGTGGCACGTATCGCTGGCGTCAACATCCCGACTGCGAAGCGCGTTGTTATTGCGCTGACCTACATTCACGGGATCGGTCCGAAATTCGCACAGGAAATCGTCGAGAAGGTCGGTATCCCGGCTGAACGTCGTGTGCATCAGCTGACGGACGCAGAAGTCCTTCAGATCCGCGAAGCCATCGACCGCGACTATCAGGTCGAAGGCGATCTTCGTCGCGATACTGCGATGAACATCAAGCGCCTGATGGACCTCGGCTGCTATCGCGGCCTGCGTCATCGCCGCGGCCTTCCGGTCCGCGGTCAGCGCACGCATACCAATGCCCGCACCCGCAAGGGCCCGGCAAAGGCAATCGCTGGCAAGAAGAAGTAATTTCCGGGAAACCGGGGTGGGGAGGCTGGCGGTCTGCGCCGGCCTCTTTTGAGTTTGGAGCGGGACCATATAGGCGCCGTTCCGGTGTAGCCGCTGGCATTACGGCGGTGAAGAGATCAACGAAAGGAATACCATGGCTAAGGAAGCCGTCCGCGTTCGCCGTCGCGAGCGCAAGAACATCTCGTCGGGTGTCGCTCACGTCAACTCGACCTTCAACAACACGATGATCACCATCACCGATGCGCAGGGCAATGCGATCGCTTGGTCGTCGGCTGGCGCCAAGGGCTTCAAGGGCTCGCGCAAGTCGACCCCGTTCGCTGCCCAGATCGCTGCCGAAGACTGCGCCAAGAAGGCCCAGGAGCACGGCATGAAGTCGCTGGAAGTCGAAGTCTGCGGTCCGGGTTCGGGTCGTGAATCGGCTCTGCGCGCGCTCCAGGCTGCAGGTTTCATGATCACGTCCATCCGCGACGTGACCCCGATCCCGCACAATGGCTGCCGTCCGCGCAAGAAGCGCCGCGTCTGATCATCGCTCTCGTCACCGGTGAGCGCCTGCGCGCTCCCGGTGGTTTTCAAGCTCGGTTGCCACGATTGGATGGTGGCAACGAACGGAAGGCAAACTCATGATTCAGAAGAACTGGCAGGAACTGATCAAGCCGAACAAGGTGGAGTTCTCTTCGAGCTCGCGCACCAGGGCGACGCTTGTTGCCGAACCGCTGGAGCGCGGCTTCGGCCTCACCCTCGGCAACGCGCTTCGCCGGGTTCTGCTCTCCTCGCTGCGCGGTGCTGCCGTCACGGCGGTGCAGATCGATGGCGTGCTGCATGAATTCTCGTCAATTCCGGGCGTCCGCGAAGACGTCACGGACATCGTGCTCAACATCAAGGAAATCGCCATCAAGATGGATGGCGACGACGCAAAGCGCATGGTCGTGCGTAAGCAGGGTCCGGGTGTTGTCACGGCTGGCGACATTCAGACGGTCGGTGATATCGAAATCCTCAATCCCGAGCATGTCATCTGCACGCTCGACGAGGGTGCCGAGATCCGCATGGAATTCACCGTCAACAACGGCAAGGGCTATGTTCCGGCCGAACGCAATCGTGCGGAAGATGCTCCGATCGGTCTCATCCCGGTCGACAGCCTCTATTCGCCGGTCAAGAAGGTGTCCTACAAGGTTGAAAATACCCGCGAAGGACAGGTTCTCGACTACGACAAGCTGAACATGACCATCGAAACCGATGGCTCGATCACGGGCGAAGACGCCGTCGCTTTTGCGGCGCGCATTCTCCAGGATCAGCTTGGCGTCTTCGTCAACTTCGACGAGCCGCAGAAGGAAACCGAAGAGGAAGCAGTCACCGAACTTGCTTTCAACCCGGCTCTCCTCAAGAAGGTGGACGAACTCGAACTGTCGGTCCGTTCGGCAAACTGCCT
Source organism: Rhizobium sp. WYCCWR 11128 (assembly GCF_013416305.1). NCBI lineage: Bacteria > Pseudomonadati > Pseudomonadota > Alphaproteobacteria > Hyphomicrobiales > Rhizobiaceae > Rhizobium > Rhizobium sp. WYCCWR 11128. The sequence goes on from NZ_JACCEZ010000019.1 coordinate 57,709, forward strand.
GAAGAACGACAACATCGTCTACATCGGCGACCTCATTCAGAAGACCGAAGCAGAAATGCTCCGCACACCGAATTTTGGTCGCAAGTCGCTGAACGAAATCAAGGAAGTTCTCGCTTCCATGGGCCTGCACCTCGGCATGGAAGTGCCGGCATGGCCGCCCGAGAACATCGAAGATCTCGCCAAGCGTTACGAAGATCAATACTGAGAAAACAAAAGGCAGGCTCTTTCGGCTGCCTTTCCCCGTCAAACAGCAGGCCGATCGCCTGCATGTGCCAGGAAACGGCAGGCCCACTTAGCGTAAGGGCACCTGCATTAAAGGAGAATAGCAATGCGCCATGGTAAAGCCGGCCGCAAGCTGAATAGAACTGCAAGCCACCGCAAGGCGATGTTCGCCAACATGGCGGCTTCGCTGATTACCCACGAGCAGATCGTCACGACCCTGCCGAAGGCCAAGGAAATCCGTCCGATCGTCGAGAAGCTCGTCACGCTCGGTAAGCGCGGCGACCTGCACGCTCGCCGTCAGGCGATCTCGCAGATCCGCGATGCCGCTGTCGTCGCGAAGCTGTTCGACACGATCGCAACGCGTTACGCCACCCGCAACGGCGGCTACCTGCGCATCATGAAGGCCGGCTTCCGCCAGGGCGACAATGCCGCCATGGCTGTGATCGAATTCGTGGATCGCGATGCCTATGCCAAGGGCGCAGCCGACAAGGCCCGCGTCGCTGCCGAAGAGCAGGCTGTCGCCGCTTAAATCCTCCGCTCCGGCGGAAACAGAACAGCCGGGCTGCAAAGCCCGGCTGTTTTTGTTTCTGATGTAGTGAGGGGACCGGCTCCATTGCGTAAAATCATTCAGGCTCGCTCTCCGCAGTTTCTTCGACTGGCCGCGCTGTTTCTTGTTATCGTTCTCGGGCTGGTGCTCCGCAGGTTTGGCTATGCGGCCGATCTGCCTTTCATCGTCGTCAAGTATGGTGGATCGGCACTCTGGGGAGCGATGGTCTATCTGCTCGTGGCGCTGTTTGTCGCAAGGTCACGGCCGGCTACAATTGCTCTTACAGCGCTGTTCATAGCGATCTCGGTGGAATTGTTCCGGCTTTATCACACGCCCTGGCTCGACGCGTTTCGGCTGACCACGGCAGGCGCCCTGCTGCTTGGCCGGGTATTTTCGCTTTGGAACATGCTGGCCTATGCAATCGGCATAGCTGCGGCCTGCGCCTTCGATCCGGCACGCCGGACTGCGTTGCGTCCTCGCCGCTAATTTACTGTCTCGGCCGAAGCCACTGCGCGATTGCGCGTCCGCCCTTTGCCCTTCTGCCGGCTGCGTGCGATCGGCCGGTAGGAGCGATAGAGGATGAGCGCGATGATCAGCCCGACATAGATATATTGCTCGAGGTCGAGGATCTTGGTCGAGAGCGCGAAGTGCAGCGCCCCGCAGGCGGCGATGATATAGACGAGCCGATGCAGCCAGATCCAGTTCTTGCCGAGGCGGCGGATCGAGAAATTGTTGGATGTCAGCGCCAGCGGAATGAGCATCGCAAGGGCTGCCATGCCGAACATGATGAAGGGGCGCTTCAGCACGTCGTTGATGACGGCGGGAATATCCATCGCCTGGTCGAGCACCATGTAGACTGTGAAATGCATCAGTGCGTAGTAGAAGGTCAGCAGGCCAAGCGCGCGGCGATAGCGCAGATAGTTCCAGCCGAAGAGCTCACGGGCAGGGGAAACGGCAAGTGTTGCGATCAGGAAACGGATCGTCCATATGCCGAGGAAAAGTTCGAAGGTCTTGACCGGATCGGCGCCGAGCTGATCGGTCGCGCCGAGATAGAAAGTCCAGGCTGCGGGCACGAGCCCGACGACATAAAGCAGCCAGACGGAGGCGGGCAGCCAGCGCTTCGGGATGGCGAGCGACAGTTCCGCCATCAGAAATTCGCCTTCAGATCCATGCCGGCATAAAGGCTTGCCACCTCGTCGGCATAACCGTTGAAGGGCAGGGTGGGATGGCGGCTCGCGCCGAAGAAGCCGCTTTCGCCGATGCGCCGTTCGGTCGCCTGGCTCCAGCGCGGATGGTCGACCGCTGGATTGACGTTGGCATAGAAGCCGTATTCCTGCGGATTGGTGACCTGCCAGGTATTCTTCGGTTGCTGGTCGGTGAGTGTGATCCTGACGATCGACTTGATACCCTTGAAACCGTATTTCCACGGCACGACGAGGCGGATCGGCGCGCCGTTCTGGTTCGGCAGCGTTTCGCCATAGAGCCCGACGGCCAGCAGCGTCAGCGGATGGCGCGCCTCGTCGAGGCGCAGACCCTCGACATAGGGCCAGTCAAGCGACTGGAAGAAGCCCTTCTGACCCGGCATCTCCTCCGGCCGCACGACGGTTTCGAAGGCGACGTACTTGGCGCTGCCGAGTGGCTCGACTTTGTCGAGCAGCGATGCCAGCGGAAAGCCGTCCCAGGGGATGACCATCGACCAGGCCTCGACGCAGCGCATCCGGTAGGTGCGCTCCTCGATCGGGAATTCCTTCATCAGCGCCTCGAGGTCGAAGGTGCCTGGCTTGTTGACCATGCCGTCGACCTTGACCGTCCAGGGCAGCGGCTTGAAATCGCCGGAAAGAGCTGCGGGATCGCCCTTGTCGAGACCGAACTCATAGAAATTATTGTAGGTCGTGACGTCCTTGATCGGCGTCGCCTTCTCGTCGACCTTGTACTTGCTCTCAACGGCGGAGAGGGCCGCAGCACTCGCCTTGCCGGCGCTGTAGAGCGCCATGGCGCCAAGCGCTGCCGCACCGAGGAATTCACGACGGCGCACATAGATCTGGCGCGGCGTGATCTCAGATGACGCGATCTTCGGTGGGCGATAGCTTGGCATGTCGAAACCTCCTCGGCGGATATCCTGAAATATAGCCCTTAAACGAACCGCCGGCATGTTGAGATTAGTGTCTAAGCCTTGAATATTGCTGACGGGAAGCCAATTTTTTGTGTTCGGCCGTGATGGAATAGGCTGTAACAAAAAGTCGCGTCGAACCGTATATGATCGATGGGTCTCATGGCGCTTCTCCCCGGCGTACCGGATTTGGGCTTCCCGGTAGTGACAGCCCCCGTCGATTGGATTAGGACAATTCCAAAAAGCAGCGTTTGCCCGGCCCGCAGGCTCCATGCCGCCCGGCTTCGCCTGATAATTCCGACACGTTGAGGAAGACACCGATGCCAGTTTACCGTTCCAGAACCACGACCCATGGCCGCAACATGGCGGGCGCCCGCGGCCTTTGGCGCGCCACGGGCATGAAGGATTCGGATTTCGGCAAGCCGATCATCGCGGTGGTGAATTCCTTCACCCAGTTCGTGCCCGGCCATGTGCACCTGAAGGACCTTGGCCAGCTCGTTGCCCGCGAGATCGAAGCGGCCGGCGGTGTTGCCAAGGAATTCAACACGATCGCCGTCGATGACGGTATCGCCATGGGCCATGACGGCATGCTTTATTCGCTGCCCTCGCGTGAGCTTATCGCTGACAGCGTCGAATACATGGTCAATGCCCATTGCGCCGACGCCATGGTTTGCATCTCCAACTGCGACAAGATCACTCCCGGCATGCTGATGGCGTCGCTGCGCCTCAATATCCCGACCGTCTTCGTCTCGGGCGGTCCGATGGAAGCCGGCAAGGTCGTGCTGCACGGCAAGACGCATGCGCTCGACCTCGTCGATGCCATGGTCGCCGCAGCCGATGACAAGATCAGCGACGAGGACGTCCAGACCATCGAACGCTCCGCCTGTCCGACCTGCGGCTCCTGCTCCGGCATGTTCACTGCCAATTCGATGAACTGCCTGACGGAAGCCCTCGGCCTGTCGCTGCCCGGCAACGGCTCGACGCTTGCCACCCATCTCGACCGCAAGCGGCTTTTCGTCGAGGCCGGTCATCTAATTGTCGATCTCGCCCGCCGCTATTACGAGCAGGATGACGTCAAGGCGCTGCCGCGCACCATTGCCTCCAAGCAGGCCTTCGAGAATGCCATGACGCTCGACATCGCCATGGGCGGCTCGACCAATACGGTCCTGCACATTCTTGCCGCCGCCCATGAAGGCGAGATCGATTTCACTATGGCCGATATCGATGCGCTCTCGCGCCGCGTGCCGTGCCTGTCGAAGGTCGCCCCCGCCAAGAGCGATGTTCATATGGAAGACGTCCACCGCGCCGGCGGCATCATGTCGATCCTCGGCGAACTCGACAAGGGTGGCCTGCTGAATCGCGATTGCCCGACCGTTCATGCCGAGACGCTGGGCGACGCGATCGATCGCTGGGATATCACCCGCACCAACAGCGAGACCGTTCGCAACTTCTATCGTGCCGCTCCTGGCGGCATCCCAACCCAGGTCGCCTTCAGCCAGGAAGCGCGCTGGGACGAACTCGACACCGACCGTGAGAACGGCGTCATCCGCTCGGTCGAACATCCCTTCTCCAAGGATGGTGGTCTTGCCGTGCTCAAGGGCAACCTTGCAATCGACGGCTGCATCGTCAAGACCGCCGGCGTCGATGAATCGATCCTGAAATTCTCCGGCCCCGCCCGCGTCTTCGAAAGCCAGGATGCGTCGGTCAAGGCGATCCTTGCCAACGAGGTGAAGGCCGGCGACGTCGTCGTCATCCGCTACGAAGGTCCGAAGGGCGGCCCGGGCATGCAGGAAATGCTCTATCCGACGAGCTATCTGAAGTCGAAGGGTCTCGGCAAGGCCTGTGCGCTCATCACCGACGGCCGCTTCTCCGGCGGCACCTCCGGCCTCTCGATCGGCCACGCCTCGCCGGAAGCGGCAAATGGCGGCACGATCGGCCTGGTGCGCGAAGGCGACATGATCGATATCGACATCCCCAACCGCACGATCAGCCTGCGTGTCAGCGAGACTGAACTCGCCGCCCGCCGCGCCGAGCAGGACGCCAAGGGCTGGTATCCCACAGAGGTCCGCAAGCGCAATGTCACGACCGCGCTGAAGGCCTACGCGGCCTTCGCAACGAGTGCGGACCGCGGTGCCGTGCGCGATCTGAACGCCCGCTGAGCAGCCTCAGCTTACGAACCGTTGATGAAAAGTCAGCAGCTCTTCCAACCGGTCGCTTTCAAAGCGGCCGGTTGATGTTTTTATAGGTCTCGCCGAACTGCTTCAGCCGCTCGTCATAGGCAGCCTTGATACACGCCGCATCCGCTCCGCATTCCTGCCGCTTTTTCAGCCAGGCCGTCTGTTCGTCCTGCAATGTTCCGCGCGAACCCATCGCCAGCAGGCCGGAGAGCAGCTCGAAAGTCGTCACCATCTTCACATCGGCGTCGTTGAGTGCGCGGTTGTCGCAGATCGCTTTTTCATCCGCCTTCAATTCTTTCGCATCGCAATCGAAGCTTGCTGCCTGTGCCAGGTTCGATCCACTGAGCAGGATCGCAAAGCCGAGGGCCGCTGTCGTCGTTCTTGTCGTGATCATTCATATGTTCCTATTGATGCCGGTCAGACTAGCTTCCGCAGTGCCAGAGCCAGGAAGATGATGCAGATGAGCCAGACGGCAAGGATGAAGATCAGTCCGACCCGGCTGGAGGGACGCTCGATGCGCCCTGTCGCCTCCGTACGAAGCTCGTTCATCACCTCTGCCGGAACGAGCCGGATCGCCAGCATGATACCGAGCGGCACGATGAGAAGATCGTCGAGATAGCCGAGGATGGGGATGAAATCGGGGATGAGATCGATGGGCGACAGCGCGTAGGCGGCAACGGCGCCGGCCACCGCTTTGGCATGCCACGGTACGCGGGGATCGCGGGCGGCAAGCCAGAGGGCCACGATGTCACGCTTCAGTGACTTCGTCCAGTTTTTGGCTTTTGATATCAGTTGCATGGCCAATCTTCCTGAATCAAATTCACAATGACTTCAACCGGTTTCCAAGACGCCCTCTCGCATTGTTCTTCCATGCTTCCGCCCTCTTTCCTTTCTAGCGTCGGGCCGCAGAACAGGATGATTTTAGGCCGGGTCGGCCTAAAATCTGAATCCTGTTCGTAATTAAATAGTTAGAGCATGATGTCGTCCGAAAACCGCTCACACTTTTCGGCATCATGCTCTAAAACGTTCCTCAAGAGGATTCAAAAGGGATACCCATGCAAGGCCTGTTCAAGCGCGCCTCCGTCTCGCTATTCGCTCTCATGCTCGTTCTGCCGCTTGCTGCCCATGCGCAGACGGCAAAGACCGTACCCGAGAGCCAGATGCAGATGCAGCTCTCCTTCGCGCCGCTCGTCAAACAGACGTCAGGCGCCGTCGTCAACGTTTATGCGGAAAAGACCGTCCAGCGGCAGTCGCCCTTTGCCGGCGACCCTTTCTTCGAGCAATTTTTCGGCCAGCAGATGCCAAACCGTTCGGAGAAGCAGTCTTCGCTCGGCTCCGGCGTCATCGTTGAGGCGAACGGCACTGTCGTGACCAACAATCACGTCATCGAGGGCGCCGACGATATAAAGGTGGCGCTCTCGGACGGCCGCGAATTCCCCTGCAAGGTGGTGCTGCGCGACGACCGTGTCGATCTTGCCGTGCTGAAGATCGACACCAAGGAAAGCTTTCCGACATTGCCGATCGGCAATTCCGATACGGTCGAGGTCGGTGATCTCGTGCTGGCGATCGGCAATCCCTTCGGTGTCGGCCAGACAGTGACCAGCGGTATCGTCTCGGCGCTTGCTCGCAACCAGGTGATCAAGAACGAGTTCGGCTTTTTCATCCAGACCGATGCCTCGATCAATCCCGGTAATTCCGGCGGCGCCTTGATGAACATGAAGGGCGAGCTGATCGGCATCAACACGGCGATCTTCTCGCGCGGCGGCGGCTCGAACGGCATTGGCTTCGCTATCCCCGCCAATCTGGTCAAGGTCTTCCTCGCGTCGGCCGATGCCGGTGTCAAATCCTTCGAACGGCCCTATGTCGGCGCAAGCTTCGATGCCGTGACCTCGGAAGTGGCCGAGGCGCTGGGGCTGAACAAGGCCCGCGGCGCGCTCGTCGTCAAGGTTTCGGAAGGTGGGCCGGCCGCCAAGGCCGGGCTGAAGGCCGGCGAAATCGTCACCGCCGTCGACGGAGTTTCCGTCGAGCATCCGGATGCGCTGCTCTACCGCTTGACGACGGCTGGTCTCGGCAATTCGGTCAAGCTCACTGTCATCGAGAACGGCCGCGAGGAGCAACTGCCGCTGACGCTCGCCCGCGCCCCGGAAACCTCGCCGCGCGATCAGCGCATCATTGGCGGACGCACGCCGTTTAGCGGTGCCGTCGTCGAGAACCTGTCGCCGCGGGTCGCTGACGAGCTGCGCATGCCGCCGGAATCGGCGGGCGTCGTCGTCTCCGAGGTGAAGGAGGATTCGCCTGCCGCCCGTCTCGGTTTCGAACCGAAGGATATCATCGTCTCGATCAACGGCACCGATGTGAAGTCGACCAGCGAACTGTCCGAGATCGCCGATAGCGACCCCGGCTTCTGGCGGGTCGAGATCGAGCGCGACGGCCAGCGCATCCGGCAATTCTTCCGATGAGCAACGATCTCTTCGCGCCGCGCGTTCCGGAGGAGGTCGCTGCCAGGCGGCCGCTTGCCGACCGGCTGCGGCCGAAGACGCTTGCCGATGTCACCGGTCAGGAACACCTGACCGGTGAGGACGGCGTGCTGAAAAGGATGATCGAAAGCGGCTCGCTCGGCTCGATGATCTTCTGGGGTCCGCCCGGCACCGGCAAGACGACGGTGGCACGGCTGCTTTCGGGCGAGGCGGGCCTGGCCTTCGAGCAGATATCGGCGATCTTCTCCGGTGTCGCCGATCTGAAGAAGGTGTTCGAGACAGCTCGCCTGCGCCGCATGGACGGCCGTCAGACGCTGCTTTTCGTCGATGAGATCCATCGTTTCAACCGCGCCCAGCAGGACAGTTTCCTGCCGGTCATGGAGGATGGCACCGTCATCCTCGTCGGCGCCACCACCGAGAACCCATCCTTCGAACTCAACGCCGCTCTGCTGTCACGTGCCCGTGTGCTCACCTTCAAGTCGCATGACGAGGAGAGCCTCGAGGAACTGCTGAAGCGTGCCGAGGCGATCGAGCAGAAGCCGCTGCCGCTGATGGAGGATGCCCGCGCCAGCCTGGTGCGCATGGCCGATGGCGACGGCCGCGCGGTGCTGACGCTCGCCGAAGAAGTCTGGCGCGCCGCGCGCGAAGGCGAGAGCTTCGATACCGAAGGCCTGACGCGCATCGTCCAGCGCCGTGCCCCGGTCTACGACAAGGCGCAGGACGGCCACTACAATCTGATCTCGGCGCTGCATAAATCCGTGCGCGGCTCGGATCCCGATGCCGCGCTCTATTATCTCGCCCGTATGTTCGATGCCGGCGAGGACCCGCTCTACCTCGGCCGGCGGCTGGTGCGCATGGCGGTGGAGGATATCGGTCTTGCCGATCCGCAGGCGCTGGTGATCTGCAATGCCGCCAAGGATGCCTATGAGTATCTCGGCTCGCCGGAAGGTGAACTGGCGCTGGCGCAGGCCTGCGTCTATCTCGCCACCGCCCCGAAATCGAATGCCGTCTACACCGCCTTCAAGGCGGCAAGCCAGGCGGCAAAGCAGAACGGCTCGTTGCTGCCGCCGAAGCATATCCTCAACGCGCCGACCAAGCTGATGAAGGGCGAGGGGTACGGCGACGGCTATCGCTACGACCACGATGAGCCGGACGCCTTTTCCGGCCAGGATTATTTCCCGGAGAAGATGGGACGCCAGATCTTCTACGATCCGCCGGAGCGCGGCTTCGAGCGCGATATCCGCAAGCGGCTGGAATGGTGGGCGAAGCTTCGCAAGGAGCGTAATCCGCGCTGAAACCTGGCGAACCTCAGGAGGCGCGCGGCGTCTTCTGATTTGCCGGCGCGGCGATCACCTTGACGGACGATTCCGCAAGCCCGTGATGACCTTCCATATCGACGATGACATGCCAGTGACCGCTTTCCGGAACGGCGATCTTGATCGGCGATTTGCGTGCCACGCCACCGATATATTTGAAGTCGAGAACCTCGGTGAACCGCTGGAAATTCGGGGCCGTCATCAGGCGGACATTGTTCACCGCATTCAACGACACCTCGATGATCGTTCCGGCGCGTTGTTCCTTGAGATCGTAATGGGTGAAGCGGAAATTCGGTTTCGGCATCGGTCTCGTGGCGTCTGAAGTCTCTGCGCCAGGATTTTACCAGAATGTGGGTTAAGGAAAAGTTGGAAATCGGCCGTTCAGCTCATGTCTTCGTACTCCCGCTGCATGAAAACAGCGGGAGTACGGCAAGTTTTAGTGGATTTTCGCAGTGCCGCGCGCAAAGGGCGCGAATTCAAGCACCATGCCTGCGGCCGCCCTATGGATATCGGCGGAGGGGCAGTTGCATTCCCCTGCGGCGAAGTGGAGCGCGGCCGCCTCATTGATGAAGAGCCCGCCGACGAGGCCTTCGCGGTCGTGGACGATCCAGCGGCCGCTTCTGTCGCGGCCGACGGTGAAGCGGGCAGAAGGCGAGGGCGCTGCAGAAGGCAGGCTGCGGCGTTGCTGTGCGTTTGCCATTGTGATGATCCTTGGGGTCCTGATGCTTCAGCGGGAGATGAGGTTGAAGGTCATCTGCACCAGCCCGGCAAAAGCCATCGCTGCCGCAAGGCGGGGCGCAATGGCGGCAAAGCCGGAGAGCATCGGATGGGAGGGATTGGCGGCGAGTGCTCTGATGGGACTGCGTTGCAGCTGGTCGCTCTCGGCACTCGGTTCAGTCAGGCGTGACATCGTTTGTCCTTTCGAAATCTCACTCAACCGCCGCTTGACGATGCGGCGGTGTCACGCCTTGGAAGATAGGCGCCTGCGGATAGGGTTTCCATTTGGCGCCAAAGAGGAAAATATAAAAATCTCATAGGGATAGCGCCTTCCTCGCGCTGCTTTCGTCAAGGAAAGGCGCAAGCGCTTCGCCGATGGCCGAACACAGTTCCGGCTCGACGGCGACAAGCGGCAGGCGAAGCTCGACCTCCAGCCCGCGCATCAGCCGCAGTGCGTGCTTGATCCTCGCCGGATCGCCCTCCGGCCCGAGCGCTGATATCAGCGGCAGCAACTGATCCTGCAGCGAATGCGCGGCCAAAAGGTTCCCGGCCCGGGCCGCCTGCTGCATCGAGGTGAAGAGCCGCGGCACCACATTGGCGCCCGACGAGATCATGCCGTCGCCGCCGGCGATGGTGAAGGCGAGCGCGGAAGGATCATGCCCGGAAAAGAAGCGGAAGCGCTGCCGCAGGAACGGCGAGAGGCCGGTAAAGCGAGCGATGTCGCCCGTCGCGTCGCGAATGCCGACAATCCCCGGGATGGCGGCCAGCCTGCCGAGCGTTTCCGTCGAAAGATCGCTCGCCGTCTGCGCCGGCGCATGGTCGACGATGACAGGCAGTCGGCTCGCCACTGCCACCTGCTCGAAGTGGTGGATGATGCCTTTCTGCCCGGGCTTGGAATAATAGGGCACGGTGACGAGTACTGCGGCGGCGCCGAGCGTTTCGGCCTCCCGGGTGAGCGCGATCGTGCTTTCGGTGGAGTTGGTGCCGGTGGCGGCGATGACGCAAACGCGGCCGGCCGCAGACCGGATGCTGAGGTCGATCACCTCAGCGCGCTCCTGCGGCGAAAGCGTCGGGCCTTCCCCTGACACGGAGCAGACAGCAAGCCCGTCGACGCCGCTGAGGATCTGCCACTCTGCAAGCGCCCGAAGCGCCGGCCTGTCGAGGCCGCCATGGCGAAACGGCGTGACAAGAGCGGTAATCGCGCCGCCAAGACGCGGCATTCTCGCCATTTCCATGGCGGTGCTCAGAGCGCGCCGAAAATGACGTAGAGTTCGACGCAGGCGAGCACCACGCCAAAGACGATCAGCGCCTGGGCGGTGCGCTTTTCGCGCATCTGCCGGCTGCCGCGTTTGATCCTGTGTGGACGAGGGAACTGAAAACCTGAGGACATGACATTTCGCATGGCATTTGACCTTTGCAGTGATGGCGAAAGTCTAATGCTGCGGGCGATAGGAAATCCATTCGGAGCGGGGCACGAAAATATAGGAACGGCATAAAGGCCGATGCGAGAAATTTCGAAGCGGAGTGTCGGAAAGACATGAGCGCTGCCGTCCTTGCGGTATCGATGCAAACACGGAGCAAGGACATGTCGAAGATGACGCTGATTTCGATGATCGCAACGGCTGCCGCATTCCTGGCAGCGCCCGGTATATCAGGCGCCGACAGCAGCACGCCTGTTATCGAGGAGAAGAAGGCTGCAGCGCCGATTGTCAGGAAGGGAAGTCTGCCGGTCAACGGCATCGATTATTATTACGAGATTCGCGGCGAGGGCGAGCCGCTGCTGCTGCTTCACGGCGGCCTCGGGCAGATCGAGATGTTCGCGCCGGTCATGCCTGTTTTCACCGACCACCGGCAGGTGATCGCCGTCGATCTGCAGGGCCATGGCCGCACTCCGCTCGGCAAGCGGCCGATCGAGCTTCCGGCCATCGGCGCCGATCTCGCAATTCTGGTGAAGCAGCTCGGTTACGACAAGCTCGACGTCTTCGGCTATTCCTTCGGCGGCGGGGTGGCGTTGAACATGGCGGCGAACGCTCCCGACCAGGTGCGCCGGCTGGTGATCCTCTCGGCACCCTATGCGCAGAACGGCTTCTTCCCGGAGATGCTGCCGCAGCAGGCGGCCGTCGGCGCCGGTATGGCCGACATGATGAAGGACACGCCGATGTTCCTCTCCTATAAGGCGGTGGCGCCTGACGTTTCGGAATTTCCGAAGCTGCTCGACGCCATGGGCGCGCTCATGCGCGAACCCATCGACTACAGCGGTGCCGTCGCCAAGCTGACCATGCCGGTCATGCTGATCTACGGCGATGCCGACATGATCCGGCCCGAGCATATGATCGACTTCTACCACAAGCTCGGCGGCGGTCTGCGCGATGCGGGCTGGATGCGGGAAAACATGTCGAAGAACCGGCTGGCGATCCTGCCCGATCTCACCCATTACGAGACCTTCGCCTCGCCCCTGATGGCGAATATGGCGATGACCTTCCTCGATGGCGGCGGCAAGGCGCCGAACTGGGCCGAGCAGGTTGGAAAGTAAGCGAAGACGGCCGGGTTTTCCCGGCCGCCCTTCCTCCGCAATCAGCCGCCGCGCTGGTTTTCCCGATCCAACTGGGTCACCAGCGCCAGGATCGTTTCCGACACCGGCGTCGGCACGGCGCCCAGGCGTCCGAGCGCCACCACCATGCCGACCAGCGGCGTTATTTCGAGCGCCTTGCCGCCGATCAGATCCTGCAGCATCGATGTGCGCACGCCGCCGATATGGCGCGATTGTTCCAACCGCTGCTCGACGGTCATGCTGAACCGCGCACCCAAGGCCTCGCCGACGGCGCGGACCTCACTCATCACCCTACCGACCGTAGCCGAAAGGGCGGGATCCGCCATGATGTCGGTCATCAGCGCCCTGGTCAGCGCGCTGATCGGGTTGAAGGCGGCGTTGCCCATCAGCTTGCTCCAGATCTCGCCGCGGATATCAGGCGTCGTCGTAATGCTGAGGCCGGCGCCGGTCAGCGCCGCGGCGATCGTCTCGAGATCGGGCGAGATGTCGCCGGAGGGCTCGCCGAGCACGAAGCGGCCGTTGTGGGAAAGCTGGATCTCGCCGGGGTTGATCACCTCGGCACCCTGATAAGCGACGCAGCCGATGACGCGTTCCGGCCCGATCAGCCGCCACAGCCTGCCGCCGGGATCGAGCTCGTCGAACTGCAGCTCGGCATGCCGGCTCTGGGTATCGCGGTGAAAATACCACCACGGAATGCCGTTGAGGATCATGACGACGCGGGTGCCCTCCTTGAGGAGGCCTGCAATGCCTTCGGCGGCGGGCGCCAGCTGATGCCCCTTGAGGCCGGTGATGACGAGATCCTGCGGCGGCAATGTCCTGGGATCGTCGGTCGCGGTAAGGCGGACATTGAGTGGCCTTTCCGCATCGGCTTCGCGCAGGCTGAGACCGTTGTCGCGGATGGCGTGGAGATGCGCGCCACGCGCGATAACGGAGATGGCGGCGTCGTTTCCGGCTTGGCTTGCAAGCTTGGCGGCGATAGCGCCGCCGAGCGCCCCGGCGCCATAGATGCAGATGGACTTGATGGACATGCTCGCCTCTTCATGGTGGTGATCGAAACTAGATCTAGGCCATGAGAGGCTCAAGGCGAACGTCAATTTGCCGCATGCTGCACTTTCCTGCACCCACCCTGGTCTTCAGGCAGCCGTTGCTTCGCTTGGAAAATCCGTGGACAAAGCGAGCTGGCGCCAGACGGCAAGTTCCTTTTCGACGCTGGCATGCTGCTCCTCGATCACGGCTACCGTATCGCTGCCGAACGGCATGCGCAGCGGCGGATTGGGCGAATTGGCGAGCGTCATGATGCCGGCGGCAAGTTTGGCGGGATTGCCGGGCTGGGCATGGTTTGCGTCGGCAGCGAAACTACGCATGTTGCCGGCCGGCGTACCCTCGTAGTCCGCGATGGAGGCCGGGCTGATCGCCAGCGAGGTGTCGGCGAGGAAGTCGGTGCGGAAGAAGCCCGGCTCGACGATCGTCACCTTGATGCCGAAGGGTTCGAGTTCGGCGGCCATCGATTCGGACAGGCCTTCGACGGCGAACTTCGTCGAGCCGTAGACGCCCCAGCCGGGATAGCCGAAATAACCGCCGATCGATGAGAAGTTCAGGATGTGGCCGGAGCGCTGGCGGCGCATATAGGGCAGCACGGCTCGTGTCACCTTCAGCAGGCCGAAGACGTTCGTGGCATAGAGCTTTTCGATCTCTTCGGCCGTGGCTTCCTCGACAGCGCCGAGCAGGCCGTAGCCGGCATTGTTGGCGAGGACGTCGATGCGGCCGAAGCGGGCGATGCCGGCAGCCGCTGCCTCCTTGGCCTGCGCCTCGTTGGTGACGTCGAGGGCGACCGCAAGCAGGTTCGGATGGTCGCCGAACTGCTCGATCACGGTCTTCGGGTTGCGGGCGGTGGCGATGACGGCATCGCCTGACGCAAGGGCTTCTTTGGTCATCAGCGCGCCGAAGCCGCGGGATGCACCAGTAATGAACCAGACTTTCATAACGAATTCCTTTCGAACTGTTCGGTTGCGGCATCTCTGTGCCGACGAGGTGAATTTGACCGAAAATCCATTGCTGTATAAGATTTGTTATTTTTGAAACTATGATGAGTTTGATTCAGTAATGCGCGCTACCGAACTGTCTGAACTCGCGGCCTTTGCCGCCGTCGCGCGGCATAAGAGCTTTCGCAAGGCGGGCGAGGAGCGAGGTGTCACCGCCTCTGCGGTGAGCCATGCCGTGCTCAATCTCGAAGACCGGATCGGCATCCGCCTGCTTAACCGCACGACGCGCAGCGTCTCGCTGACGGAGGCCGGCGAACTGCTGATCTCGCATCTCGACCCGGCCTTCGGCGAGATGGCGGCAGCACTCGATGCGCTGAACCGCTATCGCGACACGCCGTTCGGCAAGGTGAGGATCAACGTGCCGAATTCGATCGGCCCCTTCGTCATCGGTCGCATCATCGGTCCGTTGCTGAAAAAGAACCCCAACTTGCAGCTGGAGATCAACGCGACCGACAGGCTGGTCGATATCGTCGAGGAGGGTTTCGATGCCGGCATCCGCTTCGGCGAGCGCGTCACCGAGGGCATGATCGCGCTGCGCATCAAGCCGCGCATTCGCCTGGTCGTCGTCGGTTCGCCTGCCTATTTCGAGACCCGGCCGAAGCCGGCGACACCGCACGAGCTCAAGCGCCATCTCTGCATTCAGAACATGTTTCCGTCAGGCGCGCGTTATGCCTGGGAGTTCGAGAAGGACGGCCAGGCGGTGAGCTTTCAGCCGACCGGACCGCTGTCGCTCGACGATCACGAGCTGATGATGCAGGCAGCGCTCGGCGGCGTCGGCCTTGCCTATATCTGGGAGCCCCGCGTGGAAAAGGCGGTCGCCTGCGGCGAGCTGATCCAGGTGCTGGACGACTGGTGCCAGCCGGAGGAACCGCTCTATCTCTACTATCCGAGCCGCCGCCATATGTCGGCGGGCTTCAGGGCGGTCATCGACGCGATGAAGGCGGAGTAAAAGAGGCCAGGATGCCTGCCCGCCGCCGGCGGTCACCCAGCACAGCTGGGATCAGCCGGTGGCGGACCAAGCTCCGATATCAGCGAGAAAAGCGCCAACGGGTAAGAAATTGGCGTCGCTGGCGCGATCCATGTCAAGTCGGCGGCCATCAAGCCCGCGTGCCGGCAATCGTCTGAAGCGCCGCAAAATAAACCGCTAGGTCGCGGGCAGGGTCCGCCGGGAGCGCCGCCGCACGGAACACCTTGCCTCCCGTCGCCTCGATCCCTCCGTCGATCATCAGGTTGTCGGCCATGCCGTGATTTTCGATCGCGATGCCATCCGGTCCGCGGGGGCGCCCGCTCGTCTCATCGATCTCGAGCCCCGCATACCAGATCGAGCGAACGCGCAGGCCATAGTCGTCGGGGTGATTGGTATAGGCGAAGACCGCTTTTCCGAGCGCAATCATGAAGCCGATCTCGTAGACCGTACCCGGATCGGCGCTGACGCCTCGAAAGGGAGTGATGTTGGCAAGGCAGATTTCGGCTCGACGCATGGCGTCGTCGTTGCGTGCATAGATCTCTGCGGCGGTCCGCTTCACCGGCGTCTGGTTTTCGTCGCTGCCGGGACCGGTCGGCTCGAAGCCGAACTGGCGCGCCAATCGGCGTTTTTCGGCCATGATGGGCATGGCATCCGGAAGAAAGACTTCCGGGCCGGCAAGGTAAATGGTGGTCATCGGTATCCTTCACTCACACGCAAGACGAGGTGCCGGGGTGGGACAGCCAGGCACGCCGTCTTTTTCCGACGGAAGCGCGGCAAATGGCAAGCCGTACCGGCAGGCATTGTCCAATTTTTTTACTAGCAGCCTGATGCGGCGGCAGTGGACGGGCAACGGTCGACTTCATTCCCGACACAGCGGAGGGACGTCCGGAGGAGCTGCGCTATCTCCATCATCGAGTCGCCGCCTGAGATCGGCGGGTTTCAGGCGGCGAGGCGATGCAGGCGGAATAAAAAGCTTGAGGTTCGCGCCTGTCACCCTTTTGACTCCGGTGGACGAACCGGCCAAAGATGCCGCCTTGGCCAACATCGTCGGGAGAGGTTGATGAACGGTCGGATTTTGCCAACTGGTATTCGAAGAGCCCCAAAGCGGCTCAAATGTCTGTTCCCCGCTTTGGCTGCGCTGATGCTGCTCGCCTCGGCGGCGGTCGGGCGGGACATTGGGCCGCAAAGCCCGGCCTCGCGCGAACAGGTCGAAAAACTCATGGGCCTCTGGAAGGATCACTTTGCCGGCGCCGATAGCCTGCAGCAGCGGCGAACGGCCTTCAGGACGTTGATGGAGACGATGCCGGGGCCGACGCGCATCCAAGTGCGGCAGGTCGATGCCGACGGCGTCGACGCCGAGCTGATGTGGCCTGCCCGTCTTCATCACCCGATCGGCCAAAGGGTGATCCTCTATATCCATGGCGGTGGCTTTTCCAGCGGCTCCATTCGCACACATAGCCTGCTTGCCGGCTCGCTCGCCAAGGCGGCATCCAGCGACATTCTTCTCATTGATTATCGGCTGATGCCCGAATATGGCTATCCCGCGCAGATCAACGACGCGCTGACCGCCTATCGCTGGCTTCTCGACAACGGCTATCGGAGCGAGAATGTGATCGTGGCCGGAGACGGCGCCGGCGGCAATATCGCGATCGAGACGGTGCTGAGGCAGATGCAGGCGGCAAAGCCGTTGCCGGCGGCTGTGATTGCGCTCAGCCCCATCACCGATCTTGCCGCGACAGGCGGATCTATGACATCAAACGCCGGAAGCGATCCGCTGGTCGGCAAGGACTGGATCGAGACCTTGCGCAAGACCTATCTCCGCAGCCGGTCTCCGACCGATCCCCAGGCATCGCCGCTTTATGCTGACATGACCGGCTTTCCGCCGCTGTTGCTGCAGGTCGGCTCCGGCGAAGTCCTGCTGGACGATACGCTGCGGCTCGCCGACGAGGCGCGCGTGGCGGGAGTGGACGTCACTACCGAGGTCTGGCCGGGCATGCCGCATCAGTGGCAGCTGTTTCCCTCTCTGCTCGACGATGCCGATCGGTCGAGCCAGAATATCGCTGAGTTTGCGATTCGGCATTTTGC
This sequence comes from Rhizobium sp. WYCCWR 11128, assembly GCF_013416305.1. Classification (NCBI taxonomy): domain Bacteria; kingdom Pseudomonadati; phylum Pseudomonadota; class Alphaproteobacteria; order Hyphomicrobiales; family Rhizobiaceae; genus Rhizobium; species Rhizobium sp. WYCCWR 11128. Next base: position 74,920 of record NZ_JACCEZ010000019.1, read on the forward strand.
GGACAAACCGCAAGAGTAGGGGTCGCAAGAGCAGATGCCGGACGCCCTCCGTCATTGCATCATTGCGATGTGCCGCGGGACGGTGAGGGCGCCAGAGGCCGCTCGACCTCTCGGCCGACGCTGAGCGTCTTTCGCACATTCGGCTCCAGCCGCTCGATATAGGCGTGGTCGGGTGCAGCGCCCAGCGCATCCAGCATTTTCGAGAAGAAACACCGGGCCGCTGCCGCAGCCGTGACGTCGAAGACATCGGCGTCGCTCAGCCCGTGTTTCTTCAGTCCGTCGATATCCTGCTGCGTCACCGACGTCGCATCGCGCGCCACCTTGGCGGCAAAAGCCATGATCGCGCGTTCGCCGGCATCGATCGGCGCCTTCTCCGTCTCGTTGACAACAGCCGTCAGCCCGTCGCTGGTGAAACCCTCGCGCAGCAGCACCGAGCCGTGCGCCAGCATGCAATAGGAGGATTTGAGCTCCTTGGCCGCCGCCAGCGTCACCAGTTCGTAGCGCCGCAAGCTCATATGGCCGCGAATGCTCGAAAGCAGCGCCGCCCAGCTCTCCATCACCTCCGGCCGATGGCCGAAGGCCCGATACATGTTCGGCAGATAACCATAATTCGCCTCGGCCGACGCATACATCGACGTCGTCTTCTCGCTGGCGGATGCGTTGGGGGTGTGAATGAAAGCCATGGCATGATCCTCCTCTATTGGGAGAAGGATAGGGTAGATAAGCAGGACAGCAATCCTGAAACGTCAGGCAGCATCACTGCTCGCAGAAGCGTTACCACTTCTTTTGATTGGAAGCGTTACAGTGAATGTCGATCCGCACCCTCTTGCACTTCGAACCTCTATCGAGCCGTCGTGCAGTTCGATGATCTGCTTCACCAGATTGAGGCCGATACCCGTTCCGGCAATCCCGGTCGACGTCCGGGCCCGAAAATAGCGCTGGAACAGCCGGGGCACGTCTTCGGCATCGATCCCCACGCCATCATCGCTGATCGAAACTTTGACGTTTCCCGTCTCCGCCCATGCGGTGACGCGAATTTCTGAAGTTCCGGGCGCGTACTTGACGGCATTGGAAAGCAGGTTGGTAAAGACCTGTGCCAAAGCGCGGGGATCGGCATCGATGAACTCCGGCAGCCCATCGATATCCAACACGAAGCTGTGCGATTTTGAGATCGTCGACTGCCGCTCGCAACAGGTTTTTATCAATGATCTCAATGCGCAGGCGTCGTAGTTGATATCGATCTTGCCGGTGTCGAGGCGTCCGGCTGACAGGATGCTCTCCATGAGATCGACAATCCGGGTCACCGATGCGCGGATTTGATCGACCTTGTCGCTGAGAAATTCGGGCTCGACCGCCCCCTTTTTTCGCAGCAGCCGCTGGGCAGCAGCGTCGATGATTGCCAGCGGGGTCCTGAATTCATGGGATGCCATCGCCACGAATTGCCGTTGCAATTCGTTGATGTTCCTCTCCTGCGCCAGCATTCGCTCGAGTTCCCGCGCCTGCCGCTCGACTTCTGCCGTGCGGCTCTTAACCGTCGCTTCGAGCTGATCGTGATGCCGGCGCAGCTCTTCCGCCAGCCGGACGGTCTTGGTGACATCCTCATGGGTGGCCACGTATCCACCGTTTTGCATCGGATTGTGGGTGATCTTGATAACGCGCCCATCGGCCAGGACGATGTTTTGGCTGGCCGGCGCACCGCGGGTTGTTGCTTCGAAGACCACATCAAAATAGGTCGTGGTATCGGCCGGGCCATTTCCCTCCCGGCTGCGATAGGCCAGGATATCCACAAGTGGTGTCCCCGGTTGCGTTAGCAGGTCCGGCAGATTGTACATCCGCGCGTAGGAGGCGTTGCACAATATCAGGTTCTTTGTCGAATCGAACATGCACAGCCCATGCGGCATGTTGCTGAGCGCTGCGTCGAACCGGCGATGTTGTTCGGTCAGGCTGTCTTCGACGCGAATGAGAGTCGAGATGTCTTCGTAACTGAGGATCCAGCCTCCATCCCGTGATGGGGCGCAGGTCAATGAGACCATCCCTCCGTCGGAAAGGGCAAACTGAGACGTGGGCGCTCCACCGGCCGTCGACCGCCGGGATGCCACTGCACGGCAGTTTGCGGTGCCCGGCAATCCGTCGATATTCATGCCTTTGCGGATGGCGCCTTGCGGAAGGCCGAGAATATCAAGCGTGCGTGAATTGAAAGCCGTCACCGTACCGGCAGGATCGAGCAGAACAATGCCCTGAGGCAGGCTCTCCAGGATAGATTCAAACGAGTGTGGCATCATCCGGCCCTGCTTCAGATCTGGCGCGTTGCACGTATCCGTAGCATTCGTCACAAACGATAAAGTTTCGCTAATGTCTATCGAATCGAGGGATGTTCGAGTGCGCATCGAGAAACAAGGGACGATCCCCTCCGACCATGTCGGCGAATTCGTGGAGAAGCCACGCACGATTTTGCAGATCGAAAAATATCGAAACATGCCTCTCAGTCGTGATCATCTTTTAGATCGTTCCAATTTTCAGGATAAGATTCCGGCGGTTGGGGAGGAAGAAATTTGCCGCAGATGCTTCTAGTAGATAGCAGTTCGTATAAATTTCGCTTGACATAATTGGAACGTTCCAAATATCTAAGCAATCATTCGACGTTGGCGTCGGGGAGGGGAAATGACAAAGGCGCGGGTAACCGTCATTGACATTGCGAAGGCCGCAGGCGTCTCGAAATCGACGGTTTCGCTGGTGCTTCAGGGCTCCTCCCTGGTCAATGAGGGGACGCGTTCCAAGGTCAATGCGGTGATGCGCGAGCTGGGCTACGTCTACAATCGCGGCGCAGCCAATCTTCGGCAGGCCAGTGCCAAATCGAGGATCATCGGGGTCGTCGTCAACGACCTGACGAACAGCTTCTTCGCGGAACTGGCGGTCGGTGTCGATATGGTCGTTCAGTCGGCCGGGTTCGTGCAATTCCTGTCGAACACCAGCGAGAGCATCGACAGGCAGCGCGAGGTTGTCGCATCGATGCGGGAACATGGCATTTCGGGGCTCATCGTGTCGCCGGCGCGCGCCACCGATGCCGCAGACTTCAAGCCACTCGTCGCCGCAGGGATTCCGGTGGTGGTCGTCGTCAGAAACCTGCCTGGCGCCAAAGTCTCGTCCGTCGTCTCCGACAACCAGGCTGGCATGATGTCTGCGGTCAAGCACTTGGCGGAACTTGGTCACAAGCGCATCGCTTTTCTCGGCGGCTTTCCCGACACCGCTGTCTTCGACGACCGCCTTACCGGTTACCGAAGCGGCATGGAGGCAGCCGGGCTCGACTATAACCAAGAACTTGTCATCTCGTCGGCGCCTTCGCGAGCCGGTGGGGTGGAGGCGATCGGAAAGGCAATCGTTCTTGCCGACAAACCCACGGCAGCCGTCTGCTTCAACGATGCCGTCGCCTTCGGTGTTTGTGACGGGTTACGTGCCCGCCGTCTGGAGCCCGGCTCCGACTTCGCGGTCGTGGGTTTCGACGACGTCATCGAGGCTCAGGCGGCGGTTCCCGCGCTCACGACGATCTCGGTCGATCCGCAGGGCATTGGGCGCCGCGGCGCGCAGCTGCTTCTGAAGCAGATCAATGCGGGCAAGGCCGAGGCGGAGACGGTGACAACAGCGGTTCGGCTGGTCGTTCGCGAGAGCTGCGGAGCCCGCAAGAGCGTAAAAATCGAAACAGGACTCTGAGTAAGGCCTATGAAGAAGCATCTCACCCCGACCGAAGCAGCCGCACTGATCCCGGATGGCGCTGTTGTAACGGTGTCTTCCTCAAGCGGTCTCGGTTGCCCGGACCTCATGCTGAAGGCGATTGGCGAACGTTTCGATGCGACCGGCCATCCCCGGGATATTACGACCCTTCATCCTATCGCCGCCGGCGACATGAGCGGTATCAAGGGCGTCGACCATATCGCCAAGAAGGGGCTGCTCAAGCGCATCATCGGTGGCTCCTATCCGTCCGGTCCATCGTCGTCTGAGCCGCCGCTGATCTGGCAAATGATCACCAACAACGAAATCCCGGCCTACAACATTCCCTCGGGTATCCTCTTCGATATTCATCGCGAGGCCGCCGCGAAGCGGCCGGGTGTTCTGACCAAGATCGGCATCGATACATTCGTCGATCCCGAGCGGCAGGGTTGCGCGATGAACGGCCTGGCTTCGGAGCATCCGGTGGTCAAGCGCGTGCGCTTCGAGGGCGACGACTGGTTGTTCTTTCCCTCGATCGTCCCTGAGATCGCCATCATCCGCGCCACCACCGCCGACGAGCGCGGCAACCTGACATACGAGCATGAAGGCGCCTATCTCGGCGGCCTCGATCAGGCGCTGGCCGCACGCAACAACGGCGGCATCGTCATCGCCCAGGTCAAGCGGATCACCAAGGAAGGCTCGCTGAAGCCTCATGACGTCCGCGTGCCTGGAATGCTGGTCGATTATGTGATCGTCGATCCGGAACAGAAGCAGACGACGCAGACGCAATACGATCCGGCAATTTCCGGGGAGATCTTCCGTCCGCTCGATAGCTTCAGCGTTCCGGAATTCAATGTTCAGAAAGTCATTGCGCGTCGTGTCGCGCAGGAACTGCAAGCGGGAAGCTGCGTCAATCTCGGCTTCGGCATCTCGGCCAACGTGCCGCGAATTCTGCTGGAGGAGGGGCTCCACGGCGCAGTCACCTGGGTCATTGAGCAAGGTGCTGTCGGCGGCGTACCGCTGCTCGACTTCGCCTTTGGCTGCGCCTCCAACGCCGACGCCTACATGCCGTCTCCCTATCAGTTCACCTATTTCCAGGGGGCAGGCTTCGATGCATCGCTGCTGTCCTTCCTCGAGATCGGCAAAGACGGTTCGGTCAACGTCTCCAAGCTTTCCTTCCGGCCGCATGTGACGGCTGGCGCCGGAGGCTTCGTCGACATCACGGCGCGGGCAAAGAAGATCGTCTTCTCCGGCATGTTCAATGCCGGAGCGAAGCTTTCGATCACCGATGGCGCTCTTCTCATCGACAAGGAAGGCAAGCTGAAGAAGCTCGTGAACGAGGTCGAACACGTCACCTTCAGCGGCAGGCGCGCGATCGAGCAGGGCCAGGACATCACCTATGTCACTGAGCGGTGCGTGATGAAGCTGACGCCCGACGGCGTCGTCCTCACCGAGATTGCCCCAGGCGTCGATCTCCAGTCCCACATCCTCGATCAGTCGGAGTTTCCGCTGATCGTGGCGCCCGACCTGAAGGTCATGGACGCCGCGCTCTTCGGGGAGGCAAACATCGGCCTGTCGCTTTCGAAAAAAACGGCACGGACACTGGAGGGCAGCTTCCATGGCTAGCGGAACAGTCAGAATTGACGTCGATGGACATGTTGCGACGCTGACGATTTCTCGTCCGGAGAAGCTGAACGCACTCGACCTGGATATGCTCAAGGCGTTGGCGGACGCAGCCGACGAGGTGGAGGCGAACGCCAATGTGCGCGCTGCCATTCTCACGGGTGAAGGAAAGGGCTTTTCCGCTGGAGGCGATATCAAGGCCTGGGGCGGAATGTTGCCTCAGGAGTTCGGTCATCTCTGGGTTCGGCATGGCCACCGTATCTTCGAAAGACTGGCGACGCTCAGGGTGCCGCTGATCGCGGCTCTGAATGGCCATGCCCTCGGGGGAGGGCTTGAACTTGCAGGGGTTGCGGACATTCGCTTCGCAGAGGAGCAGATCAAGATCGGCCTGCCCGAGACCGGCCTTGGAATGGTGCCGGGCTGGTCTGGGACCCAGCGTCTTGTGCGCCGGTTCGGGGCGCAAGCCGTCCGGCGCATGGCCTTGGGCGGCGAGATATTCACCGCCGAGGAGGCACGCCTGCTCGGGATCGTAGACGCGGTCGTTCCCACAGGAAACGCGCTCGTCGCCGCCAGGGAATATGCTGGGCGGATTGCCGCAAGGGCGCCGGCTGCGACCGAGATCGCGAAGTTGATGATCGCATCGGCAAACGGCGAAGACAACGGAACCGCGGTTGAAGCCCTGGGCTCGATCCTCGCTGCGAAGACCGGCGATCTGAAGGAGGGCGTCGCATCATTCAGCGAGAAGCGCCCGGCAACGTTCAAGGGAGAATGGTAATGACGGTTCTCGTCAACCCCACCGCGCTCAGAGACCACAAAGCGCGTGATTTCAAGATGCTCATCGATGGCAAATGGGAGGCAGGCAGCTCCGATCCGATCGAGCGTGTCGCTCCAAGCCATGGTGTCGTGGTCAGCCGGTTTCCGACCGGCAGCAAGAGGGACGCCGAGCATGCTATCGCTTCGGCACGCAAGGCGTTCGACCTCGGGCCGTGGCCCCGAATGACCGCTTCCGAACGTTCCGCCATCCTGCTCAAGGCTGCTGATTTGATCGCGGCGCGTGCAGAGGAGCTAGCATTTCTCGATGCGATCGAGGCGGGAAAACCGATCACCCAGGTGCGGGGAGAAATTGCCGGCTCCGTTGACATATGGCGCTATGCGGCAGCTCTTGCCCGCGACCTCCACGGAGAGAGCTATAACACGCTCGGCGATGGCACGCTCGGCGTCGTCTTGCGCGAAGCGATCGGCGTGGTGTCGATCATCACGCCTTGGAACTTTCCGTTCCTGATCGTTGGCCAGAAGCTGCCATTCGCCTTGGCCGCTGGCTGCACCACCGTCGTCAAGCCCTCGGAACTGACCTCAGGATCGACGCTGGTGCTGGGAGAGATCCTGCAGGAAGCAGGCGTGCCGGATGGCGTCGTCAACATTGTCACCGGTACGGGACCAGAGGTCGGTGCGGTCATGACGTCGCATCCCGACGTCGACATGGTGTCCTTCACCGGCTCGACCGGTGTCGGAAAGCTGACCATGTCGAAAGCCGCACAGACGCTGAAGAAGGTCTCGCTGGAACTGGGCGGGAAGAACCCGCAGATCGTGTTCCCGGATGCCGATCTCGATGCCTTTATCGATGCCGCGGTCTTCGGCGCATACTTCAATGCCGGCGAGTGCTGCAATGCCGGCTCGCGGCTGATCCTTCACAAATCAATCGCTTCCGATGTCGTCAAGCGGATTGCTGAGCTGTCGAAGGCGGTGAAGGTCGGCGACCCGCTCGATCCTTCGACGCAGGTCGGCGCCATCATCACGCCGCAACACCTGGAGAAGATATCAGGATACGTCGCCGCCGCGAGGAGCAGCGGTGCCCGGGTCGCGCATGGCGGCGAGACGCTCGACCTCGGCATGGGGCAGTTCATGTCGCCGACGATCCTCGAAGAGGTCACCCCCGATATGGCCGTGGCGCGCGAGGAAGTCTTTGGTCCGGTGCTTTCGGTCCTGACATTCGAGACATCGGCCGAAGCCATCAGGATTGCGAATTCCATCGACTATGGCCTGTCGGCCGGTGTCTGGAGCCGCGATTTCGACACGTGCCTGACGATCGGCCGGTCGGTGCGGGCGGGGACGGTCTGGATGAACACCTTCATGGACGGCGCCTCGGAACTTCCCTTCGGCGGTTACAAGCAAAGCGGCCTTGGTCGCGAACTCGGTCGCCATGCGGTCGAAGATTACACCGAGACCAAGACGCTGAACATGCATATCGGCAAGCGCACCAGCTGGTGGATGCCGCAGACGGAAAAGCCGGCCTAGCCGGCGGCCGAACTACGCTCGAGGAGGGCGGGTGATTGGTGCGGGAATGGGTCCCGCATCTTCCAAACTGGAACTGGGAGGTTCTTCGATGAACAAGTTTTTGACCACGACCGCAATGGTCGCATTGGCTCTGGCCGGCGCTCATGTGTCCGCCCACGCCGCTGACGTCAAGGAAGTGCAGATGCTGCACTGGTGGACGTCTGGCGGCGAGGCTGCGGCTTTGAACGTCTTGAAGCAGGATCTTTCGAAGGAAGGTTTTGCCTGGAAGGACGTTCCTG